>NZ_JASCXW010000001.1 GCF_030012175.1 Peloplasma aerotolerans
ATGTTATATGAAAAATAGTAATTTAAAAAAAAGTAGAAAAGTAAAAGTAGAACCTGATAAGCAACTCGTTTATGTTTTGCTTGGATTCATTATGTTTCTTATGATGATAGATGCTTTTATTCAAGGTAGTAAAGATGTTATCTTCATTAAGTATGTTATTTCAATATTTATGATACCCGTCTTTTTTGGGCTTATTGGTTATACTATGCCTTATGAGAATTTCAAAGATTTATCTTTTAAACAATGGTTTCTTAAGTTTGGATTAAGACCGCTTATTGCTTATTTGGTTGCGCTTATTATTTATACCTTCTTAATTTATTCGAATTATATAAAAGTATATGGTCTGTGGGAATACTTAAGTAGGTTTTATTTTAGATTGCTACTTAATCGCACTTATGATGCTTATTTTAGATTATCTCTTTTATTGGCGATTCCATTTTATAGTTTAATAGCTTATTTATTTTCTAAATATGGAAAAGATAAGAAAACATATTTTAAATGGGTTTTAGTTATAAGCATCGTTTCATTAGTTTTAATCTTATTACCATCGACATTTACATCACTATTCGGTGTTTTATATGTTTATTTAATTGAAAAAAATTTGATGTTATATAATATGATTTTTTTCGCTCTTGGATCTATATTAAGAAATCATATCTTCAATCAAAATCAATTATCAACTCGAATCATCATTAGAAATGGTACTTATACTTTGTTCGCTTTATTATTAACCAGCTTATTCTTCTTAATCAACAGTTCTTCATTATTTGTTGAAGGTACACAAACTTTTCAGACAATCTTTTTATCAGTTCAAACCGTAATGATCTATACTTTAAATATTGCACTACTCATTCAAGTTTATATTTTGATTAAACGTGAGTTGATCATCGATTGGAAATGGCTAAAACATTATGGATGCCATTATCAAGGTATTATTGTTTGGTATGGTTTACTCATATTCATATCATATCAAATGTCTGGAGAGGCAATTTTAACTTATGATTTTTCTAAGTTTTATATCTATGTTACTCTACTGAGCATCATTTTCTTAATTCTTATACAAGCATTAAGGAATTATCCAAAATTCAATTATTATGTTTTTTTAACCGATAAAAAAAGAGATGAGGTGACTGATTGATGCGTAAAATGACGTTTATATTATTACTTTTTGGTTTAATCTTTAGTTTGATTTCTTGTGGCGCTACACCAAAGAAAAAATCTAATGAAGAATTAGCAACCATAGCTTTCGGACTTGCTGTTGGTAAGCTAGACACTTTATTTGAAGACAAGACAAATATAGAGAAAAATATAAGCCTTCCGTTAAATTTTACAGATATATGGGGTTTAGAAATCATATGGACAAGTAGTGAGCGTAGTATTATAAGTGATTCAGGTATTTTTACTCGACCTAATGCAGATATAGATATTACGTTAAAAGCAACAATGATTTATGGAACACTTGTATACACAAAAGAATACATCGTCACAGCAAAAGCTTTAGACGACGATGACGATGATGATATAGAAATACCAATTGTTGACTACCAAGATGTATTTTCAATCATCAGTGAGTTTGCTTCAATATCAGATCAAGTGGATGAAAATGGCAACTACTTAAGTGAATACTTTTATGGTGTTGAAGGTATTGTTATTGCACAGAATGGCATGAATCAAATTTTGATGTATAGTGAAGGTGCAATGATACAAATTGAAGGACTACATGGCGTTTTTACAATTAATATAGGAGATGCATACCAGATATCTGGAAAGTTAATGTATCAACAATATGTTCCTAAAATAAAAGTTGTCAATAAGTTATCAACTGCTACAATTTTAGAGACACACTCATATGAAGAACCTGTGTATGAAGAAGTATCTCTAGATTTTTTAAAGGAATCAAATGCTCAATCAATTTTATTACATGTTGCAGCAATAACGATTGAAGGTTACCTAAATCAAGGTAGAATCACTGATTCTGATGCATTGATAACCATAGATTTATCATTCGATTATGATGAAGATTTTGAAGGAAGATACGTTGAAATACAGTCTATTGTTTATTTTGATTCATTGTCTAAAGAGTGGATATTTGTTGAAGATTCAATGCAAATTGTTGAAACGATGGCACCTTGTCCATTATGCTAATAAAAGAAGGTTATAATCATTATTTAAAATATATTAGATTTGAAGGGAGAAAAAAATGAAAAAAATATTATTAGTTGTTATTTTGTTATTTGGAGCTTTAACATTAATTGCCTGTGGGCAAGAAGAATCAAGTGATCCAACACCAACACAAGATCCTACACCGACTGTTGAGAAAACATTAGAAGAGATTATTAGTGAGGCGAAAATTGAACTAGCTAATCATCACACTATCAATAGTTATGATACGGAATATCAAGAGTATTATAATCAATTACTTGATACTTGGTTAGAAACACTAGATGAACAGTTATCAGAAGCAGCAGTTAATACCATGAAAAGTCAAGCAGTTGTTAGACTCAATGAACTTAAAGTTGCAATGGATGGTGGAGACACTCCAGATTGGATTTGTGAATCCAAAAACCCATTAACTCAATGTCAACCTATCATCCATGGGTTACCTGAAAATTTCGAATTATCAGTTGAGAGAGGTTTTAGTGGCAATGTCATGTCTTATTTTGATATTACTGCTACAGATGCTAAAGGAAACAATATCACTTCATTAATGAGAATACATGGTGAACCAATTTTCGGTTTGTCAAATACATATGAGATTACTTTTGAAGCTCAAGATGAATATGGAAATATCACAACATCTGTGCCTTTTCAATTGATTGTCGAACCCGTCATCGGTGAGCCAGTGATTGTTATTGCCGAGGCTGAATCGGTCATTAACGTTAGAAATGTTAATAACTTTGATTTTATGGATGGCGTTAATGTTACTGATGTTTTAGGTATGGATTTATCAGATCAAGTTGAGATTACTGTCCTTGATGGTAAAGGTGATGTTGTCGAATATGCAGGACTTCCTGGATACTACAAGATTGTTTTTGAAGTAACCGATGTTGATGGAAACTTTAGCACAAAATTTAGAGAAGTTACTGTTATGCCTAGTTCAGCTACACTTGATACTGGTCTTTCTGAAGTCATGAGAGTGACCCCAACATTGATGTTTTTCAATGCTGTTAGTGTTAAAAACTGGGTGCCAGTTCATAATGATCCATATGTTAATACTGGTGTTATCCCACTTCAACCTAGAATAACTGGAGAAAGTGTTAACCCAAATGCGAATCCAGATGTTAAAGTTGCGATTCTAGATCAAATTACTGAAATTGAAAGTGGTGTCCCATCATTCCAAGGATTTGATCAATATACGATCGAGTATTTTCAATATATGGATTTAGCAGTAACATGGAGTGGTGCTGGTAACATCGTCTCACCAACTCAAGATGTCATTAATGTATTCCATAAAAATGGTGTCAAAATTTTAGGTAATATTTTTATGAAACCTGTTGTCTATGGTGGCGATTTAGCTGAAACAAGAGCTTTAATAGAAAAAGATGAAAACGGTGATTACATCGTAGGTAAAATATTAATAGATATCGCTGAGTACTATGGTTTTGATGGTTGGTTTATTAATCTTGAAACTTCAGGTGCAAATGCCGATATTGCTCAAGATTTTAGTTTGATGGGTTTATATATGCAACAACTGATCAATGATCGAGGTCTTGATATGGAAATTCAATGGTATGATTCCATGGTAACATCTGGTAATATCAGTTGGCAAGGTACTTTAAATAATAACAATATGATGTTTTTCCAAGATGAAGATCAAATTGTTCATAATAGTATGTTTTTGGATTTCAGATGGGATGGACGCTATGGAGCTGGTCGTCAAATGAGCCAGGCAGCAGCAACCGCTATTTCTGTTGGAAGAAGTCCATATGATTTATATGCAGGTTTTGATACACAACAATACGGAATAGAAAAATCGAGTGGTACACAAACGCCATGGAGATGGGAAAGATATTTTGACGAAAATAATCAACCCTATGTATCAATGGGTATTTATATGTCAAGTTGGACTTTTTTCCAAGATGGACTTCCACCTAATCCAAGAACCTACAATAGATTTACAATTAATGCAAATAAGATGTGGGTTGGACCTGAAGGAGATCCAAGACTGTCAACAGTTGATATGGTAGGTAGACCCAATGAATGGTATGGTATTTCTAGTTTCGTAAATGAAAAGACAGCAATCATTGGCGATTATTTTCACACAAATTTCAGTACTGGTAATGGTCATCAATACTATCTAGATGGAGAAGTTGTAACGAACTATCAAAATGGTTGGAATAACTTAAGTGTCCAAGACTTATTGCCTACATGGCGTTGGATTAGAGATAGTCATGGTAGTGGTGATCCATTGAAAATTAACTTTGATTTTACCGATGCATTTCAAAAAGGTGGTAATCTGAATATTCATGGTGAGTTAGATGAAAATAACGCAACTGAATTCCAAGTTTACATGACATATCTAGATATTTATAGTGATTCAAATTTCCAATTGACTTACAAAACTAATGATATGAGTGTAACGAATCAAGTTCGTATAACTTTCGAAAATGAAAACGGTTGGTATGATGATGTTCATTATTTTGATTTAGAACCATCACAAGAAAATGAATGGGTAACTGATGCATTCAGCTTAGCAGCATTCGAAGGTAAA
This sequence comes from Peloplasma aerotolerans, assembly GCF_030012175.1. GTDB lineage: Bacteria > Bacillota_I > Bacilli_A > Acholeplasmatales > Acholeplasmataceae > Peloplasma > Peloplasma aerotolerans. The sequence continues at coordinate 4,712 of NZ_JASCXW010000001.1, forward strand.
AAAATGACTTCAATAGGCTATTATGTTGAATCTGATGTCTTTGTTGATTATGATCTTAAGTTAGGAGAAATGACGTTCTACCGACAAAAAGATGTCGTTACAGAGTTAACTCCAATTGAGAATCTGACAATAGTTGAACAAGCATTCCAATACGGAATTTATGGTGATGCGAGATTATCGTGGAGCCCACTTGAAATTGATGTTACCGGATATATACTATATGAAATTTTCTATGAAAATGTAGAAGGTGAACTCATCTATTTAACCTCTACATATAGTAACTATGCTTATGTTAAAGACATCAATAGATTAGTCGATGGTGAATTTTTAGATGTTTCGAATATTATATTACGTGCAGTTGATGGTTTAGGACAAGTTATAGGGATGTCGGAAATTATCTTTACTTGGGATGATCCAATTGTTGGTGGTAGAGCACGCTTCAGTGTAAACACTTCATTGATTCGCGCAGGACAAACAGTAACTTTCACACCACAAAAATCACCTATAGCAGATACATTGATTTGGGATTTCCCTGGTGTTGACGCAGAAAATATCGTATACAATCAAAATGGTTCAGTAACTGTTACTTATCCATATCAAGGTGTTTATGGTGTAAAATTAACATCGGTCAATCAATTTGGTGAGGATGTTTTAGACCTTGATAGTGTCATTGTTGTATCTGAAGCAGCATCTAGAGTGACAAACATAACTGGAAATGCTAGAGTGATTGACTTTTCAGGTTTTGTCGTTCCAGCAGAACATCCAAGATATTTGATTGATGGAAATTTCTTTGGTACAAAATGGTGTGAAACAACTGCAAGTACACCAGGGAACAAACATGTTACGCTTGACTTTACAGATGTTTTCTATATGAGTCATTTTAGAATTTATCATGCAGGAGCAGTTGAACAAAAGAGTTATAATACTGTTGAGTTCCAAATTCAAGTAAGTGTTGATAATATCAATTGGCAGACCGTCGTACACGTAACCAATAATACTGATGATAGAACTGATCATTCGATTACACCAACCGAAGCTAGATACGTTAAATTGGTGGTTATAAATGGTGGTTCAGATAATGCAGCACGTATTTATGAAATCGTTGTATCTGGTCGAATTGCTTAACAAACAAAAATGAAAAAAAATATCTTATTCAACTTAATTATTACACTTTTCATCGTGATGTCTAGTTGTCAAACAAATGATCAAGGTAGTGAACTTTATCAATTGACATATGGAGACTCAAGAAATAATGTTCGAAATAATATATCACTTGTAACAGAGACCGAAACACATGTTGTGTTTTGGTCTTCAAGTGATGAAAATGTAATATCTGTGACCGGAGAAGTAACAAGACCATTATTAGGAGAATCCAATAAAAAAGTTACTTTAACAGCGAATTATGACGATGAAGTAATCAAAATTGTATTTACGGTTATAGCTTTAACTGGAGATGAGGTTTACGATAAAAATCCATGGTTAAACGATAAGGACCATATAATTATTGAAATTAATTATAATCAGTTATTGAATTTGTTTGACCAAGAAAAATCATTATTAGTTTATCTAGGGTTTGAACAATGTCCATATTGTAGAGAGTATTTACCTACTTTCAATAAAATTGCGAAAGAGTATGGATTCACTGAAATATTTTATTTCAATTTTTTATCCACAAGAGGTGTAGAACTTGATGAAGATGAGAACCCAGTACTTAAAGCTGAATTTCAAGAAATCATTCATCGAATTGACACATCATTTTTAGCAAGCCATTCCACATATTCAGAGTTAAACTGGTTGTTTGCTCCAACATTTATGGCTTTAAATGATGGTATTGTCGTTGATTTGTTTACTGGTGCGGTTGAAGGACATAATGCGTCACGATCTACTTTAACAGAAGAACAACAAACCGAGTTAGAAGAAATATTAACAAGAATAATCAATAAAATAACGTAGAGATAGGTGAAGTTGATGAAACTAAAAATTGGAATTATCGGTTGTGGAGCAATAGCAACTGCGAAACATTTGCCTGCACTTTCTAAACTTAAAAATGTTGAAGTTGTGGCTTTTTGTGATTTAATACTAGAAAAAGCAAGTCATCTTGCAAAAAAATATGGAACCAAAAATGCAATGATTACAACAGATTATCAGCAAGTGATGAACAACTCGGAAATTGATGTCATTCATGTTTGTACACCAAACAATTCACACGCAGAAATATCAATAGCTGCACTTAATCATGGAAAGCATGTGATGTGTGAAAAGCCAATGGCAAAGACGTATGAAGAAGCAAAAGCTATGTATGAAGCAAGTTTAAAAAACAATAAGCAATTATCAGTATCGTATCAAAATCGTTTTAGAGCAGATACGATTTATTTAAAAAAACTTTGCGAATCTAATTATCTAGGGGAAATATACTACGCAAAAGCAAAGGCTTTGAGAAGAAGAGCTGTTCCAACATGGGGTGTGTTTCTTGATGAACAAAAGCAAGGTGGAGGGCCACTTATTGATGTAGCCACTCATGCACTCGATCTAACTTTATGGTTGATGAATAATTATGAGGTAGATTATGTAGTAGGAACGACATATCACAAACTTTCTCGGATAGAAAATGCAGCAAATGAATGGGGTTCTTGGGACCCTAAGAAATTCACCGTTGAAGATTCGGGATTTGGTTTTGTTAAAATGAGAAATGGTGCCACGATTGTCATTGAATCTAGTTGGGCTTTGAATACACTTGACATCGGTGAAGCAAAGACAACACTTTGTGGAACTCAAGCTGGTGCGGATATGGAAAATGGCTTAAGCATAAATGGAGAAGAACATGGCCAACTCTATACAAAAAAAATAGAGTTTGGTTCAGCAGGTATCGATTTTAATGATGGTGGTTCAAAAGAACCACATGATGTTGAAGCAAAATTATGGATTGACTCAATTGTGAATCAAACGAAATGTGTTGTTCAACCTTATGAAGCCTTGGTTGTTACTCAAATTTTGGAAGCAATATATAAATCTTCAAAAACTGGTAAACCAGTATACTTTTAACATAAGGAGATATACGATATGAAATTAGGTGTTTTTACAACTCTATTTGGACATTTAAGCTTAGATGAGATGTTAGATAAGGTACAAAAAGCGGGATTAGAAGCTGTTGAGATTGGTACAGGAGGCAATCCAGGTAATCATCATTGTCCAATTGATTTGTTACTTGACAATGAAGCTGAAAGGATGAATTATCTTGATAAATTTAAAAAAAGAGGACTTATTATTAGTGCTTTTTCTTGTCACAATAACCCAGTTTCACCAGACCCTGAAGAAGCAAGAATCGCTGATGAGACACTTAGGAAAACCCTCTTACTCGCTTCACTATGCAATGTTGAAGTCGTTAATACATTCTCTGGTACCCCAGGAGATCATGAAAATGCAAAATATCCAAATTGGCCAGTTGCAACGTGGCCAACAGTATATCGTGATATATATCAATGGCAATGGGAAAAAAAACTTATACCTTATTGGAAAGAAATTGGCAAGTTAGCAGAGAAACTGCATGTGAAAATTGCTATTGAACTTCATGGAGGTTTTTCTTGCCATACACCTCACACAATTCTTAAACTTCGTCAAAATACATCAAAAAACATTGGTGTTAATTTTGATCCTAGCCATCTTTGGTGGCAAGGCATAGACCCGGTTGCCGCTATTAAGATACTTGGGAAAGAAAAGGCTATATTTCATTTTCATGCAAAAGATACCTATCTAGATCAAGAGGCAATTAACATGTATGGATTGACAGATATGCAATCTTATGGAGAGATTCAAACAAGATCATGGAACTTTAGAACCGTTGGTCATGGACACAGTATGTTTGATTGGGCAAAAATGCTAGATACACTTAGGATTTATGGTTATGACCATGTGATCAGTATTGAACATGAAGATCCTATAATGACGATTGATGAAGGCTTTCATAAAGCAGTTTCAAACCTAAAAACAATTTTGATTAGCGATAAACTTGATCATATGTGGTGGATTTAAAACATGGCTAATTATGGTATAGCAATTATTGGTTATGGTGGTATCGGTGCATATCATGCAGAACATATTATAAATACAAAAAGCTTAAGGTTGAAAGGTATTTTCGATATTAAAAAAGACAGAAATGATTTAGCCAAGTCTAAAAACATTCATGTTTATGAATCACTCGATCATTTGTTGCATGATTTAACTGTTGATATAGTGCTAATTGCTACACCAAATGATTCTCATTATGAGCTTGTCATGCATTCGCTCCATGCGAATAAACACGTCATATGTGAAAAACCAGTCACTTTATCAACCAAATTATTCGATGAAATGTCTTTTTTATCACAAAAGCAAAAAAGGGAGCTCATCGTTCATCAAAATAGAAGATGGGACTCTGATTTCTTAACCGTAAAAAAAATAATAGATTCTCACTTAATAGGTGAGGTTTTTCATATTGAATCTCGTGTACATGGGGGCAATGGTATTCCTGGCGACTGGAGACGTAAAAGAGATCAAGGTGGGGGAATGCTTTATGATTGGGGTGTTCACCTCATTGACCAAATCATGTTATTGAAAGATGCAAAGATAATAAAATATTCAATTGATTTCTCAACAATTTTGGGACATGAAGTAGATGATGGATTTTTATTACATCTTTATTTCGATGATTCAACAGATGTTCTTATTGAAGTTCAAACAACTAATTTTATTAAGTTACCGAGATGGTATGTTAAAGGATTGAATGGGACTGCAATAATAAACGATTGGAACTTAGATGGATATATCAATCAACTTATTTTACCACTTGAAGAAACCCATAGCCAAACTGTAAAAGCAGGTAATGGATTAACAAAAACAATGGCACCCCCTTCTGAGGATGCCATCAATAAGATGAAATTACCACCTATATTAGTTGAACCTAATGTTTTTTATGAACATGTTTGTAATGTGTTGGAAAAAAAAGAATCACTATCTATTACACATGGACAAATTAGAGTAGTACTTTCTTTAATCGAAAATCTGATGAATACTAGAGTTTAAACGATAAGATGCTCGTGGCATCTTATTTTTTAAAACTTGTCTTCAAGTATTCCATTAACTTTCTAGCTGCCTTGACTGTGCCAATGCCTTCTTGACCAGGTACTGCAAGTTGTGTGTATATTTCTCCAACTTTAACTTTTTGTTGATAAAGGACATTGAAATACTCAACTAAAATCTTATCAGTTTGTTCCATGCGTTGCACTGGACCAAAAGGATTTGCGAAGTAACTTTCAACTAAACCAACTTCGCTTGTTGTTCCCTTAGCAAATCTTTGACCACGTCTAAAGACTTCTAGTGCATCTTCAATATGATCAAAGAATCTAACACCTTCATCAGTTTCATTGTAATTATTTGCATATAATAAGTAATCTACTTTGTGGTTCATCATAATAAACTTATAATAGGAAACCGGAAGAATGACTCTTGCATTCGTTTGATCAGGATTCATAAAGATAGAGCGATCAATTTCTTGATATGCATAGCCACTATCTAGGTCATCTAATCTAACAAATGCACCGATTTCTGTACCATGAGCATATAATTTCTTACCATCGATGATAAAGGTTCCCATATCATCGAAAATAACATTCATGGTTTTAATATATTCTTTACCAATTTGTCTTAAGGCTTCAAGTGTTTCAGATTTACCTGCACCACTATCACCAATCACGACGATATTTCTTTCTTCATCATTATTTAATACAACATTTACCATTGCACCATGGATTGGTAAATAGTTACGATCTATCATTCTAACGTTATGTAGGGTGAGTAACATTTTCTTTAAATAACCAAAATAATCGTTTTTTGTGTTTCTTGAAACAAAGCCGATATATAAATCTTCTTCCTTGTCATGATAATACTTGCCATCAAATTGTTCTTCTCTAATTCCGTAAACATAAACTAACTCAGGTTTACGATCTTTATAGTCATCATAAATAGCAGGTTCAAATAAATTACTTAAGGCTACGCCATGATGCATAAAGTCACGGTGGAAATAAACAAAAGTGAGTAGAGGTCCTACCCAGACAGGGTAACAGAAGTAATGCAACTTATTAATACTTAAATCTTTCAATGGATTTTCGAAGATTTCTTGGAAAATCCCCTGTCTTGTATTACTTTGTGAGTAAACCATAAAGGGTGGTCTAGTTAGTAGTCTTGTAATAAACCCAACATTTTGAAGACTCGCATACGCTTCACTATACGTAAACCGGTGCGGAACTAACATAACATTCGCATTTACACCTGCAGGAAGCTGACGATAGACCTTAAAATCTTCTCCTAAGAGGTTTTGAGATAATGTTCTATATAGATATAGAATCCGCTCATTAAAACGGTCAGAGATTGAAATTAGATCAGGTGCTTTTACACTTTGTGCGTAGTTCTTAGAACTACTCATGACACCAAAGCGTTCAAGCTTTCTCCAATAATCATAAAACTTTTCAGTAAAATGATAAAAAGTGTCTCTTTGATTTAATAACGTATTTAAGTTGGGATGTTTTTTCTTAACATCTTCATAAGGATAGATGAGTAAAAGCTTATAAGCATCCAACATCATGGATGCTCTTATGCCTTTTAATCTATCCATCATAGGATCTTTTTCATTCCTTAGTTTTCTAACATATTGGACTAAGAGTTGTTCAAAACTTTTCGAAGAAATAATTTTGACTTCAGAGTCACATATTGCTGCATCAAAATTTATGATTGCATAGTTTTTTTGTAAATGAAATTTTTTCATGCGATACCTCCACATTAGCATTATTATACCATAGTTAAAACAAGGTTAAATAATATGGGGATATTTACATCATTAAAAAAAAGAAGTGCTTTCGCACCTCTTAAATTGATTTTGTATAACAACGTCTACGCTTATGTTCAACCCATTCAAAATCTTTCCATTGGTTTTGAATTGCTACGTTTAATTCAAGCTCTGGACCGGTTTCTGCATATTTTACATTGTGTTTAATTCCGGTTTCAATACCATCTTCCCAAATCATCGCGATAATACCATGTCCTTGATGTTTAGGGTCGATTGCGATGAAGTAGAGATCAATGACATCGTATTTCTTTAAACCTCTTAAAACTCTGAACCAACCAAATGGAAATAATTTTCCTTTGTTCTTTTTGTTTGCTTCAGCTAAGCTCGGCATCACGACTGTTAATGCCACCACTTTATCTTCTTTATCTAGGACTAACCAAATATATTCTAGTTGAACCATAGAGATGACTTGCTTAATGTAGTAGTCCATGACTTTATTGGTGATCGGATAAAATCCATATAATTCATTAAATGCGACATTAAACATATCGAAAGCTTCATAAATATATTTAAAGATTTCTTTTTTCTTTTTAAACTTAAGCAAACGATATCCATATCTACGTCTTGCGATTTCTGCACCACGTCTAACTTTTTCGGAAACCTCACTTGGCCATTTGATTTGTTTTTCTGTCCAATCAACATCTTTAACAAATCCTAAGGCTTCTAAATGTTTCATATAATAAGGATGATTATAAATCGTAATAAACATATTTAATTGATCAAATCCATCAACGAGCATGCCCTGGCGATCCAAATCCGTAAATCCAATCGGTCCAATTAAAGTATCCATTCCTTTTTCTTTTGCCCAAGTAGTTACTTGTTCAATTAAAGCTTTCGTTACTTCAAGATCATCAATCATATCGATTCTGGTAAATCTAGCTTTTTTAATGTTATAGGCGTTATTCCATTTGTGGTTAATAATACCAGCAATACGACCTACGATTTTCTTTCCATCATATGCTAAATATCTAACAGCATCACAGTACTCAAAGACTGGGTTTTTCTTAGGATTAAATACTGTTCTTTCATCAAGCGATAACGCTGGAACAAATGCTGGAACTTTCTTGTAAAGTTTATTAGGAAATTCTGTAAAGCGCCAAGCATCACGATTCGTCTTGACTTCTTTGATTGTTATCATCTAAGGACACCTCATTTCAATTAAGTATATTTTATCTTAATTTTACAAAATATACAATGTTTTGCCAAATGTCTTTAACTAAAAATAAATTATGTTATAATATAAAAGGTCTATCCACACAAATACGCACGATATAAAGGAGAATTAAAAATGAAAGTAGAACAAACAAAAGACAATAAAGTACGTTATACATTCGATGTAACGCCAGAAGAATTTGAACACGGTCTTGACCATGCATTTGAGCATGTTGTCAAAGATGTGGAATTAAAAGGATTTAGAAAAGGAAAAGTACCTAGAAATATTTATGAAACGAAATTTGGTGTTGAAACACTCTATGAAGATGCACTCAATCACGTTTTACATCATAAGTATCATGAAGCTCAAGAGCATCCAGATTATGAAATCGTAGGTCAACCAGATATTGATGTTGATGTTAAAAGCATTAAACGCGGAGAAACATTTTCAGTAAGTATCGTTGCTGAAGTTAAACCTGAAGTAACATTAGGCGCATACAAAGGTGTGGAAATCAAAAAAATAGATGCGACTGTTACTGATGAAGATGTTGCAGCAGAAATTAAAAAACAAGTTTCTCAAAGCGGTCAATTAGAGCCTAAAGATGGTGTCATTGAACTTGGAGATACAGCAATCTTTGATTTTGAAGGATTTTTGGAAGGTGTTCCTTTTGAAGGTGGCAAAGCTGAAAATCATTCATTAGAAATTGGTTCAAACCAATTTATTCCAGGATTTGAAGAACAAATGGTAGGCATGAAGTCAGGTGAAGAAAAAGATATTAACGTTAAATTCCCTGAGCAATACCAAGCAGAAAACTTAGCTGGAAAAGAAGTTGTCTTTAAAATTAAACTTCATGAAGTTAAAGCTAAAGTTGAAAGTGAATTAAATGATGAATTCGTTCAATCACTTAAAAAAGAAGGTATAACGACTGTTGAACAGTTTAGAGAAGCAACCAAAAAAGAATTAGAAGAAAAAAGACAAGCAGATGCAGATAATCAAATGACAAACGAATTATTAACAAAAGTTATTGATGGAGCAAATGTTGAAATTCCTCAAGTGATGATTGATGAAGAAATTAAGCAAGCAAAAGCAAACGTTGAACAACAAGCAAAACAATATGGACTAGAAATGGATATGTTCTTATCGATGTCAGGTGTGACACCTGAACAGTTTGAAGTACAAATCGCTGAAGAATCTAAAAAACGTGTACAAACGACTTTAGTCATTGAAGCCATTGCAAAAGCTGAAGGCTTATCTGCAACTGAAGCAGAAGTTAATGAAAAGTATGAAGAACTTGCAAAACGCTACAACATGCCTGTTGAAGAAGTTAAAAAGTATCTACCTGCAAACATCTTAACAAGTGATGTTGTCTTGAATAAAGCATACAAATTTGTTATTGATTCTGCAGTAAAAGTTTAAAAAAGGGGACTTCGTTCCCTTCTTTAAAAAAAATGAATTGGCACTCATGTGTTATGATTGCAAATTTATCAATATATGCTATAATATGATTGAATAATGTGAAGGATGTGAAAAGACATGGAACTATCAAAAAGCCTACCTGCGATTATCGTTCGTGGAACGGTACCAATCCCAAATAACGACTTTAGAATTGAAGTCGGTAGAAAAGTATCACTTAAAGCAGTTGAAGAGGCTGAAAAAAACTTCGGATCCTATGCAATTGTCTTAATTCAAAAAAACCCGATGATTGAAAACCCTACTGTTGAAGATATCGAAGAGTATGGGACACTCGTTAAGGTACAAATGAAGATTAAATTGCCTAATGATGCCTATAAAGTAAAATTATCAGTCATCCAACGTATAAAGGTCAAAGAGTATTTTCTTACAGACCCTTATTTCGTTGTGGAATATGAGGAAAAAAATACGATTAATGGTGATGTTGACGAAGAAGTTACTTTAGTCAAGATGATTGTTACTGAAGTTGCTAATCATGCACAAACCATTTTAAACCCTAATAATCAAGTTCTAGAGAAAGTACAACAAGGACTAACGAGTGAAAAAGTTTGTGACTTGGTGATTTTCAACTTAAAATCACCAGAACAAACCAAATATCGTTATTTAGAAGAACTTCATTTGAATAAACGCTTAAGAATGCTGTTAGAAGATATTAATAAACAAAAGATGATTGTTGATCTTGAACAAAAGATTAATGATGAAATCAAAAAGTCTATTGATGAAAACCAAAAAGAGTATTACTTAAGAGAAAAAATGAGAGCCATTCAAAATGAATTAGGCGATAAAGCGAAAAAAGAAGAAGAAATTGATGAATTAAGAAAAAAGATTTTGGCAGCGAAGATGCCAAAAGCAATTGAAGAAAAAGCGCTTCAGGAACTTAGTCGCTTTCAAAGTACACCAGCAGCAATGGCAGAATCTAGTATTATCAAAACTTACTTAGATTTATTGGTCGAACTTCCTTGGAAAAAATCATCTAAAGATACTGCTGATTTAAATAAAGTACAACAAAAGCTAGATGAAAACCATTATGGCTTAGAAAAAGTTAAAGAAAGAATTATAGAATATCTTGCTGTTAAAGTAATGACGAAGAGAAATCCACAGACGATTTTATGTCTTGTAGGACCTCCAGGTGTCGGAAAGACGTCATTAGCAATTAGTATTGCTGAAGCCTTAAATAGAAAATTTGTGAAGCAATCACTTGGTGGTGTTAGAGATGAATCAGAGATTCGTGGGCATAGAAGAACTTATATTGGCGCAATGCCTGGACGCATTATTAAAGGTATGAAAGATGCGAAGACAGTTAACCCTGTTTTCTTATTAGATGAAATTGATAAGATGTCATCAGATTTCAAGGGAGACCCTGCATCAGCAATGCTTGAAGTCTTAGATCCAGAGCAAAATGCTAATTTTAGTGATCACTATCTTGAAGAACCTTATGATTTATCACAAGTTTTATTTATTACAACAGCAAACTATTTAGAAAATGTACCTGCACCACTTAGAGATAGAATGGAAATCGTTGAACTATCATCTTATACAGAACAAGAAAAATTCCAAATTGCCCGTCGTCATTTACTTGCGAAGCAATTAAAGAGTCACGGAATCAATGATAAGCAATTTTCAATTGATGATAAATCTATTTTCTATATTATCCAACACTATACAAGAGAAGCTGGTGTTCGTGAACTTAATCGCTTTATTGGAGCGTTAGTTCGTAAAGCAATTAAAGAGATATTATTAACGAAGAAACCTAGTATTGCAGTTACACCTGAAAATATTGAATCTTATATTGGTAAACCTAAATATGTTCATAATATCGCAGATAAGAAAGAACAAATTGGGGTAGCTACTGGTTTAGCTTATACACAATTTGGTGGAGATACACTGCCTGTTGAAGTCACCTATTACAAAGGTAAAGGTAACTTAGTGTTAACTGGTAAACTCGGTGATGTTATGAAGGAAAGTGCTCAAACAGCATTAAGCTTTATTAAATCAAAAGCTTTAGAGTTTGATATCGATCCAGATATCTTTAACAATAACGACTTCCATATTCACGTACCTGAAGGTGCAATTCCAAAAGATGGACCTTCTGCAGGGATAACAATCGCAACAGCTATTGTATCCGCTGCTACTCAAAAGTATGTGAAAAAAGATGTTGGTATGACCGGAGAAATCACACTACGTGGATATGTTCTACCTATAGGTGGATTAAAAGAAAAAGCGATTGCAGCACACAGAAGTGGATTAAAAGTTATACTCATTCCTAAAGATAATGAAAAGGATATCGATGATATCCCTCAAGAAGTTAGAGATGAGTTAGAAATCATCACTGTTCAAAATGTGAATGATGTCTTCCAATACGCGATTAAATAAGTTATAATTAAAGTAGTCTTCGGACTACTTTTTTCTTAGAAAAGGAATGATGATATGATTAAACAAGCTGAATATATTAAAAGTATCGTAGATTTGAAGGATGAACCAGAACAATTACCTCAAATTTTATTGTTAGGCAGAAGCAATGTTGGTAAATCAACATTTATTAATACATTAACGAATCGAAAGAATTTAGCAAGAACATCGAATACACCAGGTAAGACAATTGCCTTGAATTTTTATTTAATCGATGAGTCTTTTTATTTTGTTGACGCACCTGGCTACGGCTATGCAAAGCGCTCAAAAAGTCAAAAAGATGAGTTTGTTATTATGCTTGAGAACTTTTTGATATACTCGAAAAATTTGGTAGCTGTCTGTTTATTGATAGATTTTAAGGTAGGACCTACGGTTGATGATATTGAAACTTATGAATTCCTGAAGAATTTAGGTAAAGATATTATTATAGTAGCAACTAAAAAAGATAAGATTCAAAAAACAAAACAACAAAAACAGGAACAAGATATAAAGAAAAGATTAGGAAACCCTGGTACTTTTTACGCTTATTCAAGTGTGACGAAACAAAATATCGATCAAATTGAAGCAGAGTTTAGAAGTAGAATCAAATTATAGAAATATTAATGATGCAAGGTTGTATATGTTGTATCATTTAACATTTTTTATAATCATAATATCAAAGAGATAGTATAAAATTTGAAACAAACCAAATTCAGCATAAAACTATTTATTTAGCATAACTAAAGGAGATTGTTATGTTTTTTCCATATTCTTTTATGTGTAAAGTCAAGCTATTTTTTAATCAAATTGATTACGACTATTCAAAACAAGTTACTCTTCATGACCTATATGATTCAACTGTGAATACATTAGTAAAATTAAAATATATCACTGATATCAATCTGGTCATAAATGATTATAAATATATCATAAAAAAAATCCGTAGAATAAATCGTGTATTAAAAAACAATCGAGAGAAATTCAATTTGATTGAAACCAATGAAACGCAAACTTTATTTGAAAGATTTGACAGTAAAGAAAACATAGTAGTAACTAATATTTTGAACAAAAATATTAAAAAATTCAGTTTTTTTGAAGCAAACGAATATAATATGACTGACAAATTTGATTTCATATTTTCTAAAAAGAGATACTATGTGTATAGCGACTATGAGTATTTTGGAACATTTAGAAAAGGTAAATATATAATACATGATATTAATAAAAACTGTATTTTTAAAATACGGATCAAAAAACATATGAGTGATAACTCACTAAAACTAGAAAATTTGATTAATAATGAATATTCACTTAAAGAAAAAAATGATTTCATTGATCTATATGACAAAACATTTGATGACAAAGATGAATTTGCAACCATTCAATGTGATATTTTAAAAGAAAAGTTATATCATAAAATTTCAGCATCATTGTGGTTGTATGATAATAATTACTACGAAATCTCAATGTTGTTAACCCTAGGAATATGTTTACTCTACATTGATTACTTCAAGACTTTAGATATGAAAATCAAAATGATAATGGCTACAGCAATTTCAAATAATTAACTTAGAAATCTTCACAAGGGAAGTCAAGAGTCAAAAGCAATCTGAAATTATGAGCTTATTGACTCTAACTAAAATCACAAATCGAAAAGTAAAAGTGGGATAATTATGAAAAATTCAAATAACCACGACTTAAATAAACAAATGGAAGAACTCATCAAAAATATTGATCATAAGACTTGTATAACGTGGGCAGCACTTTGTGCTAACCATGTTCTTTTCTATTTCACTCAAGCTTATCCAGATGATAAAAGACCTGAAGAAGCTATCTTAGCTGCAAATCATTTTGTCGCTAATGAAATAAAAGTACCCGAAGCAAGAGATAAAGCATTTGCAGCACATGCAGCAGCAAGATCATCATCAAATCCTTCCGCAACTTTCGCAGCTAGGGCTTGTGGACATGCTGCAGCAACATCTCATGTCAAAACACATGCCATCAATGCTGCTAAATATGCCCTTAGGGCAGTTGCTGCAACCAAAGACTCAGTCTTACTCCTTGAAGAACTTAAATGGCAACTAGAAACCATAAACGAACTTAAAAACAGTACTCAATAATTGCTCTATACCTTTACTTTATCCTTTTATTATGATAAAATACCTTCAGTAGCAATGAAGAGGAAGAGTAATAACTCGCTTGATTTAAGAGACAGATTGGTTGGTGAAAAATCTGATAAGCCGTTATGAAGGTAGCCTTGGAGCTGATGTTCTGAAACTTTTAGTAGGTTCATCCGTATATCTGCGTTAAAGACAATGAAGTGCTAAAATGAATTTTTTTTTAGAACTAAGGTGGTACCGCGAACTTTTCGTCCTTAGAATTATCTAAGGGCTTTTTATTTTGTTTGAGGTGTCTATGAAAACATTAGTATCGAAAAGATTAATTTTAAGAGATTTAAATATAAACGATTTAGTTCCGTTTTATTCATATGCTAGAAAGCCTAATATTGGCCCTAACGCTGGATGGAAACCACATACCTCTATTGAAGAATCAAGTAAGATCTTAAAGATGATGATTTCAGATAAAGAAGTCTGGGGTATCGAATTAAAATCTACAAATCAATTGATAGGAACCATCGGTTTACATGTTAGAAACTTTGATAATGCAGTTAATAATGTTAAAGAAGTTGGATATGTCTTAGATGATGCTTATTGGGGTCAAGGTTTAATGGTAGAAGCTGTCAATGCAGTTTTGGACTACGCTTTTATCAATCAGGAACTAGATGCCGTCTTTTGCGGACATGCTAAACATAATATACAATCCAAACGTGTGATTGAAAAAACAAATTTTTTATATACACATACTGAACCAAGAGACCATTTTGATGGAACAAAAGTAGACATCATGATGTATGAATTAAAAAGATTAGATTATTTAGGAGGAAAAGTTAATGACAAATCTAAAAACGAAATACGACTTTAAAGAAGTTGAAGAAGGTCGTTACCAAATATGGTTAAAAAACAATTACTTTAAAACTGGTGACAAGAGTAAAAAACCTTTTACTGTTGTGATACCACCACCCAATGTAACCGGTAAGCTACATTTAGGGCATGCATGGGATAATACGCTTCAAGATATTATTATCAGAAGAAAAAGAATGATGGGATATGATGCTTTATACCTACCTGGTAAAGACCATGCAGGGATTGCTACGCAAGCAAAGGTTGATGAACGTTTGCGCGCTCAAGGTATTTCTCGTTATGACTTAGGTAGAGAAGGCTTTCTTAAACAAGCTTGGGCTTGGAAAGATGAATATGCAAATCATATTAATGATCAATGGGCTGCATTAGGTAATTCATTAGATTATTCTAAAGAAAGATTTACTTTAGATGATGACTTAAATAAAGCGGTCAACCATGTTTTTTTAAAGATGTATGAAAAAGGTTATATTTATCGTGGACACCGTATTATTAACTGGGATGTTGAAGCGAAGACTGCTTTATCAAATATCGAAGTAGAACATGAAGAAACACAAGGGAAGTTATACTACTTTAGATATCCATTCGTTGATGGTTCTGGATTTTTAGTTATCGCGACAACGCGTCCTGAAACGATGTTTGCTGATCAAGCTTTAATGATTCATCCAGAAGATCAACGTTATGCACAAATGATTGCTAAAAAGGTATACATTCCAGGAACAAAAAGAGAAATACCAGTTATTTTAGATAGTTATGTTGATATGAGTTTTGGTACTGGTGTTGTTAAAGTTACACCTGCACATGATGCAAATGACTTTGAGGTTGCTAAACGCCACCGCTTAGCAATGCCTTTATGTATGCATGAAGACGGCACAATGAATGAGCTAGCTCATCAATATGAAGGTTTAGATCGCTTTGAGTGTAGACATCAACTCGTTCAAGACTTAACGGTGATGAATCTTGTTGATAAAATTGAAGATTATACTAATAATTTAGGATATAGTGAACGAACAGGTGTTGTAGTAGAACCAAGATTATCACTTCAATGGTTTGTAAAAATGGATCAAATCGCTAAAGAAGCTTTAGAGAAGTCTAAATCGAAGTTTATTCCATCAAGATTTAAAAAGATTTTTGCAAATTGGATGACAGATACACAAGATTGGTGTATTTCTAGACAGTTATGGTGGGGTCACCGCATACCTGCATGGTATAAAGGAGATCAAGTTAAGGTTCAAATTGAATCACCTGGTGAAGGATGGCTTCAAGATGATGATGTATTAGATACTTGGTTTTCATCAGCCTTATGGCCATTTAGTACCTTAGGATGGCCAAAGGAAACAGAAGACTTTAAGCGTTACTATCCAACGGATGTTATGGTTACAGGATATGATATTATCTTTTTCTGGGTTGCTAGAATGATTTTCCAAGGTCTAGAGTTTACTGGAAAAGATCCTTTTGATAAAGTTCTTATTCACGGATTAATCCGTGATAAAGAAGGTAGAAAAATGAGTAAGTCTTTAGGTAATGGTGTTGACCCTATGGACGTGATAGCTGAGTATGGTGTTGATGCATTAAGATACTTTTTAACAACTAATTCTGCACCTGGTGCAGATCTAAGATATGAAGAAGAAAAAGTTGAATCAAGTTGGAACTTTATCAATAAGCTTTGGAACATTACCCGTTTTATCACGATGAATATTGATGATATTCATGTAAAAATGGAAGATGATTTAGCACTTCATGATCGTTGGATACTATCTAGATTATCTGAAGTCATTACTGAAGCAGATTATAATTATGAGAAATTTGAGTTTGGTGAAGCATCACGCACTTTATATAATTTCATTTGGGAAGAGTTTGCGAATTGGTATGTTGAATTCGCTAAATTAAGCCTTCAAAATGAAAAAACTAGAAAAAATACACAAGCTATTTTATTATATGTCTTAAAAGCTGTCTTAAAGATGATGCATCCATTTATTCCATTTGTTACCGATAAGTTATTCTTAGAAATAAGTGATGAACCATCAATTATGATCAGTGATTGGCCAAAAGCTGGTTTACTAGATAAAGCATCGATTGAATATTTTAAAGAGTTGATGGATACGATTGTTAAGGTTAGAAACTTAAGAAGTGAAAATAATGTTGTTCCATCAAAACCGCTTGATATTCATTTGGTTATCGAAGATCCTAAATATTTTGAGATCCTAAGCGAAGAAGGTGAATACTTTAAAAAATTCTTAAATGCTGAACATTTAGTGATTGAAAAGGAACTATCAAGTCAAAAAGAAACGATCCTACTTGTTGGTTCAAAAGTTTTGACTTATGTTGATAAATCTGGGATTATAGACCCTGAAAAGGAAAAAGAAGCTTTATTGAAACAAAAAGTAACTTTAGAAAATGAAATTAAGCGAAGCGAAGCTTTATTAAGCAATCAAGCATTTATCTCTAAAGCACTTAAGCAAAAGCTTGATTTGGAAAAAGAGAAGTTTAAAGATTATCAAAAACAATATGAAATCGTGGTAGAAAAATTAAAATCTTATGTATAAAGATCTCAAAGAAGCAATCCATTGGATTGAAACACAACTAAAATTTAGACCCAAAGAAAATTTGAGTCGGATGCATGAAGCTTATAAACTTTTAGGTGTTGATTTATCAAACATCAAAAAGATTCATGTCGCTGGAACAAACGGAAAAGGATCTGTTTGTGCATATATCTCAAATATCTTAATTGAAGCAGGATATAAGGTGGGTACATTTACCTCACCTTATTTGCTGCGTTTTAATGAGCGTATACGTTATCAATTTCAAGATATTGAAGATGATGAATTATTAGAACTTATCAATATCATTTATGAATTTAATCAAACGTTTGAAAAAACATTTGGTGAGAATTTATCATTTTTTGAGTTAATCACCTTAATGAGTTTCTTATATTTTAAAAATAAAGAAGTTGATGTTATGGTTGTCGAAGTTGGATTAGGTGGATTATTAGATTCAACCAACGTCTTATATTATGATGCATCGCTCATAACATCAATAGGATTTGATCACATGAAACAATTAGGCAATACAAAAGAAAGCATTGCTTATAATAAGTTAGGTATTTTAAAAGAAGGGAATCATCTACTGACAACGGTCAGTAAAGATATGTATCCCTATTTCAAAGATTATATTAAAAAAGCCAATGTAACCTCATCATTTTATTCAACAGATGATATCAAGCGTATTAACCATCGTCCTTTAATATTTGGAGCTTTTAGTGAAATTTATGAACTACCTTTACTTGGTGATTATCAGCTATTAAACGCTTTATTATCTATTAAAACGATTCATTTTCTTTTTCCTGAAATCAATCAAAATGTCATTCAAAAGGGACTTTTAAAAACCAAATGGGCAGGACGATTTGAAGAAATTGCTCATCATGTCTTTATTGATGGTGCGCATAACACACACGCAATAGAAGCGCTTAAGCAAACCGTTGAATCTTCATTTAAAAACTATAAAGTTTGGGTTTTATTTAGTGCCCTAGGCGATAAAGATGTTTCAGGTATGCTTGAGATTATCAAATCATTTGCAAGTCGTTTGATACTGACTCAATTTCCGGATCCAAGATTTTTAGGATTAAAAGAGTTTTTGGATGATGATAGTGAATGGGCAGATAATGCTAAGCAAGCTATTTTATCTTTAAAAGAAGAGGTAGATGATCAAACCATTTTAATCATTACCGGATCACTACACTTTATTGGTTATATTAAATCAACTATACATTAATACATTTATTGGTTCACTTCTATCAAACCAAACACCGTCAAACATAATTTCGGTGTTTTATTGTTGCATTATTACGATATGATGGTATAATATGCATATATATACAGATTTTGCGTATTTTTGCGAATTTTATAATTGGGGTGTGAGTTATGGAAAATTATACAAATCTACTATTTGTGGAGATTAAGGGATTGTCCTCTTATAAGGATGATGTTTTTACTTTTGATTTTTTGAATAAAAAGAATGCTACATTTAATGATGGTGAATTAAAGACAATTATTAACAATATATATGTTCCTACAGTCATAGGTATAATAGGTAGTAATGCTTCAGGAAAAACCACAGCAATTAACATTCTAAAATGGATAGTTGATCTCTATATCAATGGTAAAGATGTCCTTCAGAGGATTAAAGATATCACCTCTACTAATTCAACACTTTATGTAGATGTGATCTTGGCAAGACATGAAATATTTAATCATGTCGCGAACTACAAAACTACGATTAAACACGATGAAGATGGTTTATACATCAAAGATGAAGCTGTATATTTTAAAGATTTAAGTTCTAGATTTACACGTCACTCAATTCTTGATTTTGACGAATCTTACGGTACAAAATTTAATCGTGATATATTCAAAAAGCTGAAACTAGATGGTAAAACCATAACCGACGAAAACATACTAAAATCTATGGTTTTGCAAAAAACTGAAAGCATAGCCAGACGATTTTCAAGTCCAGATAATATTGCATCACATTTTATAACTGCACTTAACAAAGATAAGTTACCATCATTTGATACAATCTCTAACAAACTGATTCAATACTTGGATCAATCCATTAAAAACATTGAACTCATAGACACGGGAAACCCTAAATTGGATGGTTCTATTTATAAAGCAACTTTTGTTGATGGAAGAGAATATATTGATACTGCACAAAATTTGTCGAGAATCCTATCATCTGGAACAAATCGAGGAATTCGTCTATTTATGGCAGCAGAACAAACTTTAAAAACTGGTGGTTATCTCTTTGTTGATGAAATAGAAGTCAGTTTTCATAAAACTCTTGTTATAGATTTAATTAAACTTTTCTATTCAAGACAAACAAATCCCTTTGGTTCAACATTAGTTCTTACGACTCACTACACCGAAATCATTGACTCCATAAGGAGAACAGATTCTATTTATTTATGTAATAAGTGTGAAAAAGGGAAACTAGAATTAAACTCATATTCTAAATATATAACTAGAAATGACATAAAGAAAAGCGATCCATATCTTGCAAATTTGATAGAAGTACCAACCACACCAAGTTATGAAAAGTTCATGTTATACCGTAATACTTTAATACAAGAATTAACTCGTGACAAAGATAATCGTGTTGATTCTACTCAACGGTAAATATTTATGAAGGAAATTATAGCTTGCATATGTGAAGGAAGTGCAGAAACAGCAATCATAGAGATTTTACTTGATCATGAATTCTTAATATTTAATCGAGATCAATTACTTGATAACGAAATTTTGTCTCAAACATATCGTAATCCAAAAAACTTTAGAAGGGACTACTTAATTAGACAATTTGAAGAAGACGATGAACTAAAAGTCTATTTAATAGTTGATAGAGTAACCTCATTTAAAATTAAAGAGCAAATAAGTATCAAGATGACAGTTGAACAGATAATAACAAAACCAGAAATAGAAATTCTTTATATTATCTCAGTTGAAAAGTATAACGAATATACTACAAAGTATAGTTCAAAAATGACACCAAACGAATATATTAAGCGAATACTAAAAATAAAAGATATCAAGAAGTACGATTTTGTTAAGATGCATTCTAGTGATATAGACTTTTTGATAAAAACAATCATTAAGTATCACAGTTACAAAAAAAGCAAGAATAAAGATTTACTGACTCTAATAAGAGCAGAAAAAATAAAGGGTGTCAGATAATAAATTATCGTTAATTTGTTGACATCCTAATAAAAACGTGTATAATCAAAGTTAAATTCAATGATAAAGAAGAGTACTCTTGAAAAAAGTAGTTAGCGAACTCGTGATGGTGAAAGACGAGTCTACAACATTTCTTGACGAATGGTCTTTTGAGAAGCAAGGTGAACTATAGTAGCCTTTGCCGTATGCCTACGTTATCGGGCAAAAATATAAAAGTCTTAAATGATGGAGTATTTTGTTAAAGAAGAAATTCTTATTTCTTAAAAATTGGGTGGCACCACGAGCGATTCGTCCCATGTAGGCAATCGCTTTTTTTGTTATTCAAAATTAAGATAGACAATTTACATCCCAAGACTAGAAAAGGGGTAGTAAAATGGAATTCGGTAAGTTTGGTGGACAATTTGTCCCAGGGCCAATTTTAGTGGCTGTTAAAGAAGTAGAGGATGCTTATAACAAGTATAAGGATGATCCAGAGTTTTTAGAGGAGTTTGCGTTTTACTTGAAAGAATATGCGAATAGACCATCTTTGTTATATGAAGCAAAAAATATGACAAAAAACCTTGGTGGTGCGAAAATATTCCTAAAAAGAGAAGATTTAAACCACACAGGAGCGCATAAGATTAATAATGTCTTAGGGCAAGCTTTGCTTGCAAAACGCATGGGTAAGACGAAATTAATCGCAGAAACAGGTGCGGGACAACATGGCGTAGCTACCGCTACAGCTGCTGCATTATTTGGCATGGATTGTGAGATTCATATGGGTGCTGTTGATGTAATCAAGCAAAGTTTAAATGTTTATCGTATGGAACTTTTAGGTGCGAAAGTCGTTGCTGTTGAAGCAGGACTAAAGACATTAAAAGAAGCTGTTGATAGTGCTTTAATGAAATGGAGTACTGAATTAGATAAAACATTTTATTTAATTGGTTCAGTTGTTGGTCCACATCCTTATCCAACGATGGTTAGAAACTTCCAAAAAGTGATAGGTAAAGAAATTAAGGAACAGTTAGCACAAAAAGAAAAAAGACTTCCTGATTATGTCATTGCATGTGCTGGTGGAGGATCAAATGCAATGGGTGCATTTTATGAATTTATTGAAGACAAGCATGTTAAGCTTGTTGGCGTAGAAGCTGCAGGTAAAGGATTGAATACGAAAGAACATGCAGCAACCATGACATTGGGTCAAGATGGTGTCATCCATGGGATGAACACCAGAGTGCTCTTAGAAGATAATGGTGATATTTCTCCAGTGCATTCCATATCAGCGGGACTTGATTATCCGGGTATAGGACCAGAACATGCTTACTTACAAGAGATTAAACGTGTCAAATATGTTAGTGCAACTGACGAAGAAGCAGTTCTAGCTTTTGAGTATTTATCAAAAGTTGAAGGGATTATTCCAGCAATTGAAAGTGCACATGCAGTTGCATATGCGATGAAGTTAGCACCAACATTAAGTCAAGATCAAGTGATTGTTATTAATTTATCAGGTCGTGGTGATAAAGATGTTAGACAAATCGCACGTTATCGAAATCGAAAATTAATAGATTAAAAAAGATACTTCACAGTTATAATATAGTTAATTAAGCCAAATCCTAAATTGTGAGGTAGTTCTATGTTCTTTTTTGATCCTAACCTTGAAACATTTGAAATGTTTACGATGGCACATTTAATACCCTGGTTGATTGTTTTTATAGTTATTGCTTTCATGGTTGTTTTTAAAGATAGAATATCGACTAAACTTGATCTTTATTTAAGAAGATCAACAGCTATATTGATGATTTTCTTAGAATGGATGTTTTACTATTGGGTGTTTTCAACAGGTACACCTGATTTAACATTACTACCTTTAGGTGTTTGTGCATTATCGATGTATATCACATCTTATGCGTTGTGGACAAAAAATGAGAAAGTATTTCAACTCATCTTTCCTTGGGCAATCAGTGGTGCATTAATATCTTTAGTGGTTGCTAATATGTCTTTTTCATTTCCACACTTTAGATATATTCATTACTTTGGAAATCATGGTTTGTTTATGCTTGGCAATTTATATTTACTGATTGTTTGTAAATTCAGTTTTAATTATAAGCATTTACTTAAATCGAGTTTGGTGTTATTCATTTATGTTGTGATCATATATCCAATCAATTTTGTATTAGATACAAATCACTTATTTTTAAGAGAAGTTCCTCATGAAGCTGCACCATTATACTCATTTTTAGGAACTTTTTGGGTTTTAGGCTTTATTTTTTCAATCTTCATGTTATTCCATGTCGTTTATCTCCCAGTATTTTTTTACAACAAAAAACGACAGTTCAATCCATAATTTTTTAGGAACCGGTGGAGTTTTCATCGGTTTTTATTTATTAAATAATAAAAATATCGATTTTGTCTTTCAATCAATTGTAAAAACTGGTAAACTAAAGAAAACTTATAAGGGGTATAGGTCTATGATGAATGGTAAAGTAACGAAAGAAGCATTTACGTTTGATGATTTATTATTGGTCCCAGCTTTTTCAAAAGTGGTTCCTGTAGATGTCAAAGTCAATACAAAGTTGACGAAAAAGATTGAGTTAAACATTCCTATTTTATCGGCAGCAATGGATACTGTTACTGAAGATGAGATGGCGATTGCTTTAGCAAAAATAGGTGGAATGGGTATTATCCATAAGAACCTAAGCATCCAAGAGCAAACTGATATGGTTAAAAAAGTAAAATCAACACCTCTTGATGTATCTGATAAAGATGCTTGCGTTGATTTGAATAAGAAGCTAAGAGTTGGTGCTGCAGTTGGTGTCTCTAAAGATACGATGGACCGCGTCAAAGCTTTGGTTTCTGCAAATGTTGATATCATTGCTGTTGATAGTGCACATGGCCATTCAAAAGGCGTTATCGAAACCGTTAAACAAATTCATGCCCTTTATCCAGATTTAGATATTATCGGTGGTAATGTTGTTACTGCACAAGCAGCAATCGATTTGATTTATGCAGGTGCTTCAGCTATAAAAGTTGGGGTTGGTCCTGGATCGATTTGTACAACTCGCGTTGTTTCAGGTGTCGGAGTTCCACAATTAACCGCGATTAATGATGTTTATCAAGTAACTAGACAATATGAAATCGGTATTATTGCTGATGGCGGAATTAAGTTATCAGGTGATATTCCAAAAGCCTTAGCGGCTGGTGCTGATTGTGTGATGTTAGGTGGATTACTCGCCGGAACAAAAGAAACCCCTGGTGATGTTTTTGTTGTTGATGGAAAAGAAGTTAAAAGTTATGTTGGTATGGGCTCATTAACAGCCATGAAAAAAGGGTCAAGTGACCGTTATTTTCAAGGTGGTGTTCAAGAACTTAAAAAACTAGTCCCTGAAGGCATTGAAGCAACCGTCAGTTATAAAGGACCTATTTGTGATGTCATTCATCAAATGGTTGGTGGATTACGTTCTGGTATGGGATATTGTGGTTGCGAAACAATTACTGAAATGAAAGATAAAGCTCAATTTGTAAAAATAAGTAATGCTGGATTAAAAGAATCACATCCGCATGATGTAGATAATATCAAGGAGGCTCCAAATTATCATGAATGATTATATTGTCGTTTTAGATTATGGGAGCCAGTATAACCAATTAATCGTCAGAAGAATTAGAGATTTAGGCGTTTACGCTGAACTCGTTCATCCTGATGATTTCTTTTCGTGTGATTTACCTCAAGTTAAAGGGGTTATATTATCTGGTGGACCGAATTCTGTTTATGATGAAAATGCACCTAAGCTAGAAACTAAATTACTAGACTTAAAGATACCTATATTAGGAATATGCTATGGGATGCAATTACTTGTTCATACTTTAGGTGGTGTTGTTGAATCCAACGACTTAAGAGAGTATGGAAACACGGAACTCAATATTACAAAAGATAATCCCTTAACGAAAGGGTTAGCATTTTCATTTAATGTCTGGATGAGTCATGGTGATGTTGTTAAAACATTACCGAAAGGTTTTATATCAGTTGCTTCATCAAAGACGACAGATCATGCGATGATGATGCATGAAACTCAACCAATATATGGGATACAATTCCATCCTGAAGTTAGAAATACAGTACATGGTATCGAAATTTTAGATCACTTTGTTAAAGATATATGCAAAATGGATAAAAACTGGTCGATACCAGCTTTTATCGAACAAAAGACATTAGAAATAAGAGAATTGGTTAAAGATGGTCATGTGATTTGCGCATTATCTGGTGGTGTTGATTCATCGGTTGTTACTGCTTTATTAGCTCATATCTTAAAAGATCAGTTTACACCTATTTTTGTTGATCACGGACTCTTAAGGAAAGATGAAGCACTAGATGTTCAAAATACGTTTAAAAGAGATTTTGAAACGAATTTGATTACCGTTGATGCTAAAGATCGCTTTTTCGCAAAACTGAAAGGTATCTCTGACCCTGAGCAAAAAAGAAAAATCATCGGTAATGAGTTTATCAAAGTCTTTGAAGAACAAATCAAAAACTTTAAAGATGCTAAATATCTTGCTCAAGGTACACTATATACAGATGTCATAGAATCAGGAACGAAAACCGCACAAACCATTAAGTCCCATCATAATGTCGGTGGCCTACCTAAAAATATGAAACTCATTTTAATAGAACCTTTAAACACCTTATTTAAAGACGAAGTCAGAGATTTAGGCATTCGCCTAGGATTACCTGAGTCGATTGTTAACCGTCAACCTTTTCCAGGTCCTGGTCTAGCCATTCGTATCTTAGGTGATATTACACCTGATAAGATAAGAATCGTTCAAGAAAGTGATTTTATATTAAGAGAAGAAATTAAAAATCATGGTCTTGATAAATCAATTTGGCAATATTTTACTGTCTTAACACCTTTAAAGACTGTTGGTGTGATGGGTGATAATAGGACATATGATTATGTCTTAGTCATTCGCGCAGTAACATCTATTGATGGTATGACTGCTGACTTTGCACAAATACCTTATGAAACCTTGCAAAAGATATCTAATCGAATGACCAATGAGGTAAAAGGGATCAATCGAGTTGTCTATGATATTACCTCAAAACCTCCAGGAACGATTGAATGGGAATGAAATTAAAGTAAAAATCAAACATCTCTTCTATATTTAGATATAAGGAGGTGTTTTTTAATGTATTTAGTTAAAGAAATGCCAAAAGAAGAACGACCAAGAGAACGTTTATTAGCCTATGGAGCAAACGCACTATCGAATGAAGAGTTACTTGCTATATTACTTAGAACAGGCAGAAAAGATTTATCGGTTTTAGAATTATCAAAAAATGTTTTATATCATTTAGAGTCTTTAGAAGATTTAAAAAGAATGACAGTGCAAGAACTCTTGCAAGTCAAAGGAATTAAAGAAGCTAAAGCAACAACTATTATTGCAGCTATTGAATTAGGTAAAAGGTTATCCAATCTTAATCGTGAAAAAAAATCTTTAATTCAGTCACCTTATGATGTTTATATGCTCTTACATCACGAGTTATCTCACTTAGAACAAGAACACTTTATTTGTATCTACTTAAATACAAAAAGTGAAGTGATTAAAAAAGATACTATCTTCATAGGAACGATAAATCAAACTTTAATCCATCCAAGAGAAATATATAAACATGCAATTAAACTATCAGCTGCTGCTGTACTATTTGTTCATAATCACCCATCAGGTGACTCAACACCAAGTAAGGCCGATATTAAAGCAACAACTTCCTTAATGGAAGCAAGTACCATTATGGGTATTGACTTAATCGATCATATTATTATCGGTCATCATGAGTACTATAGTTTGAAAGAACAAAAGAAAACAAAAATATAATCACATCATATCGATTATTGCTTTATCATGCTATAATCAAAATAAGGAAGTGATGATATGAAGAAAAAAGACAATACCAAATTGTTCTGGTATGCGATAGCTTTAGGATTTATCCTACTGTTTGTCTTAATTTTATTAAGTAGTATATTAGATGTAGGAGATCGCTTAAGAACGATTCATCCATATGTTGAATATGGTTTTTATGGTTTGTCTGCATTACTTGTCTATGCCCTCATCTTAAGACCTGTGCATATCATTTTGTTTTCTCCAGCATTTTCAGTTGAGACAACACTTGATGAAGCATCAAGAAAAAACTATTTGGTTTATAAAAGGGTTGCTAAAAGATTAATGGCATTTGAAGATTTACCTGAAGCAGAAAGTGAAAGTTTAAAAAATGCAATGGGTAATGCACAAGAATTAAGAGAAGCATTAAATCATACCTTTACAAAGCATATAAAAAAGAAGATGAACAAAGTCATTAAGAAAAATGCTAAAACAGTAATGATCTCAACCGCGATTTCACAAAACGGAAAATTAGATTTTTATACAGTGGTTGTCGTTAACTTAAAAATGATTAAAGAATTAGTTGTCATGTGTGGCTTTAGGCCATCTTATAAAAATCTTTCTAGACTTACGGTCAATGTTTTTACAACAGCATTGATTGCTGAAGGATTAGAAAATATGGACATTAATGAGATTTTA
Source organism: Peloplasma aerotolerans (assembly GCF_030012175.1). Lineage (GTDB taxonomy): Bacteria > Bacillota_I > Bacilli_A > Acholeplasmatales > Acholeplasmataceae > Peloplasma > Peloplasma aerotolerans. The sequence continues at coordinate 31,850 of NZ_JASCXW010000001.1, forward strand.
CCAACATCAACCATTAATACATTAGGTGACATCCCATTCATTAGACCAATGCTTTCGTCAGTAACTCAAGGTATATCGAATGCGCTATTAACATTAAGAATTGGTATTGTTACTCGTAAATTCTTATTTAGTGATGCAAAAGAGATTACGAAAGAAGAAATAAGAAGAGGTGCTTTATTTGAAGCAGCTAAAATGCTTCCTTCAGTTTTGGCAGATGCTTTTATGATTTTACCAAAAAGAATTGCAAACCTGTTTAAAAAACCACCAAAAGAAAGTTTTGAAGAACTCTAAAATCAAGAAGATGCTTTTCGCATCTTTTTTTTAACTTCAAAACGGCAAATATTGGTTCTAACACTTGCAATATGCATCATTTTTGAGTAAACTATAACTGTTAAGTTCGGAAATCATATTTTTGATTTCAAAAAAAAATAGAGGAGAAAAAAATGAAGAAGATTTTAGGTTTATTTTTGATGGTCGTTGCTGTATTTACTTTAGCAGCATGCGGACCAAGAGTATATCAAATTGCTATGATTACAGACTCTGGTGATATTGATGACCGTTCATTCAACCAAGGTACTTGGGAAGGTATTGTTGACTTTGCTCAAGAAAACAATATTACTTACAAGTACTACAAGCCAACTGCAGTTACTTTAGATGCATATATTGCAGCTATTGACTTAGCAGTTAAAGGTGGAGCTGAAATTGTTGTAACACCTGGTTTCTTATTTGAAAACAGTGTACACAAAGCTCAAACAGAGTACCCTGATGTTAAATTTGTTATTCTAGACGGTTCACCACATAATGTGGCTGACTGGGGAACTATGGAAACTTATGATGGAGAAGACATAGATTTTACTGTTGCATCAAACACATTATCTATATTCTTCCAAGAAGAACAATCAGGATTCCTTGCTGGTTATGCTTCAGTCAGAGAAGGTCATAGAACATTAGGTTTCATGGGTGGTATGGCAGTTCCTGCAGTTGTACGTTTTGGTGCAGGTTATGTAGCTGGTGCTTATTACGCAGCTGAAGAACTTGGATTAACAACAGCTCAAATGCAATTCCCAGCAAACCGTTATGTCTACTTAAATTCATTTGCTCAAGACGATGCATGGGTTACTCAAGCAACTTCTTGGTATAATGCAGGCGTTGATATTATTCATGCTGCTGCTGGTGGTGCTGGTATTTCAGTTATGACTGCTGCAGAAAATACAAACAAATGGATGGTTGGTGTTGACGTTGACCAATCTAATATTAACGACAAAGTTTTAACATCAGCAATGAAAGGTTTAGCAGTTGCTGTTCAAGAAGCATTAGATGATTTCTTTAATGCAACATTTAATGGCGGAAGAAGTATTACTTTAGGTGCTGCAGAAGATGCAGTTGGTCTACCTACAGCTACTGAATCTTGGAGATTTTCTAACTTTACAGTCGCACAATATCAAGTTATTTTTGATGCTGTTGCTGACGGTGATGTAGTTGTTCCAGCGGATCGTGCTGCAATGGATGCATTCTTAGATGATTTATATCCAGACTTTGATTTTACAGCTATCTTAAACGCAATCTTTGGTGTTCCTGAAGCTGAATAATCGATGATAGAAAAAATTTAATTTGGAATAATGGGGAAAGTCTTCTTTCCCCATTTTCTAAAAATAGGGGTGATTTTTTTGACTTATAAAATTGAAATGAAAAACATCACAAAACGATTTGGAACACTTGTAGCAAATGATGATATAACACTACAAGTTAAACCAGGTGAGATTCATGCATTATTAGGAGAAAATGGTGCAGGAAAATCAACGCTGATGTCCATCTTGTTTGGGTTATATGTGCCTGATGAAGGTGATATTTTTATTGATGGAAAAAAAGTAGACATTCATTCGCCTAATGATGCAAATAAACTTAATATAGGTATGGTTCATCAACATTTTAAACTTGTTGAGCCTTTTTCTGTTTTAGACAATATTGTATTAGGTTCTGAAGATAGTCATCATGGTTTTATGACCTATGAAAAATCTATTGAAAAAATATTGAATATCATAGCTACATATAATCTCAAAGTTGATATTGATGCAATCATCAGTGAAATCACTGTTGGTCAACAACAAAGAGTTGAGATCTTAAAGATGCTTTATCGAGATAGCGAAATAATGATTTTTGATGAGCCAACTGCTGTATTAACACCTCAAGAGATTAAAGAGTTAATGCAGATTATGAAAAACTTTGCTAAAGAAGGCAAAACCATTATTTTAATTACACATAAACTAAATGAGATTAAAGCTGTGGCTGATCGTTGTACCATTTTAAGAAGAGGTAAATGTGTTGGTACTGTGGATGTTGCAAAAACCTCTACCGATCAACTTGCTGAAATGATGGTTGGACGTGAAGTTAGTTTTACGGTTGATAAAAAAGATATAAAACCTGGAAAAAGTGTTTTTGAAGTTAAAAACTTATCAATTCAAGGACGCGGAAGAAATTCTGTAACTGATGTGAGTTTTAACGTGCATCAACATGAGATCTTAGGCATAGCGGGTATTGATGGTAATGGGCAAACAGAGCTTGTTCAAGCCATTACTGGATTAATTCCTGCAATTCAAGGCGAGGTTGAAATCAATGGCAAACCTGTTACAAAAATGACGATTAGAGAAAAATATGAACATGGAATGTCTCATATTCCTGAAGATCGTCATAAACATGCAGTTGTCCTTGATTTTGATTTACAAAGTAACTTAGTCATTCAAAATTATTATAGAAGTCCATTTCAAAAAACAAAATTGCTTCAGTTTGATGCAATCAAAACTCATGCTGAAGAACTTATAGAAAAATTTGATATTAGATCTGAAAAAGGTGCGAAAACGACTGTTAGATCGATGTCAGGTGGAAATCAACAAAAAGCGATCTTAGGTCGTGAGATTTCAAGAGCACATGATATTTTAATAGCAGTACAACCAACAAGAGGTTTAGATGTTGGTGCGATTGAATATATCCATAGTCAATTACTAGAAGAGCGAAGAAAAGGCAAAGCTGTTTTACTCGTATCACTTGAAATAGAGGAGATTATGAATTTATCAGATCGAATTCTTGTGATGTATGAAGGTGAAATGGTTGGCGAGTTTGATCCTAAGAAAGTAACGATTAATGAGTTAGGATTATACATGTCAGGTGCAAAACGAGGTGCAAAAAATGAATAATCAAAATCAAAAAGAAGTAAGCAAATTCAAAAAACATTTCACTTCATTTTTCCGAGTCATTAAACCTTCATTAATCTCGATTGGAACCGGACTATTTATTGGATTAATTATTATGATTATCTTTGACCCACGTGATGCTTTTCCCGCATTATTTACCTTAATAGGCGGTGGCTTTATTGGAGGCATCAAAGGTGTTGGTGATATGCTTGAAATGGCAGCACCAATTATGTTAGCAGGTTTAGCTGTAGCATTTGCATTTAAAACAGGATTATTTAACATCGGTGCTTCAGGACAAATGATGATGGGTGCACTCGCATCGTTATTTGTAGGGATATTGGTCCAACTTCCACCATTTCAACACTTAATGCTCGCATTATTTGTTGGGATTGTAGCTGGTGCAATATGGGGATTTATCCCTGGTATATTAAAAGCTACTAGGCATGTAAATGAAGTTGTCGCATCTATTATGATGAACTATATTGCTTTATATATTTTTACAACCTTAGTAACAACTTACTTATCACAAGGTACAGGCTCAAATTCAACATCTAGACCTGTTCAAATATCTGCAGCTCTACCAAGATTATCGACACTCTTTCCGGGATCTACAGCAAATATTGGGATCTTTATTGCTATTGGTGTGATTATTATTGCGCATATTATTATTCATAAAACGACTTTAGGTTTTTCACTAAGAGCTTCTGGATTTAGTTTTGAAGGAAGTCGTTACGCAGGGATGAACACTAAAGCTAATATTGTCATCGCGATGACTTTATCTGGTCTGTTTGCAGGACTGGGTGGTTCGATTTTATACTTAGTAAGAGGAAAGACAATTGCTGACTTCCATATCTTTACTGAAGGTTTTGATGGGATTTCAGTTGCCTTATTAGGCTTAGGAGAACCTATTGGTGCATTGTTTGCTGGTTTATTTTTAGCAAATATTCGTATGGGTGGTTTTTATATGCAACTCTATTCTTATTCTAGAGAGCTTATTGATATGATTGTTGCAATCATTATTTACTCGATTGCAATTACTGCAGCAATCCAAATGTTGCTCAAACGCTTTGGATATACCGTAAAAACATTCGTTTCTCAAAAGATTTTGAGAAGACCAGCTCCGAGTGGAGGTGACAACGATGAAGTATAAATCACTCATTAAGTGGGGTATAATCATTGTAGCCATTTACGCAGTATTACTTTTACTCTACTATACAACTGGAATTAAACTATTCTTAGAAATGTTTCAAAGCATGCACACATCATTTCCAATCTTACTCATTGTTGCTTTAGGTGGTTTAATCTCTGAACGAAGTGGTGTGACGAATATTGCACTCGAAGGTATTATGATTATGGGTGCATTCTTAGGTATTTGGTTTGTTTTAGGGTTGGAAGCTTATCCTTATTCAAACTTTACAGTCTTTGTCATTTTCTTAGTAAGTATTATGTTTGCAATAGCTTTGGTTTTATTGACATTGTTTATCATTGACATCATTAGGGAAAAGAAACAAAAAGAAAAGTTCAAGGTTAACCTCTACATCAAAGCTGGTATCGTCTTAGCACTTGCTGTTTTAATGACTTTAATCCTTAGAGGTATTCAACCTCAAAAATACTTTATATTCTTAATGGCAATGATGGTTGGTGCAGGTGTTGGTTCGGTTTATGCCATGATTCATGCGTATGCAGCAGTTTATTTGAAGTCAAATCAAATTATATCTGCAACCGCACTTAATATTTTTGCCCCTGCATTTTCAATCTTTACCTCAAGATTTGTTAGAAATAGTTCAAATTATAATATTAGAACCAATGTTAGAATTGCAGAAGTTCCTGTATTATCAAAAATACCTGTTATTGGTGAACTCTTCTTTACAAACACTTACTTAACACTTTATATTTCATTACTGCTATTAGGCTTAGTTACCATTTTCTTATATAAAACGAAATTCGGTTTAAGACTAAGAGCTTGTGGAGAAAACCCACAAGCAGCAGATAGTTTAGGTGTTAATATTTATCGGACAAGATTTATTGCAGTAACGTTATCTGGTACACTTGCTGGAATGGGTGGTATCTTATATGTTCTACCATCAAAAGCATATAGTACAACCGTTGCTGGATTCGGGTTCTTAGCACTAGCAGTTATGATTTTTGGTAACTGGAAACCTAAAGGTATATTATATGGTGCATTATTCTTTGGATTTATGCGTACACTCGCCCTATATTACCGAGAAGTACCATTCTTAGCAAATCTTGAATTGACATCAGATATTTATAATGCAATACCATTTATTGCAACCTTAGTCATCTTAGCGATTTTCTCTAAGAAATCGAATGTTCCGAGAGCACTTGGTCAAATCTATGATCAAGGAAAACGATAAGCGGTTGACTACAACCGCTTTTTCTTTGTAAAAATGAATCGATTAATATACCAAAATATAAGGGTTTATATATATAAATGCCTGAATATGACACAAAATCATCCAATCAAGCTTATAATCGGATAAACATGCATATTTTGATTGACTTTTGTAGTCACATAAGATAAAATATCTATGTTGTACCACATAGGACAGGTTATAAACGCTTATACATAAGCTACCTTAGATAGTGAGTCTTCAGAAAAATAAGGAGGTGTAGCAACATGTATGCAGTTATTAAAACAGGCGGTAAGCAAGTTAGAGTTAGCGAAGGTCAAGAAATTTACGTTGAAAAATTAGACGTTGAGGCTGGAGAAAATTATGAGTTTACTGAAGTCTTAATGATCGGTGGAGAAAAAACCGTTATCGGAACTCCAGTTGTAGACGGAGCAAAAGTCGTTGCCAAAGTATTGAAACACGGTCGTGGTAAAAAAATCATCGTTTTCAAGTACAAGGTCAGAAAAAAATATCGTCTAAAACAAGGCCATCGTCAATCATATACAAAACTTGTGATCGAATCTATTAAAGCTTAAGGCAATGATTACATCAAAGTTTACGTATATGAATCAAAAGCTTAATCAAATTACAGTATCAGGTCATGCCAATTATAAACAACATGGCGAAGACATCGTGTGTGCCGCTGTTTCAGCAGCAACCCTCGTTACTGCGAACGCGATTGAGCATTTAAAGTTAAACCATAAAATCGGTTTAACCGTATCTGAAGGTTATTTCAAACTAACACTTAATGAAGAAGACCCAATTGTATTGGGATTACTTGAGAATTTGGAATATACTTTAAATGAATTAGAAAAAAATTATCCTAAATACATTAAAAATCAGAAGGAGGGATAACATGTTAAAGTTAAATATACAGTTATTCGCATCGAAAAAAGGAACCGGGTCATCTCGTAATGGTCGCGATTCACAATCTAAGCGTCTTGGTCTGAAATTATCCGACGGACAATATGCAACTGCAGGTTCAATTATTTATCGTCAAAGAGGAACTAAAATTCACCCAGGCAACAACGTAGGTCGTGGTGGCGATGATACATTATTTGCAACAGTGACAGGAACGGTTAAGTACGAAAGAAAAGGCCGCAACAATACACAGGTATCAGTTTACGAAGGATAATCCAATTATCCTTTTTTTGTGTCAGAAAATGAGGTGTTCTTATGTTTGTAGATGAAATCGTAGTAGAGGTTTACGGAGGAAAAGGCGGTAATGGTGTCGCTGTTTTTCGTCATGAGAAATATGTTGAGTTCGGTGGACCTTGGGGCGGAAACGGTGGCCGCGGTGGCTCAGTCATCTTTGTTGGTGATGAAGGTAAACACACGTTAATGGATCTACGATATAAAAGACATATTAAAGCACATGCAGGCGTCAATGGGAAAACCAAAGGTATGCATGGAGCAAATGCTGAACACACTTATGTAAGAGTACCATTAGGTACGATTGTTTATACAGAAGATAAATCTTTAAAAATCGGTGAGATTACTGAGCATAATCAAGAACTTGTGGTTGCTCATGGTGGCAAAGGTGGTCGTGGCAACATGGCGTTTGCTACGCATAAAAACCCAGCACCTAATTTTGCTGAAAATGGTGATCCCGGTGTTCAAAGAAAAATATTAGTAGAATTAAAAGTATTGGCCGATATTGGATTAATTGGCTATCCTAGTGTCGGTAAATCGACTTTAATTAGCGTTGTTTCCAATGCAAGACCAAAGATTGCTGAATACCCTTTTACGACCTTACAACCGAATTTAGGTATGGTATCTATTGGTGAATCATCATTTGTTTTGGCTGACTTACCAGGTTTAATTGAAAATGCACATCAAGGTCTAGGTTTAGGTATTCGTTTCTTAAAACATATTGAAAGATGTAAAGTTTTTTTACATGTACTTGATTTAACAAGAGAAAATCCGTATGAGGATTTTGTTAAAATTAATCATGAATTAGAAATGTATAACGAGACTTTATTAGAAAGACCTCAAATCGTTGTAGCAAATAAGATTGATATGCCAGATACTGAAGAAAAACTTGAATATCTAAGAAAACATATTGAAGTTCCTATTATAGCAATTTCAGCACTTGAAAAAAGAGATATTGATCAACTCTTGTATAAAATCATAGAGTTATTGAAATCAGCACCAGTGATTAAAGATGAAACACCAGACTATATTAAAAACTATACATTCGAAGAAGATGAACCAGACTTTATCATTACGAAAGTTGATGACGTCTTTGAATTAACAGGAAGAAAGTTAAAACTGATCTTTGATCGTACTGACTTTACAAAAGATGAAGCGGTCAGACGTTTTGCAAGACAACTTAGAAGTATGGGTGTTGATGAGGCCCTACGAAATAAAGGCGCGAAAAATAAAGATACAATTCGCATCTTTGATTTTGAATTTGAATTTATTGAATAAAGGGCTTAGCCCTTTTTTTAATGTAAAAAAATAAAAAAAAGGAAAGAAAATTCTTTCCTAATTTAAGTGTAACAATCTCAATTTTGACCGATGTGCTTTTTTAAGAATTCGATAATCTCTATGCAGGACACGGTTTTGACTGTTTTTGGTTTGTTGGCTAAATTTTTCTAAGTGTGCTTTAATATTGTTTAATTCAGCTTCACGTCTTTGATTCATACGTTTTAAGTTTTGATCGTATTGATTGTTTCGCTCAATGTTTGATTGATCTTGTTTTGCAATTAAATCTTCATAATGTTTTGTTTTTTGCTTCAATGCAAGAAGGTTTTTATCATGACTTGCTTGATATCTTGTTAAGATAACTTGGTTTTTATTGCCGATTGATGCCTCAAGACCTGTATGATTTTTATCAGCATTCATAATACTTGAATCAATTTGAGCTTTTGTTTTATTAAAGAGATCCTCAAGTTGACGTGTTTTTTGTTGGTGTTCAAAAGCATATTGTGTAGCAATTGAGAGTTGATTTTCATTTAATAATTTTAATTCTTGTTCCTGTTTGTCTTTATTTTCTGATATTTTTTGCTCCAAAGAACGAATCACTGATTGATCAAGGACAAGTTTTTTCTTATGTGATATCGACTCGAGTTCAAGTTTTTTCTTAATCTTATCGTTTTGTGCAGTAATTTGTCTTTCTTTATCTCGTAATTTCTTTTTGCGTTCAGATTCATGATACTTCATATTGTTTTCATAATTCGCATTTAAACTATGAATCAGTTGATATGTTGTTTTTTTGAATCCACGAATCATTGCTTCTTGTTCTTTTTGATTGGTTTGATAGAACTTGAGCATCACATCTAAAAATCTTTGATGGTGGATGGTTAAGTTTTTATCAAAGATTAAAAAATTCTTTTTAAGCTTTTTAAGCTCCAATGTCAAAAAGGCATCCGAGACGTAAACTTCCGAATATAAAGATTGATAGAATTGATTGATACCATCAAAATGTTGTTTGAGTTGATGAATGAATGATAAATAAACTTTTTGATTGCGGTTCAAGTAACGGTAGAAGAAGGAAGCTTCATCATGTTTTGTTTTTTCTAAATCTTTTTCAGAGTCTTTTTGTTTTGTTTCTAATTTGATGATTTCCTCATCTAATGGGGTAATCTGAGCATGTTTTTCATCAATCGATTTTTCAATACGAGTTAAATTTTGCTTAATACGCTTAACTTCATGTTCATGATTACTTAACAACTTTTGATTTTCTTTTAAATCATGATGACGATGTTCACTTTTTGATTCGTTTGATTTAATGTCTTGATTGATTTTTCCTAATTGATTGATAAATGCATGATTACGTTCTAATTCTGTTTGATTTGCGAAAAATTGCTCTTCGAGTAAACTGATTTCTTTTTGTATAAGTTTTTTTTGCTCATTAATCTTTTCAATTTCTTGTTCATAATAGTTCATCATATCTTCGTGTTTGAGCATATACTTATATCCAGTTAAATCATCGATTTTCTTTAAATAGAAATCTTGATCTATTTTTTGATAATATTCAGTAACTTGAATCGTAGAATTTAAGAGCTCTTGATTTAAATCAATAAGAATCTTTAGTGTTGCTTTAAAGACTTCGGGATGTGATGGGACATGATAAAGTTCAGAAACAGCTTTTTCAATTGTTTGATGATTTTGATAAAGTAATCTCATGATATTTAGATACATTTCTGTTTGTTCTTGTTGCAACTCTAACTCACATTGATATGTCTTTAATAAGCGGTTAGCTTTTTCGTTGTTAACACGTTGTTGGTGCTTGTATTTGGCTTCATTAACGAAGAAAGTACGTTTGTCCTCTTCAGCTTTTGCCTTTTCTTTAATCAGTTCAAGCGTATATTTGTTATCAATATAAATAATTTCTCGATCCGATTCTATTGAAAATGTTGCTTCATTAAGTTTGTTTTGAATTTGTTGTTTGGATTTATTAAATATTGCTTGACTCAATTCACTTCTTAAATCTTGTTCCTTAAGGGAGTAATCACGTTTTGCTTTTTCTTTTTCGAGTTCAAGTTGTGTTGTTGTATTTAATACTTGAGTATCAGCGTTGAATAACGCCTTAATCTTTTCTCTTTCCATTTCGATTAAAGCAAGATTTTTTTTATGTTCAAATTCTAAAGTCTGTTCTTCGTGTTTAAAACTAGCAATCGTTAAGTGTGCATCATTGGCTAAAAGATTTAATTCTCGTTCTTGGATGGATGCTGCAATTGCAAGTTGATATTCTAAAGGAAGTAGATCTTTGTTGTGATTGAGAAGAAGCACTTCTTTTTGAGATTGCTGATAAATTTCTTGAAGTTTTAGAAGTGATTCAGATGCACTAATATTATGATTGTAATTGAGATCTATTTTTGCAAATTCTTGTTTTTTCTCGTACTCATATAATGATTTTTTAAGTCTCCACTCATTGATTTCTCTTAAATGTTTTTGATCAAGTTCAAAAAGTTTCTTTTGTGTTTCTCTTTTCTTAACTAAAATATCTTTATTGGTTCGAATGATTTGCTTATTAAGTTCTTGATCAAAACTATTTAATTCTCTAGTTAACTGGTGATTTTTCTTATCTTTTTCGTATTCAGATTCTAGACTTTTCATTTCATCGCGCATTTCACGTGATTTAAGTAGTTTTTCTTTTTGCGTTGACTCACGATATGCAGATAGTTTCGAATTGAATAGTGTAATTGAATCGTTACCCTCATGGATAATGCGTTCACGCTTCGTTTCATACCCTTGTTTTTGAACGTCAAAAACGACATTTAAACTGTTTAGTTTTTCACTATACGTTATAAGTGCCTTTTTTTGAGTTTCTTGATATTCCTTTTTTAAATCTTCAATTGATTTTTGGATTGGTTTAATTTTTGTTTGATAACTTTTATCTAGTGAAACTAATGATTGTTGGTACTTTTTCTTAATATCATTAATCTTTTTGTTAAGGGAAATACTCAATTCAGTATATGTATTTTTAATGGTTAAATAACTATCATCATGATCAGAAGAAGCTTTTTGACTGTTTTCTTTAATAACCATTAATTTTTTTTCGAAGTCAGTTTCAAACTTTTTAAGTTTTTTTTCGACTGCTTTAACTTTTAAATCATATGATTTTGCAATGACTTTAGTTGTCTCAGTTTTTTCTTTTTCGATTTCTAATGTCGTTTCTTGATATACTTTTTTAGCTTCAATCATAACTTTACGGATTTGTGATAAATCACGTTTTAAGACTTGATCTGCCTTATCTAAGCTTGCCTCTGCATCTAGATTGATTTGATTAATTTTTTGTTCAATGACTTCAAGTTCTGATTTTAGATTTCCATTAAGTTCATGTGTTTTATGAACTTTTTCTTTTTGACTTTTTTCAATTTCATCATGGTTTTTTTCAATAATAAGATCCAAAGAACGTTTGTAATTTTCCATGTTTTCAGCATAATCTTTGTTAATCTCAACCATGGTTTGAAAAAACTTTTCTTTAACTTGATTGTGTTTTTCAATTGTTTGAGCAAGAAATGGATTGACATCACGCAAAACAGCTACCAATTTTTTTGAGATTGGTAGGTATTTCTTGTCTACGCTTAGTTGTTCTTTCAAGTCTGTTTCAAAAGACTTCATATATTCAAACTTTTGGATATCCATCACGCCCTAAAATAATTATATCATATTAAGAAGATATGATAGAAAAAACTAGAGGAAAATGGTATAATAAAAAGTAATATATAAAAGGTGTGGTGAAGAACATGTATGCATATATCGATGGAACGATTAAAGAAATCAAACCAAGCTATTTAGTGATAGAAAACAATGGCATTGGTTTTTTGATTATTTCACCGAATCCATACAGTTATCATTTAGGTGAGGCAACAAGAATTTATACCCATCATTATGTCCGTGAAGATTTAGATAATCTTTACGGTTTTAAGAGTCTTGAAAGTAAAGACCTGTTTATTCGCCTTATTGGCGTATCCGGTATTGGCCCAAAAAGTGCATTAAGTATTCTTGCTACTGAGAACTTAAATGAAACGATTTTCGCAATTGAAGAAGGTAACATTAAGTATTTAACTAAGTTTCCAGGTATTGGTTTAAAGAGTGCTCAACAAATTATATTAGATCTTAAAGGCAAGTTGGTTGATGATGATACTGAACTTGTTCCAACACATAAAAGTGATGTAGAAGCTGCACTTTCAGCTTTAGGTTATTCTAAAGTTGAGATTAGAAAAGTCATGAAAAAAATCGACCAAGATCAAGAGGTTGAAACCATGATTAAAGCTGCATTACAATTGCTAATAAAGTAGGTAATTTATGGATAAAGAACGTATTGTAACGGCAATGTCAATCAAAGAAGATGAAGATCAAACGCTTCGTCCTCAGACCTTAGACCAATATATCGGACAAAACGATATTAAGGAAATGCTTGATGTCTATATTAAAGCAGCTTTGAAGAGAAAAGAAGCATTAGATCATATTTTGTTGTATGGTCCTCCTGGTCTTGGAAAGACAACACTTGCACAAATTATCGCCAATGAGCTTGGTGTACAAATTAAAATAACGAGTGGTCCTGCCATTGAAAGAAGTGGCGATTTGGCTGCTGTTTTAAGTTCATTAAATCCTGGTGATGTTTTATTTATTGATGAAATTCATCGTCTTCCAAGATTTGTAGAAGAAGTTTTATATGCAGCGATGGAAGATTATGTTTTAGATATTGTGATTGGCAAAGATCATGAATCAAGATCGATTAGAATCGATTTACCGCCGTTTACTTTAATTGGAGCAACCACTCGTTTTGGGGATTTATCAGCACCGTTAAGAGAACGCTTTGGCGTTGTCTTAAGGTTGAGTTATTATGATGTTGATGATTTGAAAAAAATCGTTAAAAGAACATCAACAGTTTATCAAAACGAGATTGAAGAAGATGCCGTTAACGCTTTAGCTAAAAGAAGTAGAGGTACGCCTAGGATAGCAAACCGTTTGTTTAGACGGGTTAGAGATTTCGCAGAAATTATTGGTGATGGTGTGATTAATGAAAAAATTACGAATCACGCATTATCTAAATTAGGTATTGATCATAATGGTTTAGATCATACTGATTATAGATATTTAAGAAGTATTGTTGAAAAGTTTGCTGGAGGACCTGTTGGTATTGAAACCATAGCAGCTACCATCGGTGAAGAAATAACAACAGTTGAAGATGTTTATGAACCTTATTTATTAATGGAAGGTTATATTAAAAGAACACCTAGAGGAAGAATGGCGACTGAAAAAGCTTATCAATCCTTAGGCATCAAATATTATAAAGGATTGTTTAATGATGAAAGTTAGTGATTTTGATTTTAATTTACCAAAAGATAGAATAGCACAACATCCCAGCGAGAAAAGAGATCATTCAAGATTAATGATTTTAAACAGAAATGATGAAAGTATTGAACATCAACATTTTTATGATATTACTAAGTATTTAGGTCATCATGATGTGTTGGTGATTAATAACACAAAAGTCATTCCTGCTAGACTAATGGGAGTTAAAGCAGAAACAGATGCTTTAATAGAAGTGTTATTATTAAAAGAGCTTGAAAAAGATCTTTGGGAAGCGATGACGAAACCTGCAAAACGGGTCAAAATAGGGACGAAAGTCTTATTTGGTGACCTTTTGATTGCTGAATGTATCGAGATCAAAGATGAAGGTTTACGTGTCTTTAAGATGCATTATTCAGGTTTGTTTATTGAAATCCTAGAACAATTAGGTACTATGCCACTTCCACCTTACATTACTGAAAAATTAGAAGAAAAAGACCGTTACCAAACGGTTTATGCAAAAGACTTAGGAAGTGCAGCAGCACCAACTGCTGGTCTACATTTCACAAAAGCATTATTAAAACAACTTGAATCTCAAGGTGTTGAAATCATTCCTATTACACTTCATGTTGGTCTTGGCACATTTAAACCTGTTTCAGTAGATAACGTCTTAGATCATCATATGCATGAAGAAACCTATACGTTAACTAAAGAAAGTACAGATCGCTTAAATCAAGCTGTTAAAAACAAGAAAAACATCGTCTGCGTCGGAACAACTTCACTAAGAACCATTGAAAGTAATTTTGACAATGGATTTCATGAAGGTACATACGAAACGGGTATATTTATTTACCCGGGATACCAATTTAAAGCAGCCAATCAATTGATAACAAACTTTCATTTACCTAAATCAACATTAATGATGTTAGTCAGTGCAATAGCTGGTACTGATTTTATTAAAAAAGCATACCAAGAAGCAATTGATCAACACTACAGATTCTTTTCATTTGGTGATGCCATGTTTATTAAATGATTGAAAAAATAACATAAAATAGATATAATCTATATAGATGGAGGATATGATATGGGGTATCTACTAGGAATTGAACCACAATATGTAATTTACTTCGATGTTGCATTTATCTTTCTAATCTTTTTAATTGCATTCATCTTTATATCCATCAAAAGAAAAAAAAGAGTTAAGCTTAAAGTCGTACCTTTAGGTGATGCGTATCTCGACCAATTGTTTGAAGCTGTTGGAAAAAGAAAAAACATCATTGAAATATCAAGTGAACATCAAAGATTAAAAATTGTGTTGTCTCAAGTCAGAGAAGTTGACACACTTAAATTGAAGCAATTAAATATTCCAGCATTTTTAAAAGGAAAAGAACTTACGTTATTGATCAAAAATCATACAAAAGAAGTCGTATCATATTTTAATGATAAGATGAGAGAGGACAAATAATGGAACAAACATTTCTAATTATTTCAGAATATGGAGTACATGCTAGACCTGCAACTAGGCTTGTTAATCTTGCGATGAGTTTTAATTCTGACATCAGTTTGACCGCTTTAGGAAAAACAGTAAATCTTAAATCAATCATGGGTTTAATGTCTTTAGGTATTTATAAAGGAGAAATCGTTAAAATATCAGTGACTGGTAGCGATGCTGAAAAAGCAATCGTTGCATTAAGTGACTTTATGATTACAGAAGGTTTAGGAAGATTGGCGTAATGCTTGATAACGAAAACTAAAGTGGTAAAATTTACCGCTTTATGTTTATAGATTGGATGAAACTTATGCGACAAAAGAAAATTAAATCAGCAACGATTGAAAACTTGGCATCAGAAGGTGTTATCGTTGAAATTCAAAAACTTAAACTGGACAATCGAAAACGATTTTTAGAAATCGGTAGTGGAAAAGGCCAGTTTATTACTGCCAAAGCTAAAGATTATCCTGATGATTTATGGATTGCCATGGAAGTTAATATCAATGTGTGTTATCGAATCTTAGAAAAAAAGAATGAGATGCAATTAGATAATTTGATCATTGTGCATGGAGATGCACAATATTTAGAACAATATTTTGAAGCTGATTCAATTGATGGTTTATATCTTAACTTTTCTGACCCTTGGCCAAAGAAAAGACATCATAAAAGAAGACTAACATCCCCATCATTTTTAAAACAGTATTGTAACATATTAAAACAAAATGCATTTATTCAATTTAGAACTGATCATTTAGATTTATTTCAAGACAGTTTGGAATATATTGAACCCTATTTAAATATTAAATCAGTTGATTACGATTTAGATGAATCACCTTATATGACAGAATATGAAATCAAAAAAAGAGCGTTAGGACCTATTTATCAGCTTATTGGAGAGGTAGAAAAACATGTTGAAGAAAATTTATAAAGAGTTATTTCATTTAATGGGAACCAGTGGATACGAAAAGGAAGTTCGAACATATATGCGAAACTTTATGCAAAAATATCCAAATTATACTGTAGAAACAGATCGCTTAGGATCTATTTTTGCTGTAAAAAAATCTAAGGTTGAAAATGCTCCTGTCGTGATGATTGCAGGACATATGGATGAAGTTGGCTTGATTGTTTGTGGGTTTACCGATTTAGGCATGTTAAAGATTCAGCCCATTGGTGGCCTAAACGGTGATGTGTTCGTATCTCAAGTTTTAAACATCCATACAAAAAATGGAGTGATTCATGGTGTTGTAGGTACGATTCCACCACACTTTAGAACAGAGCAAAGTACAGCTATTAGTGATTTAATCTTAGATATCGGTGCAAGTTCTAAAGAAGAAGCTAAAGCATTTGGTGTAGAACTTGGTGATATGGTTTTATATGATAATCCATTTAAATATACAAGAAATCCGAATCGTATTATTTCAAAAGCAATCGATAATCGTTTTGGTTGTGGTCTAGCTTTAGAAGTGATTCAAAAGTTTCATGATGTTGACCTACCGTTTACATTAGTCAGTGGAGCAACCGTTCAAGAAGAAGTTGGCTTACGTGGTGCTGAAACTGCTGTTAACGCTTTTAATCCTGATGTTTTTCTAGCACTTGATGCATCACCAGTTAATGATGCAATCGATAAAGATGCTTTAGGTGGATTAAATAAGGGCTTCTTATTAAGAATGTATGACCCAAGAAATGTTATGCATCAAGGCACTTTAGAGTTTTTTGTTAAACTCGCAAAAAAACATAAAATACCTCATCAACACTTTACATCGAAAGGTGGAACAGATGCAGCTAAAGCACTTGATATGGGTGCTGGTGTGATTGCTACAACGATTGGTCTACCTGCTAGATATATTCACAGTACAGCAGCGATGATGGATGTTAGAGATTTAGATGCAGCCAGAAAGATGTTATTTACTGTTCTTCGTACGTTAAATCCAGAAATAATTAAAAATTTAAAGGAGAGTAACAGATGAAAACAATTCAATTACACAATGGCGTAGAAATGCCACAATTCGGCTTAGGAACATTTAGAATGGCAGATGGAGAAAGTGCTTATGAAAGCGTGAAATACGCTTTATCATTAGGTTATAGACATATTGATACTGCACAAATGTATAAGAATGAAGAAAGTGTCGGAGACGCGATTAGAGATTCTAAAGTTCCAAGAGAAGAAATCTTTATTACAACCAAGCAGGGTGGACACTCAACGGTTGAGAATATGGAAAAGTTATTTGATGAATCATTAAAGAAGTTACAAACAGATTATGTTGATTTATTTTTGATTCATTGGCCAAACCATGATAAAACGATTAATCAACAAACTTGGAAGTTTTTTGAGTCCTTATATGAGCAAAAAAAGGTTAGAGCAATCGGTGTTTCTAACTTCCAAAAACATCATTTACTAGATTTATATGAAACAGCACGCGTTAAACCGATGGTCAATCAAGTTGAATGTCATCCTGGTTTATCACAAGTTCCTTTAAAAAAATACTTAGATGAGCAAAAGATTGCTTTAGAATCTTATGGACCTTTTATGAAAGGTGGCATCTTTGAAGGTATTTGGGAAGAAGGATTAGGAAAAATTGCGAAAAAACATCATGCAACCATTCCTCAAATCGTGATTGCTTGGGGACTAGCTAGAGGCATCATCATGATACCTAAAACTGTCACTCCAGCGCGTTTAGAAGAAAACTTTAAGGCAACCAGAATAAATTTGTCAGAAAAAGAAGTTGAAGAAATAAATAGCTTAAACCGCGGAAATAGAATTTATACAGATCCAGATAATAGTCCATGGGGAGCATATTTCGAATAGTCCTAGGTTTTTAGGACTTTTTTTCTTGTGTTTTTTGATTAAAAGTATTATAATAAAGCCATAACTTATGGGACCCTTTGTGGCCTAAAAAGGAGAAAAAAATGAAAAAAAGTGATATTCAAGATTTAACGTTAACGTCGGTTTTTGCAGCAATTATTTTAGTGATGACATTCGTACCTCAAATTGGTTATATAACCATTGGAACGGTTGCCTTAACGCTGATTCATATTCCTGTACTGATTGGTGTTTTTTTATTGCCAAAGAAATATAGTTTGATTTTAGGTTTATTCTTTGGATTAGGTTCTTTAATACGTGCAGCTACAACACCTACTGGACCGCTTGACCCTGCGTTTGTTAACCCTCTGGTTTCAGTACTTCCAAGATTACTATTTGTATTAGCAGCAATCTATATTATTAAGTTATTTAAAGTGTTCGATGAAAAAGTGAAAAATTCAAATATTTATATTTTTGCAATTGTTACTTTAATTACATCTTTAGGTATTTACTATGCTGGCCAAGCGATTGTAGATTTTTCTGGATGGAATCGGACTTGGGTTACGATATTGTTTTTGCTGATTAATGTCGGTTTTATTACTGGATACTATGCATTTATTAAGAAAGATGATAACAGACGTATCTTAGTTCCATCAACCTTAATTCTAGCTACTGTCATACATACGATAGTTGTATTAACTGCTTTAGTTATCTTTGAAAGAGCATTAGTAACAACCTTAATTCCAAGTGATCAACTCTTTGGATTGATTGTGACTATTGCGGTATCTAATGGCTTAGTTGAAGCAATTTTAGCAGCATTTATTGGGACACCAATATTATTTGCCCTTGAACAAGTAAGAGAAAAAAACTAAAACAAGAAATGAGTGATTTTTGATGATTTTATTATTTGATGTAGGCAACACCAACGTATCGATTGGACTTGCTGATGATAAAGGTTTAGTTGAAACATATAGGTTAAACACTGAAGTTAACAAAACTGCAGATGAATATTATGTATCGATGAGAGATTTGTTTGACGTTAAGTTAATTAAAGAAATAGCGATTTCATCTGTTGTTCCAAGAATTACAGAAAAACTTAAAGAAATTTCAAAGAAGTTCTTTAAAATTGATCCATTAATCATTGGTCCAGGTGTTAAAACAGGGTTAAACATAAAAACAGATCATCCAAAAGAAGTAGGTGGTGATTTGATTTGTGCAGCTGTTGCTGTAGAAGATACAAAAAACCCAACTTTAGTTGTTGACTTAGGTACAGCAATTAAATATATCTACATCAAAAATAAAACCATTTTAGGCGTCATCATTACGCCAGGTGTCGGTATTTCTATTAAAGCATTAGTGGGAAATACAGCTTTACTACCGGATATTGATATCGAAGTTCCTAAAAAAGTGTTGGGAACCAATACGATTGCATGCATGCAATCAGGGGTAACATATGGTGTTGCAGCACAAGTCGATGGTTTAGTTGAACGCGTCAGAGATGAGGTTCAAGAAGATTTCGATTTAATCTTAACAGGAGGATTATCAGAAACGATTGCTCCTTTATGTAAACATCCATTAACTAGAGATCCTGATGTCGTCTTGAATGGATTACTTAAAATATTTAAAAGAAACGTCAATTAATCAATAAATAGCCAGAAATTTCTGGCTATTTTAATGTTAATTATTATATAATAACAACAGGTGGTAAATATGTCATATTTAAAAAAGTATCAATTTTGGCTTAATCAAAAAGATTTAGACCCAACATTATTGAATGAGCTGATTAGTTTAAACGAAGAGCAAATTGAAGAAGTATTTGGAACTGACTTATCTTTTGGAACCGGTGGTTTAAGAGGTCTTTTAGGTGTAGGTTCTAATCGAGTTAATATTTATACAATTCGCAAAGCAACTTTGGGTTTTGCTAGATATATTAAAAAGAATCATATTCCAGGGAATGTTGCAATTGCATATGATAATCGCCACTTCTCAAAAGAGTTCGCAAAAGAAGCAGCAATGGTTTTAGCAGCTCAAGGTATTGGCTCATATGTTTATCAAGATTTAAGACCAACACCGATGTTATCTTATGCTGTACGCTATTTTAAGTGTGCAGGTGGCATTATGATTACAGCTTCACATAATCCGAAATCTTATAATGGATATAAGGCTTATGATCAAACAGGTGCACAACTCAATCCTAAAGATGCTGATAGAGTTATTGATGAGATCAATCAAGTTGATAATCCATTTGAAATTGAAACGATTGAAAATGATTTGATTCAATATATAGATCTATCGATGGATGATGTTTATTTAAATGAAGTGAAAACCATTCAACTAAATAAGGTTGATAAACCTGTTAAGATCGTCTATTCTCCGCTTCATGGAACGGGTAAAGATATTATTCCTAAGCTGTTAAAAGATGAAGGATATCTCGTTTATCCCTATACACCTCAAATGATTGCTGATCCGAATTTTTCTAATACGGATTCATCGAATCCTGAAGAAAAAGAAGCCTATATTGGGTCGATATCCTATGCGAAAGAAATTAATGCTCCAGTTGTGATGGTAACAGATCCTGATGCAGACCGTTTAGGGATTGCAGTTTATCATGATGGTGAGTACCACTTATTAAGTGGGAATCAGACAGCTACGATTGAGCTTTATTACATTCTTACACAATTAAAAGCTCAGAATAAACTTCCCAAAAACGGATTTGTTTATACAACCAATGTAACAACAGATATGATTAAAACAATAGCAACCGATTTTAATATAGAAGTTCAAACAACATTAACTGGATTTAAATTTATAGGTGAATTGGCTGAATTGAATCAAGATAAGGGACCTTACATTTTCGGATGTGAAGAATCTTATGGTAGTTTGATTAAAGACTTTGTTAGAGATAAAGACGCTGTTCAAGCTGTTTATATGTTAGCAGAGATTGTAAACTACGTTGATGCCAAAGGTCAAACATTAATCGATTACTTAGATGAAATCTATCAAACTTATGGATACTACTACGAATATACTGCAAGCTTTATGTTCCAAGGCTTATCGGGGATTGAAAAGATGAATCAGATGATGGATCATTATCGAAAGAACCCACCTCAAATCGAGTCTAAAAAACTTTTAGCTTATGATGATATCATTTCAAGTATTCGTTTCGAAAATGGTGTAGAAACGAAATTAGACTACCCAAAATCAAATGTACTCAAATACTACTATGAAGATAACACTTGGATAGTATTTAGACCGAGTGGTACTGAACCAAAACTTAAAGTCTATTTAGGAACCAAAGACCAATCGATGGAAAAAGCAAAAACTTTTGTTCATCAAACGAGTGATCAATTGAAAAAACAAATTGATGCACTCTAGAAAGGGAACTTATGTATAAAAAAAGAAGAGAACAGTATTTAAACAAAATCGAGTCACATTCATTATCGTTATTTTTCTCAGGAAAAGCACCACAACGCTCTAATGATCAAAACTATCCTTTTTCAGTCAATAGAAATTTCTTTTACTTAACTGGTATAGATCAACAAAACGTTTGTTTGTTGGTTGCTAAAGGAGAAAAAGATGCAGCGTGTTACTTATTTATCGAAAAAGTTGATCCAGTCAAGGCATTATGGGATGGTGCAGGTCATACATTTGAAGAAGCTGCAAAGATTGCTGACCTAGAATTAAAAGATATCAAAGATATCACAACTCTAGACCAAACCATTTCACAGCTTTTATCAACTTCAAGAAGAGCACTATTTGGTTCAATCGAACAAATCTATCTTGATTTAGAAAGACAAAGCAACCTATCAGAACCAACGATTCCAATTCAATATGCACAAAAACTAAAAGAACTATATCCATTTATACAAACCAAAACAAACCAAATGATTTTAGCAGAACTTAGAATGGTTAAAGATCAAGACGAAATCGAAAAAGTTAAGCGTGCATTAGCAATCACTCAAATGGGATTAAACCAAATCATGTTTACCCTACAACCAGATAAATACGAATATCAAATACAAGCTGAATATAATTTTGTCTTAAATGCAAATCGTACCATACCATCATTTGATACAATCGCTGCATCAGGAAAAAACGCAACCGTTCTTCATTATGTCGAAAATAAAGATCAAATTAAAAATGGTGATCTTATCTTATTTGACTTAGGTGTAGAATATGAACATTATTGTTCAGATATTACGAGAGTTTATCCTGCAAATGGTAAATTTACCAAACGACAAAAAGAAATCTATGAAGTTGTTTTAAAAGCTAATAAAGAAACAATCAAATGGTTAAAACCAGGTGTTTCTGTTCAAGAGTTTTTTGATTATGGAAAAAATATATTAATCGAAGGTGCGAAGCAACTTGGATTAATTAAAGAAGATGCAGAAATTAATAAGTATTATTATCATAGCTTAGGTCATTATCTTGGCCTAGATGTTCATGATGTTGGAAACTATAGCCTACCTATTCCAGAAGGTGCTTTAATTACCATCGAACCTGGATTGTATATTGCTGAAGAAGGTATTGGCATTCGTATTGAAGATGATGTTGTTGTTACTAGTAAAGGCTGTATTAACCTATCTAAAGACATTATTAAAGAAGTTACAGACATTGAAGCTTTTATGACTAGCAAGAAAAATAAATAAGAAATCGGGAAGATGTTTTTCTTCCCTTTTCTATTCGTATAACAAGGAGGATCTATGACAAAAGAAGATTATGCACATAAAATTAAGCAAATATATAAGTCAAGACCAGAATATAAAAGACTAGAGCTTATTAAAATAGCTTTGTGGATTATTTCACTTGCTAGCTTAGTTGTCGTATTATTGATGTTTCCTAATGCGATTCTACCTTATGGATTAGTCGTTATACTACCGGTTATAGGTGGTGTTGTTATTCATTTATCTCAACTCACACAAATGAATCTTTATACCCGCAGGGTTATTTCTCCTAATCATTTAATACCTTTAAATACCTTGATGCTAAACTATATGCTCTTCGATTCAAAAACATATCGTTTTCAAATCATTAAATCTGGCATACCTACTCCACCTTATCAACTTGATCATTTACTCAATATTCATTTTTCTGATGAACACAAACTAGAAATATCTGCTAGACAAATATCAATGCCAAGTGCGCTTGGCAGTCGTTCATCAGCGATTAAAATGGGTAGATATACTATTGATGAATCTGTGAAAAAGAAATATTTAAAAAGATCTTATTATGAAGTTAAGTTTAAAATTGAAACAGAAAAATCAGATATTGCATTAGAAGGTACCAAATTTGGTATTGAACAACTTAAACAAGTGATTCAACAGTTGCAAGGTCAAGATTTAGTCAAATCAAATTTAATAACCGGATCTATAGATCATAGTTAAGAAGACCTTCGGGTCTTTTTTTTAAAGTAAAAATGTCATGTCACATCTATCATAAGGCAGGAGGATAGATAAATGAAAAAACTATTGTTTACGGTATTATGTTTGATGATGGTGTATTTGATACCGAATACATCATATGGTGGGACTAATTATCAAAGTTATGAACATATCGTGGTTGCTAATGGAAAGCTATTAGAAGACTTTACATCGAAAGATTACACAGCTTATTATAAAAATGTAGATAAAAGACAGTTTTCTGGTTGGAAAGTCTATAAAGTTCATTCCAATGCAAAAGCGACATATGTTTCAGAAACACTCTTTTCATATTATAACGATGGCTATACACCGATAGACTATAAATACAAATTAGACCGCAAGGTCAACACGAAATTAGGGATATCAGCTTCTGGAACAATCGGCATTAAAAATCAAAAAGGTGCTGCTGCATTTAAAAATAATCTAGATGCTTCTTTGAAGTTATCTGCAGATTATACAAGAACATCTGAGGATAAAGAAACTTATGAAATCAGTTTAAAGGTTGATCCAGGCACTCAAGTTGATTTATATGTTTATGGTGAAGCGAAAGTTACGAATGGGGTTGCAGCTCGTTATCTTTTTTGGATAAGAACGGAACGTGGTGGTTTTGAACTCTTTTTAATTACAACACAATACCAACGACTTGAGAAAAAGCGCATATGAAAAACATGATTTTTTATATAACGGTGATTATGTTGTCTGGGTTAATGATTGTGGTGATGATGAATAACCAAGAAAAAGTATCACCAAAAGTGATTACAGTTTCTAAATCCTATGCGTACCATTATGACTCTAATCAATCGATAGAAATACCGATTTATCTTAATCAAGCAGATCATCCCTTAAGCGATTTATCAAGTTATTCTATGGTCTACATTGCTAATGAGGATGCTACTAAAAAACTGGAGTTAGATTTAATTAAAGTGCTTGAAGGACATCATGAAAGTTACTTGAATGAAACTTACCTTTTATATACACTTATTTTTAATATGCCTTACTTAGATAATCTCTTTGAAATAGCTGACTGTTTTATCCATATAGATTTGATTAATGATGATTCATATGAACTTATGATTGGTACGTTTTCTTTATATCACATTCAAACATCATCGAAAAACCTAGAATGGACATCACTGAGTGGCATGAAACAAGAACACTCTTTTTTATCAAGATTGAATAAAATCATTATTGAATATGCGACTATAACCGAAACCATTGACTATATTGAGATTAGCCCTCACATAGAAACAACATTTGAACTAAAAGACAATCAACTGATTATTTATATTGAAAATGATAACTATTTATTAGATAATGTGCCAGTGATTATTCATTATGCGAATAACGAACAACAGGTGATTGAAAACTTTAGGTATATTATCGATTATCACATTTTAAAGGAAAGCGGAATGCTGATTAACTTATATGCCCTTAATTAAGCTTAATAATGCTGGTAAGCATTACTTGAATAAACAATTTAATCTTGAAATAAATCGCAGTGATTTTATATTAGTCAGTGGTGAAAATGGTAATGGTAAAACAACTTTAATTCAACTTATTTTAGGTTTTACGCATCCTGATACAGGGTGCGTAGAATCTTCTAAGATTAAAATAGGATATTTACCTGAAAAAGCGATGTTACCATTATTTATTAAAGTGCTAACTTATCTTGAAACGTTAGCTAAAATCAAAAAAGCAAAGATTGATCAAAATTTATTGCTTGCTTTTAATATTCCATTGTTTAAAAGTATTCATGAACTTTCTAAAGGTAACCAACAAAAACTAGCAATCCTTTCAACATTTTTAGGGAATCCTGATTTAATTATCTTAGATGAACCTCTATCGGGACTCGATACAGAAAGTACATTGGTCTTAAAGTCGTTTATTGAGCAAAAGAAAGCAGAAGGCATGAGCTTTATGATTTCAACGCATCAACCAGAAATGTTTATACATATGGCATCGACACATTTAAAGCTATGATCTACTTTTTATATCTTAATCTGTTTTATAGTAAAAAAAGGAAGATTCTAGTTTTTAGCTTTATCGTTTTTATCATCATCATGGCTTTATTAAGTTATACAGCTGACTCAATCAATGAACAGCTTTTATATATTGAATATCATAACAACTATTATCACCAAATGATGCAGAGCATTCTTTCGATGATCTTACCTTTTTATGTGATTTTGTTAGTTATGGATCATGACCAACCTTATCATAAACCTTTAATGAGTTACTTTGGAAGCAATAAAATTATTATTTCTAAGTTAATTTTATATATCTTAATTCTTACATGGGTTTACTTAATGACAGCCATTTTATATCATCTGTTACCATCTTTTCTAGCATCTTATTTTCTCTTCAATCTCGATGCATTACCGTTTTTAATAGAAATCTATTTGGATGGATTCATCATAATCATCTTAGCGATGCTCTTCATCAAAGATCGATACAAGTCATTATCTGTAGCAATACCCTTATTTTATGTATTATTTAGTTTTGTTATAGAAGACTATCAACAAGTAGCATTTTATTATCTTTTTCCTATCTATTCTAAGCATTTTTCAGCTTTTACACTTGCCAAATATTATAAACTATGTTATATTTGTCTAGGATTCGCCATTGCATATCAAAAAATGCTGAAAGAAGAGCAATAATTCAATGTTAATGCTTGACTTAATCATCAAAAATGGTATAATCTTCATGAAACAAAATAGTGAAAAGAAGAGGTACCCTCTCGCCTGATGGACAAATTCATGGGCAAATGTGTCACGATCAATCATTTGACGTTACTAGTGGGTGCTATATGTACACACTTTTTTATTTTAAAAATTGCCACAAACGGAGGTGGACTGTATTAAACAAAACAAAGGGAAATCTACTGAACTCGTAAACGAAAACATTCCAAACGTAAATCTTCTAGTGATCGATGATGCTGGAACTAAACTAGGTATTATATCTAGAAAAGAAGCATTAGACATTGCTGAAGAAAAAGAGTTGGATCTTGTTGTTGTTTCTCCTGAATCTAAGCCAATGGTTGCTAAACTTATGGACTATTCAAAATATCGTTATGAGCAACAAAGAAAACTTAGAGAAATAAAGAAAAACCAACAAACTGTTGAACTTAAAGAAATTCGTTTAAGCCCAACTATTGATAAACATGACTTAGACACTAAGCTTAAACATGCAATCAAATTTTTAGACAAAGGACATAAAGTTAAACTAAGTATTCGTTTCTTTGGTAGAATGATCACGCACATAGACGTCGGTAGAGGCGTTATGGAGAAGTTTATTGAAAATGTCGGACCTAAAGCCAACGTTGAATTAAGACCAAAAATGGACGGTAGAAGTTTAATCGCAATACTTGCACCAAACACAAACATTTAGAAAGAAGGATAACAGAAATGCCAAAACAAAAAACACATAGTGGTTTAAAGAAAAGAATTAAAGTTACTGGTACTGGAAAATTAATGCGTGGACACGCTTATAAAAACCATTTAGCAGCATCGAAAACAACAAAACAAAATAGACAATTAAGAGGATCAACAGAAGTGCACCCTTCAGATAAGAAGCGCATTAAATCATTGATTTCTAACTTAATGTAATCGGAGGGAAAACATATGCCAAGAGTTAAAGGTGGAGGCGTAGCTAGACGTCGTCGTAAAAAAATATTAAAATTAGCAAAAGGTTATTTTGGATCAAAAAGAACATTATATAGAACAGCTCATGAACAAGTAATGCGTTCATTAAGCTATGCTTATAGAGATAGAAAGCAAAGAAAAAGAGAATTCAGAAAACTTTGGATTACACGTATCAATGCAGCTGCAAAGCAAAATGGAATGAAATATTCTACATTGATTCACGGTTTATCATTAGCAAATGTTGCAGTTAACCGTAAAATGTTAGCTGATATCGCAGTGTTTCAACCTGAAGATTTCACATCATATTGCAAGTTGGCTAAAGATGCATTAGCAGGAAATCTTCCTAAAGCATCTAAACCAGTTGTAAAAGAAACACCACAACCTAAAAAAGCTGAACCTAAAAAAGAAGTCAAAGCTGAAAAGGTAGAAAAAGCAGAAGTTAAAAAAGAAACAAAAAAAGTTGAAAAAGTTGACTATTCAAGCATGCTCGTTAAGGAATTAAAAGAACTTGCGAAAGAAAAAGGTATTGAAGGTTACAGTTCAATGCTTAAGGCAGATTTAGTTGAGGCTTTAACAAACTTAAAATAAAAGTTAAAAAGAGTGGAAAAACCTACTCTTTTTTTGTATAATATAACCATATAGGAGCTTATATATGAAACGTCGTGTTGCAATTGCTGGATCATTGACCATTTTAATCTTTGTTTTGATGCCGATTGCTTTGATATTACTCGAATTACGAGGTCAAGGCATTTTTATGATTACTGCAATTTTAACACTGGTTTATGTTGGTGTTTATGTCTTTGGTGGTGTGCCTAA
This sequence comes from Peloplasma aerotolerans, assembly GCF_030012175.1. Taxonomy (GTDB): domain Bacteria; phylum Bacillota_I; class Bacilli_A; order Acholeplasmatales; family Acholeplasmataceae; genus Peloplasma; species Peloplasma aerotolerans. Next base: position 59,364 of record NZ_JASCXW010000001.1, read on the forward strand.
GCTGATTATCGCTTTTATTTATGGGTTTATCACATTTATGTTTTTATACTTACTAGAAGAACCCTATCATTTACCTTTTATTATTATTGGTACTTTATTATTTGTTTTGAATCCTTTATCAGGATTTGAAAGTTATATGGAATCAAAAATGAATGATGAAGATGTATTACCAATCAGAATCAGTATTCGTGGATCTTTTTGGCCATTTTTCTCTTACCAAAAAGAAATGAAGAACTTTTATCATTTGCCACAAGCAAGAAAACTTTATACGAAGAAATGGTATTTACAATTAAGACAATTAACGACATTGTTCTTGATTACTTTGGGTATCTTTTTATTCATCTTAGGAATTAACAATATCGCGAACTCATTAGATAACTTTGATTGGATTAACTTCTTTATATTTTATAATGTTGTTATTATCTTTATTCTGGCATTCTTTCTTTATAAGAAAGGATTTACATCCACGTTTAGAACGCTTGTGATTTCTTTGTTTTTACCTATTATCTTCTTAATCTTTATATCTACCTTTCCAATTGCCTTAAAGTTCAGCTTAGCTGGAGCAATGTTTTTAATTGGAATTATCGTAGGTGTTATTGAATTAATCAAGTATTTCCAGCGTGTTGCATATGATGTTTATCATTATCATGATGTTGATTTGCAAAAAGAAGTTTTCGCAAATGCTTTATTTGAGCCTTTAGTTTATAATGAATCCTACATTTTATGTGCACAATATAAAATTAAAGTTGATTTAGATACATTCCAAAAACATTTTCACGATATTCTAGTCTACGCAAATTATTTTAAATTCATTATTACAGCTTATACATATGATAAACAATTTGTTGAATTACATGCAGATTTTCATTACCGAAAGAAAAAACGTGCTGAAAAATTTAAAGCTTTTTTAGAAACAAAGTTTAAATCTGAAATTCCACTACAAGTAGAAGAAGATCCTAATAAAGAATTCTATGAAAAAAACTTTTTCCATCGACCTGATTACATTATTGCACGTGCTCAAAATCTAGCTTCTTTATTAAAGGAATTAGAAATAAAAACTAAAATCATTGTTTCTATGATTGTTTACTTTGAATTAGAAGAAGAACTTGAAGCATTTAGTGAAGATCATCCTGTTATTCGTCTTGATGATTTAAGTGAGGAAGATTACTTAACTGTACGTGTTAATATTCCAACAATTAACGTCGATTATATGATCGAATCTAAGATTCGAGAAGTCTTATTATCCTTAATGATCAATCACGGAAAATTTGTTAGAATTTCTGTTTATTACTAATCATTCTAGATAATAGCCAAATAAAGAGATTTAAAAGAGTAAATAGCGCTTTCAATACTTGAAAGCGCTTTTAAATGTCTTGACATAATGCATATTTAGTGATAAATTGAAGATGAACCTAGGAAGCAGCCGTGGAACCCAAACCATTATTTTGGATACTAAAACAATGCGGGTGTGAAAGCCAAGCAATTGGAATCCCAAAGCATTGACAAGATAGTACCCCCGTGAACTATTTCGTTCTCACAGCTTTCTAGGCTTTTATTATGCCTAAAAATATGATATAATTTCATCAACTAAAGTAAAGGAAATGGTACTTATGAATAAACAACTTGAAATCTTAAAAAAATTATCGTCTTTACCTGGTGTTCCAGGCAATGAAAAACTAGTAAGTCAATACATTGTTTCAGAAATTAAAGATCATGTTGATCAAATCGAATATGATAATTTAGGATCTGTTATTGGTGTGAAAAAACAAAATGGACCAAAAGTGATGATTGCCGGGCATATGGATGAAATTGGATTGCTTGTCACTCAAATCACTAAAGAAGGATTTGTGAAGTTTCAAACATTGGGTGGTTGGTTTTCACAAGTGATGCTTGCTCAAATATGGGAAATCCATACAAAAAAAGGTGTTGTTCATGCTGTAACAGGCGTCAAGCCACCTCATATTATTCCTAAAGATAAAAGAAATGTTGCCATCGAAATTGAAACGATGTATTTAGATTTAGGTGTTTCTTCTAAAGAAGAGGCAGAGAAGTTAGGTGTTGAACCAGGTAATATGGTAACACCACACGCAGAATTTATGGTTTTAGGTAATGAAAAATATTTGCTCAATAAAGCTTGGGATAACCGTATTGGTAGTGCAGTGGTTATGGAAGTCTTGAAGAGGTTAGATCAGCATCCTAATGCTTTATATGGAACATTTACTGTTCAAGAAGAAGTTGGATTAAGAGGTGCTAAAACTAGTTCTTATGTTGTAGAACCTGAAATCGCACTCGCTATTGATACCGGATTAGCAAATGATGTGCCTGGTGGTGAAGCTAGTGAGCAGTCACTAGGTAAAGGACCTCAAATCTTATTGTATGATGGGGGACTTGTTCCTCATCAAGCATTGAGAAGATTTGTTATTGAAGTTGCTAAAGAAGAAAAAATTCCTTATCAGGAAGCATTTATTGTTGGTGGAAGAACAGATGCAGGGCATATGCATTTAGCACATCGTGGTGCAGCAGCTCTATCGATTGGCGTTCCTACAAGATATATGCACTCTCATACATCCATTATCCATTATGATGATTATGAGAATACAGTGAAGCTTGTTTTAGCAGTTATTAAAAAACTAGATCGTCAAACGGTAGATCAGATATTGGCTCAGTAAGCACTCTATGAGTGCTTTTTTTATTAAAGATGGTGTTAATGGTTTAACATTTAAATATGTTTTGATATAATAATGGTGCAGCCAGATTAGATAAATCTTTACCATTTAAGGAGGTTTACATATGAAAGTAGAAGTTCCAGACATGACATGTAAACGTTGCGTGAAAAAAATTGAAGAAGCTTTACTTGAAGAAGGATTGAAAGCAAAAGTCGAGTTGACTGATAAGAGTATTAGCTTTGAAGGAGAACACGAATTAGATCGTATTCGAGACACTGTTGCTAAGGCTGGTTATTCAATTCGAGTATGCGTATAGTTGGTGGAAAACATCGCGGTAGAAATCTCTTAAGAGTAAACAAACCGACAACAAGAGAAACTTCTGATTTTGTAAAAGAGTCTGTATTTGGAATATTAGGTGGTAGAACTCCTGGTATTGTTTTAGATTTGTTTGCTGGTGCAGGATCGTATGGGCTAGAAGCAATTAGTCGAGGAGCAAGTTTATTATATGCAGTTGATAGTGATATTGCAGCGATTTTGACGGTTGTTGAAAATGCAAAAAACATGGGTGAAACCGATAAGTTAAAGGCACTACACCGTCCTTATGATCGTTTTTTAAATAAATTAAATAAAGATGTTCGATTTGATCTTGTCTTTTTAGATCCTCCCTATTTCATGAATATATGTGAAGATATATTAATCAAGCTCTACGCTTTTTTAAGTCCATCGGCGAAAGTTGTCTGCGAGACCAATAAGTTTACTGAATTAGGCGATGTTGCTGGATACACGAAAATAAAAGAAAGAGTTTATGGGCGTAAAAAAATAACGATTTATCAAAAATAATAAAAAAAGAGAAGTTTCATCAACGGATGGATTTTCTCTTTTTTCTTTGTGCAAAATGTGCTGTTATCAATATTGAGAGGGTTGCTCCTAGCTGATCGATTAAAATATCAATGACTGAAAAGACACGGCCATCTGAATAGATTTGGATACATTCATCGATAATCGCGGTCATGTAACAAATAACGATTGCTAATAAAACTGATATGCTTATCATTCGCTTAGGTGCATGAAATGTTTTAAACCATAGAAACCCTAAGATAAAGAATTGCACAAAGTGTGCTAGTTTCCTAATAATCAGTGATAATAAGCTTAAATCAACTTGGATGCCAAATACATTTAAAACACTCATTACATTAGAAACAATGAAACCACTTTGAGCTCCTGAGATGTCTGCTGGTAAAAATGAGTTGAACCAGATGATGACTGTGACTAAAATCGAGGTTAGCAAATAACCTTTATTGATATTTTTCATAAGCATCCTCTTAAATAGAATCAAACTTCAGTTTTATTGTATCACCGATTGTTTGATGTGAATTAAAAAAAAGACAAAAACTGTTGTTTAAGTCTTTTGCTTATTACTTAATCAATTTTTCTTTCAACTTAACTATATTTTGACTTTCATCTATTTTAAACCATAATTTATTGTAGTGATATTTTTCTAAACTGTCTAGATATTTAGCATAACTGACAGGTTTTATTTTTGTTAATCGTTCATTTTCCATATTGACTTGATCACCAGTAGCAATCCAATATAAATAGTGTTTTTCGATCTTTTTATTGTTATGAATTAAAACGACTTCACCAATTGGGTCAACGATATATATATCATTTTGAAAGAAGTCTTTGATTTCAAGACGGATTTTATCCTTGGGAATGTGATATTCATATGTCAATTCCTTTTTTCTACCGATAAAAAGAATCACATATTCATTTTTGATTTTCTTGTTCTCGATTAATATAACGATACCTAATATAAACGCGACTCCTGAAACTGCCATTAAAACATATCGGATAGAATCTTGCATAAAATAATACGATCCAATACCTATGAGAACTGAGCCTATTAGGATACCATAACTCATTAAATCATTTAATCTTTTGGTTTGAATATCACTTGAGAAGTTTTTAAGTTTTTTTCTAAACTTCAGTTTACCAAATTTAAAACCACCGGTAAACATCATAAACAAAACAAATGCGAAAATAACAGGTAAAACACGGCTCATAAAGTATAGCATGACAATGGTTGATTCATAACCAGCACGAAAAACATTCAGCCAATCAACAAATGATGAAACAAAAAAGACACCTAACATTATGATAGGTATTTTACGGTTTTTTCGTAGGATACTATATATGAAATAAGAAAGAATAAAATAACTTGCTAAACTCATGACAAAATTGATGAAATCTTGCATGTTTTCACCCCTTAAAATGTGCTATTCTCCACAATTATAATGAAATTATGTGAATATGTCAAACTTGGCTCTTTAATACTTGTATTTTAGAAGTTAATCAAGTAAAATATGGTTAGCAAGTTAGGAGTGATGCATATGATAGCATTATGGTTAGCAATCGTATTGATGGTCGTAACGTTATTGGTTGGAGGCGTTCTTGGGTTTTTCTTAGCACGTCGTTGGTTTAAAAAATATCTTGAAAAAAATCCACCAGTTAACGAATTAATGATTCGAGAAATGATGAGACAAATGGGTAGAACCCCATCAGAAAAACAAGTACGTCAAATCTTAGCTTCAATGAATCAATACAAATAATTTTATTTCATTAAAATGACATATTTTAATATGTCTTTTTTTCTAGAAGGAGATGCTAAAAATGTTAGAAACAAAAGAGATACAAAGAATGTTAAATATGATCTATCATCATGGTAGACCATTAGAAGAAGCGCGTGTGAAACATCTTTTTTTTGATGGTTCTGCAGATGATGTCATCAAGGAACTATCGAGATTCCAAAATCCAGATGGGGGATTTGGACACGCATTAGAACCTGACTTATGGAATCCTAATTCAAGTCCTATTCAGTGTTGGGCTGCAATTAATATTTTAAGAGAACTAAATTTTGATCGAAATGCACCTTTAGTCAATAAGCTTGTTGACTATTTAGAAAACACATTTGATGAAAAAACATTAAGATGGCCTTTATTAATTCCCTCAAACGATGAGTATCCGCATGCACCATGGTGGTCATATCGCGAGATGGAGCCTCAATTTAACCCATCAGCATCGATTGCAGGATTTTTGATTAGATATACCAATCCTTTAAATAAAGCGTTTAAATACGCAAATAAGGTTGCTAGAGGAGCAATTGATTATATAAACAATACAAAAGATGCAATAGAAGTTCATGAACTCAATTGCTTGGTTGAAATGATGAATGATGTCAGTGATTTATTTAAACATTATCAACCTTATATAGAAGCAAAACAGAACATGATATTGCATATTGAAAACACCATTGAAAAAGATCGATCAAAATGGTTTACTGAATATTCAGTTCGTCCTTCATTTTTGATTAACTCTCATCCTTCTATTGGATCTGAATTGTTTTTTGATCTAGTCCTAGAAGAACTTGATTTAGCCGTACAAAACAGAAATGAAGATGGTTTATGGTCTATTACATGGACTTGGGATGATTATCCTAGCATTTATAAAGAGGCTGCATTCATTTGGGAAGCCATTATCGCACTCGGTTACTTAAAAATGATGTATGAATTTGGCTATATAAAAAAATAAAGTGCGAAATTCGCACTTTTTGTTTACTCAGATTCTTTTGTTTTATTGTTTTTAGGAACAAATTTATATTCAGTACCTAATTGTAATCGTTTATAATTTGCTTTGTGTCTAATAAATATTAATGTTCCAAGCACAGCTACGACGCATAGATCCATAATCCTGGTCGCTAAGTTAAACTCATGAACGTCTAAGAAGACACGAATAATGAAATAAATTAAAGCACTTGATGCAGCAATCGTTGATGATAAACTCACATAACGAGTTGTAAAGAAAACGATAAGGAAAATAACAATAACTGCAACAGCTAACCATGGTTCAATAGCAAATATCATACCAGCACTGGTTGCGACTGCTTTTCCACCTTTGAAATTGATATAAATTGGAAATACGTGTCCTAATACAGCTGCCATCCCGTAAATGCTTGAAATATTGATTTGATACTGACTGACTAAATATAAGCTTGTATCACCAATAAAGAAAACTAACATAATGACTAAAGCACCTTTTAGGGCATCAAAGATAAAGGCAAAGATGCCATATCTAAATCCTAGAACACGGATTGCATTGGTTGCTCCTGTGTTTTTTGAACCATAATGTCTAATATCTACGTTTTTAAATACTTTTCCAATTACAAGTCCACTTGGTATTGATCCTAGAAAATAGGACAACAACATCAGTAGACCAATCCATAAATATGTCATATAAGCACCCCACTCTTTAATCATTATATCATGAGTGCTTTAAGATTAAAATGAAAAAACAAAACAAAATTAAAACATAATCAAAGATTGTAGTTGACTATATTTTTTGGTATAATAGAGACATAAAATGAAGATGGTGATGACGTGAATAAAACAAACAAAATTTATGATGAAAAATCGATTCAGATACTTGAAGGGTTAGAAGCTGTACGCAAAAGACCTGGGATGTATATCGGATCGACAGATGCAAAGGGATTGCACCATCTCGTATGGGAAATCGTCGATAATGCAATTGATGAGTCCTTATCGGGATATGGAACTGAAATCACTTTGACAATTAAAGCTGATAATAGCATTGAGGTTTCTGATAATGGTCGAGGTATGCCGTATAAAATGCATACGTCAGGCAGACCTACAACAGAAATCATTTTTACTGTTTTACATGCTGGTGGGAAGTTTTCTGATGCAAGTGGTTATAAGGTATCTGGTGGACTTCATGGTGTTGGTGGTTCAGTTGTTAATGCATTGTCACAGTTTTTAGAAGTTACGATTTATCGTGACAATGGCATTTGGCATCAACGCTTTTCTGAAGGTGGATCAAAGATAAGTCCTTTAGTACGCATAGGCGATACTAAAAAATCTGGAACAACCGTTTGGTTTAAACCAGATCCTAAAATATTTTCAACAACACTTTTTATTTATGATTTGATTAAAGAAAGGCTAAGAGAGGCTGCATTTTTAATTAAAGGGTTGAAAATCAATTTAATTGATCAAAGAAAGCCTCAAAGAGAGTCTTTTAAATATGATGATGGTATTAAAGCTTATATCGAATTGCTAAATAAAGATAAAAAAGCAATTAATGAAACGTGTTTGATTTCTTCTATCTACAATATTCCAGATAAGAAAAAGAAAACAATAGATATTGAAATCGCCTTACAGTTTACGGATGGTTATCAAGAAAATATCTTATCTTTCGTTAATAATGTTCGTACCAAAGATGGCGGGACACATGAAATAGGCTTTAAATCAGCACTAACAAGGTCATTAAATGATTATGCAAGAAAATATGCCATTTTAAAAGATAAAGATAGCAATTTAGATGGTTCTGATATTCGTGAGGGGTTAACAGCTGTTATATCGCTTAGAATGCCTGAAGATGTCTTAGAGTTTGAAGGACAAACCAAAGGTAAACTTGGAACACCTGAAGCAAGAAACGCAACCGATACAGTTGTTTATGAAAAAATGACAACGTATATGGAAGAAAACAAAACAGTTGCTAGTCAAATTATCAATAGAGCTTTATCAGCACAACGTGCTAGAGAAGCTGCAAGAAAAGCAAGAGATGAAGCAAGAAATGGAAAGTCTAAACAGAAAAAAGAAGTTTCCTTAAGTGGTAAATTGACGCCTGCTCAAGGTAAAGATAAGAGTTTAAACGAATTATTCTTAGTCGAAGGGGATTCAGCTGGAGGTTCAGCTAAACAAGGTAGAAACCGTCGTTTTCAAGCAATCCTTCCACTGCGTGGTAAAGTCATTAACTCTGAAAGAAGCAGTCTAGATACTATTTTGAAAAACGAAGAAATTTCAACGATTATTCATACAATAGGTGCTGATTTTGGTGCTGACTTTGACTTAAAGAAATGTAATTATAATAAAGTTATTATTATGACGGATGCAGATACCGATGGTGCTCACATTCAAATATTACTATTAACTTTCTTTTTCAGATATATGCGTCCATTAATTGAAGATGGAAGGTTATATTTAGCACAACCACCTTTATATAAATTAACGAGAAAAAAAGGTAAAAAAGAAGAAATTTATTATGCATGGAGCGATGAAGAGTTAAAAGCATTATTAGATGGAAATCCATATAACCTTCAACGCTACAAAGGTTTAGGCGAAATGAATGCTATCCAACTTTGGGAAACAACAATGAATCCTGAATCACGTTCTTTAATTCAAGTAAAGATTGATGATTTAAGCGCATCTGATAAACGTATCTCTATTTTAATGGGAGATGATGTTTTACCACGACGTGCTTGGATTGAAGACAATGTAGATTTTGAAATCAGCGATGATTTCGACTTGCAAAATGGGGGATTAGAATAATGTCAGTCATTGATCGCATCGACAAATATGTTGAAAAAGTAATTGAATCTACCCTTGAAGATATTGTTTCTGAGCGTTTTGCAAGATATTCGAAATATATTATTCAAGATCGCGCACTCCCAGATGCTAGAGATGGGCTAAAGCCTGTTCAGCGTCGTATTTTGTATGCCATGCAACAAATGGGAATGCTTCACAATAAACCTTATAAAAAATCAGCAAGAATTGCTGGAGAAGTTATGGGTAAATATCACCCACATGGTGACTCATCGATTTATGAAGCGATGGTACGTTTAAGTCAAGACTTTAAGATGAGAGTTCCTTTAATCGATATGCATGGTAACAATGGGTCTATCGATGGTGACTCAGCAGCTGCAATGCGTTATACAGAAGCAAGACTTTCAAGAGCTTCTGAAGCCTTATTAGGCGATATTGATAAAAGAACTGTACCTTTCGTTCCTAACTTTGATGATGAAGAATTAGAACCTACGGTATTACCAGCAAAATTTCCTAATTTATTAGTTAATGGAGCAACCGGTATTAGTGCAGGTTACGCGACTAAAATACCTCCTCATAATTTAAGAGAAGTCGTTGAAGCTACGATTGCTTATTTAGATAATGAAAACATAACGATTGAAGAAATTACTAAAATGATTAAGGGTCCTGATTTTCCTACAGGTGGTATTGTCCAAGGACAATCTGGTATTTTATCAGCCTTAGATAAGGGATCTGGAAAAGTTGTGATCCGTGCGAAGACAGAAATTGAAGAGATTTCTAAAAGCCAAGATCGAATTATTGTTACTGAAATACCTTATGAAGTGAATAAAGCAGATTTAGTTAGATCAATTGATGTGCTTCGTATTGATAAAAAAATAGATGATATTTTAGAAATAAGAGATGAATCTGATCAGCAAGGCTTAAGAATTGCCATTGATTTAAAAAAAGGTGCAGATGCACAGTTTATTTTAAACTATTTGTTTAAATCATCAGATTTACAAGTCGCTTATAATTACAATATGGTAGCAATCCTTAATCATCGACCTGTATTAGTCGGTGTTTTACCAATCCTTAAAGCATATGTTGATCATCAAAAAGATGTCATAACAAACCGTTCAAATTATGAGCTTGCTAAAGCGAATAAACGTCAACATATCGTTTTAGGTTTAATTAAAATGGTTTCAGTTGTTGAAGACATTATAAAAATTATTAGAAAATCACAAAACAAGCAAAACGCAAAAGAAAACATTATGGAAGCATTCGGTTTTACTGAAGTTCAAGCTGAAGCGATTGTTACATTACAACTTTATCGTTTATCAAATACTGATATTTTAGCACTGCAACAAGAAAGCGATAATTTACTTGCTTTTATTAAAGAATTAGAACACATCTTATCAAGTGAACAAGCATTAAGACGCGTTATTAAGCGTGAATTAGTTGAAATCGTGAATTTACTTGGTGAAGATCGCAGATCTGAAATTGAAGCTGAAATTGATGTGATTAAGATTGATCAAAAAGAGTTAATTAGTGAAGAAAGAGTTATGATAGGTATTACCAAAGAAGGTTATATCAAGCGTGCTAGTACAAGAAGTCATCAGGCTTCACTAACCATAGGATTAAAAGCACAGGATGCTTTAATCTTTGAAAAAGAATTAAATACTCTTGATACATTATTAATCTTTACCAATCTAGGTAATTACATCTATTTACCAGTCTTTAAGATTGATGAGCAAAAATGGAAAGATTTAGGTATTTATATCAATAACATTACACCGATCGAAAAGAATGAAAAAATTATAAAAGTTATCGCGGTTTCTAACTTTAAAACTGATGAAACGATTCTTTTAGCAACGCTTCATGGGATGATGAAACAAGCAAAACTTCAAGACTTTGAAGTCACAAGATATAGTAAACCTATTAAAGCGATGAAACTATCTGATGATGATCAGTTAATCCATGTTGATATGCATGAAAAACCAAACATCTTGTCTTTATCTAAAAAAGGTTATGCTCTACGATTTAGAACTGATGATTTGCCTTTATACGGCTTACAAGCAGGTGGTGTAAAGAGTATGTCTTTATCAGAAGGAGATCAAGTTGCAGCAGCACTTTACGTGAATACATCCGATGATTTTGTTATATTAACTTCAAGAGGTCACGTGATTAAAGATGTTGTTGAAGAATTACCAATTTATAACCGTAATAGACGTGGTATCTTAGTCATCGATCATCAAAAAACAAATCCACACTATGCTGTTTCTGGAGCGAGACTATCCAAACAGCAACAAAAAGAAAATGTTGATGTTAGAATCGTTACAGAAAACGGATCACTCATGCTTACTGTAAGTGATTTAAAGTATTCTGGAAATAAGTTCGGTAAAAAACTGTTTGATGAAGAAGCATTAGGCAAAGGCTTTATTATTGAAGTATTTGATGCAAAAGATGATGATATTGAGCTAAAAGTAACAAAGTTACCACCAAAAAAAACACCTAACCCTATAGAAACCATTGATCTTAAAGAAGAGATTGTTACTGTAGATGATAAGAAGATTCATTTGAATAGACTTGATTTATTCGATGAAGATGATGAATAAGGAGTAAACGATGAAATTAACCATTGATGGAAAAGATTATACATACGAACAGCCATTATCACTTAAGGATGTTGCCAAAGACTTAAAAGAAAAAGATATGCTTGCAGCAACCGTAAATGGTAGACTCAGAGAATTAAGTTATATTCCAACAAAAGATAGTCATGTTGAGTTCTTAAAGTTTAATCATAGTGATGCCATTCGTATTTATGAATCGACGCTACGCTATGTGATCGCCATGGCATTAAGGAACTTGTATCCAAAAGTTAAAATAAAGTTTAATTACAGTATTTCAAGATCGATTCTAGCTGTATTAGATGGCTTAGATGAGATTTTAAATGCGCAAATCGTTTTAGAAATCGATCAAGAAGTTAAAAGGCTGATTGAACAAGATTTAACGATTACTAGAAAACGTGTCTCCATTGGTGAAGCTATTAAAATTTATAATGATTTAGGTATGCAAGATAAAATATCTATTTTAGGATATCGTGAAGAAGATTACGTCAACTTATATGAATGCTCACAATATATTAACTACATGTTTGGTTATATGTTACCTTCAACAGGATTTTTAAGAGATTACAAGCTTTTCTTATATCATCCGGGATTCATTATTCAATATCCTAGAGCTGAATTTAACGGGCAAATCCCTGCATTTAATGATGAACCAACTTTTGGTTCAGCACTTAAAGAAGTTGCTAAGTGGGGTAAGATTATCCAAGGGAATACGATTCCTAAAATTAACGAATATGCTAAAGAAAGAAAACTATCTGTTGATTTTGTTAATATGTGTGAAACAAAACATGCACATCAACTTGCAGAATTAGGTGAGATGATCGCAAGTAATATCGATAGTATTCGTTTAATCGGTATTGCTGGGCCATCGTCATCAGGTAAAACGACATTTTCAAATCGCTTACGTGTTGAATTAATGACGAGAGGCATTAAGCCTGTTATGATTTCAATCGATGATTATTATTTAGGTAAAGATAGCGCACCAAAAAATGAAGATGGGTCACCTGATTTAGAGCATGTTGATGCACTTGATGTTGAATTATTCAATCATGATATGCTTGCTTTAATTCAAGGTCAAACAGTTGTGTTACCACACTTTAATTTTATGTCTGGAAAACGTGAAGCAGGTCATACCATTCACTTGCCTAAAGATTCTCCAATTATTATTGAAGGTATCCATGCATTGAATGAAAAATTAACAAGCAGTATTCCAAAACATCAAAAATTTAATATATATATATCACCTCAGACGCAATTACATATTGATGATCATAATCCAATTAGCATTACTGAATTAAGATTGCTTAGAAGGCTTGTTAGAGACCAAAAATACCGTAATTCTTCTGCAATTGACACACTAGATATGTGGCCATCAGTAAGACGTGGCGAGTTCAAGTGGATTTATCCAACCCAGAAACAAGCCAATTATGTTTTCAATTCAGAATTAACTTATGAGTTTGCTGTCTTGAAAAAACATGCAGTTCCACAACTACAAGCTATATCTAGAGATAACAGACATTATATAACAGCAAACCGTTTACTCAAATTTTTAAAATATTTTTCTAGCATCGACGATGATATCGTCCCATGTAATTCATTACTTCGTGAATTTATTGGAGGATCAAGTTTCAACTAAGAAAGGAATATATGTATGAAAGCTTTAGCAAATATGGATCGCATTCAAATCTCAAATGAAGTGATGTTACTCTTATTGTCACTTTATGAATCAAAAGGTAAATCGTATTATTACGATGACCTTTTTAGTCGGGATGCCCATGCATTTGAAAAAAACACAATGGAGAGCAACTTAATCGCTTTAGCGCGCTATCTTGATTTAAAAATGACAGATGCAAGAATTAAGTTATTCGCTAAAAAACCGATGTCTCCAAGAACAAAAGATGAACATTTATTATTCAACTTAAAAACTGCTTTATATCAATTGCATAAGAGTCCTGAATCTTTCGAACTTTTAGTTAATGAAGTTGGGAATTTGATTAAGCTTTTATCTAAAAATACTGATCCCATTCAATTTAATACTTATGAGATTAAAGAAGAGGGCATGTTAAGACTTAAGAAACATTCAAAAAAAGAAGATTTAGAACAATTGATGCATTTGTTTGAAAGAAACGTTAAGACTAAAAAATATGAGTTGACCCAACTGATTACCAATTTTTATGTTGATTTCTTGAATTTAGATATCGTATCGAAACATAATGATTTGGTTGCTTTAATTATGTTATACTCATTATTAGCTAAATATTTCAATGTTTTTAAATATGTTAGTTTCTTTAAGCACTTTTTAGTCGATAAAGATGGCTGGCAATCAGGCATTGTTACCGCAAATTATTATTGGTCTTCAGGGTTTGCACAAACAGAGATGTTATCACGAATGTTATTGAATCTATTATTGAAATCATATGAAGAAGTCGATGATATGGCACATGAATATCGCTTTGAAAAGGATTTGAATAAATCTGATAATATTGAAAATACTGTGATGAAACTTGAAGAAATTTTTGCTAAAGAGGACATTAGAAAAAAACATCCAAATGTAAGTGATGCAACCATTGATCGAACGCTGAAGAGATTAAAGGATGAAGATAAGATACGTCCTTTAGGTAAAGGCAGAAGCTCCAAATGGCAGCGTATCGTTACAGGTAATAAAAAGTATGGTATGGAACAACTTTCGTTGTTTGGCGATTAAAGGCATTAGCCTTTTTTTGTTTTTAACAAGCATTTAGTCAGCAAAAAGTTAATGATTCGATATAATAGATATTGTGACAAGGAGGAACTATGGACACAAATCTTATTAAAAAACTGAGAGAACAAACGAATAGAGGTGTGCTTGAATGTAAAAAAGCATTGGCATTAAATCACAACGATTATGACAAAGCTTTAGCGTATTTAAATGAAACATATGAAGCTCCTAAAACAAATGACCGAGTCGCTTCTAAAGGTTTATGTCATGTTGTTATAAAAGATGATGAAGCTATTTTATTTGAAGTGAATGCAGAAACTGATTTTGTTGCTAAAAACGAAGACTTTTTGAAACTCGTTAATGACTTAGGTGAAAGGTTAATCGACTCAGACGTTAGCAATGCTAAATCTGCATTAAAGCTCGACATCTTTGAGACAAATATTGAATCACATATTAAGAAAGTGAGTGCAACGATTCAAGAAAAGGTTAATTTGCGACGTTTTTATCGTGTTCTAAAAGCATCAAATCAAACCTTTGGCACTTATTTTCATGGCGGTGGAAGGGTCGTTACTTTAGTCATCTTAAACCAACAAAATGAAAAGTTAGCACGTGATTTAGCTTTACAGATTGCTGCAACTTCACCTATTTATTTAGATCTATCTTATATTGATATTGACACGATGAATTATGAGAAATTTATGTTTGAGAAAAAACACGGTCAGTTTGATGAAAAAGCATTTCATCAATATTTAGAAAGTATTACATTGTATACACAACCATTTATTTATGAAGATGATAAAACTGTTGAAGCGATTCTATATGAACATCATGTTCAAATCATCGATTTCTTTAGATTTGAACTCGGTCAAGGTATTGAAGACAAACTCAATTGCAGATTAGATATACCTTGTGATGGTTCTAAAATAACTGTAACACCCATATATTAGGTTTATGATCAGACAAAGGAACTCGTTTCCTTTTTTTGTTTTATCACATTTACTTATTGTCTTTTTAATGCTACAATAAGAAAAGCGAGGTACATACGATGATTGAACTTAAATGGGTAACGAAGCTATATCCAGCTTCTAAAAAAGAGAGGGTTATTGCCTTACATAACGTGTCTTTAACATTCCCGCAAAAAGGAATGGTTTTTATTATTGGCCCTAAGAAAAGTGGAAAAACATCATTACTAAAAATCTTAAGTGGTTTAGATAAACCTTCTTTTGGAGATGTTTTTTATGATGGTACTTTAGCTGGCTTTGAACGCAAAGGCGAAAAAAGCAAGCATTTAATTACTTATGTATCTACGATTTTTGAAAATCATAATGTTAAAAGATTACAAACCGTTAAACAATCTGTTAAACAAGTTAAGCGTGATCAAGATTTAGTGAATCAATCGCTTCACCAAGCAAAGATTAATGATAAAGCAAAGTCGTTAGGATTACTTCTAACGCGTTTAGAGGGACAAAAAGCAGGTTTAGCTAAAGCAATAGCAAAAGATTCGAAAGTTATTATCATTGATGATCCTGATATAGATATGATGGATTCATTAAATGAATTATCTAAAGATCGATTGGTTGTCATTGCAACTGAGCAAAAAGAGCTTGCACAAGTCTATGCTGATCGTGTGATTGAAATTGAATTCGGAAAGATTATATCAGATACTATTATCAAGAAGAAAAAAATAAAAGGTTCTCTTATTGAGCTTACTAAAGATACTGAAAACACAAAAAACATACCAAACCTTTCTGTTTTGCAGTTGGGTAAAAGAATTGTTGGATTGATGCTATTTACGTTATCCTTAACGCTTGTGCTTTCATTTCTTGGTTCATTTTTCGCTTTAAGAGATTTTGATTTGAATCAAACCATGGCTTATACGATGGAACAAAATGAGTCATATATTGTTCCACTCCAAAAATATCAAGAGCGTGCTTATACATTTGGTTGGCCATTTATTGTCCGTGCTGGAACACATGCTATTGATGATGTCAGTTTAAATTATATATCAGGTATTAGAGGTAAAACTGGGAATTTATTACCGGTTTATCCTGCATATTACTTTAATAAGTCAATACAGGATTTCTTTGAATATGATTTTTCTGAAGCAACTTTTGATTTTTCAAAGACCTATGATGCTATCCATTTTACTGAGATCATTGTTGTAGACGATTATTCAAGATTCCATGAACCTTTATTATATGGGTCATTACCAAGTCAATCTCAACAAATTCTCATTTATGATTATATGGCTGACCAATTGCTTCAAACAGGGTTATTATCCGTACAAACAAGAGAAGATATGATTGGTTTAGTCTTAAATGATCGAGATACCAATTTAACGATTGAAATATCTGGTATTCTAAAAAGTATTTATACACAGTTTGATTATATTAAACAAACCAACCATGTAGATTATCCAATTGAAAAAATATATTTAGCTGAATTGCAATCTATATATGGTAGTTCCTCATTATTATCATCTGTCATTGCTGAATCCAAATCATATTCCGTCATGGAAACAGCCTTTTATACTTCTGAACAATATGGTTATATGATTGATACAGATATTAGAAAGTTAAATGTAGTGACTTCAACTGATCACTTAACATTTATTGGTGATATTTCTCCAGATTTCAGAAATCCTCGTGGAATGTTGATTTCTAATCATCAACTTGCTCATCTTTTAGGTGTTGATGTTGGTGAAATAACCGAATCGTTTGTCAACGATTTAGATTTATATGAATCTTTTGAATTTAGTGCTGGGACATTTCATTATAATTACTTGCAATCTAAGTCACAATATCGTAGTATTTCATTACCCGTATATGGTATATATGAAAGTGATACATTAGATGAAAATCAAATGCATGTTTACTTTCCAAATCAAAAACCTTTCAACACAAATGGTGAGTTAAGAAGATTATATTTATCACTAAGTGATGATTGGGAACTCAATGAAAAAATCTTGGCATTATTTGTATGGCCAGAAGATAAAGCTGTCGCATTTTTCTATGAAAATGTTGGTTTCTTAAATGAAGATATTGGAATTTATGCTGCTGACCGTTTGATGGCTTCACAAACGCAAAGTTACATTAATAGTTTTTCATTAAATTATGCTTTGATTTCATTTGGTTTACTCGTCACAACCCTCATGACATCTTATGTCTTATCTAGACTATCTATTAGATGGAGTTATCAAGATACATTGCTGAGTCGTTCAAATGGTTATAGTGATAAAAAATTAAGTTTATTCTACACTTTAAGAATGTCCATATGGATGATTTTAGCGATTGGTTTATCCGTGTTGATGCTACGCTATTTATTAAATAATCTTAACCAAAGTGGTCTACAAATTTATGAATATATGTACTTTAATTTAGCACCAAAAGCTAGTTACTTAATCTTTGCTACAATCATCATCATTCCAATAATACTACTTACTTTTGGATTGTTAAGACTCATTCATTTAAAAAAGCTTTCGAAACTCAAAATAAATCATTTATGACTTTATCTTTAATCTGTAATATAATATAGATATAAAGAGGTGATGGTATGAAGTACAATGAAAACATTGGAACAATTGATCAGTACATTCGTTATTTCTTAGCGATCGTATTCCTTGTATTATCTTTTATTGTAAATTTGTGGTTCTTTGTTGGAACAATCATTATGTTCGTAACTGGTTACTTCAAATTTAGCGGTCTCTATAAGCTACTTGGTATTAGCACTAACAAAATAAAAGAATCCTCCGAAGAGGACATAGATTAGGCCTGATTAAGGCCTTTTTTATTAAAAAAATAAGCTCAATTGAGCTTATCTGAACATACCTGATTTTAAGACTTTCATCACATTATCGGTAATATTTTCTAAATCCGCATCAGTTAAAGTATCTCTAAATAAAACTTGTAACCCGACGAAGTTTGAAATTCCCATTAAAATGTATGATAATGTTTCTAAATCGATATCATCTTTAACCTCACCATTTCGAACTGCATGGCTTAACTGTCTGACATAGTCGTGGCTAAATGTTTGATAATATTCTTTGAATAATTCTTTATCTGCAAACATTGATTCCCAAATGATACGATATGCAAGAGGATCATCCCATGCGAACTTTAAGAATGCTTTTATCCCTAAACGTTCTTTTTCATAACGGGTGTCTGCGTGTTTAATGCCTTCTGAGATAGCTTTTCTGATGGATCTACGGTATTTGCTTAGTAAATAAGAATATAAAGCGAATTTATCGTCAAAATATAAGTAGAAAGTTCCCGTAGCAATACGTGATTTTTCAATGATTTCGTTGATTGAAGTTGCTTGATACCCATTTTTAGAAAACAGCTTTCTTGCAGTTTCAATAATGTTATCAAATGTTTTTTGTCCATCTTTTCGTTTTGGAAGACGATAATTCGTTTGATTCATGTTATCACCTAATATAAGTGTATATCAAAGATTGAAAAAAAACAATGAAAAAATCTTTTATAAATTTGCATTTAATTCATTTGATATCAATCATTTGATGGGTTTTCTTTATGCTTTGTATAACAAAGATATCTACAAAAATGATTATTTTTTATGGCCTACTTCCATCTTATAATTGTTTTTTTTATATGGATAAGGACAATTGAAATCTTTGTTATTTATAAAGGTGTACAATTATTCATAAAACGCATGCAAATCATTGACATTATAGATGCACTATGATAAAATAAAATCGAAATATGAACATCTATTCATGTTAGGAAATTTGAGTTACACGGTTAAGAACAACTTGATTAAGCCATTGTATTGTTTTTAATTTGTGTAATCAATTTTTTACGGAGTTATTGAAAACGCTTTTAAGAAAGGAAATTAAAAATGAAAAAAGTTTTTGTAGTTGGTGCAAAGCGCAGTGCAATCGGTTCTTTTATGGGTACACTATCACCGATGCATCCCGCTGAATTCGGTTCACAAGTTTTAAAAGTTCTTCTTGAGGAATCGAAAGTTGATGTTAAAAAGATTGATGAAGTTTTAGTAGGTAATATTTTACCAGCTGGATTGAAACAAGGTGTCGCACGACAAATCTCGATTTACTCTGGCATTCCTTCAACTGTACCTGCGTATGGTGTTAATATGGTATGTGGTAGTGGGATGAAAGCTGTGATGAATGGATATTCTAATATCGCATTAGGTTTACATGATTTGGTTGTTGCTGGCGGTGTTGAATCTATGAGTGGCACACCTTATTTAGTACCTGCACAGGTAAGATCAGGATTAAAGATGGGTGAACAGCCTTTAAGAGATCATATGCTTTATGATGCATTAACAGATGCATTTGAAGGTTATCATATGGGTGTTACTGCTGAACATATTGCTCAAAAGTATAGTATTACTCGTGAAGAGCAAGATGCGTTTGCATGGGATTCACAGCAAAAAGCAGCTAAAGCGCAAGATGAAGGTAAGTTTAAAGAAGAAATCGTACCTATTATTATAAAAACGAGAAAAGCAGACATCACTTTTGATGCTGATGAATATATTAATAGAAGCACATCTTTGGAGAAGTTAGGAACTTTAAGACCTGCTTTTCAAAAAGATGGTACAGTAACTGCTGGTAGTTCCTCAGGAATTAATGATGGTGCTAGTTTTATGATGCTTGCAAGTGAAGATGCTGTTAAAAAATATAATTTAAAACCTTTGGCTGAAATCGTTGGTGTCGGTCAAGGTGGTGTTGATCCTTCCATTATGGGTTTAGGTCCAACACCTGCTATTCAACAAGCTTTAAAACAAGCAAAATTGAACATTAAAGATATTGGATTGTTTGAATTGAATGAAGCATTTGCTGTTCAATCTCTTGGTGTTGTTAAAGAGTTAACAGACGCATTTGATATTACAAAAGAAGATTTAATGTCAAAAACAAATATTAATGGTGGTGCCATTGCATTAGGTCACCCTGTTGGGGCAAGTGGAAATCGTATTATGGTTACACTTCTACACGAAATGCTTAAACAACCTAGAATCGAATACGGTTTAGCAAGTCTATGTATTGGTGGCGGTATGGGTACTGCAGTTATTTTAAAAAAAGTTTAAGTAAAAAAATATAAAGGAGACTTATTATGGGAAGATTAGATAACAAAGTTGCTGTCATTACTGGTGGTGCAAAAGGAATCGGCCAGGCAATCGCTATTGCTTTTGCTAAAGAAGGTGCAACAGTGATTGCAGCTGATATGGGTGATTTAGAATATACAGAAAAAAATGTATTTGGTTATAAACTCAATGTAACTGATGTACCTGGTGTACAAATGTTTTATGATGATGTTGTAGCAAAATATGGTAAAGTTGATATTTTAGTAAACAACGCAGGCATTACACGTGATGCGATGACAAGAAAAATGACGGACGATCAATGGAATGCTGTTATTGATGTGAACCTAAAAGGCGTATTTAATATGACACGCTTATTTGGTCCACTGATGGAAACGAATCAATATGGTTCAATCATTAACATCTCATCTGTTGTTGGACTATTTGGAAATATCGGTCAAGCAAACTATGCAGCAACTAAAGCAGGCGTTATTGGCTTAACCATGACTTGGGCTAAAGAATTTGCTAGGAAAGGTGCTAACGTTAGAGTAAACGCAATCGCTCCTGGATACATCATGACTGACATCTTAAAAACAGTTCCTCAAGAATTATTAGATAGTTTTGCAAAAATGACAATGTTAGGACGCCTTGGACAACCTGAAGAAATCGCTGATGCTGCAGTATTCTTAGCATCAAAGGAATCATCATATATTACTGGTCAAACATTAAATGTTAATGGTGGCATGCGTTTATAATCGAAAATTTCAAAAGAAAGAAGGGGTTCCTTGTGAATCAAAACAATGTAGGAATCGTCGGAACAGGTATCTATTTACCAAAAGATAGAATGCAAGCTAGCAAGATTGCTGAAGCTACAAAAGGTATATGGAGTGAACAAGCTGTTATTGACAAGTTAGGCATTAGAGAAAAAGTGGTTCCAGGAAAACTTCCTATGGATGGAACTCAAGAAATGGGTGCACTTGCTGCATTAGATGCCATTAAGAATACTGGTATCGACCCATTGACCATCGACGTTATTTTAAGTGTCACTGAAGAATGGAAAGAATATCCATTAACAACTTCAGCTTTATATATTCAAGATCGTATTGGTGCATTGAATGCTTGGGGCATAGATGTTCAAAACCGTTGTTGTACTACTGTATCTGCGATGAAGATGGCTAAGGATATGTTGATTTCTGATGATGAAATCAATATCATTATGGTCGTTGGTGGATACCGCAATGGAGATTTTGTGGACTATGCTGATAAAGATATGTCAATGATGTACAATCTTGGAGCTGGTGGTGGTGCAATTATTTTAAAGAAAAACCACAACAAAAACATACTTTTAGGATCTCATATGATTTCAGATGGTTCATTATCAAGAACTGCAGGTGTTGAAATTGGGGGCTTATGCAATCCAATTACGCCTGAAAATCTAAAAGAATCTAAAAAATCATTAAGATTAATGGATCCTATTAAAATGAAAAATCGATTAAATGAGGTTTCAATGCCGAATTGGTATAAATGTATTGATGAAGCACTTAGAAAATCTAATATGACGAGAAAAGATATTGATTACTTAGGTATACTACATATCAAACGCTCTGGTCATGAAGCAATGCTTAAGGAATTAGGTTTAACAAGTAAACAATCGATTTATCTAGAAGATTATGGTCATATTGGTCAAATTGATCAAATATTATCACTTCATTTAGCTCTAGAGACTGGACAAGTAAAAGATGGTAGCGTCGTTTGTATGCTAGCAGCTGGTATTGGCTATGTTTGGGCTGCAAACATAATAAGGTGGGGTTGACATGACTTTACAGCAAATTTTATCAATGTTTTTCCAAGGATTAACCGGTGCAGCATTCTTAGCACTTGTTACCATGGCAATAGTTTTAATCTTTAGAACATCGTTTACAACGAACTTTGCACAAGGTTCGATAGCGATGTTTTCGGCATATACAATAACTTCACTGTTTAGCAAATTCTTTATTGTGCAATTTCCTAATATGAGTTCTTTGATACTATTAATAATTTCAATATTAATTGGGATTATTGTTGGATTTCTATTTGGAATGTTTATTGATGTCTTTATTATTCGAAAAGCGAAGTATTCAAATGCTGTAACCAAGCAAATGATTACAATGGGTATTATTTTAGTGATTTCAGGTATATTACCAATTGTTTTTGGAATATTTCCTTTAGCAACGCCAAGATTTTTATCAACTAAAGTATTTAGAGTCAACGTTGGCGGTACAGTTCCTTGGTTTATTCCTAGTCATAACTTGATATCTATTATTATTGCAGCAGTTGTTTTAATCGTCTTATTCGTTATGCTTAAGTATACGAAATGGGGTCTTGGTGTACGCGCAACTGCATCTAATGAAGTTGTTGCGAGCATGATGGGCGTCAACACGAAGTTCATTACTGCAATGAGTTGGGGTATTGCTGGTGGTCTTGGAGCTTTAGCTGCAGCATTATATGCACCAACTGTTTATACATTAGCTCCAGATATGATGATTGGTCTTCAGGTTAATGGTTTCTTAGCAGCCATTTTAGGTGGTTTCTCATCATTTGGTGGTCCAGTTATAGCTGCAATCATTATTCCATTTGCTAGAGTATTGGCATGGCAATTTATCTCTAATACGTGGGCAAACGCCATTGTATATATCTTAGTTTTATTACTCATCTTAATTAAACCTGTTGGTTTATTTGGGAAAAAGATAGCGAAGAAGGTGTAATGATGATACTTGAAAAATATAAAACAAGCAAAGAGAATAAAATACACCAAAAAATAGTTCAATTCACGAAGCATCCATTTTTCGGAATCTTTATCGCAGCATTATTAATGATTTTAGTTCAAGTTTTAGGTACCGCTGGTCTCATTAGACCATCAGCTGTGGATATATTAGCAAACATGTGGATTTATATGATTGTTGGTTTAGGGTTTACATTATTACTTGGTTATGCAGGTTTAGCATCATTAGGGACTGCTGGTTTCATTGGTGTTGGCTCTTATGTAGTAGCCTTTAGCTTAGGCAAACTAGGACTACCTTTATTGGTTGCATTTATTATGGGTATCGTTATCGCAATCATCTTAGGGACGATTGTTGGGTTTATTTCGCTTAGGATTGAAGGTATGTATCTAGCAATCATTACATTGGGGTTATCAGAAGTCTTAGTTGAATTCTTTAAATTTGCAACCCCTATTACAAATGGTTTACTAGGGTTTCAAATTGATCGCTTTTCTATCTTTGGCATTCTATTTCGAGAACATATGGTTTATTATATTTTAGTCTTATTCTTGATTTTAACGATGATTGCTGTTGTCAATCTTGTGAACAGCCCTACGGGTAGAGCAATGTTATCGATTAAAAACTCGACATCAGCCGCACAGGCAATGGGTATAAGCGTTTTAAAATATCGTTTATTAACCTTTGTTATCGCAACCGTTCTTGCTGTTATTGGTGGTATGCTCTATATGTCATATAGTCGATCAACGATTCCTAACTTGTGGAATTTAGCTTTATCACTGAATATATTGGCAGCCATAGTTATTGGAGGATCTAAATCTATTTGGGGTGTAGGTTTAGGGACATTTATTATTTTTGGTTTTGATCAACTCGTTTTAAAGAGTATTCCATTTTTCCAAACCTATGGTAATGCTTCTTATATCATTAATGGTGTATTAATCATCTTAGTGGTTATGTATTATCCAGGTGGTTTAATAAGACTCTTTAAAGATTTAAGTGGATATGCAAAACGACTCTACAACAAACTAGCGACATCATGGAAGGAGTATCGTTATGGCAAAAATTAAATCAACATTTGAAAACAAGTTATTAAACCAAAAAATTGAAAATATTAGACAAAAGATTGAAAACAACACATCTTATCCAGATGTCTTAAATGAAAAGTATACTGAAAAAAGAGAAAAAAGTCTTCAAGTACTCAAAGATAAACATCACGCGTATTTACTAGAATTGGTAAGTAAGACATTATCTAAAAAAGAGTATCTAGAAACATTTTCAAAAAAAGAGATGGATCAACTTGATCAATGGTTTTATTGGAAGAAAAGAGCAATCAATCAAACATTAAAGAGAAAAACCAAAAAACAACCCGATCAAATGAAGAGACATGAAGAAAAACATTTAGAACAACTCAACCACCTCAATGAAGCTTATAACGAAAAGAAAGAAAAAATCGTTACTAAGTATGAAATTGAAGGTTATTCACCTGAAGAAATTGAAGAAAATAAAAAATTCTTTAACGCTGAAGAACAAAGACTTAATCTTGAATATCAAGCATATGAGCAAAAATTGATTCAAGAAGATAACGAAAAATTGATAAACCAACAAGAAAAAGTGAATCAAGCTAATGAATTATTAAACAAAAAACTGATTCGAGCAATTGAAAAGAAAAAAGATCTACAAAAAGATCTCCCTCTACTAGAAATGAATGATGATGTCATTTTAAAACTAGAAGGACTAACGATGAAGTTTGGTGGTTTAACAGCAGTAAATCAATTATCATTTGATGTAAAAAAAGGTGAAATATTCGGACTGATCGGACCAAACGGTGCTGGTAAAACAACAGTCTTCAACTGTATCACACAGTTTTATAAACAAACTGGTGGTCGGATGTTATATCGTGATAAAACCAATGATGTTGTTGATCTATCACAATATCATGTTCACGATGTCATCAAACATGGTATTGTGAGAACTTTTCAAAATGTTGAACTTATTTGGGAATTATCCATACTAGATAACTTACTGGTTGCTTCACATCGTCAATATCAAACAGGATTTTTCGGTCATCTAATTCACAGTCCAAAATTTAAACGTGAAGATGAAATCCTAAAAGCTAAAGCTATTAAAATCTTAACCGATTTGGAACTCATAGCGTATAAAGATTTTTATCCAATCGGTCTACCTTATGGTGTCTTAAAACTCATAGAACTTGCAAGAACATTAATGTCAAATCCAAATTTGATTATTCTTGACGAACCTGCAGCTGGTCTAAATGATCTAGAATCTAAAAAATTAGTGAAAACGATTAGAAAGATTCAAAAAGAGTATGACTGCACAATCTTCTTAGTTGAACACGATATGGGATTAGTTATGGAACTTTGCGATACCATCTGTGCAATATCATTTGGTAAGAAACTTGCAATTGGTACTCCAAAAGAAATTAAGACCAACAAAGTTGTTCAAGAAGCTTATTTAGGAGGCGAATAATATGGCAATCTTAGAAATACGTGACTTAATCATTGACTATGGTATTATTCGTGCAGTTAAAGGTATCAATATGGACGTTAATGAAGGCAGTATTGTTGCTATCTTAGGTGCGAATGGCGCAGGAAAATCAACAACCATTCGATCCATATCTGGTGTTGTCAAAGTTAAATCAGGACATATTCGCTTTGATGGAGAGAACATTGAAAACAAAGATCCTTTTAGAATCACAGCAAAAGGTATTGTCCAAGCACCTGAAGGACGTATGATCTTAAATGGTTTAACGGTTGAAGAAAACTTATTGGTTGGTGCATACTCGTTAAAGAACACCAAAAAAACAGTTAAAGACCAAGATGGTGTAGAGAAAATTGAAGTTACAAAAAGAAAAAACTTAGTCAATCAACTGCTTAATGAAGTCTATGGCTATTTCCCAATCTTAAGAGAAAGAAAAAAACAACAAGCATCTACACTATCAGGTGGTGAACAACAAATGCTAGCCATCGGTAGAGCATTAATGGGAAATCCAAAAGTCTTATTGTTAGATGAACCATCACTAGGTTTAGCACCACTGATTGTAAGAGACATATTTGACATTGTTAAACGGATCAAGGACGAAGGACGAACCATCTTGATCGTAGAGCAAAATGCTTATCAAACGCTTAAAATTGCTGATTATGCTTATATATTAGAATTAGGCAAAATCATCACAGAAGGCACTGGAGAAAAGCTACTCAACGACGAGCAGCTCATCAACGCTTATTTAGGTTCATCACATTAGGGTTCAATTGTTTCAAAGAAACAAGAAAATATAATAACTTGCCAATAAGGCAAAAGAAAGAGGAGAAAAATATTTATGAAAAGAATCGTAGCTTTATTTATCGTATTACTTGCTACATTCGGTTTGGCTGCTTGCGGCGAAACAGAAGTCGGAGTTGACCGCATAACTGTAACTCCACCAACAAAAGTAGAATACATCATTGGTGAAGAGTTTAGTTCTGCTGGTATGGTTGTCACTGTCATTTTTACAGATGGCACTGATCGTGTATTAACGTCTTCAGAATATACTGTAAGTGGATTTAATTCTGCAACTACAGGTTTAAAAACTGTAACAGTAACTCATGAAGGCAAAACTGCAACATTTGGTGTTGCTGTATTTGATCCAGAAGCTGAGGAAGAAGCATTAGGATTGAACATCTTATCTGTTCCTACTCAACAAATCTACAATCGTCAAGAAGAATTTAATCCTGCTGGTTTATCTGTAGAAGTTATTTACAATACAGGTAGAAAAGCTGTTCTTAATTCAACTGATTACACACTTTCAGGATTTGTTGCTGGTGTTGTTGGTATCTACGATGTTACTGTAACATTTGAAGATGTTTCAACTAGTTTCTATGCTGAAGTTCGTGCAGTAACTGTTCAAGGTATCACTGACACAACAATCAAAGTTGGTAATACTGCAGTACTAGCTGGTCCTTTATCATTTGTAGGTTTGCCATTTAGTTATGGTATGCGTGCTGCATTTGAAGAAGTGAATGAAGCTGGTGGTATTGGTGGTCGTGAAATCCAATATGTTAATAGAGATGATGGATTTGATGGTACAGTTGGTTTAACAAACACAAGACAATTGATTAATGAAGACAAAGTCTTCGCATTAGTTGGACATTTTGGAACACCTACAGTAAGTAGTACACTTGGTGTCATTAGAGAAGCTGGTATACCTATGGTATATGCTGCAACAGGTGTTAACGTTCTATATAGTGAAAGAGCTCCTTTAGATCCTGTTATGCCAGTTCAACCAATCTACTTAACTGATGGTCGTATTATGACTGCTCGTGCAATCAATGAAGAAGTTTATGGAGCTGCTGGCAATCAAGCACTTCCTGCAAATGCAAAAATTGGTGTACTATACACTTTAACAGATGATGGCGTTTCAATTAGAGATGGTATTGAAATTGAAGCTAAAACATTAGGCGTAAATGCAAACTTTATTTACAGTTCATTTGCTGCTGCTGAAACTGCTGCATTAAGTACTGCGATTGAAAACTTCCGTTCTCAAGGTGTAGCTGCAGTTATCGTTGCAAGTAACCAAGCTCCATTCAAGGCTGCTATTGGTGTTATGGAAACTCTAGATATGGAAGTTCCAGTATTCACATCATATGTAAATGCTGATCCAACTGCTGTTGATCCTGATACTGATTATGGTTTCCCAATTTATACAAACGCATGGGTTGATGTATTCAGTACATCTGGACAAGCTGACGTTGTTGATTTTGCGACTGCAATTAATAATGCATCATTCTTAGATCAACCTACTAAAGAACAAATGTTGGTGAACTCATTTGCAATTGCTGGTTATATCGCAGCGAAAGTATTTATTCAAGGTTTAGAACGTGTTGGTGATGACACATTAACTTGGGAATCATTTATCAAGGCAATGGAATCAGCTCCAATCAATATCCCTATGGGTGGTACTGTAGATTTCGGTGGCGGTAAACGTCATGGTATCGATGCAATGTCATTATTGTTATTCAATACAACTACAAACACATTCGACAAAGTTAGAGAAATCGAAACTATCGGACAAATTAGAGGATAATTTATAAAAAATGTTAAAATGATGGGGAGGGGAAACTCTCCCCTCATCTTAATTTAAATTAAGAAAAGAGGCATACTATGAAATCTCCAAAAACAATCACAGTGCAAGAAGCAATCAAACTTGTTAAGTCAAACGATATCATTGTATCTGGTATGGCAGGTGCTGAACCTAAAGAATTTCTAAAGATTTTGCACATGAGTGCAAATGAAGTTAAAGGCGTTCGCGTCACAAATTGTTTACCATTTGAAAATGCTGAGTTTTTTACAAATCCTGTTTATAAATCATCATTTTCAGTTGACAGCTGGTTCTATGCAGCATCGTTAAGAAAAGCGCATGAGAATGGAAATATAAGCTTTATACCTAATCATTTACACCTAGCTGGTCGTAAACGATTTGAACATGCAAGACCTAATTTATATGTAGGCACTGCAACACCACCTGACAAACACGGATTTGTTTCTTTGTCACTATCTAATGTCTATGAAAAAGAAGCGTTGAGACTTGCAGATATTTCGATATTAGAAGTGAACCCAAACTTCCCAAGAACTTTTGGTGATTTAGAAGTTCACGTCAGTGAAGTCGATTATTTAATTGAAGTCGATTATCCAGCCCCAGTACTTCCAAATATTGAGCCTAATGAAAAAGACATTAAGATTGGTAACTACATTGCTGATAAAATTAAAGACGGTTCTACATTGCAACTTGGCATTGGTGGTATACCTAATGCTGTTGCACATGCCTTATTGCATAAAAAAGATTTAGGTATTCATACCGAAATGTTTACAACTGGTTTAATGGAGTTAGTTAAATCAGGTGCAGCAAACGGACTCAAGAAGAAAATACATAATGGTAAACATGTTTGTTGTTTCGCTTTAGGTACTCAAGAACTTTATGATTTTATTGATAACAATCCAAGTGTTCAAATTCTTAATGGTCACTACGTTAACGATCCAGCAATCATTGGACTTAATGATAACCAAGTATCCATTAATACAACCATTGAAGTTGATCTAACTGGACAAGTGGCATCAGAGTCTATTGGACACAAACAGTTTTCAGGAACTGGTGGTCAAAGTGACACAGCAGTTGGTGCTCAAAATTCAAAAGGTGGCATGAGCTTTATAACACTCTATTCGACTGCAAATGTTAAGAATCCTGAAACAGGAGAAAGAGAAGAAATCTCTAAAATCGTTCCTTTCTTAAAACCAGGTGCAGCGGTAACATTATCTAGAGCTGATGTTGATTATGTTGTTACTGAATATGGTTGTGTCTCACTAAGGGGTACATCAATTTCAGAACGTGTAGAACTCTTAATTAGTATTGCTCATCCTAAGTTTAGAGATGAACTAAGACGTGAAGCTATTAGACTTCAATATATAGGTGCGTAATCATGGCTCTAATGAATTTTAAAGGAAGAAACATATATTATGAAGTTAACGGTACAGGAACGCCTATACTCATTTTAAACGGCATTATGATGTCTACGAAATCATGGGAACCTTTCTTGAAAAGTTTTACACATCAAAACCAATTAGTCCGTCTAGATTTTATAGATCAAGGTCAAAGTGATAAGTTAGAAAATAGTGAATATACACAATCCATCCAAGTTGATATTATTGAAGCCTTATTAAAAGAATTAAAGATTTCAAAAATCAATATTGTAGGTATTTCATATGGCGGTGAAGTCGCGATATTATTCGCGATAAAACATCCTGAGTTAGTTGAACGTTTGGTCTTGTTCAACACAACGCCTTACACGTCACCTTGGCTACAAGAAATTGGTAGACAATGGAATGCGATTGGAAAATTAAGAGATGGTGCTACTTATTATAAGGCAACCATACCAGTCATCTATTCACCAAGTTATTATGCATCAAAATTAGACTGGATGAAAAAGCGTGAAGCATTCTTAATTCCAATCTTTTCAAATCCAGTTTTCTTAGATGCTATGGAAAGATTGACAAACAGTGCTGAATCTTATGATGCTAGAAATGGGCTAGATCAAATTAGTGCACCAACATTGATTGTTGCTGCTGATGAAGATTACTTAACACCGATTGCAAATCAAAAAGAATTACATCAAGCAATCAAAAATTCTGAGCTTGTAATATTACCTGGAGTTGGTCATGCATCCATGTATGAAGTTCCATTACTTTTTGTAAGTTTAGTTTTAGGATTTATCAACACACTAGAAACAAAATATCAAATATAAAAAAGCAGGTGAGATTTATGGAAAAAAGAGAAATAGTTTTATCGAATGGAGAAGTCATCAAATACTTAGAACAAGGTCAAGGTGAAAAAACCATTATCTTAATTCATGGTAACTTTTCATCGAGTCAGCACTTTTCACCATTCTTTGAGCGATGTCCTAAAGATATAAAAGTGCTTGCACCTGATCTAAGAGGTTATGGTGATTCAAGTTATTATCGGAGGATTTCTAGCTTGTCAGACTTCGCACAAGATATCTATTTATTCATGAAAGAAAAGGACATTAAAAAAGCTTTTATAGTTGGTTGGTCACTAGGTGGTGGAGTAGCATTAGAACTTGCTGCAGCACATCCTAAAGCTGTTGAGAAAATGGTACTTATTAACTCGACTACACACCGAGGATATCCAATATTTAAGAAGGATAAAAACGGAGGATTTTTGGTAGGACAAACCTATGAGTCTCCAGAAGCATTAGCTAAAGATCCAATCCAAGTTGTTCCACTTTTAGAAGCTCAAAAAAATAAGAATTTTGATGTAATGAGTTATATATTTGACAAGACCATTTATACTGTTAAAAAACCTACAAAAGAACAAAACGAATTATGGATTAATGAATCGTTAAAACAAAGAAATTTAATTGATGCTGATTGGGCACTTGCAAACTTAAATATGTCGGATCAACATAACTTCTATAATGCTGGTACACAAAACATTAATAAGATTAAATGTCCTATATTACATACTTGGGGAAAGAAGGACATTGTCGTTCCTGAGTATATGGTATTGGAAAATGTAAAGGCATTAGAGAAGATATCAAAACTCGTTGTATATGAAGATTGTGGTCACTCACCATTGGTTGATGTACCTGATCAATTGACAAAAAACATCTTAGAATTTATAAATGAATAAGGGGGTAAAACCCTTTTTTTGTTATATATCCTCTTATATAGATAGAAAGAAGACATTAGGAAAAACAAACAATAAAAAATATATGTTTAGTATTTATAAACATTTTTGCTGTTTTTGATTATTTGAATTATTTCTATTTAAATTAATTTTAAGTAGGTGGATATAAAAATAAACATAATTCTAGTAGATCAAAAAGAGCTGATGATGTTATATAATAATAGTAGATGTAAGGTATGTATCCTAGCAAATTAAATAGTTGATCGAATCAAATCCATCATGACATCAGAATCTTAAACAATAAAAACGAACTGTAATTAGATCAATGGATAAAAACAAAAGATGTGAAATACGATATAGTAGATCATTTGAAAATTCTATGTGAGAAAAATACAATCGCGTATAAAAATCAATTCTGATAAAAATCTACATATCAAAAATTTTGAGAATCATAAAATAGGAATACCTGAAACCTCCAATAACAAAAGGTAACAATTTGTAAGTGACAAGAAATCTAAGTTTACAAAAATCAAACTTTACAGTTACATCCATAAACTATGATTGTCAAATTTTATAAAACGAAAATAAAGGTCATCGCAATTATGCAAATTTAGACAACGTGATTTGAGCAATCGAATTTTTATAAACAGTACATTGACCAATTCTAAATCATACACACATGTATACCCATCAAAAGAAGAAGAACTTGAGTGAAACTAGAGAAAGTTCGAAAATAGCAAAAAACACTAAAATACGTAATTTCAGCCTGTGAAAGCTCCAGAAGGACAATAATACGTGTTTTATATTTTCAATCCCTTAAAACGTACTCTCCACATTCTTTATTATACTCATATCGAATATATGAGCATATTTATCAACAATAGAAGCACCCAAAAGTGTTAACAAACATATGAATGAGGAAATCATAAAGATGATTAAACCTCTATTCATACATTTTTTTAATCTTTATTTGTTCGTATAATATATATTATGTTAACCTATAGTTAATACACTAGTTGTGCGAACATTGGGTTTTATGTGGATATGTTTGTTAATCGCTTACCTTCTAATTTCGGCTTCTTGATGGTGTGTATGGTGTGAACTATCGAAAATTGACTATTAGTAAACTTATCTTTTTCAATACTCAATAAATGGCTTTTTATGATACAATATTGATGGTGATCATATGAAAAATAAGACGATTTTAATCATTTTTACTGGTGGAACCATATCCATGGCGAAAAATATTGAGACCAGTAAAACAATACTTAAAGATAATAAAGATGAGCTCTTGCAGAGTATATCCTCGGAACTAAGCGATATTTCCTTATTGTCAATTCAGTTTTCGCTTAAACCATCTCCAGCGATTACGCCTGAAGATATGTTTACGCTTGCTAAACTTACCAAAGAACAATTGAATAATCCTGAGATTGATGGTATCGTTATTACCCATGGAACCGATACTCTAGAGGAAACAGCTTACTTCTTGGACCTCTATTTAGACATTACAAAACCTGTAGTTTTTACAGGATCTATGCGCAACTTTTCAGAGCTTGGATTTGATGGATTAAGTAATTTGCTTTCCTCAATTCTTGTCGCTGCGTCTCCTGAATCAACCAAAAGAGGTGTTGTTGTGATGATGAATGACGAGATCAATTCTGCAGCTGAAGTTACAAAATCTCACACTTTAGCACTTGATACTTTCAAGTCAATGGAGTTTGGTCCTATCGGAATTGTTGAGCAAGAGAACGTTTTATACTATAGACAAACACATTATCCACGCGTTTTATTATCTCCAAAATATATCATCCCTGAAATTGAAATTGTTAAAGTCTACTCAGGATCTAGTTCACTTATACTAAACTTACTTATAGACAGTCATGTAAAAGGAATTGTTCTCGAAGCACTAGGCAGAGGTAACGTTCCTCCACAAATGATACCTGGTATAACAAGGGCAATTGAAAAGGGTATTCCTGTTCTTATAACTTCTCGATGCCCGAAAGGTAGAGTACTTGATAGCTACGGATATGAAGGTGGTGGACATCACCTCAAACAACTTGGTGTAATTTTTACTAATAATCTATCAAGTCAAAAAGCGAGAATTAAATTAATGCTTGCATTAGGTATGACAAGTGACCTTACAAAACTAGTCCAATATTTTAAATGAGATTGAGTGATGAATATTGAGTAACGCATATCTTAAAATTAGAAACAATGATTACCTAAAATTTTATTATTCTCTTTTCGTTTTTCTATGGGGAATTACAGGTATTGTACTTCTCATTTTAAGAGCACTTTTAGCGGAAGATACTTCCGCTTCATTTATTATTACAGCGACATATTTTACAACTCAAAGTAATGTGTTAATCACAATCATTTCATTACTAGTTCTTCTAGGATTTTCAAAAAAATATTGGTTTAAATATCTGTCTTTTATTGGACTGATAAACATAGTTATTACATGTCTCATTTTTCATATATTGCTTGTGCCATATATGACAGAAGTTTCATTTTTACAGCAAGTATTACATACGATTATTCCCATCCTTTATTTCGGTCTATACTTCATCTTTTTAGATGACCAAATCCAGTACAAGTATTTTTGGATTTCCTTGATTCACCCACTTATTTTCCTTCTATTTTTATACACATTAATCGAACCAATATTCGGTGATATGTTTGAAAACATGTTAGGTGATATATCAGGTATTAGATATGTATACCCTTTCTTGGATCCTGGAAATTATGAAAGAAGTTTTCTCGGTTTGATAGGTTTTATTTTTGGTATACTAACACCAATCATATGTACTACATCTCTTTTAATCATTTATTTTAAACGACTATTTGATAAAAAATTCAATCAATAAGAACATGAAAAAAAGACTATTTTAACATGAAAATTAATAGTCTTCTTTTGTTATATTTGATTGTATTATTAAAAATTATTTCCCATCTTCCTCATCTATTTTCGACGATTTTCCCTGTGTGCTATCTTCTTCAGCATTAACTTTTTCTTCATTCAACTTCGCTTTTTGAGCATCATCTTTAACTGTTTTTTTATCAGATTCAATCTTTTCTTCTGAGGCTATTTTTGCTTCTTTCTCATCGTTTCGTTCATCTTCTTTACGTTGCAATGCAGCTTGTCTAACGTCAACACCTTTAGCTTTTCTTTCCTCATTGATTCGTGCTTCTACTTCAACCATTTCTTTTTCATGTCTTTCTTCATCAGCTAAAAGTTGCATTTCAATTTGATGTTTTTTCTCTTTTTTTCTAATCTCAACTCTAACTTCTCGCTCTTTAAATTTACGGTTTGTCCATACTCTAAATGCTCTTACACCTTTAGTTATTGGACTAAAAATAAACTTAAATGCAAGTCCGATCCGTTCGAAAAACAGGTAATTACCGCTCTCGAATCTTTCACGTTTTGCTTCTTTTCTTGCTAATTTTCTTTCAGTTCTCATTATTTTTTTTAGCATCCTCATGCTGTTTTTTGCTTTCTTGAAACTACGTCTTCCTAGTGTATCTTCAACATAAATACTAACCCTTTTAACTCTATCACTTGTACCTAATACAAACGATCTCAAGTCTTTCAAAGGGATAGAAATCTTATGCGTATTTCTAGCAAGCACCATAATTCCTTCCTCGTTAAGAGGTAACAAAACCTTCTTGTAGACAAACCCAATTCCACCGGTTTCTACATTCACAAAACTCGTGTTTGCGATGATAATGTCAACGACATCTTCACCGTCTCTAACCAATAAATCCTCTGTTAAGTTTAAAGCTCTTTTTCCAATTAAGTTTAAAACTCTTTGTACTTTTCCGATTGTAAATATTGAAAATACTAACAAGAAAAACAAAGTAATAAATATAATTAGAAACTCTGGTTCTAACTCCTGAATCCATTCTAGCATAATCATTTACCTCCGATATGCTTCAAAAACGAGCTTCCATTTTTCGGTTTCTCGGTTCCAAAATTGTCAGCAATTGTATAACCAACATCCGCAAAAGTTTTCAATATCGGCATCTTGTTACCGACCAAATATTTCTTAGAATAGACAAGTAATGGAACGTATTCCCTTGTATGATCTGTCCCAGGTGCTGTAGGGTCATTTCCATGATCTGCAGTCAAAATTAGTAAGTCATCTTCTTTAAGCTCTTTAATTAATTTAGGAAGTTGTTCATCAAATTTTTCTATAGCTTTGCCATAACCTAGTGGGTCTCTACGGTGACCATATAGTGCATCAAAGTCCACTAAATTTAAGAAGCATAATCCTGTAAACTCTCGTTTTGCGGTTTTTGTAACTTGTCTCATTCCGTCATCATTAGAGACAGTTTTACTATATTCTGTTATACCATAACCATCAAAAATATCGTTGATTTTCCCCAATGCAATGACGTCATATCCTGCTTCACTCAAAAAGTTAAGTGTTGTTTTTTCACTTGGTTTTAAAGCATAATCATGTCTATTTGAAGTTCTTGCAAAATCTTTTTTGTTCTTTCCTTTGAATGGTCTTGCGATAACTCTACCGACTTTCCATTCTGGTTTCATCGTTATTTCTCTTGCTATTTCACAAATTCGATATTGTTCTTCAATCGGAATAATGTCTTCATGCATCGCAATTTGTAACACTGAATCAGCGGAAGTATAGACGATTATATCTCCAGTTTTCATGTGTTGTTCACCAAGTTCTTTGATGATTTCCGTACCTGATGCACTAACATTCCCAATTATTTTCCGACCTGTCTTTTTTTCTAGTTCATCAATTAATGCTTTAGGAAATCCTGTTTCAGTGAAGGTTTGAAAAGGTTTAGTTATGTATAAACCCATCAATTCCCAGTGACCTGTCATGGTATCCTTACCTAAAGATGCTTCCTGCATTTTTGTAAAAAAAGCTTTTGGTGTATCTACTGGTTCTACATTTTTAATAGGAGCAATATTACCTAAACCAAACCCTTGTAAATTAGGTATATTTAGGTTCATAAACTCTGCAATATGTCCTAGTGTATTAGCTCCTTCATCGTTATAAGCTTTAGCATCTGGAGCTTCTCCAATTCCCAAACTATCCAAGATGATTAAAAATATTCTATTATACATGTTCTTCCTCCTTCTTTTGAGCGCGTGGATGTGCGCCTTTATAAATCTCTTTTATTCTTTTTTGACTTATGTGTGTATATATTTGAGTTGTTGATATATCCTCATGACCTAATAATGACTGCAAAGTCCTTAAGTCCATACCATTTTCCAATAGGTGTGTGGCAAATGAATGCCTAAGCGTATGTGGTGAACAATCAGTTTCAACACCAGCATCTTGAGCAAGTCTTTTCAATACCTTAAAGAAGCCTTGTCTCGATAATCGCTGTCCATTTTGATTCACAAACAGATAATTAACCTTTGTATCTGCTATAAGTTGATCTCTAGATTTAACGATATAATTTCTTAATGCAATTGTTGACATATCAGAAATAGGTACCATACGTTCTTTACTACCTTTGCCTTTAACCATAATGTATCCTTGGTTTAAATGAATGTCTTCCATGAGTATATCTAAGAGCTCACTAACTCTTAATCCTGAACCATAAATTAGTTCTAATAAAGCTAGGTTTCTTAACCCTAAAGGTTTACTTTTATCGACTTGTTCTAGGATTGCTACAACCTCATCTACCGATAAAACCTTAGGTAAAGACTTTTGAACTTTAGGCGACACTATTTTTTTTGTAATATCTTCTTCAATCTCATTTTCAATACTTAAAAAATGATGAAAACTCTTGAGTGCTGTCAACTTTCTTGCTAAACTCTTAGATCCAACTTGTTTCTTTAAACTTTTTAGGAATCCTTCAATATGTTTTTTTTCGATATCTCTAGGTTTAGTAATTGAATGATATTTTTCCAGAAATAGTGCATATTGTTTTAAATCTCTTAAGTAGGACTCAATGGTATTTTTACTAGAACCTTTTTCGTTTTTTAAATAATACTCAAAATCTTTTAACAAATATTTCATATAAACACCATAAAGACTTGATTTCCTAAGAATATGCCTTTATCCGTTAGCATCAGTCGTCCATCCTCAATTTTAATAAGTCCTAGTTCTATTTTTTCTTTAAGTCTGGGGTATTTAACAAAAATATCTACATCATATCTTTCTTTTAAATACGACAATGAAATACCCTTCATTTTTCTTAATCCAAAAATCATTTCATCTTGCAGCATCGTTTCTTGATTTTGTAGATCTTTTTTCTCAAGAGGTTGACTTAAGTATTTAGGTAAAGCTTTATGATTTAGAGTCCGATACTGATCAATAAAGCCATGAGCCCCTAAACCAACGCCAATATATTCACCTAATGTCCAGTAGATCATATTGTGTAATGAATAATGATTTTGTTTTGCATAATTAGATATTTCATAATGTTCAAAACCTTGTTTTTTTAACTCATCCATAACAATTTGATACATTTTCGCTTCCATATCTTCATCCATTTGTTCGAATTTACCACGTAAATATTGATGATAAAAATATGTTTTTTCTTCTAATATTAATGAATAACATGAAACATGTGTAATGTCTAATTCATTGATATATTCAAGATCTTTATATAAAACATCTAGTGTCTGTCCAGGAATTGCATAAATTAAATCAACGCTGATCTTTGGTATGTCTATCGATTTTAGATGTTTAACAACATCAAAAACATGTTCTTTTGTATGTTTCCTATTTAAATAATCTAATAATTTTTGATTAAACGTTTGAACGCCTAAACTGATTCGATTGATTCCATATTTCTTAAAAAGATTTCCCTTTTCTTTTGTATAACTTTCTGGATTGACTTCTACTGTATACTCAACTGGAGATATGTCCTTAATCGATTCAAATAATAATTCGAACTGATTAACATCTAACATGCTTGGTGTTCCTCCACCAATATAGATCGTTTCAATAGTTTTGAAGTGATCTTTATAGCTTTTAATCTCTTTAATCAGCGCATTTATATATGTTTCAATCATTTCTTTATTTTTAGGAACCCTCTTGACAAAATCACAATAATGGCAAATCGATTCACAAAATGGAATATGGATATAAAGTCCCTTCAAAATCAATCACGTCCTTCTATATTCATTATACCCTATTTGGTTTACATAATAAAGAAATAGCGAAGAGTAATTACTCATCGCTATTGGATAGGATTGCCATAAATGCTTCTTGAGGTACGTCTACACGCCCAATTGACTTCATTTTCTTCTTACCTTCTTTTTGCTTGGACAGAAGTTTTTTCTTTCTAGTAATATCTCCACCATAACATTTCGCTAAGACATCTTTACGCATTGCCTTGATGGTTGATCTTGCTATAATTTTATTACCTAAAGCAGCTTGTACAGGAATTTCAAACATTTGTCTTGGAACTAATTTAACCATTTTTTCACAAATGATTTTTCCTCTTTGATAAGCAAAGTCTCTATGTACGATGACTGATAATGCATCTACCACTTCGTTATTTAATAAGATATCCATCTTTTGTAATTTTGATGTTCTATACCCTGACATTTCATAATCAAATGATGCATAACCTTTTGTTGATGATTTTAATTTATCAAAGAAGTCATAAACAATTTCTGATAGCGGAAGCTCATAGGTGATATGAACTCTGTTTTGGTCAACATAATTCATGTTGCCAAATATACCTCGTTTCTTTTGTGAGATATCCATAACGGCTCCAACATATTCTTTAGGCGTCATAATAGATGCTTTGACATATGGTTCTTGAATATAATCTATTCTTTGAGGATCCGGAAGTTTAGACGGGTTATCAATACTCATCATTGATCCATCCGTTAAGTAAATATTATAGATTACCGATGGTGCGGTTGCGATTAATTCAATATTAAACTCACGACTAATACGTTCTTGGACGATTTCCATGTGAAGTAATCCTAAGAAACCAGTTCTAAATCCAAAACCCAGGGCTTGCGAAGTCTCAGGTTCATAGATTAAAGATGCGTCATTTAATTTGAGTTTTTCCAATGCTTCTTTTAAATCATTGAATCGGTCACTATCAATTGGATATAATCCACAAAATACAACAGAGTTCATCGTTCTATAACCAGGTAAAGCAGTTTTTGCACGATTATGTAAACCAGTGATTGTATCACCTACACGGACAGTATTAATGTCTTTAATAGCTGCTGTTAGATATCCTACATCACCCGGACCTAATACATCTCTTTTTAAAATTTTAGGTGTAAGTACACCAACTTCAACAACTTCGTATTTTGCTCCAGATGCCATAAACTGAATTTGATCACCTTTTGCTATTGTACCATTTACAACTCTTACAGAAGGAATTACACCTTTATAGGCATCAAATAATGAGTCGAAAACAAGTGCCTGCAAAGGTTCTTCTGAATCTCCTTTTGGAGCAGGAATATCAGTTATAATTCTTTCCAATATTTCTTCAATTCCAATGCCCTCTTTTGCTGAAGCTAATACTGCATTTTGAGCTGGAATACCAATGATATCTTCAATTTCTTTTTTTACTTTCTCAGGTTCAGCACTTGGCAAGTCAATTTTATTAATTACAGGGATGATTTCTAGATCATTATCAATCGCCAAATAGACATTCGCTAATGTTTGTGCTTCAATACCTTGAGCAGCGTCTACGACTAAAATAGCACCTTCACAAGCTGCTAGTGATCTTGAGACTTCATAAGTGAAATCGACATGACCTGGAGTGTCAATTAAATGCATAATATACTCTTCACCATTTTTGGCTTTATAAAGCATCTCAACTGCGTTTAATTTAATCGTTATTCCACGTTCTCTTTCAAGATCCATAGAGTCTAAAAGTTGCTCTTTCATTTCTCTTGCACTCACAGTATTTGTCATTTGTAACAAACGATCAGCAAGCGTAGATTTGCCATGATCGATGTGAGCAATAATCGAAAAGTTTCTGATTTTCTTTTGTCTTTCATTCAAAGTTGTTTTATTCATTTATACACATACCTTTCCGCTTAATTATTGTATCATTATTTTATATAATATGAAAGTATAAATCGCTCATTTTGTTAAATATCTTCTATTTGTTAACTAGTAAAACGCTTTTACTTAATTATGCATAAAATAGATTGCAAATTACTTGACATTTGTAGTATAATAAGTGTGTTAAGAAACAATTCATAGGAGGAATTTAATAAATGAAAAAAGTATTATTGATGTTTTTTGTTGCGTTTGCAGCAATTACGCTAATCGGTTGCAACAGCAGCGAGTTTAAAGTAGATGGTGAATTCATGGCATATGAAGAAACAGTTGCTAGAAATGCACCACAAGTTACAATGGTTACAGTTACCATTGAAGATGGAAAAATTGTAGGTTACAATATTGACACACGCCAAGCTCGTAGAACAGCTACGACTACTGGTGAAGGTGAAGATGCTGTAACAACTTATTCATGGGCATGGAATGCTATGACTAAGAAAGAATTAGGTGATGATTATGGTATGGTTACTGAACCAGATCAACTTGAATGGTACGAACAAGCTGCTTTAATTGAAGCACATTTACTTGAAAATGGTGTTGATTCTATCACTTTTGATAATGATGGATATACAACTGATTTAGGTGCAAGCGTTTCTATTACTGTTGATCAATACATCAAGTTAGCTCAAGAAGCAGTTGAACTTGCTAAATTAGGAAAATTCCAAGCTGTTTACACTTCTGGAACTGACTTATACAGTGCTCATATGATCGTTACACCAAAAGGTGAAATTGAAGAGTTACTATTAGATGTACGTCAATCAACTAGAGATGCTTCTGCTGGTACATTCGTATGGAATGAAAAAACTAAGCAAGAATTAGGATTTGATTATGGTATGGTTGGAGCTGGTGGTTATGCATTCGTTGATGGTGCATGGGTTGCTCAAGGAACTTGTACATTAGAGTGGTTTGAACAAGCTGCATTAATTACTGATTATGTTTTAGCAAATGGCTGGAATGATAATTTACAACCTGTTGCTCAACGTGGTGGATCACTTAATGGAACTACGTTAATTGATGAATTAGCAGCTGCAACAATCCGCACTGGTGGTTACTTCACTATTCTTAAGACTTTATTTGATTTTGCTGGAGATTCAGTAAAATAAATAACTAGTAGTTATCTAAAAAATTAAGGTTGTACGAAAGTACAGCCTTTTTTTGTTTATTTTTGAATTAAAAAAATAGAGTTAAAAACTCTATTCTTCCATATTTTCCTTTGTTTTAGGTAAAACTTCTATATTAACTTCAAGAACTCTTTTCGTATCTGCACTTGTCACTGTAATCTTGAAATTTTTATACTCAAACATATCACCAATAACTGGAATTCTTCCTAACTCATCAAGAACCCAACCGTTAACTGTAGAATATTCTAACTCGTCTTCGTCTTCATCGATATGGAGCTGCTCGAATACATCTTCTAGATCAGCTGTTCCCTTAACTCGATAATTGTTTTCATCAATTTCATTTATTTGTTCGACAATTTCATCATGCTCATCCCAAATATCACCAACAATTTCTTCTAAGATATCTTCCATTGTCACGACACCTAGCGTTCCCCCAAATTCATCTTTTACAATTGCCATATGTGATTTATGTTCTTTAAGCATTTCTAATAAATTCGTAACACGCATATATTCTGTAACAAAAACTGGAGGTTTTATAATCGAATCTAGTGGTTCTTTATCGATTAAAACTTTATTATAGTAATCCTTATGATTGATTGTTCCAACAATATGATCGATATTGGTCCCATATACTGGTAATCTAGAATACCCTGAATGTTTAAATGCATGAGTTATTTTTTTATAATCATCTTTTTCATTCACAGCAATAACTTTAACCCGTGGAGTGAAAATATCTTCTACTTTTAAATCATCAAAATCGATAACACTACGAATTAACTCACCTTCGTTTTCGTTAATCCCACCTTCTTGTTGAACTTCAGATACATAAGTTAAAAGTTCATCTTCAGTAATAGCCGGCTCTTTCTTAAATTTAAACCATTTATTCATTAACTTCTGAATTAAGCCAAAAATTAAGTTTAGCGGCATTAAGAGATAGATAAAAAACACTAAAATTGGTGT
This sequence comes from Peloplasma aerotolerans, assembly GCF_030012175.1. Taxonomy (GTDB): domain Bacteria; phylum Bacillota_I; class Bacilli_A; order Acholeplasmatales; family Acholeplasmataceae; genus Peloplasma; species Peloplasma aerotolerans. The sequence goes on from NZ_JASCXW010000001.1 coordinate 101,840, forward strand.
CACTGCAATCGCAAATTGTTCTGGCATTTTTTTAGCAATACTTTTTGGTGTTATTTCACCAAAAATAAGAACTAATGTTGTCATAACAGCTGTAGAAATGGTTACACCTGCATTTCCCCAATATTGAACAAATAACACTGTAGCAAGCGATGCAGCAGCAATATTTACGATATTATTTCCGATTAAGATTGTTGTTAATACTTTCTCAAAATCATATGTTAAAGCTAAAGTTTTATTAGCTCTATGTTCTTTATTTTGAATGCGATGTTTCAATTTAATAGGATTTAGTGATGAAAAAGCTGTCTCAGTTGCAGAAAAAAATGATGACAACAAGATCAATACTGCAAGTATACCTATTTTTATAAACTCTTCTTTACCCATAATACCTCACTCTACAATGCATCATTGCTATCTTCAAAGATTTCTGGTCTTGTAACTTTTATCTTAGAAATCACTTTATCTTCTGCTTTAATCACTTCAAATGTAAACTGATTATATACGATTGATACATGCTCATTTTCTTCAGGAAATCTTCCTAACTGCCCTAACATAAAACCACTTAATGTATCATAATCATCGACTGGTAGATTCGCATCTAAGAAATCTTCAGCGTCATGAATATTGATTAACCCATGAATTTCATAAACTAAATCATCAACTTGTTTAATCTCATCTTCATCAATATCGTACTCATCAAATATATTACCAACGATTTCTTCTATTAAATCTTCAATCGTTACAATACCTGCCGTCCCACCATATTCATCAAGTACAATAGCGATATGGTTTTTTTGCTGTTGCATTTCTTTAAAAAGTTCACTTGTATTTTTTGATTCAGGAATAAAATAAGGTGGTCTAAGTAATGCTCTAATTGAAAATGTTTCTTCATTGTTATCTATGTATTTAAGTAAATCTTTAACGTGCAAAGTTCCAACAATATGATCGATATCTTTCTCATACACTGGAAATCTTGTGAATTGCTCCTTACTTACATATTCAAATAATTCCTTTTTAGTTGCATTAACATCTAATGCAGATATTTCAGTACGATGTGTCATAATATCATCGACATCAGTATCACTGAAATCAAATATATTTTGAATCATTTCACTTTCTTGTTCATCGATATTTCCGGTTTTACTACTTTCCTCAACAATTGTTCTAATTTCTTCTTCAGTAACCGTTCTAGTCCCTTCGTTTGGTGCCAATCCAACTAACCGACCTACAAGGCTTGAAAGCTTGTCAAGAACCCAAACAAACGGTGAAATAAATTTAGTCATTGAAGTGACAAAACCAATCGTTCCATAAGCGATTTGATTAGGGTATTTATTGGCTAATCTTGTTGGAATCATTTGACCCAAAACAACGTGAAAAACAAGCAATATCAAAGCTATAATTGTAATAACTAATGGCTCAACAATCGGGTTCGTTACATTAAACCAACTGATAACATGAAGACTAAATGTATCTAAGGCAATCGCACCATTAACAATGGCTATTAATGTTATAAGAACTCTTAACGTTGTAATATAACTTTTAGGGTTTTCTGTATATCGTTGAACTTTTAAAGCTCTTTTATTTCCGGTTTCTGCATCAACATTAACTTTGTTGTCACTAATCGCAACCAAAGCGACTTCTGATGCTGCAAAAACAGCAGACATAATAATCAAAAAGAGCATGAAAACACTAGATGTTATCATATATGCTCCTCACTCTCTAAACAAAAAAAGACACCAAAAAAAGCGTCATGCTCATTCGTTTTAAGACTCGGATATATTGGATCGTCGATCCTACTACTGCAATCTTCCATTTTAGTTGTTCAGTCCTCCATCACATGGTGATAGATATATCATACTATTTTTTGTCGTATAAGTCAATAAAATGATTGGATTAAGAGCCAGAATAACATTATTTTATTTAATATTGTCATGTGTTATAAAGTATGCTAAAATAGAGACATGAAGGGGAGTAGTTAGCCCTAAATTAATCGTCAGTACGGTTGAAAAACCCGGTTAATTTCAAGTATACCTTGTAACGAGACCTTCAAGACTTTTTTCTTGTCTTGAATGGTTTTTATTTATATATGGGAAAGACAAAAGTCAATCAAATTATCAGATCATCAGGAGGTTAACATTTTGGATATATTTATTCATATTTTGTTTTTACTTGTGGGATTTGCTTTTCTAATAAAAGGTGCAGACTTCTTTATCGTCTCATCTGTGTCCATTGCAAAAAAACTAAATGTTTCTCCTTTAATTATTGGTTTAACATTAGTCGCATTTGGTACTAGTTTACCTGAGTTGGCAGTGAGTTTTGCAGCATCCATTTCAGCTAGAGCAGCTGGGACAACAGCTGACATTGCAATGGGTAATGTCATTGGTTCTAATGTTGCTAATTTAACGTTGATTTTAGGTTTCAGTGCGATTATGATGCCAATTGCTGTTAGAAAATCCATGCACAAACAAGAGTTCCCATTTTTAGTTATTATTACGATATTAATCTCAGTACTTGCATTCTTTTTTCAAAGTGATGCACAAATCGTTTGGTGGGAATCACTAATTTTACTTTTATTCTTTGCTTTTTATATGTATTTAATGTTTAGAACTAAACGAACGCCTTCTGAGGTTGATGAGATACACGTTGTTGACACTAAAAAAGCTATTGTTTTGTTACTTATTGGTTTAGGTGGTGTATCATTAGGCGGATATTTAGTTACTACTGGTGCTGAGTTTATAGCCATTGAACTCTTGGTTTCTGCATTTTCAATGAATATATCAAGAGCAACGACACTTGTTGGTTTATCGATTGTCGCATTAGGTACATCACTTCCAGAACTTGTAACATCCATTATGGCAGCTAAAAAAGGTGAAGGTGAAATTGCATTAGGTAACGTTATTGGATCGAATGTATTTAATACGCTTCTTATCGTAGGTCTAGCTGGATTAGTGACACCATTAGGGCTTAACAATGATGTCTTAATTGATACAGTCTTACTGATTGGTATAACTGCAATAACCATTTTCTTTTGTATCACGGGTAGTAAAATATCAAAACTTGAAGGTTATATCTTACTAGGTATTTACTTCTCATATATTTTGTATATCATCCTTAGAGCATTAAGTATTCTACCATTTTAATCAAACAAACCTCCACATGGAGGTTTTTTTTTACATAAGAAAAAGGTCCCGCGAGGGACCTAATTTTTGTCAATGTTCATAAGCCATGTTCTGTTCCCTTAAAAAGGGTGTGACCATTTATCTCTACATAAGTAGCGTATATCGATTTTGATTCATCTATATACGTGCCCCTACCAAATTTGGGTTGCTAGCTTGAGGGGTTTACCGCGTTTCATCTATTTATTTCTAAATAGCTCGTCTCTGTGGCACATTAAGTCTAGATCATAGTTTCCCTTAGATCATCGATCGCCGTTACGATTTCTCGTACCCTAGGTTATGATTTCCCTAGGCACAAACACTACATCCATCTCAGGATGTGCTAGCATGGACTTTCCTAACCTGTTAAAACAGGCTCGATCACTTCCACTGACTGAATTATTATATCATATTCATTTTTGAATTGATAGTTACTCTTTTTCTTTTGTATCTTCTTCTTGAGCTTCTTGTTCTTCTCTAATCATATCGCCTAATGCATCTGTATCTTCAGTAACTTCTTCTTCCTCAACGATATGAACTTCCTTCATGACAACGATTGCCTTATCAGGATCTTCTTTTAATGTGACATTTTCACCAATGACTAAGTCTTTGACATAAACAACATCACCCAATACAAGGTTTGATACATCAATGTCAATATGTGACATACCTTGACCTGGAACGTATTCAGCTACAATCTCATTTAATTGTAAATCTGGATATACATCAGTGTCATGAAATTGCTCTTTACCGATCAATTCAATACGAATGTGTGCTGAAATCTTTTCAGTAGCGGTAACACGATGTAAATCAAAGTGTATGATTTCACTAGGCTTTAAAATATTTGATTGAAAGTTTTTAATGTATACGTTATGTGTTTTCCCATCAAGTTTTGCTTTAAATGTCATACTTGTTCCAAATTCTTTTAATGCATTTTTAAAGTCTTTATCTAGTGCTTGTACAGAAGTCGATTGAATTGATTTTCCATACATAACACCAGGTACATAACCTTGTTTTCTTACTTCTCTTAATTTCTGAGTTCTTAATTCTAATTTCATATTAGTGCTCCTTTTATTGTTCTCCATAATATTATATCATTTTTATCATTTGTTGTAAATTAACAAACATAAATACTTTAAATATAAAGGCTTAATAAGGCCGTTTTGTTAAAAAATGAAGTTCATTGAACTTCATTTTCTATTGTTTTTATTTGGCAACCAATGCATCTTTTCTTGATAAATCAACTCTACCTTTGTCATCGATACCTATACATTTAACTAAAATTTGATCTCCAACTGATACGATATCCTCAACTTTTTCGACACGTTCTTTAGCTAATCTAGAGATGTGAACAAGACCTTCTGTTCCTGGCCATAACTCAACAAAGCAACCGAATTTTTCAACTCTTGTAACTTTACCTTCATAGATTTCGCCAACAATAGCTACTCTAACTAATTGCTTGATTTTTTCTGCTGCCTTAAGTAACCATGCGCGATCGTAATGCATTAAGAATACACGTCCATCTTGTTCAATATCAATTTTAACTTGATTGTTATCTTCGATAATTTGAGTAATAATTTTTCCACCAGCACCGATAACATCTCTAATCTTATCAGGATTGATTTGAATCATCATCACCTTAGGTGCATATTGAGACAATTCTTCACGTACTGTAGGTATTGTTTCGTTCATATGATCAAGAATGTGCAATCTAGCAATTCTTGCTTGTTCTAATGCTTCTTTTAAGATTTCTTTAGTAATCCCTGAAATCTTAATATCCATTTGAAGCGCTGTAATACCATCTTTAGTACCAGCAACTTTGAAGTCCATATCACCTTCATGATCTTCCATTCCTTGGATATCACTTAAAATCGTATAATGTTTACCTTCCATGATTAAACCCATTGCAATACCTGCAACTGGAGCTTTAATTGGTACACCTGCTGCCATTAATGCTAGTGAACCAGCACAAATAGTTGCTTGTGAACTAGAACCGTTAGATTCTAATATTTCAGATACGATACGAATTGAATATGGGAACTCTTCTTCATTTGGTAAAACTTGAAGTAATGCACGTTCTCCAAGTGCTCCATGTCCAACTTCACGACGTCCTACGAAACCGTAACGACCTGTTTCTCCAACACTAAATGGTGGGAAGTTGTAATGTAACATGAAACGTTTTCTATCTTCTAAACCAAGTCCATCAATGATTTGATTTTCACCTAATGAACCTAATGTTACAACTCCTAAAGCTTGTGTTTGACCACGAGTAAATAGTGCTGAACCATGTGTTCTAGGTAATACATCAACTCTAGAAAATAAGGGTCTGATTTCATCAACTTTACGACCATCTGGACGTACTTTGTCTTCAGTAATCAATCTTCTTAGTTCTTTTGTTACGATTTGATTTAATGTTTTTTCAACTTGTTCTAAATATTCTTTTTGAGCTTTTTCATCGTAAACTTTGATGCCATCAATTTCTTTAAAAAACGACTTTTTAGAGAAATGTTCTACAGTTTCTTCTGTAATTGCATCTAGTGCTTGATATCTTTCTAATTTATCAAAAATAGATACTGCTTTAACCAAACGTTTTTCTGCAAAGTTAGAAACATCTTTTTGAATATCTTCAGGGATCGCAAAATCATCAAATGCCATTTTTTCCTTAGGATTTTCTGCTTGAATCTTTTCTTGGAATGCAACTAATTCTTTAATCGCTTCATGTGCAAACATCATAGCATCTAACATAACATCTTCAGCGATTTGTTTTGCACCTGCTTCAACCATGTTGATCGCAGTTTTTGTCCCAGCAACAATCAAATCAATATCACTTAATAATTCTTGTTCCGGTGTTGGATTGATGATAAATTCTCCATCAATACGACCAACCATTACAGCTGCTACTGGACCATTAAATGGAATGTTAGAAATACCTAATACTAGGGATGAACCTAGCATTGCAGCCATTTCAGTAGTACATTGTGGATCACTAGATAATACCGTATTAATGATTTGTACGTCATGCTTGAATCCTTCTGGAAACAATGGACGAAGTGGTCTATCAATCAAACGAGAAGTTAATGTCTCGTGTTCTGATGGTCTACCTTCTCTTCTTAAAAATCCTCCAGGAATCTTACCTGCTGCATAAAGCTTCTCTTGATAAACTACCATTAAAGGGAAAAAATCTTGAGCTGAAGCTTCACTTTTTGCTGTTACAACACTTAATACTGTAGAGTCTCCGTAAGTTATCAATGCAGCACCATTTGCCTGCTTTGCTACCTCACCAATTTCGACACGTAGAACTCTACCGCCAAGCGTCGTTTCATAAATTTTTCTTTCCATGATATAAAATCTCCTTCATTTTATATGTCTATTTTCTTATCTATAGCCTTATATATATTACCACAAAAACACCTAGATGTATAGAAATTAAAAAAAAAGATTGCATAAGCAACCTTTTTACCGACGTAATCCTAATTTTTGTATCAATTGTTGATAACGATCAACATCTTTACTACGTAAGTACTTAAGTAAACGACGTCTTTGCCCAATCTTCATATAAAGACCGCGACGTGAATGGAAATCATGAATGTGAATTTGTAAGTGAGCGTTTAAATCAGCAATTTCTTGACTAAGAACTGCGATTTGAACTTCTGGCGAACCAGTGTCACCTTCTTTGGTTGCGTATTTCTTAATGATTTCTGTCTTCTTTTCTTTTAATAGTGCCATATGATGTATTCTTCCTTTCTCGAATAACTAAAGATTGGGTTGGCTTTCCCTAATCCTTGTTACCGCCTTTTATATTGTAGCATTTTTTTGTTTAAATGCAACGATATTCAATTATATTTTTACAAATTGGTCTACATTGACCACAAATACAGTTGCTCCTCCTACTTCAACCTCAATTGGTAGAGCAGAGAATGAACCAAATTCGTTTACGATTGTGTTTGGTACCAGTTTTGTACGTTTTTTACTGTGTGCTTCGATAATTTCCAAGGCTTGTGGAACTTTTTCATCATTGACACCAATGAGGAATGTCACATTACCAGCTCTTAAGAAACCACCTGTAGTTGACAAGCGAGTTGAAAAGAATCTGTCTTTCACTAATGCTTTTTGAACTTTGTTTGCATCATCATTGGATACAATAGCAATGATCAACTTCATAATACCACCTCGTTATAATTATTATAGCATATTTTTTTAAATTGTTAATTTCCGTACTGAAGTTTCATCTTTTTTTAGTTGTTCTATCAGTTCATTTCGGGATTTAAACTTCAATTCGTTGCGTAAGTAGTGCATAAATACGATATTTATGTTTTTACCATAAATGTTTTTGTTAAAATCTAGGATGTAGATTTCAAGCCTTTTTTCAAAGGTAAAATTTAAAGTCGGATTATTTCCGATGTTCGCCATTGCATGATACCAAACATCATCAACAAGTACTTTTACATAGTATACACCACTCATTGGTAAAAAGTAATGATCATAATCAATATTCGCTGTTGGAAAACCTAATTTATGACCGACTTTGTTACCATGAACGACATAACCTTTTATATGATAGTGACGATTTAACAGCTTTCTTGCTGATCCCAGGTCTCCTGTTGATAAAAAGTCTTTAATATACGTAGTAGAGACTCTTGTGTGGTTATATACGAGATCAGGAACGACATCAACTATAAAATATCTTTTTAAATCTTGGATTGTGCCCTCTCCACGATACCCAAACCGTGCATCACGTCCGATGACTAATCTTTTAACATTGATACCTCGTAAAAAATCGATAAAATCTTTTGTCGATAACTCTGAAAATTTCGAATCAAAATCAACAATAAATGCGTAATCTAATGGGTATCTTGCGAATAACTCTATTTTGTCATCTTTTTGGGTTAGTGTACGAAAAGGTTGTTTTCTCAAAACTAATGAAGGATGTGGATCAAATGTTAATACAGCATGTTTAGTATCTTTATAAGACAAAACACGCTCAATAAGCTGTTGATGACCTAAATGTAAGCCATCAAAATTACCTAGCGTTAATGTTAATGCATCTGTATTTTGTATTAAATTGTAAGCTGCGGAAATAATTTTCATGTAAACTCCTAAAAAATAAGCATAGGTTTATATTTGTTAAGCCCAATAACATCATAAAATGCAATCATTTGATTATGCTCATCAATAACAATAAAAGGCTTGTTTATCGTTGTTTGTCTTTCATCAAGATATACACCATTCTTTACTAATTTTATCATATAATCGTTTAATGCAATTTTTGGATATGTCTTGAAGTAATCATTTAAAGATATTAAATGTTCTGGCGCTACATTTTCAATCGTTTTTGCATCTTTAAGATGATAATTACCAATAGATAAACGATTTAATGATGATAATGCAGCAAACGTATTAAGTTTTTTAGCTAAATCAACAGCTAAGCTTCTAATATAAGTACCTTTAGAAACTGATGTATAAAAACCAAATTGATTAGTGCTCAATTTGGACTTCATATCAAACTCATAAATTTGGACTTCTCTAGTATCTCTTTCAACATCTAGACCTTTTCTAGCAAGTTGATAAAGTTTTTGACCATCTACTTTTATCGCAGAATACATTGGTGGTAATTGCTGATATCTACCTTTAAGTGAATCCATTGCATTCTTTAAGTCTTCTTCATTAAAAAGAGGTTCTTTTTCATCCATGATTTGACCGGTTGTATCATATGTGTCATAATGCTTGCCAAAAACAATAGTCCCCTCATATGCTTTATCTAAATCTGAAAACATATACGCAAGTTTAGTCGCTTTACCAAGGCATAAAATCAAAAGACCACAAGCAAATGGATCTAAGGTTCCTGTATGACCAATTTTATCAACATGAAGCTTTTTCTTAATCTTGAAAACGACATCATGTGATGTCAATCCTTTAGGCTTATTAATTAATAAGAATCCATCCATGATATCACCATATCTATTATACTAAATTTATAACAATAAAAAAAGCACCAAAGTGCTTTAATTATTTGTATTGATCCATCCAAGCAGAAATTCTTTCTTTTGGTTGATATCCACTTTGACGATCTACTTCTTCTCCATCTTTGTATAAAACAACTGTAGGAACGCTACGAATACCAGCTTCGATTGCTTGTGTTCTATAAAGATCGATGTCTAAGCGGTAAAACTTAATTTCTTGCATCTCAGTACTTAAAGCATCTAAAACTGGTTTAAGCATCTTACATGGTCCACACCATGTTGCATAATACTGAACAACAACTAACCCTTGTTGTCCAATGACTTCTTGATACTCTTGTCCTTGATATTCAATCATTCAATTTTCCTCATTTCTTTATCAATTTTATATATCTCATTATATGCTATATAAGTGATTAATTCAAGCCTTTCGCATTATTTTAGGGTAATAATAGTAACCCCATTTAATCCTTCTCCCTCACCGCCAAATCGATGAGTTTTAACATATGGAGAACTCTTGATATAATCATATACAGCTTTCCTGACTGCTCCGCTACCGAAGCCATGAATAACTCTTAAAGATGATAAGCCGCTAAGTAAAGCACGATCGATAGCTTGTTCCATCGCATCTTTAACTTCTTCGAATCTATAGCCTCTTAAATCAAGCTCAAGTTTTGCATTTCTTTCTGGTGTTTCTCCTTGTGTTGTCTTTACTGGTTGTACTCGCTTTTTTGAATCTATCTTAGGTTGTTCTTTTCTCAAATTTGATGCTTGAAACTCTAGATCGAATTTTCCAAAGATGACTCGATACTCATCATTTTTAATTGATTCTATTTTACCATATTGTTGATAAGGAATGATATAAACTTCGTCACCAATTTTTAATTCATCGATGAATCGATGTGATTGATCTGGATCTATACCTTGATTTATTTGGTGTTTCAAGGCTGCAACTTCTGGTTTTGATAGTTCTTGCTTATTTTGAAGTTCCTTGATAAGATCCCTGACTTCATCTTTTAAATCATCCCATTTTTTCTGTTCTTTTATCTTAATGTTTTCGATAATTCTTTCTTGATCTTTCATTAACTTTTCGCGAGATAGTTGATATTCTTGCTTCGCTGTTTTAAGTTCATTAATCTCTTGACCGAGCTTTTCTTTTTGCTTTTCAATATATAGCATTTCATCATTTAACTTTTCCATCACTTTGGCCAAGTCAGTTTGTCTGCCTTGATAAACTGTTTCAGCATCAGCAACAACTTCTTCTTTTAACCCTAATCGTCTTGCAATTAAGAAAGCATGTGATGATCCTGTTGTTCCCATTTGAAGATAATATAATGGTTTTAAAGTTTTTTTGTCAAAGGCTACTGAAGCAGTTCCCATATGACTCTGTTCATAAGCATAGCTTTTTAGTTCAGAATAATGAGTAGTTACCATCATCCGAACATCAAATGATTTAAAATAATTTAATAAAGCTATTGCTAAAGAAACACCTTCATTAGGATCTGTACCACTTCCGATTTCATCTAAAAGAACTAAAGTATTATCTTGAACATGGTTAATCATTTCTATAATCTTATTTAAATGTGATGAAAATGTTGATAAAGATTGTAAGATGGATTGCTCATCACCAATATCTGCGAACACTTGATCAAATATAGCGATATTTGAAGCTTCATTTGCTGGTATTAGAATACCAGATTGTGTCATTAATGTTAATAACCCAACGGTTTTTAAAGCTACTGTTTTACCACCTGTATTTGGACCTGTTATCAAAAGCGTTTTAAAATCTTTATTCAGCTCCATCTGAATAGGTATCGCTGTTTTTTGATCTAATAAGGGGTGTTTTGCCTTAATTAATGAAATCGTTCCTTCAGTATTTACTTTGGGTTTCACGGCATTTAATAAAATGCCATATTGTGCTTTTGCTGAAATGAAATCAAATGTTAAAAATAAATCTAAGTTATCCTTTAAAGATGCGTGAGCTTGGTGTACTTCTTCACTCATCATTGCAATAATTTTCTGAATTTCTTTTTCCTGTTGGATTTTTAATTGCTCAATTTCTGCTGTGATTTGTCTAGTAGCTTCTGGTTCGATATAAACTGTTTGCTTACTAGATGAAACATCATGGATAACACCTTTAATTCGATTCTTAAATGTATCTTTTACTGGAATGCAATACCGTTCATTACGAATAACAATAACCATTTCATTTAAATATGAACTATATGTTGTTAAAAGTTTCTGTAATTTATCTTGAAGATTTTTATCAAATCTACTCAAATCTCTTCTAATTTTTAGCAGCTCTGGTGTTGCATCATCCAATATTTGTCCATCTTCATCTATTTTAGATTGAATATACTCTAATAATCTTTCATGTGAATGTAGAGATGAAAAATACTCAGATAAAGACAATGTTGATATCTTATTTTTTTGAATCTCTTTATAGTATTTTAATATATCTCTTTCCATAACTAAAAACAATCTAATATAGAGTAATTCCTGAATTGAAAAAACACGGTCCATACCTGCATATTTCAACAATTCATGGACATCATAATCTTCAATTAACGGTAAAAGACCAGCTCTTTGGATAAGCGTGGTCATGTCCATGACTTCATCAAGCTGCTTATTAATCATAACTAAATCTGTCATAGGTTCTATGTTTAGAATTTCATTTCTAATCGTATCCGATTTGGCATATTTAGAAATCATATCCAAAATTTGGGGTAATTCTAATGTTTTTGTCATGAATCGCATAAGTAACACCTTTTTTTCGTTTTTTATGGTATAATATACTTTGATAGGAGATTTTAAATGAAACATTATACTATATCTGTTACAGATAGCGAACTAGAAAAACTCAATCGTGTATATCAATATCACCAAATAGAGGATAATAACCCCTATTTGCTTTTTCATGCTGTTCATAATGGCATCGATATTCTTGCATATAAGACCGGAAAGGTGTTAATGCAAGGTAAGGAAGTCACTCATGAATTAGTATCAATTAAAACTCATCTAAATCGTGAAGATTATGCAGCAATCGGATCAGATGAAGTTGGTACTGGTGATGTCTTCGGACCTATTGTGGTTTGTGCAGCATACGCAAGTGAAACAGACATTACATATTTAGAAAGTCTTAACGTAAGAGATTCTAAAAATATGAATGATAAAGCAATTATTGCTGTTGCACCTAAAATTGCAAAGCGTTTGATTCACTCATTACTTATTTTAACACCTAAGAAGTATAACTCATTAGTAGCAAAAGGTTATAACTTAAATAAAATAAAGGCGTTGCTTCATAATCAAGCAATTGTCAAGACTTCTTCTAAGTTAAAAGAAACAGTCCCTGTAATTGTTGACCAATTCTGCACACCTCAATTATACTTTAATTATATTAAAGATGAAACCCTAATTTATAGAGATATTGATTTTCATGTTAGGGCTGAACAAATTCACTTAAGTGTTGCTGCAGCTTCAATCGTAGCAAGATATGCATTTTTAGTGAAAATGAATGAATATAGTGAAAAAGTTGGAGTGACATTACTCAAAGGTGCAAGTAAAGAAGTTGATGAACAAATTAATGAACTTCATGACAAGAAGGGATTACAAACTTTAGGTTTGATCGCGAAAATGAATTTCAAAAATATTACGAAACAGAATCTTTCTTAAGTTCCGTTATAAAATCTGTAAACACTTGGGGCAACTCGGCTGTAAAAGTCATTTGCTCTTTTTTTGTCGGATGCATGAAGGATAGTTTTTGAGCATGTAAAAACTGACCAGTTGAGCCAACAACTTCTTTTGGACCATAGATTGGGTCACCTACAACAGGATGGTTAATGTAAGCCATGTGCACTCTGATTTGATGTGTTCTTCCAGTTTCCAATTTACATGATACTAAAGTATACTTACCATATCTTTCAAGAACTTTAAAATGTGTTATTGCTTTTTTTCCACCTGAAATAACAGCCATTTTTAATCTGTTTTTAGGATGTCTTTGAATCGGGGCTGTGATTGTTCCTTCAGTTTCTGTGAAATCACCATAAACTAAAGCAATGTATTCTCTTTCAATCTCATGAAGTGCTAAATCGGAACTCAAAGATTGATGTGCTGTATCATTTTTAGCTACAACAAGCAATCCTGAAGTATCTTTATCAATGCGATGAACGATTCCTGGTCGAATAATTCCATTGATTGAACTTAACTCATCTACTTGATGAAGTAATCCATGTACTAAAGTAGGTTCATGATAAGACGAAGCAGGATGAACAACCATTCCTTGAGGTTTATTAATCACTAATAAGTCATCATCTTCATAAACAATATCAAGGTTTAAATCGACTGCTTTTAAGTCCAGTTCTTTCGCTTCGATTTCTTCTATTTGAATAAAATCATCAGTTTTAAGTGTATAACCTGTTTTAACTTTTTGATCATTAACCGTTACAAAACCATCTTTAATGGCATGTTGAACATAACTTCTACTTTGATTAGTATAATAGTTTTCAAGTAAAAAAAGGTCTAAGCGAAGACCTTGATACTCTTCTTTAACTTTAATGACTCTCTTGGACATTGATTTTCTCCTTCTTTAATCTTTTAGGTTCTAAAAAGAATAAATCAATAGAAAACAAAACAATAGCCGCACTTAAAAATAAGTCAGCGAAATTATTATGAAAACTACCATATCTTCCTAAAATCATTTCTAGAAATGGATAATGCATAAAATCGATAACATAAGCATGCATTGCACGGTCGATTGCATTACCAAAGGTTCCACCAATAAATAAAGCGATAGCAATACTATATGCTTTTTTATTTTTAAAATCTGATGATAAAAATAAATATCCAAAAATACCTAGGGCAAAAACAGTAATGATCATAAATGTAAACTGCTCTCCTGCAAGTATATTTAAAGATGCACCGTCATTTTCTACATATCCAAATTCAAGAATATAGGGGATAAATGTTCGTCCCGAAGTTCCAGCAAATGCAGCTTGTGCGGCATATTTAGTTGTTTGATCGATGATAATACATAATATAATGATAATTAATCCGATAAGCATAGTATTCTCCTAAAATATTATTGATAAGACAACGATACCAACAACTAAGAAAAATGTTGCTACCATGGTACTTTCTGTTAGTTGTGGTAATAAAGTGTTGATGTTTTTAATTTTATCGTGATAACTCTTTAATAGTCTGTAATAAAAGAAATAATATAAAAAACTCCATCCCATAATGATGATAACCAAAAAAATTGATAAAATAAATGTAAGTTTAGTATATATAAACATATTGACAACCACCAAAACGGGGATTGCTATCGAAAATAATGACAACACGAGTGCACCAGCAACTGATTTTAGAACGCTTTTCATTGTTGTCTCTCGATCAATTAACCTTAACAGCTTTTTATACCTTCTAAAAAATGAAAATATTTTGTTAATCATTGTATTCATTAAGCCACTGCACCGCCTCTTCTATCGTGTCAACTATAACCAATTCATATGGGAAAATAACACCAGGGATATCATCGATATGTGCTTCTGGAACGATGAAAACATCAATATTTTGATACAAACCGGTGTACATTTTTTGTGGTACACCACCGACTCTTCCGATCTTTCCAGACATCTCAATCGTGCCTGTTCCAGCTATTTTCAAATCTCCAATGTTTAGTTTTAGTAAACTTGCGTAAATACTGAGTGTTTGAATCATACCCCCGCTAGGTCCGCCTACTAAACCATCTAAGCCTGGTAAAGTAAAGTTTGGAGACGCACTCTCAATCTCATAATTGGGATAAAAAATCATCCGTGGGTCATCTTCATCATACTGATAAGTTACTGTATGATAAACACCTAAATCCTCTTCTGTCCTCAATATCGTAAATGTCACTTCATTTTGATAAGCTAGCGCAAGGAAACTTTCATGTGTATGTCCAGAATAATTAATACCATTAATCGCAACAATTTTATCTCCTACTTTTAAATCAGTTAATCGACTAGGTCTATACGTTAAATACAACCCTGCATAATAATAATCAATACTTATACGATTATCTTGATCATGAGCTAAATCATAAGCTTTAATAATAGATGTTTTTAGTGATACCAATTTTTGGATCTGTCCGGCAGTATAATCATCTTTCCACGAAGTATCCCTTTGTCTTGCTGTCATTTCATAAACATTCATTGTTTTATCATTTGATAGTACAAATGATTGAAATGGTGTTATCGGGTTATATGAATATACGTAAACTGTATTAAAATTGTCTACAAACTCTACATTTTCTAATTGGATTGAATCAACAACTCGAGTTAACCCTCCTGGAGCAGTCACTGCCATTTGTGTCGGCATGACCAACACCATCAATAAATAAACATATGGGAAACTTAAAATAATAAGAATTTTTTTATATTGCTTAAGTAATTTTATCATATCTCAACTCTCCAACCTGAATCTGTCTAAAGTTGACATGAGAAGCTTTTAGCATTTTTACAGCTGCCTCATGTTCTTTTGAACTTTGATATTTATTGGACTCATAGATAATCTCAGTAATACCACTTTGAATAATGAGTTTAGTACATTCATTACATGGAAATAATGTAACATACATCGTTGATCCCTTTAGGTTCGTTGTTGCATTTAAGATAGCATTTGCTTCTGCATGGACGACAAAAGGGTATTTTGTTTGAAGAAAATCACCTTCATTACCCCATGGAAATTCATCATCTTTACATCCTTGTGGCAAACCATTATAACCAATCCCAACAATACGCTTACCAGCATTTATAATACAAGCACCAACTTGTGTGCCTGGATCTTTACTACGCATCGCAGATAGCTTAGCAACGCCCATAAAATACTGGTCCCATGTAATATAATCTTTACGCATTACTTGATTTCCTCCTTTTTAGCGAGGTTTAAGTCAACGTGGCAATATCCACCTGGGTTTTTCTTTAAATAGTCTTGGTGATAAGGTTCAGCTAAATCATAATCAACATTCTTTTTAACTTCAGTTTGAACACGATCATAATCTTTTCCAAAATGGTTTTTAATATATTCAACAATTTTATTTTCGTCTTCTTCATAATCAAAATAAATACCTGATCTATATTGTCTTCCGATATCATGTCCTTGACGATTTCTAACAAACGGATCAATGATTCTGAAAAATTGTTCTAAAACATTTTCTAATTTGATGATATTTTCATCATAAAATATTTGGCATGCTTCAGTATGTGAAGCTACACCACCACATACTTCTTGATATGTAGGGTTTCGTTTATTGCCATCAACATAACCAACAGACGTTTCTACAACGCCTTTAAGTTGTTTAAAATAGGCTTCAACACCCCAAAAACATCCTCCACCTAAAACGATACTCTTCATATTACTTACCTACCTTTAATTCAAGCTCATCTAATTGTTTTTGATCCACATCAGATGGTGATTGCATCATCATATCCTTTGCACTTTGAGTTTTAGGAAACGCAATGACGTCTTTAATATTCGTTGTATTTGTCATTAACATAACAATTCGATCTAAACCTAATGCAAGTCCACCGTGTGGTGGAGTCCCATATTTTAATGCATCAACAAAGAATCCAAAACGATGTTGCACATCTTCTTTAGTTAAGCCCAGTGTATCAAACATCAATCTTTGAACATCTTGATTATGAATTCTAATGGATCCTCCACCAATTTCATAACCATTTAAAACGATATCATACGCCTTTGCCATTGCTTGATGTGGGTTATTTTTTAAGACTAATGCATTCACAGGAGCTGTGAATGGATGATGCTTGGCATAAAATCTTTTTTCTTCTTCGTCATATTCTAATAATGGCCATTCATTAATCCATATGAACTTATAAACATCTTTAGGTATTAAATTAAACTGGTTTGCTAACTCGATTCTTAAAGCTCCTAAACTTGATGAAACATCATCGAAACTACCAGGAACTAAGAATAGCACATGATCTTCTCCAAGATTTAATGACTGAAGTTGTTCTTCATTTAAATATTTAATGATGCTTCCAGTATATGAGCCTTTACTATACTTAACAAAAGCTAATGCTTTTCCATGATTTTTCTTGACATGTTCTGTTAGTTGATCCACTTTCTTTCTAGATATACTTTCACCATGTTCGAGAATCAATCCTTTTACCATAGGTTCATCATTAAATAGAGGTATATCTATACCTTTGAAAAATTCAGTATAATCCTTAAGCAACATTTCATAACGAAGATCTGGTTTATCTGTTCCATAAAGTTCCATTGCTTTGTGATAGGTCATGATTTCAAATGGTGCTTTAACTTCTTCATTCAAAACTTTCTTAAATGTATTTACCATAATTTTTTCAATGATTTCTCTTACATCTTCTTCCTCGACAAATGATGACTCAATATCGATTTGAGTAAACTCAGGTTGACGGTCAGATCTAAGGTCTTCATCTCTAAAACATCTTGCAACTTGGAAATATTTCTCAAATCCAGCAATCATAAATAATTGCTTATAAATTTGTGGTGATTGAGGTAATGCATAAAAACTGCCTGGGTATAATCTTGAAGGTACTAAATAATCTCTTGCTCCTTCAGGAGTTGATTTTCCTAAAATTGGTGTTTCTAGTTCATAAAAACCTTCATCAACGAGTGTTTGACGAATGGATTGTACAATCTCATGTCGTTTAATTAAAAAGTTTTGCATAACAGGTCTTCTTAAATCTAGATATCTATATTTAAGTCTAGTATCTTCTAATGCATCTGTATCATTTGCTATGATTAAAGGAGGATTATCAGAAGTGTTTAGGATAACTAAGTCAAAAACATCAACTTCAATTTCTCCTGTTGGCATATTTAAATTTTTATTTTCACGTTCAATAACGATGCCTTTCGCTTCTATAACAAACTCGTTTCTAATCTTCAAAGCTGTTTCATAATTCTTATTTTCAGGTTTGACAACGAGTTGTGTCATTCCAAATCGGTCTCTTAGGTCAATGAAAAGTAAACCTCCAAGATTTCTCGTCTTAGCAACCCAACCTTTAAGATAAACTTCTATACCTATATGATTTTTATTTAATTCATGATTATGGTGCGTATACTTCATTTTATTTCTTCTCCAGTTTTTCTGTCATATATTTTTTAATTTTAGAAATCACGACTTCTTCTTGTTTTTCTGTTTTCGTATTTTTAATACCAACAACACCTTTTTGATACTCATCATCACCTAATATAATTAAGTATTTAGAATTCATTTTTAGTGCTTGTTTTAATTGTGCCTTAAATGATTTCTGTGTATAGTTCATATCTGCTTTAACACCAGATACTCTAAGTTCATAAAGTATCTTTGTAGCAACCACTTTTAAATCCTCACTAAAAACTATGACATATGCATCTAGTTCACTTTCTTTAGCAAATGCTACATTTTCAGCTTCCAAAGCTAAAAGTAATCTTTCCATACCACAAGCAAACCCAATACCCCCTAAGTCTGGTCCACCAAGTTCTGAAACAAGTTTTTGATAACGGCCACCACCACCAAGTGCGTTTTGAGCCCCAAAACCTTCAATATCAGCCTCTATTTCAAAAACTGTATGACTATAGTAGTCTAGACCACGAACAAGCTTATGCGCGATTTCATAGCTTATTTTTGCAGCATTTAAATGTTGTAGCACTTTTTGGAAATAAGCTCTTGAAACTTCATTTAAATAATCTTGTGGTGTTGGTGCTTCTTTAACTGCTTTATGTTTTTGATCGACTTTGCAATCCAATATTCTTAAAGGATTTTTTGTAATTCTTTGTTGGCAATCACTACATAGTTCATGAACGTGTGGTTGAAAGTGGTCTTCTAGAGCTTTACGGTAGTTTTGTCTTGACTCTTCATCACCTAAACTATTGATTTTAACTCTGACCCCTTTTAACCCTAACCTTTTCATAAAATCATAGGCTAATATAATCATTTCAGCATCTAAAGCAGAATCGACTGTACCAATAGCTTCAACGCCAAATTGATAAAATTGGCGATATCTACCTTTTTGAGGACGTTCATATCTAAAATTAGGTCCGATGTAATAGACTTTTTCTAGCTCTTGACTTGTATAAAGTTTGTTTTCAACATAACTTCGAATCACACCTGCAGTACCCTCTGGTCTAAGTGTCAATTTTCTGTCTCCACGGTCATCAAAGTCATAAGTTTCTTTGGTGACCATATCGGATAGTTCAGTATGACGGTGAAAAACTTCACTGTACTCCATAATAGGTGTTCTGATTTCTTTAAAGTTATATTGCCCTAGAACCTCTCTTATTTGATTTTCTAATGCTTGCCATAAATATGATTCACTTGGTAATACATCATAGGTTCCTTTGACTTTGTTGACTGCCATAATAATCCTCCTTGGTAAGCTCATATGTGAGCATCTCATCTTCTAATATTGAATTGCTTTTTTCTAAAACATATTTTTCTTTTTGGATAAATTTAAATGGTGTTTTTTCAATAACTTTTTGACTTGCTACATTTTTCTTTAAATGTCTAATTCTTAATAAATCAAAATTGAGGTAATCAAAACCTATTTCTATCATTTTCTTAATGGCTTGTGACATAATACCTTGATTCCAATAGTTTTGATGTAAGACGTAGCCAATTTCAGCTCCGTTTTCACCTCTTATTTTACTATGAAAATCAATAGTTCCAATCATTTTAGAGGTCTTCACATCTACAATGGCATAACCAATTGGCAATCCATGTCTAATTCTTGGATAGAAAATTTGTGAAATCGAGCGTCTAGCTTCTGATGGCATAACAAAAGGTCCCCATGACAAATACCTTGTAACCTCAGGATCTCTTCCGTAGTCATACATGTCTTTGTAATCGGTTTTTTTCAGTGTTCTTAGTACATAGTTATCAAAATAAACAACAGGCATCAATTTGTACGGTTTCTTCATGATCCACCTCAATCAAAATAAAAACGTCCTCAAAAAAACTCTAAGGACGTAAAATATACGCGGTACCACCTTAGTTCTAGAAAAGTTTCTAGCCCTCAATGTCTTGTTTTTGCCTCAAAAGGTGTCACTGCTCTATTAGAGCTCCTTTATCATTGACGATTTATTTATAGTTCAATATTATCTTAAAAAGATAATTTTGTCAATTAGAATTCAATCAGGATTGTCACCGGTCCATCATTAATTGAATGAACTTTCATATGCGCCTGAAAAACGCCTTGTTCGACATGATGATGTTTTTTAAGTTCATTGACAAACAATAGATATAGTTTTTCTGCTTGATCAGGTCTTGCTGCTTGAATAAATGATGGTCTATTGTTGCCTTTAGTATCTCCATATAGCGTAAATTGGGATATTGCTAATATGCTCCCATTTTTATTTGCTAAAGGTAGATTCATCTTTTGCTCATCATCTTCGAAAACTCTTAGATTGTGCACTTTTTCAGCCATTTTAATCACTTTTTGTTCATCATCTTCTACGTGGATACCAACATAAAGTAAATAACCCTGATCAATACGTCCTACAACTTTTGAATCAACCTCAACTTTTGCGCTTTCAACTCTTTGAACGATGACTCTCATTTGTAATCTCTTTCCACTGAATAGATTTCACTAATTTTTCTTAAATTAACCATCAGTGATTGTAATGCATTTAAGTTTGTAATCGATACTTTGACTTTAATTATTATTTCTAAACTTGAGGTTGTAATTGCATTGACCTCAGCAATCGCTACACTTGATGCATTAATGGTGGTAACGACTTCAGTCAATAACGTGGCTTTATTGCCACCGACTATTTTTATCCATGTCGGGTATTTTCTTGTAATTTCTTGTGTCCAAAAAGCTTCAATTAAACGATTTTCTTCAAATTGTTTAGTGTTAGGACAATCTTTAGTATGAATAACAATACCACTTTGCTTACTAACATATCCTAAAATTGAATCTCCAGGAATCGGCAGACAACAATTAGATAATTTAAGTTGTGGGCTTGATAGTCCTTCAATAACGACACCTGTTTCATGATGTGTCGTTAATTGTTTAGAAGCTTTTTCCATTTGTCTTTGTAACATCAGATTTGGATCAACTTCATGACCTAACATCTTACTGACAACAGTTTTCGGACTGACATTTCCTTTTCCGACTTCTAAATATAAATCAGAGACGGTTGTAATCATATTCTTTTCGAAATGCTTTTTAACAAATGCATCGTCTAGTGACTCATTAATCTTATTAGCTGTAAACTCACGATCAATGGTTTCTTTACCTGTTTGCATTAAAGAATCTTTGTTTAACTTATTTAGGAAACTTTTGATTTTATGTCTCGCATGAGAAGACTTAGCTACTTTTAACCAATCCTCACTTGGGCCATAAGAGTTCTTATTTATTTTAACACTAACAATATCGCCAGTATTAAGTTCATAATCAAGTGTTACGATTCGATTATTAACTAAGGCTCCAACCATCTTATTTCCAATATCCGTATGGATTCTATAAGCAAAATCAATTGGTGTTGAACCTTTTGGAAGTTCTATGACTTCACCTTTAGGTGTAAAAACATAAACGTTAGCATCAAGAATATCGCCTTTAATCGTTCCAACGAACTCTTCTGCCCCACCTTCGGTTTCATCCGTATCTTCACTCATTTTTAGAAGCTCACCATACCACTTAAGTTTTTGAGCAATTTCAAATTGTTCTCTTTCTTTTGAGTATGTTTTATTTTCTTTATAAGCCCAGTGTGCAGCAACCCCAAATTCTGCAATTTGGTCCATTTCAGGTGTCCTAATTTGCACTTCAAAAAGTGTTCCATCATCAGATAAAACAGTTGTGTGAAGCGATTGATACATATTGGGTTTAGGTACTGCTATATAGTCTTTAAATCGTCTTGGAATTGGTGTGAAGTTAGCATGAATAATACCTAGTGCTTGGTAACATGTTTCTACACGATCAACAATTACTCTAACTGCTAAAAGATCATAAATATCTTCAAATTGCTTTTGATCTTTAACCATTTTTTTATAGATACTATATATATTTTTGATGCGACCTTTGATTTCAAAATCGATCAGCTCACTTATTTGAAATAATTCTGTAATATGTTCGATCACATGACCAATTGATGCTTCACGTTCAGCTTTTTTAGCTTGAATCATATTAGAAACACGATAATACATTGGTGGATCTGTATACCGAAGCGAACGATCTTCTAATTCAGCCTTAATTCTAAAGATACCTAATCGATGGGCAAGTGGTGCATAAATTTCTAATGTTTCAGTTGCGATTTTATATTGTTTATCTGGAGACATAGAATCAAGTGTACGCACATTATGCAATCTATCCGCAATTTTAATTAAGATCACACGAATATCTTTAGCCATCGCTAACAACATTTTTTGATGATTATCAGCTTGAGATGCTTGTGTATTAAATGAAAGCTTACTAATTTTAGTTACGCCATCAACGAGTAGTGCAATATCTTTTCCAAAAGTTTTTTCAACATCTGCTAATGTTAGAATAGTATCTTCTACCGTATCGTGAAGTAATGCAGCTATTAAGGTTGCAGGACCACCTCTTAGATCAGCTAAGATTTTAGCGACTGCAACAGGGTGTGTAATATAAGGTTCTCCACTCTTTCGCATTTGCCCCTCATGTTTTTCTTTCGACAAAAAATAAGCTTTTTTAATAAGCTCAATGTCAGACTCTCTTTTGATGTAAGAATCGAAAGATTCGAAGAGGGATTGAAACAGTGGATCGTTCATAAAAACACTTCCTTTAGTAAGTGATTAATGTTAATATATCATAATTTCTTAAATTGTCTCTACCTTTTAGTTCAGAAAGTTCTATAAGAAATGCTAAACCAACAACTTCTCCACCTAGTTTTTCAACTAACTTGACGGTTGCATCCATCGTTCCGCCTGTAGCAAGTAAATCATCGACGACTAAAACTCTATCACCTTTTTTGATAGAATCAGAATGTAAACATAGTTCATTAGAGCCATATTCTAAATCATAGGATACACTAACATATTCTCTAGGTAATTTGCCAGGTTTTCTTACAGGAGCAAATCCAATACCTAAACCAGCTGCAACAGGACATCCAAAAATAAAGCCCCTTGCTTCAGGACCAACAATTAATGTTGCTTTTTTATCTTTAGCAAATTGAATAAATTGGTCAGCAGCATATTGAAATGCTTTGCCGTTTAACATGAGTGGTGTTATGTCTCTAAAAAGGATACCTTTTTTGGGAAAATCAGGCACATCTGCAATGTAATCTTTTAAATTCATTAATAAATCCTCCTAGGTGTCTCTTTTATAAAAAAAGAGCATTGTTATACCGTTCTATTTTAACTCATTTCTAAACTTTTAGCAAGTATGCTATAATCTAAATAGGTGATGAAATGAAGCCATTAGCTTATCGTATGCGACCACAAAAATTTGAAGATGTTTTTGGACAAGACCATCTGGTTGGACATGATGGTGTTTTAGTTTCCATGTTAGAAAAAAAGAAACTACTTTCATTTATTTTACATGGTCCTCCTGGTACAGGAAAAACGACGATTGCTCAACTGTTTGCACAACAATCAGAACTCGATTTTTATTTTTTTAATGCTTCTACAGATAGTAAAGCTAAATTAAAAGATATTATTGAAACGACCAATTATCATGATATCTTAATCGTTATCGATGAAATTCATCGAATGAAGACAGATGTTCAAGATTATTTATTACCTTATATGGAAAATGGTAATGCTACAGTTATTGGTTTAACAACCTTAAATCCATATCAAAGCATCAATATGGCGATTAGATCAAGGTGTCATTTGTATGAAGTAAAGAAATTGGATGATGAAGCGATTGAAAAAGCCTTAATGAGTGCAATTAAAGAATTAGATGTTGATATTAGAATTGATAAAAATGCGTTAAGTGCTATAACAAGGTACTCAAACTCTGAGGTAAGAACAGCATTAAATATTTTGGAAAGTGCATCTTTAGTTTTAAATGATGGCGACCTTTTAACAGCACAAACCGTTTATCGTGTTGCTGGTAAGGTGAGCCATGATCTAGATGATCATGAGGACCATTTTTATAATCTTTTATCTGCATTACAAAAATCAATAAGAGGATCAGATGTAGATGCATCAATCCATTATTTAGCACGTTTAATAACGTTAGGTGATCTTCAATCTATCATTAGAAGACTTCTAGTTATTGCCTATGAAGATATAGGCTTAGCAAATCCATTAATGGGTGGTAAAGTCTTAAATGCGTGTGATGCAGCCATTCGTGTTGGGTTTCCTGAAGCTAGGATTATCCTTGCGAATGTCGTTATTGATATGGCGATATCTCCGAAGTCAAATACTGCTATAGCAGCAATCGATAATGCAATTGCAGATTATGAAAATACAGATACTGGAACTGTACCTGATCATGTTAATAATCGAAAGATTAAGTTAAACCCTGAAATTTATCATTATCCTCATCTAGATGCTGATAGCATTAATGATCAAACACATTTACCAGATAAAATTAAAGATAAAACATATTATCATCCTAAAACAGAGTCAAGCTATGAAAAAGCATTAGCTGAACGATTGAAAATTATTGATAAAGTTAAGAAAATTAAGCGATAAAAAAATACCCAAATTTGGGTATTTTTAATTTTCAGTAGAGATAATAACTGGAATCGTAATTGGAGATCTTCTCGTTTCTTGGTAAATAAAACGATTCACTTCATTACGAACATCCCTTTTATATTCATTCCAGTTGATATATTTGCCTTCCAAATGTTTTTGACTGACTTCAATGAATTTCTCTTTAACTTTATTTAAAATCTCTTCGGACTCTTGTACATAAACGAATCCTTTAGTAATAATTTTAACTTCTCCGATGATTTTCTTAGTTCTTGGACTAATATGTGCAACCACCAATAAAGCCCCATCTTCAGCCAATAATTCACGGTCTTTCATCACAAAGTCATTAACATCCCCAACAGCAGTACCATCAATTAGAATTTCTCCTACATTGATTTCACTACGTGAAACATATGTTTCTTTATTATCGAATGTCAAGACATCTCCATTATCTAATAAATGGACTTGATTTTCTTTATAATTGATTTCTTGTGCAAGTCTTCTCACACCAAACTGGTGACGAAATTCACCAATCGTTGGGATGATATATTTAGGTTTGAGCAAATTAATCATCATTTTGATTTCTTCAGCAGTCGCGTGTGCTGCTGTTAATAATCTCTTATCAACGACTTCTACTTTCGCATCACTTCGATATAAGATATCTAATGTGCGTGCTGCCATTTTTTCTGTACCAGGTACTGGTGCAGTCATTAAAATAACCGTATCTTCGTCAGTAATATTAATGAGTCGATCAACCTTTTTACACATTCTTTGTAACATAAAGAACGGTTCATGACGGTTACCAGTAACTAGTGCAACGATGTTTTTATCATCATTTTTATTTTTATCATCGATATAACGTAATGTTATTAAAGATTCCTTTGGAATGTTTAAATAACCGTTTTGAATAGCAATATCAACAATTCTTTGTGCCCTTCTACCAATAATCGCTATTTTTCTATGATGCATTAACGATATGTCGATGATTCTTTGTATTTTTCTTAAATCTGATGAAAATAGCGATACAATAATTCTTCCTTCAGCATTGGTATATATACTATTAATTTTATGGTTTAAATTGGTAGAGACACCACCTTTAAGTTCTAGTGTAGAACCTAAGGATTCGATTAATAATGCTAAAACATTTTTTTCTGCCAACTCATTAATCTTTCTAAAATCAGTTTGATACATCACATCACCGCTTTGATCAAACGTAAAATCACTTGTATAAACAATAACTCCATCTACTGTATGCACAGCAATCCCAACTGATTCTGGAATGGAATGTGTCGTATTAAAAAATGTGACTCTAACGTGTCCAAATTTAATAATGCTATTTTGAGAAATTGTATTTAAAGTTAAATCATCAAGATTAAAACCCTCATCTTTCAATAAATCCTTTAATATTTGCATCGTGAAGTTCGTTGCATAAACAGGAACATTTAAATCCTTTAGAATATGTGGGAGTGCACTGATATGATCTTCATGAGCATGCGACAAAAAAATGCCTGCTATACGATCTTTAGCACGTATTAAAACTTTATAATCTGGAATGATTTCATCGACACCATACAGTTCAGCGCTTGGATACTTAATCCCCGCATCCAATATAAATAGTTGTTGATCAACCTCGATGACATACATATTTTTCCCATTTTCGCCTAGTCCACCTAATGCAAAAAATCTTATTTTACTCAAACTAACACTTCCTTCTGTAACGTTTTTGACTAAAAATATTATACCATGTTTTTCAAATTACACAATGAATTTGTCTTATAACTATGTTATGATTATAGTAGGTGATGAACATATGGTAAATTATCCAATTAAAAGAAAAAAACAAGTGAAATCAACAAATTATGCGAATCTAGGGATGACATTGGAATCAGATATTGAATCTACGAATTCCTATTATCTTGATATGGGTATTGCAGTTATTCATAAAAAACCTACACCTATACAAGTCGTCAACGTTAGTTATCCAGCAAGAAACAAAGCAAAAATAACTGAAGCTTATTATAAAACACCTTCAACAACCGACTTCAATGGTATTTACAAAGGTATGTATATTGATTTTGATGCTAAAGAAACGAATTCGAAAACATCAATGCCTTTAAAAAATGTCCATCCCCATCAAATTGATCATCTTCGAAATGTAGATAAGCAAAAAGGGATTTCTTTTTTGATTGTCCATTTTAAAGCATATAACGAGTATTATTTATTACCAGCACAAGTCTTATTTGAATATTGGGATATGCAATATGATAAAGAAAAGGGACGAAAATCCATCCCTTATTCCACTTTTGTTGAACGCGCTTATTTAATTCCCTTTGGTTATCAACCAAGATTAGATTACTTAAAAGCAGTTAACTTGTTGCTGGCGTCTGAGACATCATCTGATCATTAAGATCTAAGACACGTTTTCTAATAAGCAATGCAATGATCATCGTCAATGCAGTCGATGTAACCATATAACCTAAGTTATAGACAACAAATGAATAAATCCATGCATCAAAATTTGCAGCTTCAGTCCAAAAGATAACGCCAGCAAAAGAAACAGATAAATATCTTACAAAACCTGCAACTGCTATACCAATGATTGTCCATTTAGCACTACCTAGTTTACCAACAAATAAACCCGTGAGTCCAAATGCAGTAAAACCTAACAAATAATCTAGCATAAATGACCATCCAATGATATAACCACTTGGTGCTAAAATAATCTCAAAGATACCGTACACAAAGCATGCTAATATACCGTATTTCAATCCATAAAGAAATCCGATAAAGATTAATGGCAACATTGATAATCCAATAAAGTTACCACCAAATGGCATACTGAAGATTGGCAAAACAAATTTGATGAGCAATTCAATCACGAAAGCGATTGCTACTAAACCACTACTCATCGTAATCTTCTTTAATTCTCTACTTGCATTCATTTTCTTTTCCTCCTTAGAAAATAAAAAAATTTCTATGGATGACCTAGAAATTGATAGTTATTGTGATTTACATCTCAACTATCCCTCCGCTGGTACAATCCAGATCAGGTTCTCGGGTCGACTTTCGTCCTCTCAGCACATGGCTCCCCGTAGTGATCATCTATATATTATCATAAGGCATTATGAATATCAAAACATTTGTATGAAAAGAGGTTTTATTAATGAAAGAAGTTATAATCGCAGTCATTGTCTTGCTATTTTTGGTTGTACTTGTTATCGTTCCAAATATTAAAATATTATCGAAAAATCATGCGATGGTGATTGAGCGATTTGGTGTCTTTCTTAAAGTTATAGAGGAACCTGGTGTTTATATCTTAATTCCATTATTTGATCGAGCAATTCAAGTTGTTTGTCTTGATCAAATGGAAAGAAAGTTCACTTTTTCTATGCCAAGTGAAAATGATACGATTACTTATATGGTAGACTATTATTATCAAGTGACCGATGTCAAACTCTTTGTATACTCAGCATTAGATGCTTTATCTGTATTTGAGAAAAAGATTAAATATTATTTAACTAACTTTATACCAATTGATGACAAAATTTTCCACGAACTCAAGGAACATGCGGAAAACTTTGGGATTGAACTGAAATCAATTGTCTCAAAATAACGAATAATAATTTTTTGTAATTTTGTTGCATTTTGTATAATTAGGTGTATAATATAAAGTGTAAGGAGTGATTACAATGGAGATAACTTGGTTTAACGAAAAACCCAAAGATTGTGTTGTTACTTTAGCAGCGGGTAATATTACATTGAATAAACCTGCAACAACTTTTTTCGAGAATGCTTATAGCGTTATGTTGGGTTTAGAGAAAAATAAACATCTGCTCGTCATCAAACCTCTTAGTAAAGAAGATGCAATGAGGCATGATATTCCAGATAAGAATAAATATCGCATCACTGTACGTTCCTCTTATAGTAGAGTAACTAATAAAGCTTTTATGGAAGAGATTAGCAATATGTATGAGATTCGTCTTGATGACGAAACACATAAGTTTAAGGCAACATGGGACTATAAAGAGCAAATCCTTGTTGTCAATCTTAAGGAGGAAATATAATATGGAATTCATGGTTTGGATGTGGTTAGGATTATTTATCGCAGCAATCGTTGTTGAATTTGCAACATCAGATCTTGTAAGTATTTGGTTTGCTATAGCTGCTGTTCCTAGTTTCATTATGGCTTTATTAAAGGTTAACATCGTTATTCAAGTCATTGTTTTTGTATTGATTGCAGTATTATTGCTACTTCTGACTAGACCATTTGTAATGAAGTATTTTAAGACAAATGAAATTAAAACAAATGTAGATTCTTATATCGGAGCAACCGGAGTTGTTACGAAAACGATAACTCCAGATACTATTGGTAGAGTTCAAGTCAAAAATGGAGATTGGTCTGCAATAGCACATGACACATTAGAAATTGGAACTAAAATTAGAGTTCTAGATGTCGAAGGCGCAAAATTAATCGTAGAAACAATAGAAAAATAAATAGAAAAGAGGTATTATCATGGAATTCTTAAATTTATTCATCAATCCAATCGCACTTAATGCATTGGAAACAGCATTAATCATTGTTGCAATCGTATTGTTCGTGATTCTTGCTGCTAGTTTTAGATTGGTTACACAAACCAAAAAGGTTATTGTTGAACGTCTTGGTGGTTATCATACCACTTGGGGTGTAGGTATTCACTTTTTAATCCCTGTTGTTGATCGCATGGTCAAAACAGTATCTCTAAAAGAGCAAGTTAAAGATTTCGATCCACAACCTGTTATTACTAAAGATAATGTTACTATGCAAATTGATACCGTTGTCTTCTTCTCTATTACCGATCCTAAGGCATATACTTATGGTACAGAAGATCCAATGTCAGCAATTGAAAACATTTCAGCAACAACATTACGTAACATCATTGGTGATTTGGACTTAGACCAAACATTGACATCAAGAGATTTAATTAATACTAAGATGAGAGAAATTCTTGATGAAGCAACTGACCCATGGGGAATCCGTGTAAGTCGTGTTGAAGTTAAGAACATTGTTCCACCAAAAGATATTCGCGACTCTATGGAAAAACAAATGCGTGCTGAACGTGAAAAACGTCAAAACATTTTGATTGCTGAAGGTGAAAAACGTTCTCAAATTCTTAAAGCTGAAGGTGAAGCTGAAGCAGTTATTCTTAGAGCTGAAGCTGATAAGAAACAAAGGATCTTAAAAGCTGAGGGTGAAGCAGCAGCAATCTTTAAGATTAAAGAGGCTGAAGCATTAGGTATTAAGTTAATTAAAGATGCTGGTGCAGATCAAGCAGTTCTTACATTAAAGTCACTTGAAGCTCTTGCTCAAGTTGCTAATGGACAAGCTACGAAGATTGTTGTTCCAACAAATATTACAGATATCGCTGCAACCGTTATGATGGCAGCTGAAATAGCTAAAGGCGATAAAAAATAATTAAGGTACAAAAATTAAGGGCAATTGCCCTTTTTTTGTGCTTTGGAAAAAAAAAGACACTTAAACTTTTAAGTGTCAATTGTGGTGTGATAAATAATCAAAGGAACTTCCATTTCACCTCTAGTAAGCCCTGCATGGTGTGCTTTAAAGCTTGAACCTTTTAAAAACTCGAGCATGTACTCATCGGTTGCAACAGCTACAAAGTCTCCAAGAAATGAATCTAGCATTGGATGTTTCTTTCCATAACCTAGTAAACCTGATTTGATGATTTCATTTTTTGTGTAGAGTTTAAAAAATGCACCATAATTATCTTCAAAAACGGATTTGAATTTCTTCTTTTTAAATGGCTTAACGAAGAAATTGGTAGCTCTTGACTCTATCGAAGGATTTCTTTTTAATAGTCTTATTAAAGGCTTATTATCTGTTAAATCAAATGCTTTCACATCAACAAGTCCATGATCTGCAATAAAAATGAGTAGGGTTTGATCATTGATTTTGTTTGCTAATTCTTCTGCTTCTTCATTGAGTTTCCTTAAAATGTTTTTAGTTTCTAAACTATCAATACCATAATCATGTTGGACCATATCTGGTTGTGCCCAATAGACATAGGTAAATGTTTTGCTTTTTTGTTCAATAATCTCAAGAACTTTTTCTGTTTGTTCCTTAAAGCTAGCAAAACCATTTGGTCTAAAATTTGGAAATAGTTCATAAGTTTTTGTTCTAGGATTGAAAGCTTTGATTTGATCATAAATTAATGGATATTTCAAGTATTTATCTCTTAATACCTCATCAAATATTCGCTTGTGATCATAAAAATCTTGATTGGTGAAAACCGTTAAGTTTGTGTTTTCTTTTTTAAAATATTGAACCCAACCTAAATAACCAGAGGAAAAAGGTGGTAGTCCGGATAACACAGTGTTCGTTGCAGCCACTGTTGTAGGTGGAAAAATAGATGTTATTGTTTTAACGACATGCGCAGATAAAAAATCTTTATAATTCAGGTGTCTATCTATAATATTCATGCCCATACCATCTAGTAAAATCAGAACCACATGTTTAAAATTCTTTTTTAATTCCTTTTCTAACTCTGGAATTGATGGATAAATTGTTGGTGCTTTATAATGCTTTAAAATTGTTGATGTTACATTAAGTATTGAATTTGTAAAATCAGGATAAACTATCATCTTAAACACTTCCTATTTAATCGTTTTTTTGATCAATTGAAGTCGTTTATGCTCATCCCCTATAGAAATTGCTTCTAATACGAGTTTTTCGGCTTCTTTAACTCCTTTATCTCTAGTATATAATGTAGCAATCACGTGTCCTTTTTTAACATGATCTCCAATCTTTTTGTGTAAATCTATACCAACCTCAAGACAAATGACATCATCTTTTGTTTCACGGCCTGCACCTAAGCGCATCGCTGCTCTACCGATATCAAGTGCATTAATCTCAGTGATATAACCTTCTTTTTGAGATAACACTTCAACAGTGTTTTTTGATAATAATTGCTCAGGTTGACTTAATCGATTAATATCTCCACCTTGTGCTTTTACTAAATCTAGAAACTTTTGATAAGCCGTCCCATTTTGGAGTGCTTCTTGCAGCTTAATTTTTGCGGTTTCAAAATCGGATTCAGTTCCTGAATCCAACAGCAAATGTGCTCCAATTTCAACAGTTACATCAACTAAATCCTTCGGTCCTTGACCATTTAATGTTTCAATCGCTTCATAGACTTCAAGTGCATTTCCGATTTTATGACCCAAAGGTTCATCCATACCTGTTAAAAT
The DNA here is from genome assembly GCF_030012175.1 of Peloplasma aerotolerans. GTDB lineage: Bacteria > Bacillota_I > Bacilli_A > Acholeplasmatales > Acholeplasmataceae > Peloplasma > Peloplasma aerotolerans. The sequence continues at coordinate 133,813 of NZ_JASCXW010000001.1, forward strand.
AGCAGTCATCTTTTTACCAGATTTTCTACCTATTTCAACCATAAGTTCAGCAAGTTTTGTTGCTTCTTCTTCAGTCTTCATGAATGCACCATGACCAACTTTAACATCTAAAACAATCGCATCCGCTCCACTTGCTAACTTCTTTGACATAATGCTAGACGCGATTAAAGGAATAATATCAACGGTTGCTGTAACATCGCGAAGTGCGTATAATTTTTTATCTGCTGGTGCGACATCTCCACTTTGCCCAACAATAGCAATTCCAATATCATTAACTTGTTTGATAAAGTCTTGAACCGGTAACTCAACTTTATAGCCAGGAATACTTTCTAGCTTATCGATTGTGCCTCCAGTATGGCCAAGACCACGTCCGCTCATTTTGGCAAATTTAACACCTAAACTGGCTAGTAAAGGTCCTAAAATAAGGGTCACTTTATCCCCAACACCACCAGTTGAATGTTTATCTACTTTAATCCCAGGAATTTTTGATAAATCAATGATATCACCAGAGTCTCTCATCGCAAGCGCTAAAAAAGTGGCTTCCTCATCATTCATGTTCTGAAAGTAGGTCGCCATCAAGAAGGCACTCATTTGGTAATCCGGGATATTTCCATTGGTATAATTTTTTATTAAATAATCTATTTCTTCTTTAGTTAAAACTTTGCCATCTCTTTTTTTAGAGATAATATCTACAATATGCATATCATCACAACTCCTTATTTATATTTTATCATATATGATAAACAATATGTATAAATCCGTGTTATAATGATGTGGATGAAAAGAGGGATTTTATGATACTAGCAATGGTCCGTCATGGCCAAACTTTCTTCAATGAAAAAGGTTTGGTTCAAGGTAGAGTCGATAATCCATTAAATGAAACTGGAAAAGAACAAGCAAGAACTTTAGGTAAATTATTAAAACAAAAAGGTGAAACATTCGATATGATCGCATCCTCACCTTTATCAAGATCTTTAGAAACTGCTTATATATTGTCACGAGAACTTCAAATGAATCAACCTATTTTTGTTGATCATGCATTTGTTGAACGTGATTTCTATCACCTAGATGGTACACCTGTAGAAACAGCTATGCCTTTCGTTAGACAAGAAAACTATACATTTGAAAGATATGAAACTGATCAAATGTTAGTGAAACGTGTTACCAAAGGATTAGATAGATTTTATCATATGCACAGCGATAAAAAAGTATTATTTGTTGCCCATTCTCACGTCATAAAAGCTGTTCGTAAGCGTATAGATCCAGAAAAGTATTCTTTTGCAGATTTAATTAAAAATGGTGATATTCTATACTTTGAAGTCAAAGATGGAAACATAAAAGTTATCGATTAAAAAAAGGCGATTAGCCTTTTATTTTTGTAAACTTTCATTAATAATATTAAATATTTTATCAGCAACTTCACCTGTTGATAATTTTTTTATGTCCTCATAATAAACAACAGGATGGATAACAACATGTATTTTAGTTCTTCTAAAAGGTGCACGATGTTTAATTTGAGTAGAACCATGTATGCTAACAGGAAGTAAGTTAGCTTCTGCTTTCATAGCAACCCTGTAAGCTCCAGCACGCATTGCTACCATTTTAATATCATTTCTATCTTTAATTCCACCTTCAGGAAAAATAGCCATTGCCATACCCGATTTAACAACTTTAATCGCATCAACCATCGCTCTAGCTGTGTTACGATCACTTGATCTATCAATTGGGAATGCACCTAAATATTTTAACCATGATCCTATTAAAGGAGCTTTGTAAACACTCATTTTTGGAGTAAATGTTGTTGGTCTTTTCATCATTTCAAATATAATAAATGGGTCTGCATAAGACTTATGATTTGCATAAATCGTAAGTGGTCCATCTTTTGGAATGTTTTTTAAACCTTCAACTTGTATCTTTAATCTTAATGGGAAAATATTAACCCATCTTGCTGTACTTCTTGATAAAAAATATTTATATTTATTGTCATATTTCGTTATTTTAAATAATGGGAAATGTAACAATAAAAATAAGACCATGACGATAAAGCCTACAATAGGTCCTAAAACGAACCATAAGGGGATGAAATATAAGTTTGGGACAATGATTGTCATCATATAAACAAATGCGGCCCAACCTAATAAAAATATGATACTAATCATGAATTTTTCCTTTCATAGACGGCAAAGATGAGTCCTTCCTCTATCTTTTTGTCTATTAGTTTGTATTGTGATAAATCGAATTTAGGAAAATATACATTGCCCTCATGTGCTTTTAAAACATAGGTGATATATAATCTTTTCGAAAATGGTAGAGAAAGCTCATAAATTGTCTTTCCACCAATAATAAATATATCTTCATCTACATGTCTAAAAAACTCAAAAATGTTTTTAACATGAACTGCATCTGGGTAATCAACATCACTTATATTAGCAACATATGATTTTCCAAATGGCAAAGGTTTTGTTTTATAATACGATTTAAGAGACTGATACGTCATGTCTCCCATTAAAACTGATTGACCTTGAGTCATTTTTTTGAAATATGCTAAATCTTTTGCATAATGCCAGGGGAGCAAATTGTCTTTACCAATTAACCAGTTTTCGTCCATTGCCCATATCATTGAAATCATATAGCCACCTTACCTTTAATTGCAGGATGTGGATGATAATCTTTTAGTTCAAAATCTTCATATTTGTAATCAAATAACGATTTTACATTAGGATTAATTACCATTTTAGGTCTAGCTTTTGGCTCTCTTGAAAGTTGTAGCTCAATTTGTTCAAAATGATTTGAGTAAATATGTGCATCTCCTATTGTATGGACAAACTCACCAGTTTTTAAACCTGTCACTTGGGCAACCATCATTAATAACAATGCATAGGATGCAATGTTAAATGGAACCCCTAAAAATATATCTGCACTTCTTTGATATAACTGTAAAGATAATTTGTTATCTCGAACATAAAATTGAATTAAGGTATGACATGGTGGTAATGCCATGTTTTTGATTTCAGCAGGATTCCATGCACTTAGAATCATTCTTCTAGAGTCTGGATTATTTTGAATTTCATCTAAAATATATTGGAGTTGATCAACTCCATTAAACTGTCTCCACTGTGCACCATAAACAGGTCCTAAGTCACCATGCTTTTTCGCAAATGCTTCATCATTTTTTATTTTTTCGATGTATTCATCCATCGTTTCATTTTGATAATCAACACTCTTCTTAAACGCTTCATATGGCCATTCATTCCAGATTTTTACGCCATGATTAATAAGATATTTTATATTTGTATCTCCATTGATGAACCACAAAAGCTCATGTATGATTGATTTTAAATGTACCTTTTTTGTTGTCAAAAGAGGAAATCCTTCAGCTAGATCATAGCGCATTTGGTAACCAAAAACACTTTTTGTTCCAGTACCTGTTCGATCCATCTTAAAACTTCCGTGTTCCATAACATGACGACATAAATCTAGATATTGCTTCATAGAAACCTCCTGTTATTTAGCGAGTTCGTATAATGCTTCCGTGTAAATGATTGTTGCTAATAATAAATCGTTGATATCGATAAATTCATTTTTTTGATGAATAAATGTTGGCTTATCTAAGAAATGTGGTCCGAATGCTACACTATTTGGTAACGCTCTTGCAAATGTACCACCGCCAATTGTGATGGGTTTAGCTTGTTGGTCATTTGTATGCTTTTTATAAACATTCATTAATGTTTTAACTAAATCTGAGTTAGGGTCATTATATAATAATTTTTGATGTCCATCAACTGAAACATTTGCTTCAAATGGAGCAACCTTTTGTTTAATAGTCTCAACAACTTCATCAAAAACAACACCATTTGGATAGCGCAAGTTTAATTTTAACTCATAATGATCTTGATCGGTTGAAATAACACCAAAATTATTCGTTAAATGTCCCATTTCTTCATCATGGTATTGGACACCTAACTTTTCACCTCGAACATCATGAATCAGTAATTTGTCAACCAATTGAACAAGTTGGTCATCAATTTTATTTTCAATAAAAAATTCAAATAAACGGTCAATTGCATTTTCACCAAACTCAGGTGTAGAGCCATGAGCACTCTTTCCAATGACTTTAATTGATACATTTCCATCTTTTATTGCAACCGAACCATCATATCCCTTTTTTATTAAAAATTGATTAAATAACGATTGATAGTCTTTTGATGACTTTAATTCTGCTGATGCATAATCAGGAACCATATTATCTCTGAATCCACCCTGAATCGACACGATATCTTTATTTTTTAATTTCCCTTTAATTAAAATTCTAGAAATACCCTTTTCTGCATATATTAATGGGAAATCAGCATCAGGTATAAATCCTGAAACAGGAGCTTCTGGGTAGACACTAAAATAACGTCTTACACCACGCCATCCGGTTTCTTCATCAGTACCTAAAATTAACTTAATGCGCTTAGATAAAGGCAAATTAAGTTCTTTTAATATTTTCAGTGCATAATAAGCAGCAATCGTTGGTCCTTTATCATCTTCAGTTCCACGACCATACATTTTGCCATCATGAATTTCTGCGCCATATGGATCAAATGTCCAATCGTTACCCGCAGGAACAACATCAAGATGTCCAACCATTCCGACATATTCTTTTTGATTTCCATATTCGATATGACCAGCATATCCTTCAAGATTTACTGTCTCGAAACCATCTTTTTTCCCAATTTCTAACATTAAATCAAGTGCTTCTTTAATACCTTCTCCAAAAGGAGCATCCTTACGTTTTGGATCATAAGTAGTTAATTCTGAATTGATTTGAATCAGTTTCGTTAAATCTTCAATTAATTCATCTTTTCTTTTTAGTACTTCTTCTTTAAAATTAATAGACATTTTTTATCATCTCCTTTTTTCATTGTAGCATAAATAAAGCCCAATATAAAGGAAGTCAGCCGATATTTTATTTTATAAATAAAAAACGCACAAGAACTAGTCTTGTACGTTAATTGTAATGTTTCCAGTAGTCACTCTTGCTGTAATAGAAACTGAGCCAGTTGAAGTAACATGGGAGTTACCTTGATTAGCTCCAGCAACCATTATTTTTCCAATAGTAGCTTTTAAGTCTAATTTCATCTCACTTAAACTTTCAACTGTTATGATAATGTCACCCGTAGTTGCTCTTAAATCATAACTGTTTGCTGTTGTTTTTTCCATTGTGATTCTTCCTGTCGTTGTCTTATATGATAAATCCCCTGATGCTAAAACATTTTCGGAAGTAATCCGTCCTGTATCGTTATTTGCAGTGACATTGAAAGCTGTTAAATTTTGCAATCTTATATTACCAGTGCTTGATTTAACTGCTACATCGTTAACACCTACATTATCAACATGTATAGTCCCTGTATCTGTATTAATCACTAAATCATTTTCTATCATAACATCGATTAAACTACTAGAACCTGTATTTAATTTGATATCGACTGAATCAACATTCAGTTTTTTCAAGTAAACTCTGCCTGTATTAGATTCAATAGACAATGCTTTATGATATACTACATCATCAAATTCTAGTCTCATTGTCCCAACATTTGATTTTAGTGTTAAATCTAAAACCCATGTTTCAGGAACTTCAATATATATCGTTCTCACTTCACTAGATGCTGTTTTGAAGTTGATAAATCTAAAAAACTCTGTTTTTTGTTCTTGAATAATCGATAACACGCCACCTGTTTCTGATATTGTCCATGTATCTTTTTCTTGTGCATAATATCTAATCGTTATAAAATCATCTTCTGTAGCACTTAAAATAACATTTCTAGTCTCAGAACTAAGATGAATACCATCTATAAGATCATTTTGAACATATACAATCTCTTCTCCATATGATTCATCATCATTAAAGAAATCAGAAAGCCCTTGAATGTTTAGTCCCATTAAAACAGCAGCAGTTGCCATGACTAAACCTAATACAAACATAACTAACAATAATTTAACTATAATTCTCATCTTAGTTCACCCTTTTTTCTTGCGATATTACTAAACCACACCAACATCTTCTTTGATAAATGCCAAGCTATTTGATAGATCCAAACTGACACGAGTACTGCAAAAGAAAACGTCATCATCGAAAATCCAGCAATACCTAATATATTTGCAGTCTCCATATTCGATTGGATAAGATCTAATACCATCAAATATATCCCTGCGAAACTACTTAAAATTAATATTCCTGTAACCAACATCATTGAAAACGCAACGATTAAAAATGTAACATAAAGAATACCTAGCGGTAATAGAAATGGTGTGGATAACAACACCACAACAAGTTGTTTCGTATTTTTTGTAATATCTTTATGTGTGCGATTAGGTCTTTTTAATAAGACGTTTGGTGTCATTGTTTTAACAATCTCACTGATTTTATATTCACTTAATATATCATCAATATTTTCCCCTGATGAACGTCTTTCTTCAATCATTTCTTCATAATATGAAACAATGTCCTTAACTTCATCCTCATAAAATTTTCTGCTTAATGCCTTTTCTAGCTCTTTTAACCACGTTTTCATTTTCTCACTCATTTCATTAAAATATCATATATTTTTCTAATGTCTTCCCATTCATTCAAAAACTCATCAATGTGTTTTTTACCTTTAGCTGTTATTTGATAGTATTTTCTATTTCTTCCCTGGAAGATGACATTATATGTTTTAAGTTCATCTGCTTTTTCCAATCTTCTTAAAATCGGATATAAAGTAGATTCACTAATTTCTATATATTGAATAAGATCATTTACAATCTTATATCCATATGAATCGCCTCTAGCTAATATCGCTAAGACAAATATTTCTAGTACACCTTTTTTAACTTGCTCTTTCATAATTCACCTCAATGCTACCTTACGCCTTATATTATACATTGCATAGTATTGTTTGTCAATAAAAAAAGTTCAATTTTTATGAACTTTCTTCTGACACTTTAGTGTCATTTTTTGAAGATGATGACAAATACGTGATTCTTTCAGCAATAACTTCTAGCATATTGAGTTTTTTATCATCTGGTAATTCATACTTCCAACATTGAATTCTTGCTTTGACAGCAATCATAATGCCTTTTGTACAATATGATTCAATCGCTGTTGCCAGGCCTTCCCATACTGAGATTTTGATGAAATCAGTATCGTAGAGTCCATCCATATTCTTAAATCCTCTTTGTACTGCAAGTGAAATATAGCTCACCTTTCTACCATCTTCTAAAATTCTAACTTCTGGATCGTGAGTTAAACGTCCGATTAAAATAACTTGATTTAGCATAATGACTCCTTTTTTTATCTAGTATATAAGAGTCAATTAAATAATCGAAATGGCCAAATTAAATTTTATAATCTAAACTATACATATTTTTCTAGATTCAAGATCTTTTCATTGTTGGACCTCTTTTTAAAAAGAAAAAATGGTTGGAATTATAAAAAAAAGACCTTTATCAGGCCTTTTTGTGAATCAATGTTGTTACATATTTCTTTTCTATAAATGTTAGTGCTTCTAAAACATCTTGATAATTAAGTTCAGTTAAGATATCGACGACTTCGAATAATGATGAACCTAAATGAAAGTATTTACCATATAAATAAGCTTTGGTTTCAAGATTGTTTAATGCATAAACAAATTGTCCTAAATATACTTTCCGATAACGCTCAAATGATTTTTCACTTAATTCATTCTTCGCATCATTGATAAGAAAGTCAATCAATCTTTTTTTAAGTTTATATACTTTTTTTGACTCAGCAAAAATCATAATATTTTCAGCTTTACGTTCAAAAGATGCTTGAATATAAAAACTTTGGTTAATAAGTTTTTCTTCTAGCAACAAAGTATACATCTTTGAAGAAGACCCCAATAACATATTGAGCATCATGCTCATTGCCATTTCTTTTTTGATTTGAGCTGATTTAGATAACGTTTTTGGTTGTAATTTAATGCCAATCATTAATTTATCAATACAGTTATCTGTATCTTCAACTTCATGTTTCACAACCAATCGATTAGGTTCTTTAGGAAACAATGTTTTAGGTTTTCGGTGTTTATCCGGATATTTAGCATCATATATCTTAAAAAACTTTTTAATATCCGATAAATTAACTTTGCCAGCAATCGTGATTAACCGATTACTAGGATTGTAGAAATGTTCGTAAACTTGATTTAATATCTCAGGTGTAACATCCATGATAGATGATATAGTCCCCCCAATATCATAGCGAATAGGGTGAACATGATACATATTTTCCATCAACTTGTTTTGCATAACAGTATTTGGATCGTCTAGATACATTTTTAACTCTTCAGCAATGATATTTTTTTCTTGTTCAACATTATCATGATTAAAGAATGGTGTATCCATCATATCCATGAGATGACTTAATGCATCCATCACATTTTCTGTAGCAGAAAATAAATATGATGTTTGATTATAAGATGTCATCGCATTTGCTTCAACACCGAGTGTTGAAAATTTAACGAAAGCATCACCATCAGGCATTGCGAAAATTTTATGTTCCAAAAAATGAGCAGTTCCATAAGGTGATTGAATATTTTCATCACCTACTTTAAAGTTCAAATCTAGAGCTCCATAAGGAATAGAAAGTTCTACATAAGTTGTGAAATATGGGTCATCTTTAGGTAAAATATGAACCTGCATCCCATTTTTTAGTTTAATAATATAGACTTCTTCGTTGAAGCGTTCATATGATTTTTTAATCATTTTTAACACCTCCATGAAGCACATATATCGTATCTAAAGTTAATTGACTAAGCGCAGTTTCAACATCTTTACTTGAAACTTTTGAAATCGATATAATTTTATCTTCGATTGTCTCATGATCATCTAACAAATCTTTAATAAACGTTCTTTTGGTTAAAACAGATTGATTGTCTAAACTGCTTTTAACTTGATGAATGAAATATGCTTTCGCTTGGACTAATTCAACTTCAGTAATCCCATGAAGAATCATCAAATTGACTTGCTTTTTAATTTCTTCGACAGCAATCTCATTTTTCTCAGAAGCAACTCCACTACTAATCATTAAAACACCTTTATAATAATCGTAATTCGTTGAAATATCATAACATAATCTTAATCTCTCACGAATTTCTTTAAATAATCGGCTATCAGGATATCCACCTAATATGGTCTCTAATAAGACTGATGCATGATATAAATCATCATTTCTAAAAATAGGAAAATGATACCCTATTTTAATAATCGCTTGCTTCATATTCGTTTTTTCTTTAACGATTTTTACATCTCTTGATTTTCTAAACTTTGTTACAAAAGGGATATCTTTATGCATATCTTTAACTAAAACATTATTGATCTTAGCCATATCATTATTCTCTAGGTGTCCATTGACAATAACTTTTTTCATATTATTTAAAAACACTTTCTGATAATATTCAAAAAGTTGATCAACGGTTATTTTTTTAATGTCTTTTAATTTTCCACTCATCGGATATCCATACAAGTCATCACCAAAAAAGATTTCAAAAAATCTTGTATTCGCATAATGTCTTTTTCTATCTTTTAACGTTTCCCATTGCTCAATTAACATTCTTTTTTCTTCTTCAAAAATTTCAGGGCTAAAAAACTCATGCTCAAATAACACATCATTAAATAGACTTAGTGCTTCATCAAGCAATTGAGAATCGTTTACAATTTTTGGATCAACAAAAGTCATCACTAAACTAATAACATTAAGATTTGCCATATGTTCTGCACTAACGTTAAAATAAGCACCATAAAGATCCTCTAATTTTTCACTCATCATTTGTCTATTTATAAGCTTATTTGTATGTGAAATCAATAATTTAGGCAATAGAAAACGATATACACGTGTGTCTTCATCGTCTATATCTGTAAAGTACACAGCGAGTTGAATCGTTTTAAAATCCTTTTGAATCGATATCATTATAAACTATTTAGTGCAACTTCCATCATCTTTGTAAATGCTTCTTGACGTTCTTGTGAGGTTGTTGCCTCATGTGTAATTAATGAATCAGAAACGGTTAATAAACAAGCCGCTTTCTTCTTTAATGCTTTTGCGTTTGCGAATAAGGCAAATGACTCCATTTCCACAGCATCAGCACCATACTTCTCGTGAATTTCTTTAAATTCATCATGTTTTAAACGATAAAAAACATCAGATGAATGAATATTGCATATGTGTAACTTTATATTCAATTTTTCGCCTGCTTTAATAATTTTATTATTAAGCGGTTTAGAAGCACTTAATGTTTTTCTAGATGAAACACCCATTGTTTTCGCATAACTTGATTCTGAATATGCTTGATTAACTAAAACAACATCGTAAAGATTTAAGTCTTTTGTATAAGCTCCACAAGAGCCTATTCGAATAATATTTTCTACGCCATAAAAGTTATAGAGTTCATAACTATAAATACCAATACTTGGCATGCCCATACCAGAACCCATAACGGTTACTTTCTTTTTACCATAATAACCTGTATACCCCCACATGTTTCTAACATCGTTAATTTTCTCAACCTTTGTTAAAAAATTGTCAGCAATATATTTAGCCCGTAGAGGATCTCCTGGCATTAAAACTGTTTTTGCGATTAAATCTTTATTTTCTACTTCAATATGAGGTGTTGGAATCATTTTCTTTTCTCCTTTTATTGACAATATCTACGCCATTTGACGTCCCAATTCTTGTTGCTCCAGCTTCAATCATTTTTATAGCATCTTCATATGTTCTAACGCCACCACTTGCTTTAACTTCTGCTTTGTCTTTAACTGTTTCTTTCATCAGTTTCACATGTTCAACTGTAGCTCCGTGTGTACCAAATCCAGTTGATGTTTTAACGAACTGTGCACCAGCTTGAACAACAAGTTCAGAAACTTTTGCGATTTGCTCATTACTTAAGTAACAAGTTTCTATAATCACTTTAACTGTTTTGCCTTGTGCTTGTTCAACAACGCCTTTAATTTCTTCTATGATTGTATGATAATCTTTCGATTTAAGCGCATTGACGTTAATCACCATGTCTAACTCATCTGCTCCATCTAAAATCGCTCTTTTCGCCTCATAAGACTTTACGTCAGCTTGATGTGTACCATGAGGAAAACCAATAACTGTACAAACCAAAACGTCTGTTTTCTTTAACTTGTGTTTTGCATATTTTACCCATATAGGATTCACACAAACGCTTTTGAAATCGTATGTCTTCGCTTCTTCAATTAATTGATCAATTTGACTTTTTTCAATATTAGCTCCTAATTTCGTATGATCAATTGTTTTATTTAATTCCATGTACTTCTACTCCCTTTCTTTTTTGTTTGTTAATGAGATCAACAAACATTGAGATAAATGGCCCAATACCTAATACTAAAATAAGTGTATAAACATGAACTTGCTCAAATAATAATCCAGTAATCAATCCCATAATAACAGCCAAAATCAAGAACGTTCCCTCCATCATGATTTTCGATAACATAAGGTTGTTTACTTTTCTATTGATAATGATGAGTAATCTTTCAAAAGGTGAACTTGCAAGTCCTGTTGTTAGAGTTAATGCTGCACCAAATGTAATACTAATTAAACTAAATCCAGCTAAAGGAATTCGAATAAAAAAACTATCGATACCTAATGGAAAAATGATTTCAAACAAAAACTTCCAGCCGTCAATAAATAGACCAACTAAAAACAAAAATCCAATGGATATCAACATATCCTTTTTGGGGTCTAATAAATAGGCGATTGTCGATACGACTAACCCTGATATAACCGCTATAGTTCCCAGTGTTAATGGTGTTAGTGTATAAACAAAATAATTAAAGGCATCTAGTGGAGTCGCTCCTACTCTTGAGAATATGACACCAACAATACCTAATGCGATGAACATAAACCCACTAAGATGAATCATGATTTTCTTGATCAATGTATACTCCTTTTAATCTAACAACCTCTTGACATTCTCTTTAGCAAAGGTGTGATTAACTAACATAAATTTTGTTTTTTTCATAGTTTTGTAAACTTTTTTAGCTGTTTTCTTAGGAATGACTTTCGTTCCCTTGATGAAACCTGGTACATCTTGAAGATTTTTTTCTATTAATGGAAGTGCTTCATCATAAGAAATGACTTTGATTTCATTTCCCACACGATAGAAAATATAGTCTAGTTGTGGTGGAAAAACAGTTAGTGTATGTTCTTTCCATTCAATGCCGATAACTAACTTTTTCTTCTCTGTCGTTAAAAAATGGTATTTCGGAACATACGTATCTAATTCTTTATAATAATTTTGTAATTCATACAAGTCATCTAAATATCTAAATATTTGATGAAGTTTTTCTTTAGACATTAAATGATAATCTGACAATAAGACAGGGTTTTTAGAGATGTAGGCTTCTTTAACCATATGAAAAACTTTAAAGACAACATCCATCTTAAATGGAAGTACATCTTCAAACATTTCATTATAGATGTGGAAGTCATACGTATCGCAAACTTTTCTAACAAGCTCAAATAATTGTCTTGCTACATAATCAGGTGTCAATATTGGCATTTCTAAGTGAAAATTCAAATCCAAAAATTTAGGACTCAAACGGTAAATGTCTGGAACCTGAGATTTTGGTGTAATAACAAATAAAGCATCGTAATTTAATCTTGGATGCAAATATTTGAAACGGACACTTTTTTCATCCATTTCAACAGTTATACCTTCTACTTGTTCGAAGAAAGCAATGAGTTGTTCAAGATCAATTTTACGACTTTTTTCTTTGAAAAAATGTATATTGAATTGTGCCATGTTTTCACCCACCCTATGTTATAAGTTTACCATAAATCATATGGTTTAACAATTTATTGATTGTCAAATATTTCCTTAATTCTTTGATAATCTGAACGATTTAGTGTTAATGGAGTAATTGAAATATATCCCTCGTCAAAAGCAACAACATCTGATTCAGGATCTTCTTGATAATTAATGATGCTCGATTGAATATGAAAGATATCTGGTTTTTCACTTTTAATGAACTCAGCATGTTGAAGTCTAAGACCTTGAACTGTGATTTTTACACCTTTAGGTCTTGCATATGTTTCTTTAGGAAAATTAATGTTTAAAATACTATCACCCTCATACAATTTAGCTTCAATGATTTCATCCATTAACTTAATGGTTTCATCATAAAGATAAGGCAAATTTGTTGTTGGGGCAGAAATAGCGATTGCATCAACGCCTAATATTTTCGCTTCCATTGCTGCTGCGACTGTTCCTGAATACAAAATATCTTTTGCTATATTAGGACCATAATTAATCCCTGAAACAACAAGGTCAAAATCAACGTTAAAAACTTTTAAACCTAATCTAGTCGCATCAGCAGGTGTTCCATCGACGACAAGTGTCGCTGTTGAACCTAAAATAGGTTCAGTAACAAATGTCTCGATACGGCTTTTTATTGTAATTGAATGACTTTTTGCACTTTGATGTTCTTTAGGTGCTGATACATAAATATTGCCATAAGGCTGCAAAGCACGAACCAATATTTCTAACCCTTGTGCTTGATATCCATCATCATTGACAACTAATATATTCATATGTTTATTTGCTCCCTATAACTTGTTGACAGCGATCACATAATCCATTTTCATGAACATGATCGACGATGTTCCAACAACGATCACATGTTTCACCTATCGCAGGTGATACAAGAACTTCAAATTTACTTCCAACTGATAAATTAACTTTTGAAACAATTAATACTTGATGTATTTTCATATCTAGGAAATCAATCGCATCTCTTTGTTCTTGTGTAACGACCATATCCAGTTGAGCAGCTAATGATTTGCCAATCACTTTTAGTTCTCTTGCTTGCTCAAGTTTCTTCAAAACATTTTCTCGCATGTGATCAAAAACCTTGAATGCTTTCATCAAGTCATCTTCTTTTTTTGTGCTGATTTCTGGTAAATTCTCTAAGTATATATCTTCTTTAGCTTTGTATGGTAACAACAAATATGCTTCTGATGCTGTATGTGGCAATATCGGTGTTAACAATTTTAAGACACCTAAAGTGATATCATATAAAGTTGATTGAACACCTTTTCTTTCAGCATCATGTTCTTTTTCGATATATAAAATATCTTTTGTGTAATCTAGATAAAATGCACTTAAATCATTGGTCATAAATGGAACAACAAGACGATAAACTTTGTCGAACTCATATTTCTCATATGCTAAAAGCACTTGTTTGACTAATGTATTATATTTTAGTGTCATCACTTTATTTAGTTTACTTCTAAAGTCGTAGTTTATATATTGTGTCATTGGATCGAAACCATCTAAGTTACCTAACATAAAACGTAAAGTGTTTCTGATTTTGCGATAACCTTCTGAGATTTGATTCATCATTTCTTTTGAAATTCTAACATCACTTTGATAATCAACTGTTGCTACCCATAGTCTTAATAAGTCTGCACCTTGTTGCTTCATAACAACCAATGGATCAACAGCATTACCTAATGATTTACTCATTTTTTTACCTTGACCATCGAGTACAAACCCATGAGATACAACTTTTTTATATGGTGCTTGTCCATATGCCGCAACGCCTGTAATTAAAGAAGAATTGAACCATCCTCGATATTGGTCAGATCCTTCTAAATATAAATCTGCAGGATATGGTAAGTTTCTTGCATGTAATACAGAATGTGAAGTACCTGAATCAAACCAAACATCCATGATATCAGTTTCTTTTCTAAAGATGTTATTTGGACTACCTGGATGTGTAAAACCTTTAGGAAGCAAATCTTTAGCTTCTTTTTCATACCAAATATCTGAACCAAACTCTCTAAATAGATTGCTGATATGTTCTAAAACTTCTTGTGTCATAATAGGCTCATCATTTTCAGCATAAAAGACTGGAATTGGAACACCCCATGCACGTTGTCTTGATATACACCAGTCTTCTCTACCAGTAATCATATTTGAGATACGGAGTTCTCCCCATAGAGGAAGCCAATCCGCTTTTTTAACTTCGTTAAGTAAATCTTGTTTTAATTGATCAATACTTGCAAACCATTGAGGTGTAGCTCTAAAGATGACAGGTTTTCTCGTTCTCCAGTCATGTGGATAAGAGTGGGTAAATTTATTTTGTTTAAGGAGCACACCTTTTTCTTCAAGTGCAACAACGATTGCTTCATTTGCAACTTCATAATACTGACCTGCAAATGGACCAGCATCTTCGGTCATAAACCCTTTATCATCGACAGGGCAAAAAACATCTAAATCATAAACTTTTCCAATACGATAATCATCTTCACCATGCCCTGGAGCCGTATGTACAAGTCCAGTACCATCTGAATCAGTAACATGTTCACCAACAATAATTGGTGATATACGACCATATAACGGATGTTTATACTTCATAAACTCTAGATCTTTACCTTTGATGGTATCAACAACTTTGTATTCATCCCAATTTAAGGTGCTAGCTAATGTTTCAACTAATGTTTCAGCAACCACATAACGATTTCCTTTAACTTCAACCACTGAATAGTTAAATCTTGGGTGTACTGAAATTGCTAAGTTTGCTGGAAGTGTCCATGGTGTTGTTGTCCAAATCAAAAAGGATGCATCTTTTAAGGTATCTTTTGCATCTATAGATGGAAAAGCAACATATACAGATATAGATTGTTTATCTTGATACTCAATTTCTGCTTCTGCTAATGCAGATTCTGATGATGGCGACCAATAAACTGGTTTAAGTCCTTTATAGATGAGTCCACGATCAACCATTTTGGCAAATATTTTTATTTGATTTGCTTCATAATCATTGGTTAAAGTGATATAAGGATTTTCCCATTCACCTAAAATACCTAATCTAGCGAATTGTCCCTTTTGTTTTTCAACTTGATCGAGTGCATATTCTCTACATAATTTTCTATACTCAACAAGTGATATCTCTTTTCTTTTAACACCTTTTTTGGTTAATGCAGTTTCAATCGGTAAACCATGTGTATCCCATCCTGGTACATATGGGACATATCTACCTTTCATGGTTTGATAACGCAAAACAAAATCCTTTAAGATTTTATTGAGTGCATGTCCGATATGAATATCCCCATTTGCATATGGTGGTCCATCATGCAAAATAAAGGGTATTGATGCCTTATTTTTTTCTAATACTTTTTTATAGAGATCGATATCATTCCATCTTTGTTGAAATTCTACCTCTCTGACACCTAAGTTCCCTCTCATTTGGAAATCAGTTTTAGGCATCAATAATGTGTCTTTATAATCCATTTTTATCTCTCCTCTTAATCTAATATAAAAATAAAATTCGCCCTTATAGCTAAGGACGAAATAAAATTCCGCGGTACCACCTTAGTTCTAGAATAAAATTCTAGCACTTCGTTTTTTGATGTTTGCTCAAAGGTGATGCATACTAATCGAGTGGTTCTTAGGCTTACACCATCCCTAAATCGCTTGAAACTTCAATTGAGTTTGCTTGTCCTTTTCAACGCAATATTCTATTCTACTACATCTTTTAAAAATTCTTCCATTGATCCATCATCATAAACATCGCTAGCTGCGAACATAAATACTTTTTCTTGAACATTTGCTATTTCTCCATGAATGGCATAAATGACACCTGAAAGAAATGCGATGACTTTGTTTGCTTGATCAATATCAAGCGGTTCAAAGTTTAGGATTAATGGATGTCCATTGATCATTTTTTCTGCAAGACCAGTTATGTATTGATCCTCATCAGTCAAAAGATTTTCAAAAATAATTTTGTCAGACATTAATTCATTATCAACATTTAATTGATCTTCATTTTTCTTCTTCTTACCAATGCTAAATAATCCCATATTTCCTCCTATTCAAGCAGTTCAAGAAATTTTCTACCAATCCGAACATGTGTTGCATGATGTTTCATCGCAAGTTCGTAATCATTGGTCATCCCCATTGAACGATATGGCAGTTTGTAGGTCTTAGCTAACTCATCTAGTTGATGAAACACTTGGTCAGTTATCATTCGATCTTCATCTTTACCAATGGTCATAAAACCGATTAACTCTATTTTATCATATTTTTTAATTTCTAAAAGAAATTGAGCCAAATTCGAGAGTAAAATCCCGCTTTTTTGATCTTCTTCTGTTAAATTAACTTGAACGAAGCATTTAATAGGCTTTGTTGCGTGCTTTTGAATGCTGTTTGCTAAGCTGATTCGGTCAAGTGTATGAAGATAGTCAATTTGATTGATGATATCTTTAACTTTATTGGACTGAAGATGACCAATAAAATGCCACGTGATGTTTAAATCTTTGAGTTCTTCTATTTTTTTGAGTAAATCTTGTGCGCGATTTTCTCCAAAATGAAAGACACCTTTTAGATACAAGGCTCTCATTTGATTTGTATCAAAATATTTAGATGCACAAATCACAGTCGCATTGATATCAAATAACATTATACATTAAACCTAAAGAGCATGATGTCACCATCTTTGACAACATAGTCTTTCCCTTCTAATCTAACTCTTCCATTTTCTTTTGCTACTTGTGGTGTTCCATATTTGATAAGGTCATCATAAGCTAGCGTTTCCGCTTTGATAAACCCTCTTTCAAAATCGCTATGAATAATACCAGCACACTGAGGTGCTTTCATACCATTTTTAAATGTCCAGGCTCTTACCTCTGGTTCCCCAGCTGTAAAGTATGTTTTTAAACCAAGTAGATCATAACTTTTTTCGATCACTTCGTTTAACCCTGATTTTTCTAATCCGTAAGCTTCTAGGAAAGTGAGTTGTTCTTCTGGTTGTAATGAAGCAATTTCCATTTCTACTTGTGCTGAAATTAATACAACCTCTGTTTTTTCTTGTTTCGCATAGGATAAAACGTTTTGATAATGCGGGTTTTTTTCTGGTTCATGAAGCCCTTCTTCTGCAACATTTGCAATATAAATCATAGGTTTCATTGTTAACAAATTAAAGTTTTTAATAATCTTTAATTCTTCCTCAGTAAAATCTAGAAGTCTCGGACTTTCATTTTTATCAAGCGTATCTTTTATATGCTTTAATAATTCTTGTTCTTGAATCGCTTCTTTTGATTTCGTCTTAACCTTTTTTTCTAGTCTTTGAATGCGTTTTTCAATGGATTCAATATCGGCTAAGTTCAGCTCTATCTTAATGGTTTCGATATCTCTAATTGGATCTACTTTTCCATCAACATGCGTCACATTTTCGTCATCAAAACAACGCACTACTTGACAAATAGCGTCGACTTCGCGAATATGACTTAAAAATTGGTTACCCAATCCTTCACCTTTAGAAGCGCCTCTAACTAACCCAGCAATATCGATGAATTCATATGCTGTAGGCACTACCTTTTTTGGTTTATATTTTTGAGCTAAAACATCTAGTCTTTTATCTTGTACAAAAACAATACCTACATTCGGTTCAATTGTAGCAAACGGGTAGTTTGCTGCAAGTGCTTCTGCTTTTGTAATGGCATTAAAGAGCGTAGATTTCCCTACATTCGGTAGCCCAACAATTCCTGCTTTTAACATTTTTTATATCCTTCCAGTAAAAAAGGCTTTCGCCTTTTAAAATTTTCCTTTTTTTACTAACCATGAAGGTAGGTTGCGTTTCTTACCTTCAGAAGGTTGATTGCTTTCTAAATCATCTTCTTCATACTCTTGTGATTTCAATCCTTGTTTTGTAAGTTTCATTTGTTCGTCTGAAGACTTATTGAAAATCTCACTTGCCAAGTTTTCAATCGTTGAGTCTTTAGCTTTTAATTCATAACCAGTAGCAATAACTGTTACAATTAATTCTTCATCTAAATCTTGGTTTACTGTAGTTCCGTAAATAATGTTTAAATCTCTATCTGTTGCATTTCTAATTTCAGATAATGCTTGTTCTGTTTCAAATAGTGTGATATTTGTGCCTGAGGTAATATTAACGATTGCATCAGTTGCTCCATCAATACTGACTTCTAACAATTTAGAGTGAATTGCTTTTCTTGCTGCTTCAATTGCGCGATCTTCACCTGATGCAATACCAATACCCATTAATGCAGTACCTTTATTTTCCATAACTGTCTTAACATCAGCAAAGTCAACGTTAATTAAACCAGGAATCGCAATAATTTCAGCAATACCTTGAACACCTTGACGCAATACATTATCAGATTCTCTAAATGCGTCTAACAACTGAGTTGTTGGACCAGAGATTGCTAATAATCTTTCGTTAGGAATCACGATTAATGTGTCAACATGAGGTTTTAACTCTTCTAATCCATAAATTGCTGCTTGCATACGAGCAGGTCCTTCAAAAGCAAATGGTTTTGTTACGATACCTATTGTTAAGCATCCCATTTCTTTAGCTTTTTGTGCAATGATTGGTGCAGCACCTGTTCCAGTACCTCCGCCCATACCAGCTGTAATAAAGACCATATCAGCATCTCTTAAAACATCTTCTATCTCTTCAATTGACTCTTCTGCAGCTTGACGTCCAACTTCTGATTTAGCACCAGCACCAAGTCCTCTTGTTAAATATTTACCAAGTTGAACTCTGGTTTCAGCTTTCGATACTTTTAGTACTTGAGCATCGGTATTCATAGCAACAAAAACAACGCCTTTAACATCGTTTTCAATCATTCTATTGATAGCGTTACCTCCGCCCCCACCAACACCAATAACTTTTATAACGGGCTTTTGATTGAAATTATCTGATTCGCCAAATACCATAGGTATCCCTCCTAGCACTATCTCTATTTTACAATATAATCTCTATAAATGAAAGATTTTTATCTAGATTTAAAATAATTTGTTTTTTTCTTCATTTCTTCTTTAAAATCAAGAAGACGATCTTCTTTAATTGCTGTTCTAATTTCTTGCATCAAATGCTTTAGATAAGCCAAATTTTGATAAGTGACTAAACGCATCCCTAACATTTCTTCTGCCTTAAATAAATGTCTGATATAAGAGCGAGTGTATTTAGAAACTTTAGTTTTTAGATATGGATCTAATGGTTTCATATCATGTTCATAAGTTTGATTTTTGATAACGATTTTACCTTCTGTTGTTAATGCTGTCCCATGACGTGCAATCCTTGTTGGGAGTACACAATCAAACATATCGATACCATGAATTACATTTTCAACTAAATCATCAGGTGCACCAACACCCATTAAATATCTAGGTTTATCAAAAGGTAGAATAGGGTTTAAATACTTCGTCATTTGATACATTTCTTCTTTAGTTTCTCCAACTGACAAACCACCAATAGAGTATCCAGGAAAATCCATTTCTATTAATTTTTCTGCACAGTATTTCCTTAATTCTTCATTTAAGCCACCTTGGACAATACCAAATAGCGCTTGATCAGTTGATAATGCATCTTTTCCTCTTTTTGCCCAACGCAATGTTCTATCGACAGAGTCTTTCATATACTCATAAGTTTCATAAGGTGGTGGACACTCATCAAAACTCATGATAATATCAGCACCTAGTTTTTCTTGTACTTTAATTGAGTCTTCTGGAGACATAAATAATGCAGATCCATTTTTATGATGTTTAAAATGTACACCTTCTTCAGTAATCTTACGCATTTCGGTTAACGAAAATACTTGATAACCACCACTATCTGTTAAAACGGATCCATCCCAATTCATAAAACCACGGATACCTCCATGTTTTTCAACAAGATCTTCTCCCGGCTGTAGCCACAAGTGGTAAGTGTTGCCTAATATAAGCCCTTCTGAGACCTCTTTAATTTCTTTTGGCTCCAAGGTTTTAACAGTTGCTTGAGTGCCAACTGGCATAAAAAAAGGCGTTTCAAAAACCCCGTGAGGTGTCGTTAATCTCCCTAAGCGTGCTCCACTTTGTTTACATACATGTAAGACTTCAAATTTTATACTCATGTTTATCATCCTTCATCTTGTAATTATAGCATATCTTTGATAAAATGTTTAAGTAATATTAGCTGTACCCTAGGAAACCAGCTAAAACAAAACAGGGAGATTACAAATGAATAAAATGGTATTAAGAGATTTTTTGAAGCAGTCGATGATTGCTTCGGTGTATGTTGTGTTAGTCTATGTGTTTCAATTTGCTAGTTTTGGATTGATTCAATTTAGAATTGCCGAAGTGTTAATGATCTTAGTTTTCTTTGATAAGAAAAGTATCATCGGACTGACGGTTGGTTGTTTTATAGCTAACTTGGTAGGTGGAGCGATTATTATTGATGTAATATTTGGAACCATGGCAACCACAATTGCTGGATTTCTGATGTGGTATACGAGAAAAGTTCCATTATTCGCGATGGTTTGGCCAGCAATTATCAATGGCGTCATCATTGGTTTAATCTTAACTTATGGTTATCATCTTGGTCCTTTATATATTACAATGCCTTCCGTATTTATTGGAGAGTTTGTTGTTTTATATGTTTTAGGTGTTCCAATCTATTATTCACTTAAAGATAATCAAGACTTCTTAGAATTCTTTAAAAATTGACCTTAGGGTCTTTTTTTATTTTTTAATCTTTTTATGTGCAACTGCCATCGGTGCTTGATGGATTTGGTCTAAATCCATACAAATCCAATCTTCTAGCTTTCCAGAAATAAGTTTAGCTTCGTATACATCCATATGCCATACTTGGTGTGTAAATACATGTTTATACGTTTTATGATGATTATATACATCAAGAATAATATCTTGTTCTTCTAACATCTCTATCACTGAATTTATACTTTCACTTTCAAATTGAGGATACTCATACATCCCCTTTAAAAGTTCTTCATCTCTTTTTCTTAAAAATAGTCCATGTTCACTATGAATGAGTAATGTTATATAGTTAAACTCTTTTTTATCGTTTAGCTTAGATAATACAGGGTATTGATCGACCAAATCATTTTGATATGCAAAACAATGTTCTTGAAGCGGACACGTTTCACATTTAGGATTTTTAGGCCGACAGACTAAAGCACCAAGTTCCATCATCGCTTGAGTATAAACATTTGGATTTGCTTGTTCTATATAGGATTGATTAATTTGATCTAATGCCTTTTTGTTTTTCTCAACTCTCATATCAGAATCATTTCCTAAATATCTAGATAACACACGAATTACATTGCCATCAAGTGCACTATAAGGCTGATGATACGCAATTGACATAATAGCTCCTGCTGTATATTTACCAATACCAGGTAACTTGATGATTTCTTCATATGTACTAGGAAACTTGCCATCATATTTATCTTTAATTATTTTGGCTGCCAAATGCATATTTCTAAAGCGACGATAATATCCCAATCCTTCAACAGCTTTTTGAAGCGTTTCTTCTTTTGCGTCTGCAAGATCTAAAACAGTTGGATACTTTTTCATAAAGCGTTCAAAAAAAGGTAAGACGGTTTCAACTTGTGTTTGTTGTAACATCACCTCGCTTACCCAAATATCATATGGACGATTTGATTCTCTAAAAACAAGCTTTCGATGATTTTTCTCATACCAAGCTTCCAACTTCTTAATATTCATTAAAGTGTAACTTCCCTCACGCCACAATGCTCAATCATATCATTAAATCTTGTAAGTGTTGATATCACAACACCATGACACACAACAATAACTTTTTTGTGATTCTGATATTTACTCAGTGCTAAACGAACACGTTTTTTCAAATGTTCATAAGACTCCCAATGATAAACCGTTGATTCATTTCTAACACCTTTTGACTCAACATACTCATCAAAAGCATTACCTGCATTAAGTTCAAACTTAAATGTCGTGTCTGGCATCCACTCATGTAAATCATTTTCAACTGTCAAAGGGATACCCGTAATTCTCGAAATAATTGATGCTGTTTGTAAAGCTCTCGTATAAGGTGAAGAAACAATGATTTCTGCGTCTTTAAAAATTGGGTCTTCTGCTCTTTCTTCTGCTTGTTTAACACCTAAATCTGTTAATTTACCTAAATCATAGCCCATTCCAAAATATCTTCTTTCTAATACTTCATCATATCTAGGCTCACCATGTCGAACCAATATAAATTTTGTCATCATCATCTTCCTTCCTATTTCGATTATAGCACATGTAAGCAATCATAAACACTAAATGAAATCACTATGCATGATATAATGATTTTAGATGAGGAGGAGAGCAAATGTCGAAAATTACAGAGCGTAGATCAATTAGAATCTACGATCCCAGGGTGAAAATTAGCAAAGACGAAATGACTGAAATACTTGAAAAAGCTACCAGAGCTCCATCATCTATGAATATGCAGCCATGGCGATTTATCGTTATAGAGTCTGATGAAGCAAAAGAGAAACTAAGACCTGTTTTATACGGAAATGTCAGCCAACTAGAAACATCAGCAGCTATGATCGTTATCTTAAACGATTTAAAGAAATATGAGTTTGCTGAAAAAATATATGACAAAGCCGTTAAAGCTGGGGTTATGCCTATAGAAGTCAGGGAAAAACAGCTAAGAAGTATTTCAAATATGGTCAACACCGTTTCTGCAGATCGCTTAGAGAAAACAGGATTAATCGATGGTGGTTTAGTTGCAATGCAACTGATGCTCATCGCGAAAGAATATGGATATGATACTTGTTCAATTGGAGGTTTCCGTCACGAACTGCTTGTTAAATCATTAGGTTTAGATGATCAAAGATACAAACCAGTAATGATTGTATCAATTGGCAAAAAAGCTGAAGATGGTTACAGATCAGTTAGACTTGATATTAATGACATAACAACCTGGATGTAAAGAAAAGAGCCGATTGGCTCTTTTTTTTAAATATCATATTGTGCAAGAATTTGTGCTGGTGTTTTTCTAAGGAGTAAGAATATTGGAAACATACCACCAATTAAATTAATAAGATATAAAATAATTATTCCTATCAATATCGTTAATGGTGTTACAAGAAATGCCCTAAACATACCTATTAGTGTATTCGAAGATTGAATTAAGCCAATCGTAGCTATACCATATCCAATTAATGATGTAACAGTTGATAAAATCAAGATTTCAATCATAAAGGAGAAGAAAATTTCTGTTTTTTTCATACCTAATGCTCGATAAACAGATATTTCATAAATTCTTGAGACCATCGATGAGTGCATAATGAAATAAAATCCTAATAACGTAAAGCCAATAATGACTAAAGTCACGATTGTCGTTGTAATTCTTGCTTGAATGGTTGCTTGGTTAAAGATGTTGGTTTGCTCGTCAAGTTCAAGAATAGCTTCGATGTCATCAGCTTCCAAAGTACTAACTAAAGCCCTTGGTCGACTTGAATAAACATAAAAACTGCTCACTTTATCGTATCTTGCTTTTTCAATGATTTGGTTTGAACCAACGATTAATCTTTCTGTGTCAGTAAATACTCCGCTAATTGTATAATCAAAATCATCAAATGTTTTGGGCCAATCTTGACCTGATGGTAATTTATATAATGCATCATATAATGCTTGTGAGACAATCACCTGATCTCCTGTTGGTAACTGTCCTTGAGTAATTAGACTCTCATCTAGATAATGATCACCTATTATAGTTGCATTTAAGGTTCCTACATAAATAGGTGCTTGTGTTAAATAAGAAGTTGGTTTGATCATATTAGCAAAATCTCTTGTTGTATAAACAATATTTCGATCACTTTTTGTAATACCTACTAATTTTACAGGAACACCAGATATCTCAAAATCTTCTAACATCAAATGGTCCCACGACCAGACACCAAATTCCGCACCTTGTGTTTGTATGGATTGATCTGCAAGTTCACTCGTTATCACAAACTCGTTATGTGTTTGAGGCATTCGCCCTTTGACGATTTTAGATCTTGAAACATGATCAATAATATCTAAAGTGATTTCAGAATCTGCTGGTTGGAACATACCTTTTGAATACTGAAGTTTGAATAATGCTTTGTCCTCATTTAATGGATCAAGTACTGAAATTTCAATCGTTCCTAATGTATTTACATATAATTTCGCATCATCATCAGAATATGCTACTAATTCATCATAATCCATTTTGCTAAACTGTGTTTGTCTGACTCTAACATAATTATTTTCATATCGCATGTTAGATAAATCTGGAATGATGGTTGCAGAAACCATTGCGATAGATAAAGCAATGACTGCACCAGACATGATAAAGCTAAACAGCATGATTTTACCTTTTCGAGATGAATATAAAATCTTTTGCAAAGCAAGCATGAAAATTTGCTTAATTGAAACAATGGTTCTAAAACTCTTATGAACGTCTTTGTTATCCAGCATATCAGTTTTAAAAGCTGTCTCTAATAACTGCTCTTTATTCTTCTTGACATAATGTTCGTCTTTAACTAATAAGTTGCTAGATTCATTGATTAACCTAACTTTGGTTAAGCTGCTGTCTATATCTAAATAAAGCGTTTTATTTTTTACAATTAAACGTATATTTACAGGATCAATGACTTGATCTGAATCGTTATAAAGCGATAATTTGACGTTGCTATTTCCCAATTCAGTGATTTGATTCATATCTTTTAGATATAAAATGTTTTCTTCTGATACGTTATGTTCATGATCCGACTCGTTTAGATGGTCATCAATGATTTGTCCATCTTTGATTTCAATAATACGATCTCCATAAACATTTGCAATATTTCTTTCATGCGTCACCAAAACAACCAATTTTTGTTTGGATATTTCCTTAATAATATTCATAATGTCGATTGTATTTTTAGAATCCAAATTACCGGTTGGTTCATCAGCGATAATAACACGAGGATTTTTAACTAATGCTCTTGCAATAGCAACTCTTTGTTGTTGTCCACCAGAAAGTTGCGTTGACTTCTTTTTTCTAAATGGATACATCTTCACAGCTTTTAGGATATACGCAACTCTTTGATCGATAATATTAGGATCATGAATTCCGACCATCTTTAAGACTAATGCGATATTATCATATACAGATAGTTGTGGAAGTAAATTATAATTTTGGAATATATAACCTACAGACTCATTTCGAATCTTATCCCATGTGCTAGATTTATAACGGTTTATTTGTTGATCATCAAATTCAATTGTCCCTTGTTGGACACTATCGAGTCCACCAATAACATTTAATAATGTTGTTTTCCCTGAGCCTGATGGTCCTAATAAAACGACAAGTCCGGATTCAGGGAAATCAATAGTCATATCATTTAAAACATGGATTTCATTACGTTTATGTCTGAAGAAATATTTTTGTAAACCTTTGACTCTAATCATGATTATTCCTCCCTACTTAATACGATTGATTCAATAACTGATTGTTTGAAAATTTTCTTATTGAATCTTAAACCTAACCATGCACCAAAGAATAGGAAGATGCCAATTAAGATGACGTAATCTATATTTTCCATATATTGAATAATTCGATAAATAAATGGAACATAAAGCCCTAAGATATACAAGACAATAAACATCATGACTGAGCTAATAAGTGCTATAAAGACCTGTTCTAATACAACAAGGCGAGCAAGTGTTGTTTTATTCGTACCAATAGACCTATAAATTGCAAAATCTTTTTGTCTTGTTTTCATCATATTCTTGGTTACTGCATGAACGATTGAGTATAATAAAACACCAAATATAAATAAGAAAACTCCTGTAAATAATGATTGCATAAAGACAAAGATACCACCAGTAGGATCAGGGATGTTTGCAGGATATATCACGCGATATTTTTCATAGTCAATCGTTCTAATTGCTCGATTGCCTGCACTTAAACCACTAACGCTGAGTGACAATACTGGTCTATTCTCTGATAAATAAAAATGTGAGTACTGATCTAAAACATAATCTTTGATAATATCTGCTAATTCACCACTCATCGTCGCGTAATAAGTCACATTGTTATAATGGATGTGAACATCCTCAACTGTAATAAGTACTTCTTCTGTACTCCAAGTGCTTTCATTATATATGTAACCATTAAACGTTATCGATTGAGTCGTCACATATTCAATAGGATCACCACTACCATCATCAAATCGAATGACTTTTCCAGGTATATCAATGCTACTTTTTTCTAAATTATGATAATTTGATCCAAATAAAAATCCAAATCCATAATATGCTTGATTTATTAATGAGTTCTTTACGCTTATATTTTCTATGTATCGAGGCACTTCATCTTCAGCACTTAAAAATGCTTCAGAAAAATATAATATATTAGATTTTGTTTTATCGATACCTGAGATAACAAAATTACCTATAAAGTCGTCATTATTTATAGGTACACCATCATAAACATATGAGTATGATGTTCCTATTTTAACAGTTTCACCAACCTGATAATTATACCAGTTATGGCCAATAACAATTTCATTTTTGGCAATAGGCATCGAGCCTTCTATATTGAACTCTCGAAGTGTACTTGCTGCATCAGTACCTTCAACATACATACCATCCATATAGGTTGAATTTCCCCATGTGTGTATGTTTTCTGATTTAAAAATATACAACCTTGTAGAGTTATAAAAATTAAGTCCCTGTTCATAAACATTAGAAACAAAACGGATGTTATTGAAATATGTTAAATCATCAATATCAAAATCTTGTCCATCTCTTTTTTCAATTAGGACTCTGGTTTCTGGAACATTTGGAAATCTTTGAGATTGGGCAACTTCCATTTCTCTAATAGAGCTTAATCTAAACGTATAAAAAAGTGTAAATGCAACCATGACAAGCATTTGCATAAACACTAAGAACACCAATCGTTTTGGTGTGGCAAATAGATTTCTTAAAGTAAATCTTAGAAGCGTATGAAAAGGCATACCTTTAATTTTAGGTGCGTCTTTTTGTTTTACATCTTCAGGTTTCTTTATTTTTTTGTCTTCAACGACTTCTCCATCGTGCATTTTAATACGTCTAGTTGCATATTCTGCAACTTGACTATACTCATGTGTGACGACAATAATCAATTTGTCTTTACTAAGCTCATGAAGCACTTTTAAGACTTGGGCACCAGATGCAGAATCTAAGTTACCAGTTGGTTCATCAGCAACAATAATTGGACAATCTTTTGCAAGTGCTCTTGCGATGACTGTACGTTGCTTTTGTCCACCTGATAATTTCGAAGCTTTATGATTTTTATGACTTGTTAAACCAACTTTATCAATCAGTTCTAAAGCTCTTTGTTTTCTTGTTTTTGGATCATAACCTTGAACCTCAAGCGCTAATAGAACATTTTGAAGAACTGTGTAGGAATCAATAATGTTATAGTTTTGGAAAACAAAACCAATATGTGTTCCACGATACTTTTCCCAATCTGCAATTGTGTAGTGAGAAGTTTCTTCACCAAATAAATAAAGTTCTCCATCCTCATAACCATCTAAACCACTAATCACGTTGAGTAAAGTTGACTTACCTGAACCTGATTCACCCGTAACAGCAATAAATTCGCCTAGGCTAAACTCTAGGTTTATATTTTTCATCCCTACGGATACAGTTTCCTCGGATTTATAATATTTAGATACATTCTCTAACTTAATCATGCTCATAATTTGTTAATCCCTTCAATGATTGGATATAGTTCAGTAGGTTCATCTATAATATAGTTTGCTTGATGATCGACTAGAACCTGTCGGTCTCTAAATCCCCATGTAACACCAATGGATGTTATTTTAGCATTTCTTGCCGTTAACATATCAACATCCGAATCTCCAATAAATATGACTTCTTCTTTAGATATATTGAGTAGATTGATAGCTTTTAGCAACATGTCTGGTTCAGGTTTAATCGGTATACCTTCAACCATACCGATAGAAACATCAAAATAGTTTCTAAACATTTTTATATTGAGTTCATGCACTAAATACTCGTGTTTATTGGAAACAACAGCAAGTTTATAATCTTGTTCTTTTAAGGTTTTAAGTAAGTCTAAAATACCATCATAAGGTCCGGTACGATTGGAGCTGTTTTGATCATAGTGTTCTTGATAGATTTGATAGACTTCTTTTTTTTCTTCTTCATCGTAATGTGCTGGTACAACCTTTTCAATTAACTGAAAAGCTCCACTACCAACAGCTTGTTTAACATCATCAACTGATTTTTCTGGAAGATTCTTCATAGAAAGTGCGTAGTTAACGCTATCTGTAATGTCATCAATTGTATTTAAAATTGTTCCATCCATGTCAAATATGATTGCTTTTATCATGTAAAGTCCCCTTTGTAAATCCTAATTTATTATATCACTTAAATTATGCAATATATAGATTATTTTGTGCATTTCATCTTATCATTGGTTATAAATTGATTCTGGAATATTGATAACCCCCTCTTTTTTATATTATACCACCCTTATTTTTGTAAAATGAATGTTTAGACTTTACAAAAGCAGTGCTTTGATGTAAGATATATGCGCTGGGGATGTTCTGGATTCGTCACGGCATGGAGTAGAGTATAAGCATGTCTTGGTTGCTCAAGTAAAAAAGCCGAGGTTATTATAACCGGAAACCAATCTTTAAGTTTCGCTGCCTAAGAAAAGGTGCGAGCCAATTCTGAATTCACTTACGGTTCTGATGCGGCCCAATTTTAGTAAGTTATACTTATTGTTTTTCCTAGGACAATAAAAGAACCTTATAGGATCGTGTTATAACCTTTTGTTTGTTTAGGTTAAAGCATTAAATCATAAACAGACTAAACATGTAGAAAGTGCTTTATGAAGTGTTTTGCACAGGGGTTCAATTCCCCTCATCTCCACCAAACATATGAATTAAAACGGCTTATTTTAGCCGTTTTATATTTAAGTGTTTAAATAATTGTAGTGCCTACTTTGAGGGGATCATATCAATTTGCTCTAGGTGGTATTTTTGTATGAGGAGTCGAAATCCATCCTGGTGGAAAATGACGGAATTCCACCAGGATTATTATGATTTGATAATTATGTTTACACAATCTTTCTGCGTGGAGTTTATCTGATTGCTCGAAAATATGTCGGTTCGTGTATGTCGGAAACATATTTTTGGCTATTTTATGTTCCCCTATTCCAGACTTTTTCCAGTGAGGGAACATATTCTTCGATAATAATCGATTGTTTTTGATTTATTCGGTGTTCAACTTTATTATGTAAAAATACTTTTATTAAAACGAAACAATAGCTATTTCTTTATCGATACTAATTATTTCGTCCCTGTTAAAAAAATTACTTTTCACAACAACATGGACATGCGATTCATCAATCAAAGTATATTCGAAAATGATTGAGTTTTCAATTGTTTGAGGTTTACCATAATAGTAGTGTTTCCAAGTAATCATGGTAGCTTTCTCGATTCTCACACCTTTTTGACCCCAATCAATCCCAACTGGATTCTCAACAATACACTCTTCACCACCATTAAATTGAAATTTGATAGTTTTTTGATCAACATCTATTTTTTTGCTTTTCAATTCATATGCATTATCATAGGGTCTTCCTGGACCATCTCCCCAAATGCAAAAGGAAACATAATTACTTGTATTTTCTACAAGATTTTGGTTTTTTATTTTTAATCTTTTTTTTCTATATATTTTAACTGTTAATCTATCTATGAAGAATAATAACAAGATAATAAGGCAAAGTGTAACAACTCCAACTATTGTATCCTTCAACCAATTGTCGATTACCTCACCATGTCCAAGCATTGCAGAAAACAACAGCATTACACACCTTAATGCATATACAATAAAATCTAGTATTTTATCCATCTTCTTGTTCCTTTCAAATAAGTAGCTCACCTAGTCTTTTTAATAATGGTAGACTACTCTCTAGATGATATCGAGACAATTCATAAATTGAAATGCAAGTTTATCATAGTTACAATGCACTTGCTAGTTTTTATTTCCTTGAACTCGCAACATAAGATGATTATAGATTTCTTCCGCTTTATCTGTTTGAACTATTGCTGTTCTCGAATCATTCATATATATGTATATCAAATCGGATGCAACTTTATCAATTTTCTTTATAGCATAATATTCATACAAGACATTTGACTTTGAATACTTTGTAACTGTTTCAATTGTTATTGTGTCGGCATTTAGTGTAAAAGAAGATTTAACAGGTAACCCCACTCTATTAATTAATATACTCTTCCTTATTTTTGATATGCGAGTCTGAACCAACGCAGTAAGTGATAAAGCAGAAAACGCAGAAAAGAAAACCCCCGCATACAAGGTATGAATGTTATCTGGTCCCACGATATCTAAGATAATTAAAAATGCTGATAATAAGGTGAGTAGAAAAAAGTATATTAATAATCTCTTTCTCTTTAGATCTATAATATGCTTACTCAATTGAACCAACATTTCATCTGTATATACAACGTCAAATTTATAGTCATTATACTCCATATTTTATTCCTCCAAATGTCTGAATTAGGTCATTCGCGAATTGTTCAATGTTTTTACTATAGTATATTGTTACCATTACATACTTCATAATTCATATTTTAATACATCAGACTGGATATTTCATTAAGTCTTTGTATTTTTTAGGCAGTCTTTCAAAGTCTTTGTACTTAAGGCGAATGAAATATGGTCCTTTTTTGCTATTGTGTTTTTTGATGTTTATCCTTAAAAATCCTGGAAATAAATATGAACTTGACCCAGCGGTGCTTGTTAGATAATTAAATAGTGAAGGTTTTATATAATCAATATCACTTATACTATTGAAATCAATAAATATTTCGTTTTTTCTCTTTACGGCATTAATACCTTTAATTTCAAACTCTGCTTCATAAATATATAGCAATCCATATAACAACATCAATAATCCAAATAGTGTGCCACTTGCACCGAAAATAATCGAAATAATTGCTATTTCTGGATATTTGTCATAATAAATCAGTGCGTCAATAACACCAAATAACAAGAGTAATCCAAAAGGTACTAAAAATAAAACAAATTCAGGTTTTTTATACTTGATATCCATCAATAACTGCTCCTTGTATAGTTTTTAATATACTTTTTATATATTAATAAATTCAAGTTAAACAATATATTTTGTGTTTAGCTCTGTGAAAAATTACTACTTCGTCCAAATTATATTAGGATCATCTTTTCCAAGTTCTAGATCTGACAATAACACTCTCTTGCCTGTGTAATTAGAGTCATGATATGCTACATACTTTTTTGGCAGATCTTTATCTATCAAATTATAATTTGAGTAGAATTTGAAGACTTCTGCATGCTTTGATTTTAATAGTGGTTTTAAATTCCCGTCCTCTATTTTGAAGTTACATATATATTCATCTATTTTTGTTGAGTTCACGAATTCCAAATTTGGTAATTTTATAGGTGCCATTGAATGCGAGTTTACAATAAATACATTTGTCAATTCCTTAAGATCATTTAAAAAATCGAAATTTATGACTTTATTGCATTCCATTACACGTAGAGCTTTCAAAGTTTTAGATAATGACGAGATAGATTCGATGTCTTTTAGCTTGGTACAATAGTCTAATGAAACTAGATTTAAACTAGTGAGATTTTCGATACCTTCGATTGATACTAACTTTGAGGAGTTATCAATATAGAGTTCTCTTAGTTGAATGAAAGATTTTAAAGGCAATAAATTCTTAAAGCCAAATCCTTGAAAATATACACTCACGAGTGATTTAGGAAAATTAAAGTTTGACAATACATCATCTTCAATGATGTGTAAATGCTCTAGGTTAATCAAATGACTGATGTCAATCTTATTTAGAGCACTCGAAAAAAGTTTTAGTGCTTTTAAGTGTGTTAGTTGAACTATTACATCAATGTTCTCTACATCTCTCGGTAAGGATGCATAGTACAAATCAGGAACATCGGGCAAATAGCTAACATCATTGTCTTGTGATATAACACCTTTAGCATGTTGAATGATATAATTATCAATGTTACGTTTTTTAGTTAAAGGACTATAGCAGTCATCGATAACAATACAATTATCCTCAAAAAATCTAATTTTATCAAAACTATTTGTTTGCATAGTTCTCTCCTAGTTTAAAATACGCTTTCGATGGAATTGTGTCCACAAACCCAGGATCATCCTTATCATTCTTTGCTCTATTTAATTCATTAATGATAAAAGCCTTATAGAATGGATTTATAAGAATTGATAAGTTAATGACATTTGCTGTTAAGCTATCACTAATTATATTATCCACGATGCACTCATCAAAGTCTTCATAAACAAATAACATTCTGTGGTGACTTACGGCATTTCTTAGTCCTCTAACTGCACGAAGATTAATTGCTCTGCTACGACTTTCTAGGACACATGCCCCCCCTTTAGGTCTAAAAAATAGGACATGTAACTATCTTTGTTACTTATATTTTATCATAACTAGTTATGCTTGATGCACTTTACTTAAATCCTTCAATAGTTCTATATTCTACTGGGGTAAGATAATCAAGTTTCCAAGCTGGTCTATTGTTATTGAAGTAATTGATGTATAGCTCTATTGCTGTTTTTATGTCTGTAAAATCATGTATTTTCAAATTGTGTTTCAACTCCGCTTTGATCCATCCATTTAAAGATTCAATAACTGGATTATCAGTAGGCGTAGCTGCTCTACTCATACTTCTAGTAATTGGATATGTTTTATGTGTTTTTTCAAACTTGCTTGATGCATATACAATGCCTTGATCACTATGAAGAATGGTATGCTTATCTTTATATCCTCTACTCTCTTTAATACGAAGAAAGTCTTTTAGACTTCTTAAATGATTCATAACGCCATTACAGTGCTTGTAACTTGCTACATCAGATCCTACAATTTCATTATTATAGACATCTACATGATAATTCCAATCATATTTTACTCCCTTATGAATGATCATTGTCGTATCACTACACACTTTCTCAAAGGGTCCTTTAGTAGACCAATCACCTTTGATGATATTAGGATACTTATCAGAGATTCCCTTTGGTCTTCTAAAGGCTTTCCTGCGTGCTTTACTTGATATGCCCAACTCTTTAAAACATTGATACATCAGGTAATATGAGACAATCCAACCTGTATCAGTAAAAATATCCTTTTTTATTGCTCTATATCCTTTAGCTGGATACATGTCGTGATAATTCATAATGATTGATTTTAAGTAGTCTTTTGTTTCTTGTCTTTGTGTTTTATGTGATTTTCTGCTTAGCCATCTATAGTATCCGCTTCTTGTAACTCCTATATATCTACATAGCTCATTGATATAGAATTTAGATCTGAATTTATGAACCAGACTGTATTCATCATTCATGATTTCTTTTTTTTTATGTATTTTACATCTTCACTATTATAGCCTCTTTTTAAACGCTCAATTTCTATTCTTAAAAGGAGTATCTCATGCTTTAGTGTCTCCACTTGATCTACTTCATGATCAGTATATAGTTTATCCCTAATCTTTCTTTTACTGACAAGTCCACTTACACCCTCTGTCTCATAATTACTTACCCAGTCTCTTTGTGTTTTCCTAGCCACTTTATATGTTCTTTCTATTTCGTGCTTACTTATATTTTCATTAAGAATCATCTTTACTATTTTTAGCTTAAAGTCTACACTGTACTGATTAACCACACTATCAACTCCTTTGTATTATTATACTATATTTAATACCTTCAGGGAGGGGGAACGTGTCCCACTTATTCATAGCAGTGCAGAACCTGGCTAAGTACAATGTAACCTATCCTTTCTCAGCATTTATCGTTTGCTCAGAGTGTGGGCGAACCTTGAAAAGACGCTATTGGAACTACGGTACACCAGCTCAAAGAGTCATGCAGCAATGTGGTGGTTACATCGACGGTAAAGCTCACTGCAAGGCTAAAGCAACATACCAAGAGATGATTGAAGGTGCGACTGTGAAAATGCTAAACGAGGTGTTTTTACAGGAAAAGGACATCATCCCAAATATACAGAAGATCATCAAATCAACCATACGAGTTAGTGATGTTGAAATCAAGATTCAAAAACTTCAAGCACAAGGCGATGAGATTGAAAGAATGATATCAAACCTCATTGATGTTCAAGTGAAGAATCCTAATCTTTCCCAGGAGGATTTCAACAGCAAATACCAATCATTGACTTTGCAGCTTCACAATAATAAAACCGAGATCAGAAAGCTTGAGGGTGAGTACTTAAAAAACTACGATACACGTTCAAGACTTGCAAAGATTGAAACCACACTCAACAATTTACTAGAACCCATCCAGGAAGTTGATAGTGACACCTTACGCTCATTCATTTACAAGATCATCTCAGTAACACCTGAAAACATTGTCTTCTGTGTAGCAGGAACAAAGAACTATACCGATAAAGAATTCTCAGAAAATAGACATGCTTTTGAAGCATTAAAACCTTTAGCAACAGGTACTTATCACAACGAAAAGTACGATAAGATTATGAATTATAAGGTCGTTATTATCTAATTTTTTTTGAAGTAAAATATGTTGCGTAAGACAACCATTCGGACAAAAAAGGCCATTTTTCACCAAAAAATATGTTCCCACAATGGACGAAATTTGCACATATAGACAAAAAAAGCCATCGGATACCTTTGAAGGTCATCTGATGGCTGATTTTTATTGAGTTGGGTTAAAAATAGAGTGTTGTCAAGTATGTGTCAAGTATATAACAAGTGCTATTTTAATGAAAGCAACGTGATAGACTCTACATGCGTGGAGTATATCTGATTGCTCGAAAAAATGTCGTTGCATGTACGTCGGAGACATATTTTTAGGCATTTTATGTTCCCCCATTCCAGACTTTTTCCAGTGTGGGAACATATTGCACTTGAAAACCTATCTAGACTCGTGCTAGGTCGTCATTGATACGCTAAAGCATACGATAACTTCTAATTGTTTGATAACTAACGTCATTCCTTGTTGTTAATTCTATACATGAATCCGTGATATAACATTGAACTTTCGACTAACGATAATTCATTTCACTTCTTCAGGATGTATGAAACATCAAAATCCCAATGCATGAAATCATGAATAATTTCAACTTTAGAGTTCTCTACAGTGTTGCATAAGTCATATAACTTTGAAAAATCATGATCGTTTTTTGTATAAATACATATTTCAGTAGTGTCAGCAA
Organism: Peloplasma aerotolerans; assembly: GCF_030012175.1. Taxonomy (GTDB): domain Bacteria; phylum Bacillota_I; class Bacilli_A; order Acholeplasmatales; family Acholeplasmataceae; genus Peloplasma; species Peloplasma aerotolerans. The sequence continues at coordinate 169,898 of NZ_JASCXW010000001.1, forward strand.
CCTGGATTGCAAATCTTGTGTTGCTATTCATTAAATCTTCCATACTTCTGATGGGAGTACTTGGTTGAGTCATGGAGACATAAGTTGTCAAGAAAAATACCACTAATTGTTCATAATTATCATCAATAAACTTTTTCATGTCGCTTGTTAAAATTACTTCTTTATGAATTTGTATAAGACTGGAAAGATTTGGTCTCAAACACCAGTCGTTATATGCTCTAAAATCCCAATACATCTCACCATCAAATGCGTTTACTGTGATATTTAATAACTTATATATTTCTTCTGAACTCACGTATATAATTTTCATCATTTATCCTCTCTGGTCTCATTATAGAAAACCAATAAAAATATTTTTCCCCTATATATCTTAGAATTCAAAGTCCATCGATACACTTATTAGCAACTGAATAATTTCAAATTTCTTAATAAATTCACGCAGTCAAAAGTGTAAACAAAATAGATTTTTAGTGCTTCAAACAACCTATGGGTATAATCTTAATTCCATCTTCTCTTGTGTATGCCATTTCACCACCTGTTATAATCATCAATAATTCTGGATCTTTTAATTTTTGAGAGTTTCTAGTTTCATTTGCTTTTCTAATAAGATCAACCACTTCAAGAAGATGTTTTGCTGCTTCTTCTATTTGCTTTGTTCCCAACTTAAACTCTATCAATGCGAATCTTCCATCATTTAAATGTAGTACTGCATCGACTTCAAGATTCATTCGATCTCTATAATATGATAAACTTCCTCCAAGTGACGTTGCATAAACCTTTAAGTCCCTTACACATAAGTTTTCAAACATAAAGCCAAAAGTTTCAAAATCTTGTAACAACATTTGAGGTGAGACGCCGAGAGCAGCAGCTGCTATTGATGGGTCAATGAACATTCGTTTATTCGAACTTCTGATGGAGGTTTTTGAGCGAATTGATGGATTCCATGCTGGTATATCTTCAATTACATAAAGCTTGTTCAGTGCGTTAACATATTCATAATATGCAGATTCAGACAGGTTTGTGTTTGAATTAACATCGTCAATGATGGTTTTATTCGATGAGATTGTGCCTATGTTTCTTGCATATGATCTAAGTAAATATTGAACTTTTAATGGTTCTCTTTTTTTACCATCAACTGTAGAAATATCTATTTGGATAATGTTATCTAAATATGATTTAGCTACAAGTAGTTTAGCAGCATCTGTTTTTTTAGTTAAACTCGATGGCCAACCACCTCTACAAGTTGCAAAAATCAAGTTTTCAATGGTTAAATTTGATTTTAAGCCATCAATATTGTAATTTTTGTCGTTAAACAATTGTTTTAATGATATTATACCATTCGACTCCTTAGACTCGAATAAGCTCATTGGATACATCTTCAAACGAGCGATTCTACCCGTTCCAGTATGCATGATTTTCGACTCATCAACAACTGTTGATCCTGTTAATATGTATAGCCCTTCATCCCTCACATTATCAACTGACGTTCTAATCGCATCCCATAACACAGGTGCCATCTGCCACTCATCAATTAATCGAGGTTTATCACCCTCAAGTAGTAGTGAGGGTTTTGTTTGTGCAGTTAATAAATAACCCTGAGATTTGTCTGGATCCTGTAGTTTCAAAATACTTTTTGCCTTCATGGATGCGCTTGTTGTTTTACCGCACCACTTTGGCCCTGTAATAAGTACAGCACCAAAAGCCTCAAGATAGGATTCAAGTTCACTATCAATGTTTCGAACAAGGTATATTGTATTCAAGATATCACTCACTTTCTTATCTATATTTTATCACACGTTTATTGAATATGCAATTCAAATGGAGTCTTTTGCACTATATTGACGGAGTGTTTTGTTTTATCTTGATGGAGTGTTTTGTATAGTTTCCTATTCAATTCTTAAAAGCAAATATGTTGCGTAAGACAACCATTCGGACAAAAAAGGCTATTATTCATCAAAAAATATGTTCCCACAATGGACGAAATTTGCACAGATAGACAAAAAAACCATCGGATACCTATGAAAGTTATCTGATGGCTGATTTTAATAATTTAGACTAAAAATATAGTGTTGTCAAGTATGTGTCAAGTATATGACAAGTGCTATTTTAGAGAAAGCAACACAATAGACTCTACATGCGTTGAAAAAACCATATTGCTTGCAAAATCAACCTTGTGTGTATTAAAGTAACATCAAAATCGACTAAAATATGTTTCCCCTTACATGGTTAGACAGGTGGCTAAAATACCAAAGTAACATATTTTTGAGTTGTTACATTGAAGTCATCTAGTTGAAACACCATCGTTGATTTTTTCACAACAAAAATAATCAATAGGGTTTAAATCCCCTTTACTGGACTGTCTAAGGTAACCGGTGCTAATACAATTTAGCACCCTACTAATATTTTAGCACCCTACTAATATTTTAGCACCCTATCTAGCATAAAACCCTTCACTCAGACTATTCTTATTGAATATTTCCCTTAACTTATCTCTTGTATAACCCTTTAGCCCCTCTGGGTGATCAATTCCAATTGTATTACTATCACGCCAAGAAATTTGCACAATTATGGTTTGTTTGCTTCCCAAATGATCGTTTCCAAACCCACCTTGATTTAAAACCTGGGTTACCCATGCTAAAACTTCACTGTCCCTTGCAGAGATATTATGTGTAACACTTATTTTGTTGTTATTAATTTCTACAATCAAATAATACTCAAACAAAAATAACTGGAATGCTTTCTTTAAATCATTTTCTAGTTCTTTCTTATTGTAAATCAATCTATTCCCATATGTCTTTTTATAGTAATCTCCCATTTTATTATCTCCTATACATGTTTTTTACTACACTAATTTATCTTATATATATATTACGGCATCAACACCATACATGAGTGCATCATTCCATTTTTCAAAATCTATTTGCGATAGTTTCTCCTCAGTTGTTCCAAAAGCTTGAATTTCAAATTCTTCTAGCACGTTTATTGAACATGTGTGCAGAACGGGTTGACCTGATTCAAACAACTTGATCATCATTCCGTTTTTTGAGAAACCATAGCCATATTCGCCCCATTTAGAATCCATGCCTTTGATAAAACCTGGAACATTCTTCTTCAGTGCGCGAAATATATTGAATCCGACGAGCATTGTAGACTCAGGGAGTTTTAATGGATCTCTAAATCCCGGCATCAATTTAGCCATTCTTTCAGAAGAACTTAATGAGTCCTTATTTCTATCATCTCGATGAGCTATTGTTGAATCTTGATATTGAAATTTTAAATTTATCATTTTTGCCCTCTAATAATCATTAATTGCTTGATCAAACAAATCTTTAAAGCGTCGATATTCAAAGTCACCTTGTGGTAAACTTGCTGGTAAGAAAGCGGCATTAAAATACTTCATCGAAGCTTGATAAGCCGTGTTTGCTACATCAGCATTTGTGGTTTTATAAAACATGTCCGGTGATACTGTTGAAAAATCTTTTCCTCTTGCTTGTCCATATTCGAAAAAACCCGAAAGAAAATTTTGTAAAGCGGCCATTTTGTAATATTTTATAGCTAGTTTAGTGTTTTGATTAACACCCTCGCCTATTTCATAACTATAGCCAACAAACATCTGTGATACTTGATGACCTTGATCGGCAGCAAGTTTTAGCCAATAAAAAGCCTCTTTATCATCACGAAATCTTTCATCACCGTAATATTTACCAAGATAAAACTGCGATTCAATATCACCATTTTTTGCTTTTGCCTTAATCTTGTTAACGTCTACCATCGATACATTACCTCTTTCTAAAAAAATCTTCTAGCACACAAATTGAATACTACTCACTTTTCGTTTTATTTTCGATCTGGTCTTTTAACCTTGTTGAAATCTTACAGTATAATCAAGAACATTTTTATACTCACGAATAGTGCTATATTTTTCACTTAGGAGAGCAAATGAACTAAGTGGTAAATTGGTAAAATTATTGAGATTAGTTTCTGTGATAGACGCATAAATCACTTTACACTCTGGGCAAGTAAATAAATTGAATAAACTATATGTCTGTCCTTTGAATACAGTATTTGCTCCTCTAACCCTCATTTTATATAGGACTGAATTATAGCATATTGGACATTCATAGGAAGATATATAATAGGCGGGTGAATAAGATAATACCTCATCAAACTGCATAAGATTTTTACTTGTATTTTTTATAGCATTTTGTAAACTTTGTTTCCAACTTATATCAATCATTGTTTTTAATAACCTCCAATGTATTTTTATCAATAATACTAGTTATATTAGGCAATTTAATAAATTCTTATGTAAAACAAAAATCTTGAAATTAAATCAATAATATATTCTCAGCTGTGATTTAAGCTCAGATTTGGAAGGAACCCCAACAAAACTATCAACTGGTCGGCTATTCTTAAATAGCACTACTGTTGGTAATCCAGTTAAACCCACTTCATTTTCTAAGTATCTATGTTCACGATAAGATACTTTTACAAAATCAACACTTGAAAATTCTTTCGAAACATCTTCAATCAAAGCAAGTAATTCTCTACAAGGGAGATTCACATCTCTCGCATGAACTATGACAACTGTATCTCCAACAATGTCATCAAAACTAAACCTATTTCCCCGAAACTCCCTAACCATATTTTATGTCTCCTTTAATCAACACAATTCCTTAATTTTTGTAATGTAGGTATACTCGTGTCCGTGTTTCTTTGATTAACAAAATATAAGTGCTTGGTGATTTGAAACCACACTTATCTATGCTAAAAATCCCCTAGATTGGAAGATTAGCTACATAATATGTTTTGTCTAAAGATGGACCGAATCTTTTCTCATTTAAATATTTAGTCATCTTAGGGGTATTTTCTCCATTATTGCATGTGCCAATCCAAACACCTTTAGATGCATCAAATAACCCTGCCCCCATCCCTTGTGCTGACAATTTTATTACTTTTTTGTACTTCATCTTTGCTTGAAATTTACTTTCAATAGGATAATCCAGTAAACACTCGATACTAAATCTACCTTGATTATAATTTAATCCATAAATGTGATACATATTTCCTCCCAAAAATTGTGTCTATATATTATATATTAGCACAAAAAATATACTGATGAAAGCGCTTTTTTGATATTGGATTAAATTATCTCTGATCATTTATGATTTTATATATGAGAGTATTTAAAACCAAGTTGTTTAAGTGAGGTTAATATAAAACCAAACCTTAAATAATAAAAGCCACACAACTGAATTGATACCATTTTCTTGTACTTTATGTTCTTTGTAGTTATTGTATCATTTATTGATTCATGAGTCTATATTGTATAGGAGAATATCCTCCTAATGTCAACTTAATTCTTTCGTGATTATACCAATAGATATATTCATCGATTGTTCGAATCAAATCTGCTAATGATTTAACCTTTTGTAAATAGATTGTTTCACACTTAAGTGTTCCGAAGAAGCTTTCAACCACTGCATTATCATAAGCGTTACCTTTAGCACTCATAGATTGCACAAATGATGATTTTTTTAGGTAGTTACGATATTTAGGGGATTGATATAGAATACCTTGATCAGAATGAATGAGTAGCTTCGATAAATCCTCATTTGAATTGATTGCCTTCTTAAGTGTTCTAAGAATCAAATCCTGGTTTTGACTTCTAGAGATTTGATAACCTTTGACCTCACCATTATAAAGATCTTGAATGACCGATAAATATAAACGTTTACGATTAAATCTAAATTCCGATACATCTGTGACCCATGCGATATTAGGATCATCCTTCTTAAAGTCTCTTTTGAGTAGGTTTGGTGTAATTTTATTGGATATTTGAGAGATATAGCGATATCTCTTTTTTCTTACCTTACAAACGATATGTAGCTCTTTCATGAGCTTTACAACAGTCTTATATGCTATTTTAATCTGATAGAAGTTCTGAAGAGCGAGTTTAATACGTCTATAGCCATATGTACGATTACTCGCTTCAAATATTTCTGATATCAGTATCTTGATATCATGATATTTATCAGTCTCTTTGTGGTGTTCATAATAGTAATAAACAGACCTAGGCAGACCAGATATCTCAAGTAGATCTTTTAATGCATATTTTCGCCTTAATTCTTTGACTACTTGGTATTTTTGTTTGTTCGTTCCTGTTTTTGAACTAAGGCGATAAGTTTTTTTGTATATTCAAGTTCCATTTCTAGATGTTTGACTTTCAATTCTAAATCTTGTTCTACCTCTTTAGATGGTTTATGGAACTGTCTAACTGGATTCTTACGATAGTCTTTAGGTGTTTGAAAAAAACGCTCTTTCCCATAGAGCCTATACTGATATACCCATCTCGCAGGCAATGTATCATTTAAACTCCCTGATGTTAAATACATATCGTATTTTCGTGCTGCTTGACTATAAGAAAGTTCATTTTCAATGATATCTAAAACCACTTTAAGTTTGAATTCTCCGCTCCATAGTCTATTCTTTTTCTTCTTATCTTTCATTAGATACCTCCTGCATATATCCTAGTTTACACTAAGTACAGGTTTTTGGTATCAGTTCAAAAAATGATATTAAGAGACTCACAAGATTAAGAAATAGAACCATGTATAGTATTAATAAAGATATACTGCCATTTAAGAATTAATAATAGTTTGAGTTTTGACAAGTTACAAAAGTGCAAGAGTCAGTCCAATAGTATTGTATCTGCAAATGCAAAATTTTAAGAAGTAGTCATATAAGAATCCTATGAATTTTTCACAAGCTAGAAAAAATAAACTCATTCTATGGAATAAAAAAAGTTAAATCACCTGATCCAGATGATTTAGCTCTTTATAATTTGAACCATTATAAATTGAAAATTTAATTTGGTAAATCAACAAAATCAAAAATATCATTTAAAACAAAAATAGCAACCATGACAATGTAAACAATGAAAACTACTTTCCAATTCACCTGTTTTTCTTCTTTATATAACACTTTTTGGTGGATTAACATTAATGGTATTAAAATTAGTCCTAGTAAACTATATTTAATGATAGATGATATAATCTCCATAATCTCTACCTCTTTTCAGTTTTGCACTACAATATATATATGTATTTGATTTAAAATATATTTTCTTTCTTTTAGGATTGTCAACAATGCATTTCAATCTATATTAAAATATAGATTGAAACCTCATTTCCAACTTAACAACTGCCACCTAATGTCTTGATTGTTAGTGATGAAACACTCGTAAGATCATTATCGTTATCATCCTTAAATACGGCATAAAAAGTGTAAAAGGCACCAGATTCCAAACCATTGAACGACACAATATAAGAGTCTTGACTATATAAAGAAGTTATATAGATGTCTGGTGAGGAATCGTTTAACTCAGCAAACAACATTAATGCATCGGTGGAACTGCTAACATTGGTAACTAAGAAATTAACATATGTGTATCCCTTCGATAAAATATCTATTTTAGGTTTTTCATGGAATCTTGTATTGGTTGTTACATCTATATAAACAGTGTAGCTAGATAAACCGTTTCTATCATCTTCAAACTTAGCAAAAAATGTATAATCTGTATTTGGATATAAGTTATGAAAAGTATAATCTATAAAATCACCTGTTTCAACCACACCAACATTTAAATTAGGTGTAGAATCAGATATATCCATTAAAAGTTTAAGCGGTCCAACATTATCTATCGGATTAAAGACTCTAAATGTTATCGAATTTTCTGTTACATTATTAATAGAAATGTTTGGGCTCTGAATGGGGTAATTATAGTCAAGCGAATACGTACCAACTGCTTGATCAAGTTCAGTAAAATCACCTATTTTTATACAATTGCGCACCCTATAGAAAAGTTACGCACCCCTAGCGAGATTTTACGCACTCTTACCCCTATTTTTACGCACCACTATAAAAATGGCTTAACAAAGAGAAGTGTTTGAAGTACTGCTGAATTCGCTCAATCATTCGAATTAATAAACTCAAATGTAATTTCTGGAAAATCATTATGAATAGATTTGGCAATATCCAATGATGTTTCAATTGCATATTGGAGTTCAGCGGATTCTGTCATATTTTGAGGAAGAACTATTTGAATTGGAGACGTGTTTTGATACCCATACCGAAATGTGAAATAAACAAATAGGTTTGTAAAATCGACTAGATTCTCTTCACTTAGTTTAAAACTTGCAAATTTTATGGAGTTGATTTTATTATAATTGTTTGATGCATTTAGTGAGTTACTGAATGCTGAATAGTGCAAATATGATAGGTTGGAAGGCAATATAATCGATTCAATATTAGAGTCGGAAAAGACGTTAGCTTCTAAAACATTAAGATTTGCTGGCAATATGAGTTCAGTTGGTGGATTTGATTTGTAATATGCTGCTTCTCCTATGATTTCGACAGACTGTGGAATGTTTATATAAGTTGATTTAGTCTCAAAGAATGCCCCTGATTCAATTGTTTCAATAGAGTTTGAAAGAATAATTGAAGAAAAAGTTGTATACATGAATGCAGAGTGTCCTATTATTGTAATGTAATCAGGTATTCTATAAACAGCATCATAATTTCTTGTATTATATACATAAATCAGTTCTGATTGATCTTTTGTTATAATTGATAAATATCCATTAATTGTTCTTTCCATTAAATATGTGTGGTCTGCCGGGATAATAAAACTCGTTTCCTTATAACGACCAAAAGCTGGGGCGAAATATTTTAAGTTTTTAGGTATCCTAAACTGAGTTAATTTCAATGATTCCAGACTAAATCGCTCTAGTTCAAGAATTGAGTCCGGAAGAGTAATAGATTCAATTTCTAAATCTAAATTCCTAAATGCATGAGCATCAACTCTAGTCACTGGTAAACCATTATGTGTTTCTGCAATGACGATGTTTTCTGAAGTACCAGTATACCCAACAATTGTATATTCGTCTTTACCTTCGATTTTCTCAAAGACAACCCCTTCAGTTGTAACTACTTTATTATCCTGGCAAGATATTAAAATCAGCACCATTATTAGTGCAAAAAATATACATATGGTAGCATTTAATGATTTCATCGTCATTCCTCCTATGTTTGAATTTTTATAGCAAGATACAAAATATCTCCATAATAAACATCATATGGCTCTTGCCCTGGTGGATTTTGCAGACACCATATTACATGAACTGGATTTACACGTTGTGGTGCAAAAAAACTAGATGGTGTCATGGTAAATTTGTCAAACCAACCTTCATTAAAATTTCTTCTAATAAAATGGTAATCACTACCAAACCATGAGGATGGATTATACCCTGTTCGCATCCCAATTATATATTCATTAGCGTCTATAGTTTCATCATAACTTGAAAGTCTCCGATAATCGATACCTAGATAATCTAAATCATTTTCTACTCTCTCACGTATAGTTTCAACATGAGTGTATGTTGAATCTTGAGTGCCAGAAAAATATCCTGGACTAATATTAGCATTTATACCTAGGGCAAATGCATAACAATTGAGATATGTTCGAGTATCAGGGACATACCATTCACCTAGATTGATTTCTATTGAAGGTTGATATGTACTACTGGAATAATTACTCGCATAAAATCTTGTAGAATATCTAACGAATGGCTGTCTAGGATATAATCTCAAAGTGAGGCTTTCTTCTAACATGTTATGTTTGTAAATTTCATTATCAATGTTGAATTCATAGAATGAACCAGAACCAGATAATACGTCAATATCTAGGTAATCATAATCTGATATTCCATTCATTGAATCATAACTTAATGGATCTGATATATCTTGAACTAAAATACCACTTGTTGGAGTTTGGTTTTCCTTAATATGTAGTTTTAACTTGATATCATCTATCGAAGTATAACTGGAATTATTATATATACTCATTATGTTATCATATATGTCTTTTGCGTTCAATTCAATTAAACTAAAAACTAATGTTTCAGTTTGTGGTTCTACAAAATAAAGGTCATCATACTGCACACGGAAGTAAGAATTATCTGTACAAGAGGCTGAACCCACATAACAATATTTATCTCTCATGAATTGATTTGTTGTATTCATTTTGAAATTAACAATTGGATCAATAATAACAGGATATTCTCTATCTGAATCCATCAGCCATTTTTGATTCGGTTTAACTTGGAAACGATAAAATCCTTTAAAGACTTCTTCAAAGGTTACAGTGACATCGTCAGAATAGACTTCATTACTATCAAACATGAAGTAAGGCTCAAATTCAAAAATGATTTCACCTTGAGGATTAATGAAGATTAAAGATGCGTCTTCGAGAGATACCATTGACAAATTATTCAAAATTAAATAATAGTCAACTTTGAAATCCTCTACATATTCACTTAAGACAAAACTTTCTTTTAACTGTGTAGGTGATAAATCTAGTACTAAATCAGTATTACTCTTAATATTGTTGTATGTCAATTGGCTTTGAGCTTTTTCTATCCCTTTAGACCCTAAGTCATTCGATACAGAAAAATTAGACTCTATACTATTTGGGTAATAAAACTTAATACTTGAGTCTTGATGTTGAACTTCAATCAAGTTTCCTTTAGCAAGTGTTTCAGGAAGACTAACTTGATAATTCGAATTTTTAGTTTGATAAGTATTCTTATTCTTATTCTTAACCAGAGACATATCAATGTCATTATACTTACCATTTTCAAAAAAGTGAACATCATGATTATATAATACCATTTTTCCGCTACCATCATCTGTCTGAAATGTTTTTGAATTCGCAGTGCGTAATTCTATCATCTCACTACTTATGAGCTCTGAAGCGCTAGAATTCATTTGAGATAAAAAGCCAATACATGTGAATAACAGAAAAAATAAAATAATCCTTTTCATCAGTATCCTTTTTTGACTGATCATAATTTATGGATATTTTTATGTCAAGTGATGATGTTTCCCCCATCGAATCAATCTTTATTTACATTATATATGTTTATCTATTTTTTTGCAACACAAAATTTGAATCAGATTCACGTAAAAAAATGGCTTGTCATTATGGACTTTATCACTGTTTTTGATAACCTCTATACTAACTTTACTATAAATGATGCTATAAGTTTATATTTTTTAAAAAATAAATAGCCTGCTATTTAGTGGATAAACCCTATACCATTGAATGTGAGAACATAAAGAACACTTGTGGCCTCAATAGAGAGATTATAATGATTTTTTAGTGTCAAAAAAAGTAGTAATACATGTTTACCCAAACAAACCTCGACTATCATTTTCAATCTATTTGAACAAAAAATATGTTCCCACAATGAGAGTGAGATGTTCCCGCAATGGCCAAAAAATAAAAAAAAGGCAATATTTACACTTTGATATGTAGAATCACCTTTGATATCTATTATTAAATGGCTTTGTTAGGCTGTTTTTAAAGAAAGCATTGCGATAGTTTCAACATGAGATGAGCAACTACTGTTGTTTGAATATATGCCAAATTATGTGTATGGGAAACACCTTTTAATTGTAAATCTCTCTTTAACGTCACTTACTGTTTTTTTGTTGGCATGGTCATTAGAACTTTCTGTTTTCTATGCATATGGTTCACAAACCACTGTTTAATCTGCATACCTTTCCAAAACCAATCTTCCCAGTTGTCGTAACTAGTGATGACAGTATTTGTTATTTCTTCATTTTCGATTTACAACTTATTGACAATATAATATAAAAATGATAAAAAGAAGATAAACAAGAACTTTACTTAAATACAAATTGGTTTTAGCATAGTTTAATAGATACAAAGAGTAAAAATCCTTCATATGTAAAATATCAAGGAGGGAGATTGTTGATTATGAAACAATTTTTAATTCTATTAATCTTTCTACTTTCAGCATTAATGCTTTTCGGATGCTCTCTATTGAGTTCAAATAATATCGAGCAAATTATTATAGTTGATGAAGATCTAAAGCAATCTCTACCTCAAACTTATAGTCTACTTCACTATGAATATACTGAGAACCATAATAATGAATATACTTTAGTTATTCACACCTATGATATGTTTTTAATAAATCTCGAGCAAGGATTGCTGGTTTCATTTGAAGCATCAAATATCACAAAATCATATTTTGATATGTATTCAATGATTATTATAAGTTTTGGATGGGGAGATACACAAGAAAACTTTACGATTGGAAGCCTTAGTAAGAATAGCGAAAATAAGATAGATTTAGTCATTGATGTGCTTTATGATGAACTAGTAGGTTACCCATATGATCGAAGAGTTTTAGTCATTGAAGTAGGTAAAGGATTGATTGGATCAGCCACTGAAGTGAATCACACTTTCAATGTAATTGAGGTGAAGAATAATATCGACTCATAAAATTGGTTTTATTTCAGGTTCACTTTAAGGAAATGTTTTGATATCTAGACAATCAATTTTAGATAACTCGAATAACAAATCATTGAATATGGTTTTTTAGCAAATTATATTAAATGTCTAATTTTTTCGGTTCATCAGTGCTGGTCAAAAATAAACACAGTCTACTTGATAGAAGACTGTTCATTTATTTTGGTGGTATATTTTCTTGTAAGCCTGATTAGCTAAGAAAATATCGTTTATACTTTTATTATATCAAAGTGCAATTTTTTATAGATATAACGCCTCTATTGGGCCGTTTTTTTCTATTCACTATGTTTTTCTGCTAGAATTTTTATTTGTTTTAGTGCTTCAGGCAACCTTTCATTAAAAGTATCTCTATGAATTTCTGGTACATCGGTATTAAGTATCAATCTAGTAACACCATCTTCTTCCATAAGTGTGTAACTCTCAGTTCCACCTGTCCACTCTTTTTCTCTACCTCTTTTTCCGGTTTCTTTTGTATCTGCAGCATGTTTAAATGAAATAAACTGATTAGGAATGAGTTTATCTATATAATCTGTAACTCCATATCCATTGACTGATGATATGAACTGAACTTCATTTCCTTCCTGCAGTTCACCTTTGATATATGTACCTTCATCTATTATATTTGCCCAAATACGGAATGTCTCGTCATCCCAAAGTGTTTTCCATACTTTTTCTTTTGGTGCATTAATTACTATTGAATATTGTAGTGATTTCACAGACTCACTTCCTTATCACATATGTTTAAAACGTTTCCTATTTCATCTATTTTTTCGATTATACTTTTTATTCTTTAGCATATTTTCTTCCACACGCGCTTTAACAATTTTTTCGATTAATTCATATGGAATAGGTTTATCGTAAGGAAAAATAACGGATCCTTTTGCTCGCACATATGGTTCCAATTCTTCTTGAAATGAAGTTATTCCACTTGGTGTAGGATAAAATCCTATATGATTTTTAAATGCACCAAAATGCACTAAGTTCCCAAATAAATCAAATGTTGGTATTTGATAACTGATCTTTTCTGTAGCATTTGGTGCAGCATCCTGTACCACTTTTCTAATTTTGTGCAGTTTATGCTGAACATCATTTGGAAATTGTGCAATATACTCATCAATGTTTTTTACTGTTCCAACATGCTTATCCATATAGCAACCCTTCTTTTTTAACAAGATTCGATATAAACCTCTTTTTTTAAATTATATCACACTGAAAAGTTAGATTTAACCATATAGCATTATTCATTTAAAAAAGTATTGTATCTTTTAACTTCTATGATATAATAAATCTAAATAATACAGTTAATACAGATGGGGAGGATTATATGAATGAAAAAATAGATCTATACCTACGTATAAAAAATGATATTCAGCACCTGATTGAAACAGGAGCTTATTTAGAAGGTGAAGCTTTACCAAGCGTTAGAAAAATTGCTATGGATTTAGGTGTTAATCCCAATACAGTCATGAAAAGCTACCAACTTTTAGAAACTGATGGTCTCATTGAAATCATACCTAAAAAAGGTGCTTATGTTAAATCATTTCAATCCAAACCAACGTCTGAACTGTCCATCCTTGATCCAATGATTAACAAACTTAAAGAAAATCATAATAATGATGAAATCATCAAACACATAAAAGCTTTACTTGGGGGTAAAAAAAATGATTAATGTCAAAAATTTAAACAAATCGTTTGGAAAATTGGATGTCATAAATAACATGAATTTAGAGCTTGAACCAGGGACTATTTTTGGCTTAGTTGGGGTCAATGGTGCTGGTAAATCTACTTTCCTAAAACTTTTATCTGGTGTGTTGATTCCAGAATATGGTGTAATCAAAATAGATCAACAATCACTAGATGAAAATCAAGATGTTAAAAAAAATATCTTCTTTTTATCAGACCAACCAATTCATTCACACGGGATGACTATCAAAGACTTAAGAAATCTGTATCATGTCTTTTATCCATTTGATAATGCTAAATATTTGTCGATCTTGTCACTATTTAACCTATCAGAAAATATGTCATTAAGTCATATATCTAAAGGGATGAGAAGACAAGCTTATATTGCAATAGCATTTGCATCCAATGCTAAATATTTGTTACTTGATGAAGTATTTGATGGCTTAGATCCAATTGCACGACTTAAGTTTAAGCAACTGATGATTGAAGAAAATCAAGCCGATAAAATATTTATATTAACAAGTCATTCTCTACGAGAACTCGAGGATATCTGTGATTCTTTTGGCATCATAGATGAGGGTCGCTTTAAGCGATTTGGCCATTTGAGTGATGAATTATCGCGACTTAAGAAATACCGAATTATATTAAAAGATATCTTACCCTATCAATTAACTACAAGCTCTTTAAAAATCTTATTTCAGCAACAAGAGGGTCGTGTATTAACGGTTGTTATTGAAGGTGAACATTCATCACTTGAAAATACGATAGATGCTAAGGATTATCATGTTATTGATGAACTACCTATCAATTTTGAAGAATATTTTATGGTTTACCAAGGTGGTGGCTCAAAATGAAATTATATCTCATATACTTAATTAAAAATAAGTGGCTACAAACTCTAGTTATGGCTTTAATTCCTACACTCATTTTCCTTATTTCAGTATTGATGAATACATATCGTTATTATCATGAACTCATCCCTGGAAGACCAACTTTTCGCACACCTGACGTTTTTGCATCAGCGCTTGTTTTTATAATGATACTGATTCCGATTGTTACTATTTTTAGATTATACATTTTTAGAAATTCGAAAGATGTTGATCTTTATTATAGTCTACCTGTTTCAAGACAACAACTACTTCTTACACAGCTTTTCTTTGGGTTTATTCAACTATTGTTTATTTGGACAACTATGTATTTTATAGGTCTTATAGCTTTTTCTATCCTAACGGATGGTAGCTTTTTAACTGGATATCTTTTGTTACTTTACTTGGTCACTATTTTTTATATTGCAGTATTATATGGATTAACTTCATATTTATTCCTAAAAGCTAATACACTTGTTGATGGGATTGCTTTTATAATCATTTTCCACACAGCTTTCCTTTTTTTGTCAACATTTTTAGCGAGTACACAGATAAGAATGCTTGGCTTTACTCATGCCTTTATGTTCAATCCCTTCTATTCGATAAGTCAACTCACATACAATCTTTTATACATCTCAAGGCCTGATATAGGTGGTTCTGTTCCTATCACACACAGTCTAGAAATACCTCATGTTTTCATCAATTCACTCATTTTTGTTACTTTATCTATTTTTGGTTTTATATTAAGTTACCAATCGATACGTACAGAAAAATCTGAAAATATTGGAAGACTAAGCTTAAGTAAAATTGGTTATAAATCCTTAATCCCTCTAAATCTATTGTTTATTTCAGCAAGCACATATACTTTTTTCTATAGCACATCATTTATTGCTATTGCAATCATAGCAGCAGCTGGTTTTATTGGTTATTTTATTATGCGTCGCTCTGTTAAAATAACTTGGGTAGACATCGCTTCAGTTGTAACACCTATTATCATCGCAATCATTTATATATCGATCATGAGATGATAGTTTTTTTAAGGAGGTCATTTAATGACAATACGAGAAATCAATCAAGATGATTTAACCAATGCATTAACCTTTTGGAATAACAGTATAAAAAGAGAATCAATGATTTATAAGTCTTTAGATCAAGATTCTTTTTCGTCTAAATTTTTAAAAAGCGATTTAAATATTGAGATTAAAACATATCTTTACACAGAACATCAAATCATTTATGGTTTTATAAGTGGTTCTATTGATCTAGATAAACAAAAAGCATATATTTCTACTGTTTTAGTTGACCAAGACCATAGAAGAAAAGGAATTGCTTCTGTTTTGTTGAACCATTTTGAAGATTATATAAAGACAAAGTATCCTTTCATTCAGTCCATTGATATCGTGTTTTTCAATCCAATACACCTTGAATGGATTATTCCTAACACAATGTCTCATATTCATCCAAATGCTCCAGGTATTGATGAAAACTCATCTGGCTACCACTTCTTTAAGCATCATGGCTATATCGAGTATGCTAAACAAAATAGCTATTACCAAAATATATTAGGTTACACATATAGTCGTCATATTGAGCAAGTTTTTGAGTCTCTAGGAGAAAAACATATTTCAGTTACATTTTATGATTCAAGTAAGCACATTGGCTTTGATGAGTTATTTAATAACTTGAATAACGAGAATTGGAGTGTTGAAATAACAAGAGGAATCAAGCAACATGAACCTATTTTGATTGCTCTACATCATGATAAATTCATTGGTTTTACTGGACCACTTAAGGTTGAATCGAATCTAAGAGGATATTTTGCAGGGATAGGTATACATTCTGATTATCGAGGATTAGGTATTGGTAAAGCATTATTTTCTGTATTATGTATGGAACTCAAAAATTTGGGTGCTCACTATATGTCTTTATTTACTGGCAACAATAATCCAGCTCGAAATATTTATGAAAAAGAAGGTTTTAATATTGTTCGTTCATGGTCAAATATGAGGAAAACTATTTAGTTGTAAAAAAGAAAAAACGGTTCAGTTTGTGAGCCGTTTTTTGTTGTTTATTCATTTATATTTTTAAACCTCTTCAACCATGCCTTGTGTTTGCTTTGCAATATACATCTGACTGATACGAACTTGACGATGTATCAAACTAGCAATTACAAATGATATACCTATTAATACCAAGACTAACATATAAAGATTTGTTGTCCATCTTAATAGATCCATAATCATTCCTGATACGACTGTTCCTATAATAGCTCCAACACCATAACCTGTAAACATAACACCATAGACTCTACTATATAATTTCATACCATAAAATGACTTAACAGCTGCTGGCACAATCGCTAACCATGCACCTAAGTTAAACCAAAATAATGAAAATGACATAATGAATAAAATTAATGAATTGCCTTGATTCAATATGCCAATAACCGATGCGATGCCTATCAGCATTAAACTAAGCCTTACACTAAATACAAACCCTTTTTTATCCATCAATCTACCAAATATCGGTCTAGCAATTCCATTCATAATGGCAAAGAAAGATAACGATGCTGTCACTTCAAGGACATTAAACTCATAATAAACGACACCAATTTGATAAGATAATCCAATCATCATTAAACCGATTGTAGATGCGATTACAAAAAGTATATATATACTCTTAAATGGTTTAATACCATAATGCTTTATTTCTACTTTTGAAGTTGCTACTTCTTCATCAATACTCGTATCATAAATAAACGATATCGGAAGTTGTATCACTAAAAAGATTGCTCCAAAGACGATAAATGCTGGTTGAATTGTTAATAAGTCAATAAGTACTTTGACGAGTGGTGCAGTAATCAATGGTGACATCCCAAACCCCAAAAGTATAATTCCAGTAATTAAACCACTCTTTTCAGGAAATTGTTTTTGGGCAATGTAAATAGGTATTCCATAAACGATACCTACACCTGATCCAATAAGTACACCATATGAGAAAATCAGAACACCTAATGATGGTGCAATTCCTGATATAAACCATCCTAAGGCAATCAATATCGTTCCAATCACTACAAAACCTCTTAATCTTGATGGTTTCATAAGTCTTCCAGTGACCATAACCCCAAGTGCATAAAATGCGAGCGAGGTCATATAAGGTAATCCACTTTGCAGCGTTCCAACATCAAAAAGAGTCTCAATATGTACTCTAAAAACGCTATATGAGTAAACGGTGCCCATAAGTAACATCATTAACACGCTTGTTGCAATCATAATATAATGTTTCTTCTTCATCATCTATACTCCTATTTTTCTAAATTCTTTCATATTATATCATAAATGATAAACATGTGTCGTTACATATGTTATTACATGAAAACCTAAGTATACCAAAACGCTTAAAACCACATATATTTCACATCATTAAAAAGAAGTATGACATGTCTATAGGCTTTTACTGACATGTCATAGTATCAATTTATAGAAATAGACATAACAATCAAATTATAAAATTTTTCACATATTCTTAAAGATTCATCCAATCATTAAGTTTAGGATTTTTTTGAAATGCTAGGCATTTTTGATATTCATTTTCATTAATCAGATTGGATTCTAATGCGAGATCTATAAGTGTATTAAAATCAGACAAAGATATATGACGAATTTGATGTTTCTCGAAGTGATCAGATGCTTCTTTTAAATGATATGTAAATATTGAAATCACACCTAATACATCAGTTTTTGCTAATCTTAAGGTTTCAACTACATTAACAACACTTCCACCAGTTGAAATAAGATCCTCAATAACAACAACTTTCTGATTCTCTTCAACTTTACCTTCAATCGCGTTTGTTCTACCATGATCCTTAGGAACGCTTCTCACATATCCCATTGGTAAATTTAGGATATCCGCTATAATTGCAGCATGAGCAATTCCTGCTGTTGCTGTACCCATAATAACTTCAACATTTGGAAAGTGTTTCAAAATTAAAGATGCTAATTCTTTTTCAATCGTTTTTCTTATTTCTGGATACGATAAAACTAATCTGTTATCACAATAAATAGGACTTTTGATTCCACTTGACCAAGTAAAAGGTTTTTCAGGACTTAAGAAAACTGCTTGAATGTCTAATAGTGCTTGTGCAACTTCTTTTTTCATAAGAATGTCTCCATCATTTTCAAATACACTTTTAAAGGATCTTTTGATTGAGTAATACTTCTACCAACGACTATGTAATCTGACCCTAGTGTTTTCGCTAGTGCTGGTGTAGTAACTCTTTTTTGATCATGTTGTTGTTCTTCCTCTAAGCGGATACCAGGTGTAATTGCTAAAAAGTTTTCACCGCAAGATTCATGAATAATTTTCGATTCTAAAGGAGAACATACGACACCATCTAATCCTGCTATTTTTGCATTTTTCGCATAATGTACTATTGTTTCATTCATTGGTTTTTCAATCAGCAGTTCTTGTCTTAACTCAGTTTCATCAATTGAAGTCAATTGAGTGACAGCTATTAATAAAGCTTTTGAATGGACATCATTCAAACCTTTTTTTGCTGCTTGCATCATTTTTATACCCCCAGCAGCATGACAGTTAATCATATCTACATCAAGTTTTCCTAAATTTGACATTGCTTTTTGGACAGTATTTGGAATATCATGCAATTTTAAATCAAGAAAAATAGGATATCCTTCTGATTTCAAGGCTATAATCAAATCTGGTCCTTCGCTATAGAAAAGTTCCATTCCAATTTTTAACATTGGTTTATAAGATGGAAAATGAGATAAAAAAGTGTATAATTCTTGTTTGTTTTCAAAATCACATGCTATGATTACGTTTTTCATGAGCGGCTCCTATACAAGATGCTATGGTTTCAAAACCATATTCATCTAAAGTTTTTTCTAAATCATTAATAATGGTATGACAACGTTTAGGATCAATTAAATTTGCTGTACCAACACATACTGCACTTGCTCCTGCAAGTAAAAACTCAAGAACATCTTTCGCATCTTGAATTCCACCCATACCGATGATAGGGATCTTCACTGCTTGATAGACTTGATATACCATTCGAATCGCAATCGGTTTGATTGCAGGACCTGATAACCCTCCTACAAGATTTGATAATACCGGTTTTCTTGTTTTTACATCGATTTTCATACCTACAACAGTGTTGATTAATGAAATTGCATCAGCACCAGCTTTTTCGACAGCTTTTGCGATTGCAACGATATCAGTAACATTAGGGCTTAATTTAATATATACAGGTTTTGTTGATGCATTTTTACATGCTCTAGTAACTTCTTCAGCTAAATCTATACGACTTCCAAAGGCGATACCACCTTCTTTAACATTCGGACAGCTGATGTTGATTTCATATGCCCCAATATTTTCTACATGATTTAATTGTTTAATCACATCAACGTATTCTTGAATACTACTTCCTGCAACATTTGCAATGACTTTTTTATGATAGATTTCATTTAGTTTTGCAAATTCATTTAACGATTTTTGAGCACCAAGATTTTGAAGTCCTATAGCATTTAACATGCCCGATGAAACTTCTGCAATTCTTGGAGTTGGGTTCCCAAATCTTTGATTTCCTGTTACAGCTTTGGTAATGATAGAACCTAAAATATTAAGATCATAATAATCAACATAATCAAATCCAAAACCAAATGTACCCGAAGCAGGCATAATAGGATTATCCAATGACATGCCTGGCAGCTTAGTTTTCAATCGTTCCATAAGAGTACCTCCGAAGGAAAAACTGGACCTTCCTTGCAAACACGTTGACTTCCATTTTTTGTTTCAATTGGACATCCCATGCATGCTCCAAATCCACACCCCATATACTCTTC
Source organism: Peloplasma aerotolerans (assembly GCF_030012175.1). Taxonomy (GTDB): domain Bacteria; phylum Bacillota_I; class Bacilli_A; order Acholeplasmatales; family Acholeplasmataceae; genus Peloplasma; species Peloplasma aerotolerans. The sequence continues at coordinate 190,708 of NZ_JASCXW010000001.1, forward strand.
TAAAGATACTTGCCCATTTTTATATTTTTTAACAATTGCTTTGAGCATTGCTGTGGGTCCAACAGCATAATAATAATGAATATCTAAAGTTTCTAGGCAATCCATGACAGTTCCTTTTATACCATAACTACCATCACCTGTTGTGACATAAACATTTCCATATTCTTCAAATTGCTTAATATAAAATATCTCATTGATTGTGTTAAATCCTAAGACAATATCTATAGAGTAGCCTTTAGCATATAACTCTTTTGCTAAATAATAAAGTGGTGGAATGCCAATCCCTCCACCAATAAGTGTAACTTTTTGAGTTGTCACATGCGTAAATCCATGACCTAACTCTTGCAAGCAATCAACTTCACAGTTTGGTTTTAAACTAGATAAAACCTTGGTCCCTGATCCAAAAACTTTGTAGATGATCTTAATTTCATCATCACATTGATCTGCTACTGAAAATGGTCTTCTTAGAAAATGCTTGCCATCTGGGATTAGGATATTAATAAACTGCCCTGGCTCATGATAGTTCGCCCCTTTTAAAGTCAATTCATATGTTTTTTCAGCTATCTGATTATTCTTCTTTACTATTAAATTTGCCATCTTGATACACAACCTTTCCCTTAACAATTGTCATCACTGGCCATCCATAACATTCAAAACCATGAAATGGTGTGTTCTTTCCTTTTGAAAGAAATGTATGCTTATCAACAGCTTTCTTTGTGTTTAAATCTAAAATGGTCACATCCGCTTGTCTACCTTTGACTAGATATCCCATATTTAAGTTCAATATTTTTGCAGGATTAATAGAAAACCATTCTATAGCTTGTCCCAAGGATGCCATATTACTTCTAACAAAGTGGGTGTAAATAAGCGGGAATGCTGTCTCTAGTCCAACGACTCCAAAAGGTGCTTCTTTCATCGATCTTTTCTTCTCATTTTCTAAGTGCGGTGCATGATCAGTTGCTATACAATCAATTGTTCCTTCTAGTAATGCTTGAATTAAGGCATATTTATCATCTATGCCCCTAAGTGGGGGATTCATTTTGAAATTTGTATCAACAACATCTAAACTCGTTAGTAATAAATGATGCGGAGTCACTTCACATGTCACTTTTTGTCCTCTTTTTTTCGCATCCTTGACAATTCTAATGCCTTCTTTAGTTGAAATATGACAAACATGATATCTACAATCGGTTTCTTCTGCGATCAAAACATCTCTTGCGATTTGTAAACTTTCTGGTAAAGATGTCATGCTCTCCCATCCGTTTTCTCTACTTTTAACACCTTGATGGACATATCCACCAAATAAAATTGATTCATCTTCACAATGTGCAGCAATCATCGCTTCATAAAGATTTGCCTTTTGCATTGCTTGATACATATGTTTAGGACTTTGAACCCCAATACCATCATTTGAAAAACCAGCAACGTACTGATGAATACCTTCCATATCAACAATATCATGATCATCTCTTAGATTTTTGTTAATTGAAGCATATGGTAAAACATTAACAATAGCATCCTTTTCGACAATTTTCATGAAGTTCATGAGTTTATTGATATCGTCCATAACAGGATTTGTGTTAGGCATTGGACAAATCGTTGTATAACCACCTTTTGCAGCTGCAGCAGTACCGGTTTTCACAGTTTCTTTATCTTCAAAACCAGGTTCTCTTAAATGAACATGCATATCAATAAATCCTGGAGAAATCACATATCCTTCACAATCAATGATGCTTGCATCTGAATCAATGATATTTTCTCCAACTTCAACAATCATGCCATCATCGATTAAAATGTCTTGTTTTAATTTTTCTTTGTAAATGACTTCGCCATTTTTTAGCAATAATCTCATATCATTACCCTAAAACAACGTCTTCGATTCCATCGTCTTCCATAAAATGAACATATACTTTTTCTAAAATTGATGTAGGAAGATTCTTTCCTACATAATTTGCATGTATTGGAAACTCCCGATGTCCTCGATCTACTAAAACAACTAGGTGGACTTTACTTGGTCTACCTAAATCGATAATAGCATCCATTGCTGCTCTTACTGTTCTACCTGTAAATAAAACATCATCAACAAGTATACAAACACGATTATCAAGGTTAGTATCTGGAAGGTTTTTCTCCTCTGTTTTTTTATCATCGTCTCGATATCCACTGACATTCAAGATTTCTACTGGAATTAGAACACCTTCAATTTGCTCTATGTTTTTTTGAATTCTTTTTGCAAGTGTAACACCTCTTGTCGGTATACCTAAAAAAGTTAAAAGCGATAAATCCTTATTCTTTTCAATGATTTCGTATGATAATCTGCGAATGGTTCTTTCAATAACACTTTGATCAAAAATGGTTTTCATAATTACTCCTTTTCAAAGGCTCGTTTTAATACGGCCATTCTTATATATACTCCATTTTGCATTTGCTTCATGATTCTACTTTTTTCACACTCAACCGAATAATCAGATAATTCAACACCACGATTGTAAGGTGCTGGATGCATAATGATTGCGTTGGGTTTCATTTTCTTTACACGTTCTTCAGTTAAACCATAGCTTTCATGATATTTTTCCTTAGAGAACGTAACGTCAACACCATGTCTTTCATATTGTACTCGCAAGAACATTAGTATATCCATCGTCTCAATAGCTGTCTCATAGTCGATATAATCGCTACTAAAGTCGTCGAGTTCAAACGGTCCTGATGTAAAGACCTCCATACCTAATCTACGCATAATATGAATGTTTGTATGTGCAACTCTTGAATGCATTATATCTCCAATAAATGCAATCTTTAGTCCTTCAAACTTTTTGAATTCTTCTGAAATAGTCATTAAATCAAGCAAGCTTTGTGTAGGATGATTACCGATACCATCACCACCTGATATAATTGGAATATTGATATTTTCTAACTCCTTGTAGTAGTTTGTTGCTGGATGTCTAATCACAATCCCATCATATCCAATCATCTCAAATGTCTTTACGGTATCATACAAACTTTCACCTTTTTTAACTGACGATGATTCAACATTGAAATTCGTTGGTAGAATACCTAAATTTTCTTCAGCTACAATAAATGAGTATTGTGTTCTAGTTGAGGGTTCAAAAAAGAGATTAGCAATCTTTTTCCCCTTTAATTCCTCATAGACCATGCCTTGTTTAAATTCTTTGGCTTGATCTAGAATACACATGATTTCTTGTACTGAAAGATTACCTAAATGAAACAAATTTTTCATAAAAAATACCCTTTCTGTCCAAGACATAAAAGGGTATGTTGTTTAAGATATATAGATACAATTAAATATGACCCTTTTTAGCCTCTCTGGACTAAACTTAAAGTTGTTCTAAATTCATTATACCTGTTATTTTAAAATAGTAAAGTGTTTTAATTAAATTAAAAAATTATTGAGAGAATTTGTAGCGTAGTGAGACGTATAGATCTGCATGCATCATTTGATACCATGGATCTATTAAAAAGACTTTAAGCGGCAAACTTAAGACCCATGATAATGATATCCATGTTGGAATTATTGGCTCTCCACCAAAAGTTGTTGTATAAAGTGTTAAAAGGGTTGCGATAAATCCTGAACTAAACCACAAAAGCCATGGCACGAAAAATAATCTCATAAATACTAACTTGATATAACTGCCTTTTAATATGAATGCGCTATATCTAAGTGGATTTTTTTTACGTTGATCGAACTTAGGATCCGCAAGTAAAAAAGGAACCATTGCTAACATTAATGAGATAACTATTGAAGGTATTGAAAATATAATCAAATTCATGACAATTATAGCCCTTTGCGATTCCAACTCAATAAATCTATATATATATGCACCTATAATTGCACCTATAAAAGCTGGTGTTAAATATAGGATTTGTTGAATTGTCATATAAAATACATTATTAATATAATATGTTCTTCTTAGACCAATATGTAACGGTATATAAGTAAGTCTATTCGGCTTTGTTAAGGCAATTAACATAACAAATGCCACACTAATTTTTAATGGTAATAAAAGAATCATCCCAAACAATGGTAATATATTTGACAAAATCATTGTTAAAATTAAGACAATTAAAAAGACAGGCATTATATTTTTATAATATTGAATCAAAGTTTTAAATGCTCTTATAATACGCATGATTGCCTCCATAGAATGACTTCTATTTATATCTTATCATAGTTCATTAATAATAAGAGAACCTCAGTTTGAGATTCTCAATGGTTTAAGTATTTGTTTTAGATAGATTCTACATGTTCTTTAGGAACCCAACCTTCAAAACCTTGTTTATTCTTAGACCAGTACCAGTTGGTTTCCTCATAATAGACTTTGATGACTTCATCTGCTTCAACTGTTAACTCAGTTCCATCAAAATTTTGAGTAACGATGCTACCTTTAAGTATTCTACTAGGTGCCCAACCTTCTCTTCCATCAACTGTTTTACAGTAAAACCAACCATGTTCTAAATCGTTTTTAATGACTTTAACTTCATGACCTCTTTTAATAAGGATAGGTGTGTTTGTTGTACTTTGATAAGCTTTAATTACTTTTAAATATTTAGGTTTAATTTCATTCCATTGATTAGTCAAAAATTGTGATTCGCTATTAGGTTTTAGCAATAAATTCAGAAGTTCAAAATATGATGCTGGACCTAACTCCCATTTGCCTTCTGACGTTGGATTATAGCTCTTTTCTTTAAATGGAATACCCTTAGTTTTTATAATACCGTCAACAGTTTGTTTTTCAACCATTTTTTCTACTTCATCTGTAATAACGTCAGGAAATCTGTATCCAAATTTTTGTCTAAAGTCATAAAGGAACTTGAAACCTCTTAAATAATCATATTCATAAAATCTTGGGAATCTTATTTCAGTAAAATTTGGATTCATAACATCTTGGCTTGATAGTTTCCTAAAAAGTTTATGTTTGACAACGTAATCTGCCCCAAGAAATAAAGCTTTTAGTTCGTCATCGATAACTTTGGTTTCTTGTGCTAATAATAAAGCTTCTAGTACCGGTAAAGTCGATGTCATCGAACTTTTCGGATGATCTTTGATATATGCGTCCTCATTGCAATTAAATCCACCATCAGGTAATTGATATTTGGTAAACCATTCTCTTAACCAAGGAATTTCAGAGTCAACAGGAATACCATAATTAAAGAGCATTTGATATAAAGAACCAGCCATGCAAAAACATAATGATTGATGATATGGATCTGTTTTTTTAGGCATTTCTTCTTCTGTGACTGGGAAAAAATGTAGAAAGCTTCTTTGAATATTTTCAATGAGTTGATACATAATGTTTTTTGGAACTTGATGTATCAAACCTAATTCATTTAAAAGCAAGATATGCCACCACGGGGAATCCCATTTTGGCCAATATACATCTCTTTCCAAACTCAACTTCGCTTCTTTTGAATTTAGATATTTAATTGAATCTTTAATCGCTTTTTCTAAATGATCCATATGATTT
>NZ_JASCXW010000010.1 GCF_030012175.1 Peloplasma aerotolerans
CTATCAGGTGAGGATAATGAATAAAACATATGTATACTTAAGAGAGTTTAATGAACAGAAGAATGTAGAAATAACTGATGACTTAAAACCAAAAATAACTGATGAAATTCAATCTAAATGGCAAAACATTATGAATGTTATTGCTGATATTTTGAATGTACCCGCAGGTTTAATTATGAAGATTACAAAAACGGATATGGAAGTTTTTATTAAGAGCTCAAATCTAGAAAATCCTTATCCAGCAGATGGAAAAGATCAATTAGGACATGGTCTATATTGTGAAACAGTGATTGGAACCGATCAACAGCTTATTGTTGAAAATGCATTGAATCATAAACAATGGAAGGACAATCCTGATGTTGCATTGAATATGATTTCATATTTTGGATTGCCAATTAAATGGCATGATGGTGAAGTTTTTGGAACGATATGTGTTTTAAACAACCAAGAACATAAATATTCAAAAAAGCATCAACAATTATTGAATCTATTCAAAGAAGCAATCGAGTCAGATTTACATAATTTACATCTCATCGATCATTTACAAAAGATATCAACGATTGACGAGTTAACAAAAATAGAAAATAGAAGAAGTGTTTTAGCAAAATTAGAATTTGTACTTGATCAATACCAACAAAACAGTATTAAATTTATGTGTATGATGATTGATTTGAATGAGTTTAAACAGGTTAATGATTCATATGGACATGAAGTTGGAGATAATGTATTGGTTTCATTTAGTCAAGTGTTAAGGCAAAGTGTTAGAGATACTGATTATATTGGAAGATTAGGTGGCGATGAGTTTTTAGTGATTTTTATGGATGTTGATTCAGATCAAGTTGAATTGCTCACCCAAAAAATTCATCAAAACATTAAGCGGAACAAAGTGCTTAAAAAATACAAAGTCTCGATATCTTATGGACTTGCTGAGGTTAAGTCAAGTACGCAAAGTGTTAAGGAAATTATAAAAAGTGCAGATGATCAGCTATTAAAGAGCAAACAAGCGTTAAAGAACTGAACTAATCAGGAGGTGAATTTATGGGTTTATCGTCATATTTAAGACCAAAAACAATGATGTATACTGGGAAGCATGATAATGTTAAAACCGAGATAACTCATTATCAGTACGGTGTAGAATTATTGGATATTATTAAAGAGTATGAACCAACAAGACAAGCAAAGCACTATATTCAAGTTGTTGGGTTATCTGATGTTGATCAGCTAAAAAAGATTAGAGAATTTTATCAAATTGATCATCTTGTTTTTGAAGATGTACTTAATGTAAATCAAAGAAATAAAATCGAGTTGACGAACCAGTATCTTTTTGGAACGTTTAACATATCCTATCTTGAAAACAAGCAGATTAAAAATGATTATCTAAGTTTAATCATGTTTAACGACATCATTATTTCTTTTCATGAAACAACACCAGTTTACTTAGCACCTTTAGAACAGCTATTTACAGAATATAAAGAACTTAAAGAAAAAAATATTGATTTCTTGCTATATGAAATTCTTGATATTATTACAGACGGGCATTTAGATGTTTATGATCACTTAGATTATATGGTTAATCAGTTTGAAGAAGAAATCCTAGAGACAAAGAATATTGAACAAGAAGCGTTTTATTTAATTAGAAAACAATTATTGAAACTGAGAAATAATGTTTCACCGGTATATGAACAATTGGAGAAAATCATGTTAAAGAAGGAGTTGCTTTTTAATAATGACAATATCCCATATTATGATGATTTAAAGGACCATCTTCAAAGACTAGAGTTACGATTAATTCAAAGTAAAGAGACAACAAATCATTTGCTTGATTTGCATATCAATAATCAATCAAATAAGATGAATCAAATCATGGCTACGTTAACTCTGTTTTCAGCAATCTTCATACCCTTATCTTTTCTAACCGGATTTTTTGGAATGAACTTTGTGTATTTTGAAGTGTTAACATATGAACATGCTTTAATTTTCTTTGTTGCTGTTTGTGCAATCATTGCCGGTGCGATGTTTTATATATTTAAGAAGAAGAAATGGTTATAAACATTTACTAGGGGGTAAACAACATGACTGAGAGTATATTGAAAAACAAGTTTAGAGAAGCATTAAAAGATCAAGATATTAATCAACATAAATATTTATTAAAAGAGGCATTAGAACATATAGGAGATATAGATTCAGAACTTAGAGACGATTTAATACTCGAGTATTTGTTTAAGTTATTCATTGAAGCAGATTTAGACACTCAAGAATTAAATGAAATAACACTCGAGTTGATATCAAATCTATATGTAGGAATATATGAGATAAGTGATTTGGTATTTAAAAGAACTTTTTCGATGCTTGCGCTTGTCGCTTTAATCAAAAGGCACACAATTAAACCTTGGATGAGTTATGATTTACAACAAAAGTTGATTTATGAAAGTATCGAATCATTTTCATTAGAAAAAGATATGAGAGGGTACGTTGAACATAAGGGATGGGCACATGCAGGTGCACATGGAGCAGACCTATTTTTAGCAATATCAAAACTAGAAAGTATTATAGTAAGCGATTTATTTCAAATGCTTGATATTGTTTACGCTAAACTGTGTAAAGAGCAGTTCACATTTAACTTAGGAGAAGATAAACGAATGGCTAGAGCAGTATCTGAAATACTTAAGCATAAAAGGCTTAATAGAAAAAAAATAACGACATGGATAAATACATTTAGAAGGATTGATGGTCATGGCATCTCTATGGTTATTTCAAAAAGCAATGCTAGAAATTTTGTAACTGCATTGAGTGTCTATATGAAGCATGATCAAGAAATTGTTGATTTATGCCATGAAATCAACGAAGTTTTAGTTTTAGGATAAGTTAATATACGAAAGTTAATATATCATGACACTTAGGAATATTTTTAAGTGTTTTTTTATGTTCAAACACAACACAAAAAAAGACGTACACAAGTGAGGATGAAAAAAAAGAGTAAAAATGTAAACGGTTTCTTGACTTGTGAAAATGTTGTGATATAATTTAGGTAAACGATAAAGTAAAAAAAGTAAATATGATTCTTTGGAGGAAAAAATGAAAAAACTTTTATCCATATTAATGTTTGGATTTTTAATTCTATTGTCAGCGTGTACGCCTGAAGAAACTATAAATAAAGTGACTTTAGATTTTCCAAGCAATTTTTCTATAACTGAAACAATAATTACCTTTGATGATGTTGAACATGCTGTTCGTTATCGAATAGAAGCTACTAATCTCTCAAATCAGTCGATAAAAAGATATTATATTACTAAAAATCAAGATATTAATGATCTTTATTTTATACCGGGTAACTATAATATCAAAATACAAGCCATAGGGGATGGGGATCTTTATTTAGACTCAGATTATAGTGCGTCTATCCAATACACACAAATTGACCCTTTTTTAGTCAATAGCATATCTGAAGACTTCTTAGCAGATGATATCACCATTAGATGGCTAGGACGAACACATTATAATGAAACTGTTAAAACGAATTATTTCTACTTTACAGCGAGTGGATTTGAAGTTAAATTTTATGGTACATCTCTTGAAGCGGAGTTTGTTACTGGAACTAATCCACTTGGTAAAGAACCACATCTAGTTGTATTTATCGATGGTGAAACGAATCCTTCAAGTGGAACAACAATAATTCTTGATTCGGGCAAAAAGACTTATACGATTGCGGCTGAGTTAGCAGAAGGTGAACATACTGTACGCGTTGTAAAACGTAGTGAGTCAATTGACTCGCTTACTGGGTTATCTAAACTAACAACAGATGGTCACTTCCTACAAGCAGATCAATTAAGAAACCGTAAAATTGAAGTTATTGCAGCATCTTCATCAGCAGGATTTGGCAATTTAGCATCTAATACTAATGAACCAAAATCTACTCAAAATTCTGATGGTTTAAGAGCATATGCATATTTAACAGCACATATGTTTGATGCAGAACTCAATATTTTTTCTGCGAGTGGATGGCCTTTATTAAAAGGACCATGGACAGGAAACAATAATATACCAACAGCTTACGATTATGTCAATGTTAACAGCAATATCGTTTGGTCTCATAACAATTACTCACCTGATGTCGTCATTATCAACTTAGGAACGAATGATTGGTCATATATTTCATCTTTATCCGCATACGATAAAATACAAGCATTAGAAAACTTTGAAATTGCTTTTGTAGATTTTATTAAAAAAATTAATCAATTGCATCCAGATGCAGTTATTGTTATTGCTTATGGATTGATGAACGAAACAAATATATATAATTCAACCTTAAATGCTGTACAAGATGCACAAGATGAACTACCGTTGGTAGGTATACATAGTATTCAACTACCAGGTGTGAACTCAATAGATGGTATTGGAAGTAGTTATCACCCAAGTGTTGCTACACATATTAAGGCTGCTGATGTTTTAGTAGAGGCAATCAGTGAGTGGATGAACTGGGATATCGTAAACGATAATATTGAATAAGAGGTAAATTTGTGACCATTACAACACAAGAACTACTTAAAAGTGACTATATCATATGGCATGGCAGAAAAATGGAAGATGAAAAAGGCATTCACTTCTTTTATACTGCAAGTGGTTTTAGTTTTAAATTTACCGGTTCAAAAATTGTTGCAACCTTTGAATCATCATTTGAAGAATTTAACAAAAGACCATTTATTGTCATAGATGTTAAAAGTGTAAATCATAAGCATACCTATGTTATGGATTTAAAACAGGGAAAACAAACAATCGAATGTCTAAACTTGCCTTATGATACATATGAAGTTGAAGTTAGAAAACGCAGTGAATCATTAATGTCAAAAACAATTTTGAATGAGATTTCTACTGATGGAACATTTTTATATCCAACATCTGTAAATGATCAGCTAAAGATTGAATGGATTGGAGATTCATCAACTTGTGGCTATGGGAATCTTTCAACTTCTATTGATGAACCTTTTACAACTGAAAGTGAAGATGGTCTACAGACGTTCGCGTCCATAGCATCGAATATCTTGGATGCTAATTATCAAATTGTTGCAGTTAGCGGTATTGGACTTTATAAAAGTTTTTATGCTCAAATAACATTACCAAAAATCTATTGTCAAATTGATATTCACAAAAATATCCATTATGATTTTTCATACAATCCAGATTTGATAGTTATCAACTTAGGTACAAATGATCATAGTTATATGAAGTTTTTAGAACATCAGTCTCTTGCTCACGAACAACGTACTTTTAAAGACGTATACAAATCATTTATTAACGATATCTTTATTAATCATTTTGGTGCACAAATATTACTGATATCACAAGGTGAAAGACATCACCTTGTTGATCATGTTATTGAGCAAGTTTATCTAGAAATGAGTCATCATAAACTCCACCATTTACGCGTTTCAAAAGTAATGACAGAAGATGGTATTGGTGGACAATTTCACCCAACGATAAAAACGCATCAACGTTGGGGTCAAGAAGTGGCAGTCAAAATAAAACAGATATTGAATTATGAGGTATAAATATATGAAAACAACATTGAATGGTAATTGGATACTATACATACCTCATTTAGATATGGAAATACCAGGCACTGTTCCTGGATCAGTTTATAACGATCTATTAAATGAGCAAGTAATACCAAATCCTTTTTATAGAATGAATGAGTATGAAGTTAGAGAATGGATGCGTCATGATTATGTCTATAAGAGAACATTCATAAAGCAAAAGTCAGATTATGATATTTATTTGGTTTGTGAAGGTATCGATACGTTATCGGAAATATATATAAATCAACATCATATAGGATCAACGAACAACATGCATCGTTGTTACCGTTTCCTTGTCAACAGTTTTTTAAATGATGGAGAAAATACAATTGAAATTCGATTATTATCACCAATAACATTTATTGAGATGAAAGAAGAGGCATGCCCATATAACTTTTATCAAGCAGGCGATGCAATGAGAGGTTTTATACATCTTAGAAAAGGACACTCTATGTTTGGATGGGATTGGGGACCACAACTACCTGATGCTGGGTTATGGAGAGATATTTACTTACATGAATCTAGTAATGGTTATATTGACTATATTCAATTAAAACAGGTTCACAAAACTAATCAAGTTACTTTAAATTATAAAATTCACATCAAAGATTCTGATCAACCCAAGATAAATGTAAAAATAATGAATCCTGATGGACAAGTCATTCATCAATCAAATCAACTTGAGAATGAGTTCATTATTAATAAACCCAAATTATGGTGGCCAATTGGACTAGGTAATCAAGATTTATACCAAATAGAAATTGAACTAATCGGTCATCACAGTAATGACCAAAAAAATGAAAAATTTGGTTTAAAAACAAGCCGGATTAAAATCGAAAATGATCAATATGGTTCATCTTTTACTTACGTTCATAACGGGGTAGAGATGTTCTTAAAAGGTGCTAATTATATCATTGAGGATAATATCATTGGAAGAACTAGCATAGAAAAAACAAGATTATTACTTGAGCATGCTGTTCAAGCTAATCATAATGCTATACGTATATGGGGAGGCGGTTTGTACCCCTCAAATGACTTTTATGCAATGTGTGATGAACTAGGGTTAATCGTATGGCAAGATTTCATGTTTGCTTGTGCTTTTTACAATTTAGAAGATAATCAGTGGCTAGAAACTGTTGAACAGGAAATCAAAGATAATGTTAAACGTCTATCAAATCATCCTTCTTTAAGTATTCTATGTGGCAATAATGAAAATGAAACTGCTATTGTTGATTGGAATGTGCCATCTTTAGAAGTTTCCAAGAAAATGTATCTAGAATTGTATGAAAACTTAATCCCTAAGTGGCTTGGTGAACTAGATAATAAAATCCCATATTGGCCATCATCACCGTCATCAGGTGGTGGGTTTGATCGACCAAACTTTGATGGTAAAGGTGATATGCATTATTGGGGTGTTTGGCATGGAAATGAACCGATTGAATATTATAGAAAAGTGTTTCCTAGATTTATGAGTGAGTTTGGTATACAGTCATTCCCAGATATAGACACTGTAAAAACATTTGCTGAACCACAAGATTTTCACATATATTCGAAAGTGATGAAGAGTCACCAAAAGAATAAGACAGCAAATAAAAAAATTATTGCATATATGAGAAAAATGTTTAAATATCCTAAGAAATTTGAAGATATTTTATATGTATCACAATTAATTCAAGCAGAAGGTGTGCGTTATGGCGTCGAACACTTTAGGAGAAATTACGGTAGGTGTATGGGGAGCATTTATTGGCAACTCAATGATTGTTGGCCAGTCGCTTCATGGTCAAGTATAGATTATGAAGGTAGATGGAAAGCACTACATTACCATAGTAAAAAGTTCTATCAACCTATATTGCTTTCAATTGAGGAAAACAAAAGAAAGATGACAGCATCGATTGTTATAACTAATGATTTACTTGAAGGATTTGAAGGACATATCGTTTGGGAAGTTATCCAAATTGATGGAAAACTGATTGAATCTGGAAAAAAGCAAGTATCTATTAATCCTCAAGAGGCGTCCTTAATATATAAAAAGGAATTAAATCAATATAGAAATCTTAAAAACCAAGTTGTATTCTATGCAAAATTGGTAGATAAGAGTAATCAGTTAATAACCGATAATATGGTGACGTTTGTTCAAGATAAAGATTTAACGCTTGTCAAAGATTATATTAACATTGAAGTTCATCAAAATAATGATCAAGTAGAGATTACACTCGTATCTCCTACTTTGAAGAGATTTGTTCAGTTAAAGTATAAAGATATGATTTTTAGTGATAATTTTTTCCATCTTTTGCCAAATAAAGCAAAAGTTGTAACAATGATTAGTAGTGATGAAAAAATATCAGATATTTATAATGACATCATAGTCAAAAGTTTAATAGATACATATTAAAAGGGTGTGAAAGTATGAAAGAAAAAGTGAATATGGGTAAAATTGCTGAAATGTTTAATGTCAGCATTGTGACTGTTTCTAAAGCTTTAAATGATAAAGATGGTGTCAGTGATGAACTTAGAGAAAAAATTAAAAAAACAGCAGAAGATCTTGGATATAGACCCAACCACGCAGCAAAGAGTCTAAAGACTCAAAAAGTATACAATGTTGGTATTCTGATTGCTAATCGATATGTCGATTCACAAGAGGCATACTACTTTAGTGTTTGTGGTGAGTTGATCAAAAAACTAACAGCACTTGAGTATTCTGGAATCATGGAAATTCTTCAACCTGACGATGAACGTGATAATAAGATGCCAAGGATGTTTTTAGAGAGTAAAGTCGATGGTATCATCGTATTAGGTCAGCTTGAAGAAGCATATTTAAGACACCTTGAAACGATAGATATTCCAATGATTTATTTTGACTTCTATGTCAATTATTCGAATATAGATAGTATTATATCTGACAACTTTTTCTCAAGTTATCAAATCACTGATTCACTTATAGAAAAAGGGCATAAACAAATAGGATTTGTTGGGAATATTCATTCAACTAGTAGTATTCAGGATCGTTACTTAGGATATTATAAAGCTTTACTAGAGCATCAAATGGATATTGATAATGAATATATTGTCAGTGATCGTGATGGGTTAGGGAAACTGATTGATTTAAAACTTCCTAGAAAAATGCCAACAGCTTTTGTAGCAAACTGTGATCAAGTTGCATATAAACTCATTAACACATTAAAAAAAGAAGGTTACGAAGTTCCAAAAGATGTTTCAGTTGTAAGTTTTGATAATACGATTTATTCAACAATTGCACAACCTCAAATTACGACAGTAGATAACAATGTTGAAGACATGGTAACAACAGCAACTAGAATTATGATTAAGAAGATCAATAATCCAATTAGAACATATGGAAGAGTATTAATAAAAGGGAAAGTTATTAAGAGAGAAAGTAGCCAAAACATATAAAAGGAGTTTCACATGATAGGTTTAGAAGCACACCTTAAAACCATTATAATTCCATTTTGGAAGAATCTAAAGGACATGGAAAATGGAGGTTTTTTTGGAAAAGTCGATTATCAATTGAAAACACATAAAAACTCAGATAAGACCTTAATTTCTATTTCTAGATACTTATATGCTTTTAGCCTATGGTATGGATACTTTAAGGAAGATGATTTATTAGAGGATGCGAGTCATGCGTATCAGTTTTTAATTGAACATCTTAGAGATGAAATACATGGTGGATACTATTGGCAAGTAACTTATGATGGTCTCCCTAGTGATGTTACTAAACATGTATACGGGCATGCATTTGCAATATATGCGCTATCAGAATACGCAAAAATTACAGACAATAAAAAATCACTTGAAGAAGCATTAAGTATTTTCGAACTTATTGAACAAAAAGCTCATTTAGGTGAGTTCTCATATCACGAAGAGTTCACAAATAAATGGTTAATGAAGGACAATGAGTTGCTTTCTGAACATGGAGCTAATTTACCCTATACCACGAACACATTATTACATTTATTAGAAGCCTATACAAATCTATACCGAGCTAGTAAAAACACAGTTGTTAAAGCAAGACTAATTGAGTTAATAAACGGCTTTACAAAAACATTGTATGATGATAAAGAAATACTGTTCCACATGTACCTAGATCATAATAAACAAGTCAGAAGAGTTGGTCAATCATTTGGTCATGACATTGAAACATGCTGGTTGATTGATGATGCATGTCTAGCAATTGATTATCATAGATCTGATATTGAACAAATGACAAAAAATGTTGCTGAAAAAGTATATGAAAGAGCTTTTACAAAAAATGGCTTATACAGTGAAAGTATTCATGGAAGAATTTGCAAAGACAGAATATGGTGGATTCAAGCTGAAGCACTTGTTGGTTTTTATAATCATTATCAAAAATATAAAGATAATCGGTATGCACAAGCTACGATAAGTATCTATGAGTTTATTAAAACATATATAGTTGATGATAGACCAAATAGTGAATGGTTGTGGGGGGTGGATGAAAATCTAGAACCACTTAAATATCGGGGTATTGCTGAAGGTTGGAAAGCAGCTTATCACAATGGTAGAGCTATCATAGAACTCTTAAAAAGGGGGTTGTCATAATGATTCATCCAAAGTATGATGAACTTAAGATTAAGCAAAAAGACCTTTTAAATAGAAAAAATGAAGTGGACCTTAGGTTTTATAATGGTATTTATGATAGATACTTATACCCTGTCATAACTAGACATCATGTTCCAATTGAATGGAGATTTGATTTGAATCAAAGCAAAAATCCATATTTCATGGAAAGGTTAATGGTCAATGCAACTTTTAATTCAGGTGCTATATATCATGAAGGAAAACATTATCTAGTTGTTCGACTTGAAGGTGCTGATAGAAAATCAATATTTGCACTAGCGTCTAGTCGAACTGGAGTTGATGGATTTGAGTTTGAAAGATTGATACATTGGGATGATTTCGATAAGCAAGAAACCAATCGATACGACATGAGATTGGTGAAGCACGAAGATGGGTATATCTATGGGACATATTGTGCCGAGAAGAAGGATTTATTACATAATGATACATCAAGTGCTGTGGCTGATGTTGGTATTGTTCGAACAAAAGACTTAATGACATGGGAGAAACTACCAAATCTATTGACAAAAGCTAGTCAACAACGAAATGTTGTCTTACATCCAGAGTTTGTTTCAGGTAAATATGCATTTTATACTAGACCACAAGATGGATTTATAGATGTTGGAGATGGTGGTGGTATCTATTTCGGATGTGCTGATAACATTGAAAAAGCGGAAATACATGAGGAAAAAATAATTGCAGGTAAAAAGTACCATACAATTTATGAATATAAAAATGGACAAGGACCTGCACCAATAAAGACATCAAAAGGTTGGATTCATTTAGCGCATGGAGTAAGACAAACGGCCGCAGGGTTAAGATATGTATTATACATGTTTGCAACAGATTTAACTCATTTAACACAAGTGATTGCTAAGCCAAGTGGATATTTTATTGCACCATTTGATGATGAACGTATTGGTGATGTGTCAAATGTTGTATTCTCAAATGGATGGACAGAAAAAAATAACCAAGTATTTATATACTATGCTTCATCAGATACGAGAATTCATGTTGCTACAACAACAATCGATAAACTTATAGATTATGTCTTCAATACACCACAAGAGGTTTATCGTTCAAACGACAGTACAGTTCAAAGGCAACAATTAATTGATAACAATAAAAAAATTAAGGAGAAAACTCATGGCTAAGATTATTGGAAGTCCATTGGCAAACATACCATGGCAAGATAAACCTAAAGATACTCATGGACCCGTATGGAGATATACTAAAAACCCAATCATTCATAGAAATCCCGCACCAGGTGTTTCAAGAATATTTAATAGTGCAATTGTAGCTTATAAGAACAAGTTCGTTGGGGTATTTAGAGCTGAAACAACAGCAACCTTACCACATTTGAGATTGGGTTATAGTGATGATGGCATTCAATGGAATATCGAACAACACCCTATTCAATTTGTAGATGAGAAAGGGAATCCATGGCAGCCATATTACGCATATGATCCTAGATTAATTGAAATAGAAGGCATTTACTATATCGTTTGGTGTACTGATTTTCATGGACCAACGATTGGTTTAGCCAAAACAACTGACTTTAAAACTTTTATACGTTTGGAAAATCCATTTATACCATATAACAGAAATGGTGTTCTATTCCCGAGAAAGATTGATGGAGCTTTCAAGATATTAAGTAGAGCATCGGATAATGGACATACGCCATTTGGAGACATCTTTTTATCAGAAAGCTTTAATTTGGTTCATTGGGGTAAACATCGTCATGTTATGGCAAGAGGTGGCTCAGGATGGTGGCAAGGATTAAAAATAGGTGGTGGACCTGCACCCATTGAGACGGATGAAGGTTGGTTGATGCTTTATCATGGTGTATGCAATACATGCAATGGATATGTTTACAGTATGGGTATTGCTTTGCTAGATATTGACGAGCCATCAAAAGTATTATATAGAGCTGGGCACTATGTTTTAACACCAGAAATGCCTTATGAGGAAGTTGGATTTGTCCCGAATGTAGTGTTTCCATGTGCAACACTTCATGATTCAAAAACAGGACGTATCGCAATCTATTATGGTGCTGCAGACTCCTATGTTGCCTTAGCATTTACAACCGTAGATGAACTGATTCAATTCGCAAAAGACAATCATGAAAAAGTAGGGGATGATGATGCAATTGGACGCTAAATATAAAAGAATCTATTTAATTATACTTTCAATAAGTTTTCTTCTGTTTTTATCCTCATGTAAGCCTAGTGAAACAGAAGTGACAGATCCAACAGAAACCATAATACCAACCGAGGTGACACCTATGAATCTAATTTCACAAATCAACTTAGTAACTGAACATCCAAAAGCATATGAAAAAATTGAGTTTGAGCTGACTGATACAGAAACATTTAAATCATTAGAAACAAACCCATTTGATTATCGAGATGTTCATATTCAAGGTGTTTTTACAAGTCCTTCAGGAGAAGTATATGCTATACCAGCATTTTGGTATCAAGATTATGAAATCGTTTTAAACACATCATGGACAGCACCACCAAATGGAATTTCTGGAAGAGCTAGTACAAATCCTGATGAGCCACAAGGTTTAGAAATGGTTAATTATATAGGAGACCCTCATTACCGCTTACGTTACTTACCAGAGGAAGCTGGACTTCACACATTGCATTTAGAAGTTAAGAAAGAGGGAGTTATTGTTCAGATACTTCAAACTTCAGTAACTATAGATGAAGGTACTAAAGATTATAAAGGTGTTATTAAAGTTGAAGAAACACATAAAAGAAATTTTGTCTTTGAGGATGGTTCAACATTTATGCCAGTTGGACAAAATAATGCTTGGTATACCTCTTCAACAAGACAAACAGAAGATTATCGTGTTTGGTTTGAGTTAATGCATGACAATTTTGCTAATTTTACGAGAATTTGGATGGGGACTTGGTCGTTTGCATTACATTGGGGTAATGCTCATGATGATTTCACATCAAGACTCAATCAAGCTGCAAGACTTGATAAAGTTTTTGATCTAGCAGCTGAGTATGATATTTACTTCATGCTTGCATTGCTGAATCATGGTCAGTTTTCTGCAATTGTCAATCCTCAATGGGCTTCAAATCCTTGGAATGAAGCAAATGGAGGACCTCTATCATACCCATCACAGTTCTTTTCTCATTTAGGAGCGAAAGAAACATACAAACAACAACTTCTCTATATATTAGGTCGTTATGGATATTCGACACAAGTCATGGCATGGGAACTATTTAATGAAGTTGATTGGACAGATAACTTTAATAGCGCAATCGTTTATATGTGGCATTCAGAAATGTCCCAGTTCATTAAAGAAAATGATCCATATAATAGAATGGTTACAACGAGCTATAAGGGTCATACAGGTGGTGCATATCAATCTCCTTGGATTGATTTCGCAAACCCACACAGTTATGATTACACCTCAAAAAATATTATGGTTCATCTACCTCCGGTATTGAATAATTTATTCACACAATATAATAAACCAATTCTTCAATCTGAAATTGGAATTAATTGGAGAAATGGAACAGATACAACTGCAGCAGATCCAACGGGCATCAGTCTTAAACAAGCGCAATGGGCAGGTATCATGGGTGGTGGAGCAGGTGCAGCAATGAATTGGTGGTGGGATAGTTGGGTACATCCAAACAATCTATATTATCGATTTATTGGTGTAGGAAAATACGCTCAACAAATGGACATGGTTGGCGATTATTATGATCGACTCCCTGCATTACCAGGTGTTCATGTGTCAAATAGTCAAACAGGTTTATTAGGATATCGTATAGACAATAGAGTTTATGGTTATGCATTTGATAATAATTGGAGACATAATTATACAACTATTAATCAAAAAAACGTAACCTATAGAATACCTATAACTACAGGTGCATACTCGTTATCCATATATAACACAGATAGTGGAGAAATCATCGAAACAAGAACGATTTCAACGTTTAATGATTTTCTAGAGTTTGATTTAACATTTACTGAAGATATTGCTTTTATTATTGTGGAGGATAATCAATGAAATTAACTAAAGCTAAAGAAAATCCGATTATAAAACCAGAACCAAATAACACATGGGAAAGCATGGTCGTATGTAACCCAGGTGCTTGGTACGAGCATGGCGTATTCTATTTATTATATCGTGGTGCAGGTAATGATGAAGAACATCTTATTCACTTAGGTTTAGCAACTAGTACTGATGGTATCAACTTTCAGCGTGTATCAGATCAACCAGTTATGTCACCTACACCAAATGGATATGATGCAGGTTGTGTTGAAGATCCAAGAATTGTTAAATTTGATGACCTGTTTTATGTTACCTATGCATATCGTCCATTCCCCCCAGGACAGTATTGGTTAAAAAAATCATATGATCATGGTTGGCCATTAGGTCAATCATCGCCAAAAGGTTTATTATACAATACGACAAATACTGGACTAGCGATATCAAAAGATTTAAAAACATTTAAAAAACTTGGAAGAATTACTCCACACGATATCGATAATCGCGATGTCATCCTTTTTCCAGAAAAAATAAATGGAGAATACGTTATGCTTCATCGACCTGTCGAATGGGTTGGAAAGGATTATGGATGTGATGTTCCATCTATTTGGTTAGCATACTCTGATGATTTAATGCGTTGGAAAAATGATTATTTATTAGCAACTCCAACTTTTGATTGGGAACTTAAAAAAATTGGAGGATCCACACCTCCTTTGAAAACAAAACATGGTTGGCTAGTCATCTATCATGGTGTAAGCCAACAAGATGAACAGTATCGAGTTGGGGCAATGTTACTTGATTTAAATGACCCTAAAAAAATTATTGCAAGAAGCTCAAGCTATATTATGGAACCCGAATATTCATACGAAACAGATGGATATTATACAGGATGTGTATTCCCAACTGGAAACGTTATTGTAGATGACACACTTTATGTTTACTATGGTGGTGCTGACAAGTTTGTTTGTGTTGCAACATGTGATATCAATGAACTATTAGAATTTTTACTAGAGCAAAAACAATAAAATTAGAAAGAGGTATAAAAATGAAAAAAGTGATGAGTATTGGATTGATAGTTATGGTGCTACTCTTTTTAGCGGCATGTAAAGGTGATCCAACAGTTCCAACGATTCCAACAGATACTGGAAATCCTACGGATCCAACAGATGAGTATTGGGATCAAAATGGAAATGGAATACCTGATTGGCAAGAAGAAGAAATTACATTAACATATGCAACTTGGCAATATACTCAACCAGATATGGTCACCATTGACCTATTGATGATAGAAGCGTTTGCTGAAAAGTATCCGAATATCAATGTTGAAATGAAAGTTGTTGCTGAATGGTATGATTGGGACACTGCATTCTTAGGTTTACTTGAAGCTAATGATTTACCCGACGTATTTTTGATTCAACGTTTAGGTTCATTCCTACCATTTAATATGTTAGCAGACATTAGTGAAATGTATGAAAATGATCCATCAACACAACATATTTTTGAATCTGTATCTGGACTTGGAACTTATGGTGGAAAAAGATTTGCTGTACCAACATTTATCTATCCAACAGCATGGTTTGTTAACCTAGATTTATTAGATAAAGCAAGTATAAATAAACCAGGTTATGACTGGACTTATGCACAAATGGAAAGCATAGCAAGATCAACGACAAATTTAACAAGTCATGAATTTGGGTTATCCGGATGCAACTTTTACAGCCGTGTTTATCCAAAAGTATTGAAAATGCAAGAAGATTTAGTAACCGGACGCACATGGTATGCATTTGGTTATGATGGAGAAAGATTTAATTTTGATGACCCTGTTATGCAAACTGGAGCGAATAAATATAGTGAATCCATTCAACAAGGTTATTGTAAACCAGGGTTCTCACCTGAGGAATTAGAAGAATGGTATGCTGATCCTACATTCGTACCAACCTATGGTGGAAAAGTGGCAATCTGGCCAGAAGCAACTTGGTCTGCAAAAGATTATTTTGATTCATTTACATTTAATTGGGATGTATATCCTGGTCCTGGTGGTGTCACAGGTGGTAATACCGATATTGGCGGTGTGTCAAGCTTATCTCAACACAAACAAGCTGCATATCAACTACTGAAATGGATGAGTTTTGGTGAAGATGGTTTGCTAAAGAGATTTGAAATATATGCTGATGTTGGTCAAGAACTATTCCAACAAGGTAATAATTTTCCCTATCCAATTATAGATTATGGAATTGATGGACAAGGTGTTAATAAAGTATGGGAAGCAATCCCTTATGGAGGTGTCGCTCCTGGATTTGTGTCACCAGAGTTTGTTGAAGGATTAAGAAATGGTGCTTTTTGGGCAAACAAAGAAGTGATTGGTTGGGATGCTGTTGACTCAGCTACAGGACCATATTTTGTTGAAATCATGAATGGAACAAATACCTATGCAGCACTTAAAGATATGATTCAAGCTGCTGCAAATGCAGCCTTAAATGAGGCACAACAAGCAATGAAGGATATGATTGGTTTTTAGAATTCATTAAGGGGTGATTCAATGAAGAAAGGTATTATCTTTATATTGTTAACCATGTGTATTGGATTATACATACTTAAGTTAACACCACCAGTTATGGCAAATAACCAAGACTGGGTTTTTGACTTGGGACAGTTTAGAGAAAATACATACTATCGCACACTGAATCGTTGGATAGAAACATATAACAAATATGAAGATGAACCACTCACATTTAGTATTAACGATCAAGAAATATACAATAATCACCTAATGTTTGAAGATGGTATTGTTTCAGTTCAAAGATACGATCAACTTGTTTATTATGTTCAAGCCCCCCACACAGGTCTTTATCAACTTGAATTAAGTTTCTATATTGATAACAACTTCTCTACTTCACCTACGGTTCATATAAACATCAACGATGATATACCCTTTAATGAGATGTCGGGTTTTGCTTTAGATGTCAAATGGGAGATGGAAAGTAGAGAAGAACATGAAAGATATAATAGATTTGGCAATGAACTACTTCCTCGTACAGTACCTGTAAAAGGATGGTATAGACAAACACTATCTGATACAAATGGAAGATTTAATGATAGCTTTTGGTTTCAATTTAATGAAGGAATAAACAAAATATCAATTGAACCAGTCAATCAGAATCTCAGTTTTGGAGATATGACACTGCATGGTGCAAAACCAATGGTGAGCTATCAAGATTATTTTGATATGGTCAGTCATCATGAACATGTGAGTTCAATATTGACATTAGAAGGGCAATCTTTTACTTCGAAAAATGATATTGAAATCAAAGCAGGCTATTTTAAAGGGCCAAACATGTCTCCAACATCTTATAAGATAAACATCTTGAATATTTTAGATGGGCAATCTATGGTACGTTCTGGAATGACAGTAGATTACGAGTTTAATATTGAAACCAGTGGTCTTTATCGAATCAACTTTAAGTATTTACAAAGAGATATGGTTGGCATGAGTAGTGCAAGACGCATACGCATAAATGATGAAGTGCCATTTCAAGAACTAGATACGTATCTATTTCCATATGTTAAAAATTGGACAAATCATACTCTTGGTAGCGACGATGGTGAATTCTGGTTTTATTTCGAATCGGGAGAGCATACAATTTCGCTAGAAGTAACAACAGCTCATCTCATAAACTATATTGACACATTGCACAATGTTATGGATCAGATTAATAGTTTAGGTTTAGCAGTTTCACAAATTACCGGTAATTCAACAGATGTATTAATTGACTGGGACATTTTAAGATACTTACCAACTATAAAAGAAGATTTGTTATCTTATGCGGATACACTTGATATGATTTATGATGAGATAAATCAAATTACACCATCAAGTTCAAGAGCAACTGGCGTTTCTACTTTACAAATTGCGAGCAAGCAATTAAGACGTTTAGCTCAAAATCCCAATCGTATTCCTAATAAGATATCTGAACTTAATGTTGGAAGTGGATCAAGTTATCAATTAATTGGTATCGCAATCAATC
This sequence comes from Peloplasma aerotolerans, assembly GCF_030012175.1. GTDB lineage: Bacteria > Bacillota_I > Bacilli_A > Acholeplasmatales > Acholeplasmataceae > Peloplasma > Peloplasma aerotolerans. The sequence goes on from NZ_JASCXW010000010.1 coordinate 18,219, forward strand.
AAATGAATGTGCAACCCCTTCATATCGATCAAATACATTTATTTGGTAATGATATAGAATTAGACAAAGCACATCCTAATATATGGCAAAGAGTTATATTCTCAGTGCAATCATTTGTATATTCATTTTTTGATCAACGGTACCGTCTTACATCTAATCCTAACGATGACGTATTAGAAGTATGGATCGGACAATCTAGTTTATATCTAGATATTATGCAAAATATGATAGATGATGGGTTTACAAAAGAAACTGGAATACCTGTTAGATTAAGTGTATTACCTAATACACAACGCATCATTTTAAATAATGCAACAGGAACGAACCCTGATGTTGTTTTAAGCATAGATAGTTGGGAACCCTATGCGTATGCACTTCGAGGAATGTTAGCTGATTTAAGGCAATTTGATGGATTTGCTGAACTCGTTCAACCTTATCACCCAAACAATTTCACACCTATGATCTTTGAAGATGGTGTATACGGAGTTCCAGAGACACAAGGAGTTTCTCTGATGTTCTACCGAAAAGATATCTTGAACTTTTTAGGCATTGAACCACCCGATACATGGGATGATGTTTTAGGTATTTTGCCAATCCTTCAAAGTTACCAAATGAATTTTTATCATCCACTTGGTGGCGAAGGTGCATATAAGGGATTTGGCTTAACAGCACCATTTATCTATCAATTTGGCGGTGATATATATACAGAAAATGGTATGTCAACGACGTTTAATGAAGCTAAGAATATTGAAGCAATTACTTTTATGACAGACATATTTAACATTTATAATTTACCACAACAAGTCCCTAACTTTTTTGAGCATTTTAGATCGGGATCATTACCAATTGGTGTGGCATCTGTTGATCTATATCTTCAACTCAAGTATGCAGCACCAGAACTTGCAGGGCAATGGGGTGTTTTGCCAATCCCAGGAGTCTATGATGATACTTTAGGAGAAGTTGCAAGATGGGCACCTACTTATGGTAAAGCAAGTATTCTATTCGAAAAATCTAATATGAAAGACGAAGGTTTTCAACTCATTCAGTGGTGGAATAAAGTAGAAACACAATTGACCTTACTAGAAACAGTAAAAATGGTTTTAGGTGAACGCTATTTGTTTTTACCTGCAAATCTTGATGCTTTGGAACAATCAATTTGGGACGACGAAGTCAAAGTACAATCGTTATTACAAGCACAGTGGTCAAGAATCCCTGCAGTTACACCAGGTAGCTATATCGTTGAAAGAGAACTAACTAATATTTGGAACAAAATCGTAATCGATCAAATGAATCCAAGAGTAGCTATCGATCAATCGATACCAAGAATTAATCGTGAGTTAATGAGAAAATACGAAGAATTTGGATATTATAAAGGAGGTGTGACTGTTCGTGAATACATCGTTCCGAGAAACGACAACATCCAAAACTGGATCCCATAAGAACAAGTTCAATACCTCATACTTATTCATTCTTCCTTATGCTACATTTTTCATTCTTTTTGTTGTTGTATTAATCGTTATTGCAATACTATTATCATTTACATACTATGATACTGTCAATTTCCCATCTTTTGTAGGTATGAGAAACTATATTAATCTTTTTACCCAAGATACTGATTTTATGCAATTTGCTTTACCAACAACGATTCGTTACGCATTAATCATTGGTCCTGGTGGATATGCTTTATCATTTATGCTAGCTTGGATTTTAGCACAAATACCACATCGTGCAAGAACATTTAGTGCAATTATCATTTATTCACCAGCGTTGACAAGTGGTGTTCTAATGACTGTTGTTTGGCGTGTCTTGTTTTCAGGAGATAATAGAGGATATCTCAATAATATGCTCATAAACTATGGTGTAATCAATACGCCTGTTCAATGGTTACAAGACCCGAGTGCAATTATGATCATCATGCTTTTTGTTGGATTATGGTCAAGCATGGGCATTGGATTTTTAGCAATGTTGTCTGGGATTCTAAATATAAATAGAGAAATATATGAAGCAGCTTATATTGATGGATTAAAAAATAGGTGGCAAGAAATATTTTATATAACGATACCATCAATGAAACCTCAAATGTTGTTTGGTGCAGTCATGGCAATCGTATCAACTTTTAATGCTGCAGGTATAGCCACAGCATTGACGATGTCCTTCCCGCCTCCTCAGATGGCTGGCTGGTTAATTGTTGATCATATGAATGATTACGGATTCGCAAGATTTGAAATGGGTTATGCAAGCGCAGTTTCCGTAATGCTTTTATTGCTTGTACTATTTTTCAGTCGAGTCGCACACAAACTCTTTGGAGGTGAACGCGATTGAAAAAGCGTAAAAAGTCTAGTTACTTTGGTGCAATGATTAATCCTACAAATTTTCACCGAAGTCAAATAAAGTTTTATATGATTTTAATCCCCATATTACTTTTAATGGTATTACCAATTATTTTCATTATCTCGCATGCATTTAAACCTCTAGATGAGCTATATGCTTATCCACCAAGATTTTTCGCTTCAAGAGTCACATTTGATAACTTTAGACAACTTATGAATGCTTCACAGCAATCTGGTATACCTTTTGGACGCTATTTGTTTAACAGTTTAATGTCAGCATCAATCGTCATTTTCTTGAGTTTATTACTTTCATCACTAGCAGCATTTGCATTCTCTTTCTTAGACTTTAAGGGAAAAAAATGGTTGTTTGCTGCTAACCAAGTTGCAATTATGTTTGTGGCAATCGCAGTTGCGGTTCCAAGATACATTGTCATGAATGTTTTAGGTGTTACGAATTCATTTGCTGCACATATTGTTCCATTGATTGCGATGCCAGTTGGGGTATTCCTACTAAAGCAGTTTATGGATCAAATACCACGAGAACTGCATGATGCAGCAAAAATTGATGGTGCTAATCGATTCCAAATATATCGAATGATTGTTTTACCACTCGTTAAACCTGCACTTGCAACGATTGCAATTTTAGCATTCCAAAGTGCTTGGAATAACGTTGAAACTTCACAGCTCTTCATTTCTGATGAAGCATTAAAAACATTGCCATACTATTTTAGTACATTAACATTAGGAACGAGCGGAATAGCTGCTCAAGGAATGGCTGCGGCAGCCTCCTTGATTATCTTCCTCCCTAATATCATCTTGTTTATTATCTTACAGAAAAATGTTATGAACACAATGGCACATTCGGGGTTGAAATAATGAAGAAGATATTAATAACACTACTCATTATAATCTTGTTGCTATTTGCTTTGCCGCAATTTTCAATACTAGCTCAAGCACCTTATATTACACAATCGCCAAATAGATATGGTGAGTTTGTCGTTACACAAGATGCATACGAACCAATACAAGATATACGTTCATTTGAAAATCAGTTAACATTCTCTAACCCAAGGGATATATTTGTTGATCATCTCGATTATTTATATGTTTTAGATTCAGGAAATAGAAGAGTTGTAATATTTGACGAAAATCACTTATATTTAACTCACTTTGGTGCTGATTTGCTAGTACGTCCAACTGGTATTTTCGTTAGAAACAACAAAATATATATTGCCGATTATGGTACTCCAGAAGATGTTACAAGCGGACGAATACATATATATCTTTTTAATCGAGAACTCAATCAGGTCAATCTTTTAGATTCTTTCCAAAGACCTGCAAGCCCTGTTCTCGAGATTAACCAATTCATTTATCGGCCACAAAAAATTGCCGTCGATTATAATGAAACAATGTATGTAGTATCAGAAGGCTCATATAATGGTATATTAATGATTAACTCTGAAAACAGATTTTTAAGTTTCTTTGCACCTAATAGAGTTCAAGGAACTTTATTGGATCGAGTTATTCAAGTCCTTTACGGAAACAATGAAAGAGCACAACTCACAAAAAAAATACCACCAGCACCATCCAATGTTTTTCTAGATGATTCTGGTTACGTTTTTACAGTTACTCAAACTACAATTACTGGCTCAAGAGGAGATACATTAAAAAAGGTTAACAATGGTGGATTAAACTTTTTCCCCGACAACATGTTTACTGCTAGTGATTTCACATCAATTGCTGTCGGTCAAGTAGATAATGTATATGCTATTACTCGATCTGGTTTCATATACGAATACGACCGAGAAGGAAACTTGATGTTTGTCTTTGCGGGTAGTAGCCAAGGGCAAGATCGTATTGGTCTATTTCAAAATGCATCTGCGATAGCGGTTAATAGTCAAAATTATATTATCGTGGCTGACGAAGTAAGCAATAATATTCATATATTTAAGCCTACAGCGTTTGCAAATGTTGTCCATGAAGCACTAGGGTTATACAATCAGGGAAAATATGTAGAAAGTCAATCCTTATGGGAAGAAGTTCTTAGATATAATGCATTGTTTGACTTAGCCCACGAAGGCATTGGCTTATCATATTTGATGCAAGGTCAATATAAAGAAGCTCTAAACAAGTTTGAAATAGCAAATGCTCAAGAGGAATACTCTCTAGCTTATTGGGAAGTCAGAAACGATTGGTTGATGAGTAATGCTGGCTTCTATATGGTAGGCATCATTATTTTGTATTTAGGATTAGTTGTTATTAAAAAGGTTGACACAAATGATGTTGTGTTTAAACCGACTAAAAAATTGATAAATCATATGGGCAAATATAGATTTGTCCAAGAAATATCTTTTATGACTCATTTTATTAAAAATCCAGCAGATGCAGTTTATGAGGTTAAAACACATAAAAGAGTCTCGTTTTATTCAGGTCTAATCTATGCACTTGGCTTAGTCGTTTTATACATTCTACATTTACTATTTACTGGATTTTTATTTACCCCAATTATCCTAGAGAGAGCGGACTTTCTTGAGGAGTTATTGAAAATATTAGCACCATTTATAACATTTGTTTTTGCAAATTATCTTATATCTTCTCTTATGGAAGGAGAAGGAACATTTAAAGCGATTTTCATTAACACGTGTGGCGCTCTAATTCCAGTCTACTTGATACTACCTATTTTAATCATATTATCTAATGTCTTAACCTATAATGAGCAATTTATTTACCAATTTGGTTTGACAATTATGATAGGTTGGTCAGCTGTTCTTGTTTTCTTTATCATTAAAGATACACATAATTACACAATTAAGGAAACCATCTACAATTTAATTATGACTATACTGATGATGGTTGTGATGATTATTCTTGTCATTATGGTCTATATGATGATGATGCAAGTTGTTGAGTTTGTTGCTGATTTATTTAAGGAGGTAATTATCAATGCGTAAATTTAAAGTATTAATCGTGATGCTAATTATCTCTATGATGATTGGACTTGTTACAGTATATTCAATAGGGCAAAAACGTACAAGTACATTTGAAGTCTATACATCTAGTTTCGAAGGCAATTCAAGATCCTTAGGTGTTGTTGAAGATACAAGGCAAGTTTATGAAAACTACGATGAGCAAGACTTAATTGATCGGAATTTTGAGTTGATTTCAAGTACCGAAGAAATCTCAATGTACCTTAATCGGCAAATATTTAATATAGCAATTGTTGATCACTCAACCAATTATGTATGGTATGGATATTATCCAGAATATAAAAATAAAGGTTATACGAATAGTGTCAATCAATTGATCGAATCAGGAGTTACTGTAGCTTATTACGACGCTTCTACGCTTAATGAAGCTAGAATGTCAATTAGTAATCCTGATTCCGGAACTGTCATCACTTATGAAAACATTTCTAATGGAATTAGGGCAAACCTTGATATTGTTAGAATCGGTATTTCATTTGCCGTAGAGGTTAGTATTTCAGCGGACCAATTGAATGTAAAAATACCTCATGATAGCATTGTCGAAGTTCCTTATCAAACTGCAGCTATGCGTTTTCCTCGAGAATATAAACTACATTCTGTTTATGTATTCCCTTATTTTGGTTCACAAAATTATGAAATAAATGGTTATGCATTTGTTCCGGATGGATCTGGAGCATTGATTAGATATACAGATACACCGTACAATTCAGCATACATCAGAAGAATATATGGGAGAGATTTAGGGTTTCAATCAGCTGTAACTACATTAGCACATTTAAAAACTGAAGCACCGATTACCTTACCAATTTTTGGTATTAATCACGGATATCAACAATCAGCGTTTATAGCTGAAGTTAAAAGTGGTTATGGAGCTGTTGAACTCCATAGTTATCCATATCGATATAATAATGTTGATATTAATACGACATTCTTTGTGTATAGAACTCGAGATCGATCAATTATTCGCTTATCAGGTGGTGATACATCGACAATTCCGCTCATCAATAAAGATCCATATCCCTTTGATTTTGAGATGTTATATTCATTTTTAAGTCAAGAGCAAGCCAGTTATTCTGGTATGGCAAATCGATATAGAGAAAACTTAAATCTTGATTATATTGAAGAGAATCAATCTATATCTGTACATCTTGAAGTTATAGGAATTGATGATAAACCGTCGTTGCTTGGGAAGTCAAATGTGAAGTTAACAACTTATTCAGAATTAGCTTACATAGTTGAGGATTTAGGTATGTTGGGACAAAATGATTTATTAATCTCATATCGAAGCTGGAATCAAGGTGGTTTCTTTGGATCAAAACCTAATAAGTTCAATCCATCATCTCAACTAGGTGGAAAAAAACAGTTTAATCATTTAATGAGCGTTTTGAATAGTAAAGAGGACGTTGAATTATCGTTATATCATGATCCATTGGTTGCTCCATCACAAAAAGCATTCCAAACAGTACTAAGAAGAACAACATTGGATATGTTTTATGCTCCAATTGATAGTTCAAGAATTGAACGAGGATATTATCGATCAATTGAAGGTTTATCGAACAGATTACTAACAAATGAGAAAAAATATCAAAGTCATTTAATAACAAATTTATCCATAGAGTCTGTTGGACACTTGCAGTTCTCATATCAGTTAGGCAGAAAAACAACATATCGTGAGCAAATGATTGATGAGATTATGGCAGAATTAGAAAAATTAACAGATTATCAAATTGGATTATATCAACCTGCAGATTATACATTTAATTATATAAGTCGATATTATGATATGTTTCATCAGTCGAATTTGTATAGTTTCATGACTGATTCAATTCCCTTTGTGAGCATGGTTTTGAGTGGGCATGTTGAACTCTATACGTCACATTTGAACTATGTCAATGATTTAGAAATGATGAAGTTACGGATGATTGAGTATGGCTTAAGTCCATCTTTCATGATTACGTATGAGGAAAGTTATAAACTACGATATACGAATTATGAATATCTTTATACAACACAATATGAGTTGTGGAAAGATAAGATAATTGACACAAGTCATTATGTAGGTTCTATATTAAATCATGTTGTTGGCGAAAATATAATAAACCATCGATTCATCGATGAGAAAGTTGTAGAAATTACTTATAGTAATGGTGTCACAATATATGTTAATTATTCAGACCAGATAGTTTTAATCAACGATCTTACGATTGAACCACTGAGTGCAACTTATACGGAGGTGGGTTCATGAGTCATATAAAAGTATGGTTTAAGACTATATATAAAAAAATAAGTTTAGTATATAAAGTTAAAATTAAACCAGTTATAAACAAATCTATGTTGTTTTTAGCTAAATATCTAGGATTAAACTGGCTACTAAAGAAGTATCAATCACTAAAACATGCGACAAGAAATGCAATAACAGGTATATTGTTCATCTCACCATGGTTATTAGGCTTATATCTTTTTGGACTTCGTCCATTTGCTTCTTCACTGAGAATGAGTTTTGCTGATTCAGCACTTTATGTCATCAATAGTGAAACACAAACTGTAGATTTTATTGTAAGAGGATGGACCATTAGACATTTCACCTCCTTGATTCAAAATCAACCGGAGCATGTTGGAACAGTCATTAACGTTTTTCTCGATATAGCATTAATCGTTCCATTGGTCATGATATTCGCTTTATTGCTGGCATTGATGTTGAATCAACCATTAAAAGGTAAAGGTATTTTTAGAGTCATATTCTTCATACCAGTTATTTTGTTAAGTGGAAATATGCTGTCTTATTTTAATCAGTATAACCTTCTATCTGTACCAGCGATTCAAAGTGGAGCAATTGCTCAAGGCATTAATGCATATCTTCCAAGGCAATTTTCAATACTTATAACTGGTGTATTTGAAAGAATTGTTTTAATTTTATGGCTCAGTGGTGTTCAAATGTTAATCTTCTTAGCAGGCTTGCAGAAAAACGATCGAGCAATCTATGAAGCAGCAGCCATAGATGGGGCATCTGTTTGGGATAGTTTCTGGAAAATAACATTACCTGGACTTCACAGCTTGATGATTATTAATATCATTTATACGACAGTCATTTATGCTAATCTTTCCAACAATGCCTTGATTGGATTAATCAATCAAACCTTAGTTGATGTTAGATTTGGTAGAGCATATTCATCAGCACTATCTTGGGTTTTATTCGTGATTCAACTTTTAATCATTGGTATATACACATTGATGATTAAACTGTCGAATCGACGATATGAATAGGAGGTGATTAACATTGAATCAAATTAAATGGAAAAAACGCCTCTTTGGAATGTATGGAAATGATGGTTTGCTAAACAAAATTATTTTATATATTCTCTTTATAGGTATTGGATTTATCTTTCTCTATCCATTAATGCAAATGCTTGTCACTAGCTTTATGCCGTTAATTGATTTGGTAGATCCAACGACAATATGGATACCGAAAAACTTCACTTTTAGAAACTATATTCGAGCCATTGAAGCACTCAATGCTTCAAAAGCCTTAATAGATTCAATAGTTGTATCTATATTACCTACAATATTTATTGTAATAAGTTCTGCGATGATTGGATATGGGTTTGCTTCTTACGATTTCCCATTAAAAAAATTGATGATGTCTATATTGTTAATGATTTTCTTGATACCAACAATTTTAATGGCAATTCCAACTTATGTCATTTATCGTGAACTTCAAATACTTGACTCGCTCAAAGCATTTATATATCCTGCGATGACTGGATTTGGATTTAGACAAACCATATTCATTCTTATCTTCTACCAATTCTTCAAAATGATTCCAAAAGAGTTGAAAGAAGCAGCAGAGGTTGACGGAGCTAGTGCAGTTAAAGTATTTATACAAATTGCAATACCACTTGCATTACCAGCTTTTCTTATTACATCATTGTATGCTTTTGTATGGTATTGGAATGAAACAAGCCTAGCACTGCTATATTTTCCAAACAAATATAGTACATTACCAATGGCAGTTATAGGGTTTAGAACACTTTATGAGAATTTGTATCCTTCGGGAACCATAGGTTTAGAAGGTGCAAGTGAGACATTCAATCAAGGTGTTCAATTTGCAGGGACAATACTTTCGATTTTACCTTTATTAATTGTATACTTTATTGCCCAGAAATGGTTTATTGAAGGTGTTGATCGCTCAGGTATTGCAGGAAATTAAGAAATGAAAATAAAAAAGAATTACGAAAGGGAGAAAAAAATGAAACAAAAATTTAAGTTGTTATTAATCATCTTTGCTTTGTTACTTGTTGTTGTAGCGTGTAAACCAGAAGATCCTACACCATCAGATCCTACACCTACAGATAATGTGCCTGTTATCTCTGGTGCTGTTGATAAAACGATTGAAAGAGGTTCAACATTTGTTCCTCTTCAAGGAATCACAGCATCCGACGTTGAAGATGGAGATTTAACAGGAGATATCGTTTATTCGGGTAATGTGAATCCAAATGTTGTTGGTGTTTATCAAGCAACTTACACAGTTACTGATTCAGATGGAAATACAACGTCAGTCACAATAACTGTTACAGTTGTTTTGGTTGATACTGAAGAACCACTGATTTCTGGTGCTGGAGACATTACTATTTTCGTTGGAGACATGTCATTCAATGTTATGAACGGTGTGACAGCTGAAGATACAGTTGATGGTACATTAACTGATGAAGTTGAGTATACTGGAGTTGTCGATGTCTGGACACCAGGTGAATATAACATCACATATACAGTATCTGATGCTGCTGGGAATCAAGCATCTAGAGTTCGTAAAGTAACGGTAAGTCTTGGTTACTTCGCATTTTCTGATGATAATGCACTTATGAATGGTGAGTTTACTGTTGACGATAGTGAGTGGGATATTGTAGGTGCAACAAGTTCAGTAACAGATGGAATTCTTAGTCTAGATATAACATCTGCAGCAACATTATCACAGTCTGATTTATCAGGTGGTGTCATTAATCTTGATGTTGCTAACTTTACTTTAGTTAAACTAGTATTAACCGCAAAAGCTAATGCTAATCGTGATATTCATGCATCTATTGAACAAGCATCAACTACTGCAGATCCAATATCATTAACAACAACTATGGCAGAATATGTACAATACTTTAGAATGACTGAACCGTTAGATCTTGCAACGTTTGAGTTAGATTTAGGAAGTGCTACTGGTGTTGTTGATATTCAATCAATCGAGTTATTCTTTGGTATTCCATCAGATGATGAAGCACCTGTTTTAAATGTTCCTCAAACAGATGTATTTGCTCCAATTGACAATATGAGTGCATTAAGATCACTTGTATTAAGAGGAGTAACTGCTATTGATAATATTGATGGCAATATAACTTCTAAATTGACACTAGATCTTGATGGTATTGATATTACAGTACCTGGAACTGTTGAGATTCCAATAGTTGCAAGAGATAATGCAGGCAACGAAACAGTTGTCGAAAGAACAGTTCACCTAAATATTCCTTTTGATACAAATGTAATTAAAGACCCAACATTTGATGATGAATTAGATAGCACGCAATGGGGATTATCTGGCGGTGGTGAACAAGTTACTATGTACACTTCAAATGGTTCACTTATTGTTGATGTTGTTAGTCCAGGTGGATGGGATTCTGCAACCAGTCCATATTTGAGAAATGTAACAACAAATCAATTATTACCAGAAAATTACTACATGTTCCAATTTGATGTTAAAGCTGAAAAAGCTCGTCAAATGAGAATTCGTTCAGGGTTAGAGTTATGGTCAGATCCTTGGATTGAAGATTTCCAAGATGGCGCAGTGAAAAACTTACAATACCAAATAACAACAGAATGGACAACGATTTATTATGTTTTCTATATTGATCAAGCATTGTCAGCAGCGGGATCAAATGTTGTTAAGTTTGAAATCAAACTTGGAACGATAACTTGGGGATCAGAAGAATCAAATAATAAGATTTCTATAGATAATGCACAATTCTATTTATTGACGATGGAAGATGATGATCCTGTAATCAGTCCTGTTGCAGATAAACAATTGACTTTTGCTGTTGGAGATACTGCACCAGATTGGACTGAATATGTAACAATTTTTGACACAGAAGATGGAAGTATTCCAGTTACTGCAGCAATGGTCGATGATTCAGATGTCGATATGGATGCTGTAGGAACATATGATGTTGTGTTTACAGTAACAGATTCAGGTGGTAATACGGTTAGCTATACAATTCAAATCAATGTATTAGCTGAAGCAGATGTTACACCACCGGTCTTAACTATTAATGATGCACTAGAAACTACTTTTGATCAGTTTGCTGATATAACAGTTGACTTAAAGGCTTATATAACTGCAGTTGATGATATCGATGGTGAAATCATAATTACTTCAGCAATGATTGAAAATGATGGATTTAATATCAATATTGCTGGTACTTATCAAGTTGTTTACACAGTTCAAGATTCTTCTGGAAATATAGCAACTGAAACAATTGAATTTACGGTTGTTGATAAGGAAGGACCAGTCATAAGTGGAGCAGCAGATAAAACTATTACTATTGGTGAGATGTTTAATCCTCTAGATGGTGTAACTGTTACTGATAATGTTGATGGAGCAATTGTTCTAGAATTATCAAATGTAGCTGGTTATGAATTATTTGTTGATGAGTCGTTTGTTGCTAACGCAGTTGGTGAGTTTGAGGTTACATACCTAGTTGCTGATGCATTAGGGAATGAAACAGAATTAGTGATAACCATTACAGTATTACAAATTGAGTTTGATGAAACACTTGAAACTGACTTATTAGCACTTCAAATACCAGTTCAAAATGACGGTGGAACGATTGAGTCTGTCGGTGTATACAATCCAGACGGATCATTGACAGTTACATATAATGGTGTTAAAGGCTGGTATGGTTCATACTCTAAGATTACCTACTCAGGTGTTACTTTACTTGAAGATCGTATGTACAAACTAGTTATTGAAGCAGAAGCAGAATCAGCAAGAGATGTATTGGTTCGATTTGTTGGTGAAAATGGGACTGCTGTTCAAGCATTCACGGGTCGTTTAGTAGTACCAATTGGTGAAACTTCAGCAATTTATGAGTTGATTTTCTCACTAGACCAAACAGGACCATATAATGTTCAACTGCAATTTGGATGGGAAGGCAATTTAAACAATGCAAGCGATGCTAATGTAATGACATTTACACAGTTTAAATTAGTACCAGAAAAAGTTATCGAGTATGATATGGACAATGCAGCAGATCTACTAGCTCTCGAAAATGCAGTTGGCAATGATGGTGGTAATATTGAATCAGTTGGAGAATATAACGTTGATGGATCATTAACCGTTACTTATAATGGTGTTCAAGGATGGTATGCATCATATTCTAAGATTACATACTATCAATCATTGACAGAAGGATTACATTACAAACTGATTCTAGAAGGGAAAGCAGAAACAGCTCGTGATATGCTCATACGTTTCGTTGATGGTTCAGGGGTTGCAGTTCCAGAGTTTGATGGAAGACTTGTTGTAAGTTTGGGAACTGATTTCAATCTATTAGAAGTTACATTTGTAGCTCCTTCAACGGATACCTATAACATTCAGTTACAATTTGGTTGGGAAGGCTTTTTAACAAATGCATCAGATGCAAACGTGATGACATTCACTCAATTCTTGTTAGTTCCAGAAAAAACGGATGTTGTTCCTATTGAATCTTATTATATGCTAGATGATTTTGAAGGATATGCAGATCAAGCAGCTTTAGAATTGGTCTACACACATAGAGTACCTAATGCTGGTGCAAACCATAATGATGAGCATGTTTTATTAAGTCCAACTTCTGGAGCTTATGGAACACAAGGTGTTGCATTTACATATGGAGCTCATTCTGTTACCGGATGGGACTTATTAAGAACAAAGAGCAACATTGATAATACGGGCTTAACAAATGACCATTTGTACTTCGCATTTTGGTTTAAAGGCGATGGAGTTGTTACCAATATATATGTATGGCTATATTGGAGTGGAAGTCAAAACTCGAAACTAGTTAATGTATCAGATGTTCCTGCAGAAGGTGGATATGTTTATATTGCACTTTCAGAATGGGGAAAAACGGCAACTGATATCACACAATATGCATTTGGATATGATAACCCTTCGACTACAGGAACTGTTTATATAGATCAAATCATGTTTATTACAGGGCCTGGTGCGTTTGAACTACTTGAACCTATATCAGAACCAGAAGCACTAGTGTTTGTTATTGATGATTTTGAAGGTTATGCAGATCAAACAGCGATGAATGCAATCTATACTCATCGTGTACCAAGTGCAGGTGCAAACCATGATGATGAACATATACTTCTAGGTGATTTCGGTTCAGAAGGATCAAAAGGTGTTAAGTTTACAGCAGGGGATCATGGGGTAACTGGTTGGGATATATTCAGAACTGAAAATGGTTTTGACAATACCGGTTTAACTGATGATTATGAGTATTTTGCATTTTGGTTTAAAGGCGATGGTATTGTAACGTCGATTTATGTTTGGTTATATTGGTCAGGTAGCCAAGACTCAAAAACAATAGATGTATCTGGAGTTCCTGTTGATGGAGGATATGTATACATTGCTTTATCAAACTGGAGCAAAACAGCTACTCAAATTACAAATTTTGGTGTCGCATTTAATTATGCTACAGTTCCAGCATCACCTACAGTTGTTTACATAGATGATTTTATGTTTATTGAAAATCCAAGTGTATTTGACGTAGAATAATACTATTTATAAATTTTAATAAGAACATTCCTAATTGGGCATTCCATTAGGAATGTTTTTTTTATAATCAACAATAATTAAAAAAGTGTATTTTTGGTATTGTGTTACAAATAGTACTGTGTTATAATCAGTGTGTAGGAGGTATTGTATGAATGCACAGTTTAAGAGAGGTATCATTGAATTATGTGTCTTATCTATCTTAGTAGAAGAAGACAATTACGGGTATGAAATTATTAGTAAGTTATCACAACACATCGATGTTAGCGAAAACACGATTTACCCAATATTAAGAAGACTTACAAGTGAAGATTACTTTAAAACATATTTACAAGAATCAAATGAAGGTGCACCGAGGAAATATTACTCGATGACAGAAAAAGGATTTATTTATTATTTAACATTAAGAGAAGAATGGGACGAATTTATTGGTGGTGTATACCACATCATAAACCAAGGAGGTAAAAAAAATGAAGAAATATTTAGAAGATTTAAAGCAAGAATTAATGAAAAGAAACATGAGTAGTGATGAAATTGATGAGATCCTAAGAGATCATGAAGAAATGATTGAATCAGCACTTGCTAAAGGTATCGATGAAGAAGCTTTAAAAACACAATTTGGTGATCCTAAAAAATTGGCAGATGATTTGGTTGGAACTGAAAATACAGAAGAGACAATAAAGACAGAAGTTAAAGATTATGAAGTATATAAATCTTTTGATCCTTCTGGAGAGTCAATCAGTGTTTTTGTCAAACTTGTTTCAGAAGATGTTGTCTATCAACCTTCAAGTAATGAAAAAATCAACGTGTTATATAAGGGCACAAAAAATCTAGATGATTATGAGATTAAGTATGAAAACAGTGAACTAATCATTGAAGCTCCAAAACAAGTAGGGTTCTTCTTTATGAGAACATCTTCATCAGATGCAAGTCTAATTGTTGAAGTTCCTAAGACATTAGACTTCATCCAATTAAGACATAAATCAGTAAGCTCTGATGTTAAGGTTAAAGACCTCAATGTGAAATCATTTGAGTTAAGTTCTACAAGTGGAGATATCGAAGTTGAAGGTGCAAAATTTGGACAGACAAAATGGAATACAGTTAGCGGAGATATTCAAGTTAAAAACGCTGTAATAGATATTTTAAACTCATCACAAGTCAGTGGAGATTTAGCACTTCATCAAGTGAAGTTTACAGGTGACATTAAACTCAACACAGTGAGTGGGGATGTTGATGCTGAGGATACGACATGCGAGACATGTGATTATAGCTCAGTCAGTGGAGACCTAAAAGGTAGAGAATTTTATCCAAAGGCAGTCATGCTAAAATCTGTAAGCGGAGATATCAAGATTTCTAACAAAGAAGTAACTGATATTAAAGTTATTAGAAAATCTTCTGTTTCAGGTAAGATTAGTATTAAAGATTAAACACAATAAAATAAGTTATACACTGAAAAAGGCAGCTTGCCTTTTTCTTTATTTATGCAATATGTTAAAATAAATATATGAGTCCCATTATTAATCATTTTTTATAAGTTAATATGAATGTTTCTAGATCCGTATTTGTACAAATTGCTTTATTAAATTTATTGTTTTTATTATAATTACTTCATTTTTGAATATAAAGAAGATAATTACTCGAAATCGCTATATGAACTGATATACCAACTGTTATGAATTATCAAAATAGGCATAAAAGATTAAAAATGAAATCATAATACACGCAAAAAAAAGAAAGGAAATTGCATTTAGCATTTAATTGATGACTAAATCAATAAACAAAAAAATGAACATAAAAAATCTAGAAAAATATTTAAAAAAACCAATGATATACTCAAAGGGAAATGCTGAGATGTGGACAGATCCTTATATCAGTAAACATTTACTAAGCGCACATCTCAATCAAGATGTTGATGCAGCAAGTAGAACATATAAAAAGATTGATAAAACAGTTGATTGGTTATCAGGTTTGCTGGAAACAGATGATGCGAATATCATAGACTTAGGTTGTGGCCCAGGATTATACACACAAGGGTTAGCTAAAAAAGGATATCGAGTGACAGGTGTTGATTTTTCAAAATCTTCGATTGATTATGCTATAGAACAAGCAACTAAAAGCAATCTGAATATAACTTATCATAACAATAATTACCTAAGTTATGAATTTAAAGAAAAGTATGATTTAATCTACATGATTTTCTGTGACTTTGGTGTGCTTTCATTTGCTGAAAGAAAGATATTGGTAACCCATATTTATAACGCATTAAAACCTGGAGGGATATTTGTTTTTGATGCATATAACGAATCCATGATTAAATCTAAATCTTTTATGCAAGACTTTGAATATGAACAATCTGGGTTCTGGAATCATGCCCCATATTTATGTTTAAATCAAAGTTTTTACTATCAAGAAAATAAAGTTATTCTTGATCAACATATTGTTTTAACTGATGAGGGAGATCCAAAAGTATATCGCTTTTATAATCAGTATATGAGCATAAAAGATGTTAACCAATACTTCCTACCTTTTGGATTTTCTAGCATAAAAGCTTATGAAAATGTTGTCGAGGATTCAGAAATTATCTTTTACTCAATGAGCAAAATATAGTTAATTATTTTCTTATTGTTTATTACTTTGTTTCTAAAGTGATTCATGCTATAATCATTTTGAATTAAATCAATGTAAAAGGCAAACCTAGAGAAATCTAGCGACGCAAAACTATAGGGCCTTGAAGGGTTGCCAGTTGTCATGAAAGTTACTTAAGTAATTTTTTTGACTTTTTTTATTGCCAAAAAGGAGGTGCTGAAATGAAATGTAAGTTGAATAAAAAATCAATTATTGCTTTCTTAGGAACAGTTCTTTTATTGTTTAATTTCGGTATCACGTATGCTTTTTGGGCATCCTCTATTCAAGGAGATATTAATCAAGCAAATGCTAATGTATCCATTGGTTCATGGCAATTCCTACCTCCTGGATTCGTTGGGGTTAGTCAAAATGGTAATGGCAACTTTATAACCCTTGATCAAATAGGAACTCCAGAGTATCCAGCATCAGGAAATTATAAGCTTGTGGAAAATATAAACTACTTGAATAATAGCTTTACACCTATAGCAAATTTTAGTGGTCAATTTCATGGTGACGGGTTTGTCATCTCTAATTTAACAGTCTCTAGTACTGCTAGCGTTATAGGTATCTTTGCACAAAATAGTGGCTTAATTACACAAGTAGGTTTTCAAAATATCAATATATCTTCAAGTACGACAAATGATTTAACTGTTGGTGGTGTTGTTGGAAACAATATGGGAACAATTAGCTTTGTTTATTCAACTGGAAGTATAGATGTTGATTCAATCAAATCAACGACTGTAAATAATGAAACAATGACTCAACAACTATTTGTTGGTGGTATTGCAGGTCTGAATTCAGGAACAATTCATCACACACATTCTAGTATGTCTATTATTGCTGATTCTACAGCTTCTGCAGCAAGTCCAAGAAGTATTGTAACTGCAAATACATATGCTGGTGGTTTAGTCGGACGAAACGCTTCTACAGGAAGTATTACCATAAGCTATGCAACTGGATCCATTAACGCAAGTGCAACCGGTATTCGAAGTAATGGTAATTCAACATCAAACGCTTATAGTTATGCAGGTGGATTAGTTGGAGAAAACATAAACACAGCATCTGTTTCCCATAGTTTTGCGATTGGGAATATAACGTCAGTAGCAACTTCAACCAACACCCAAATAAGTTACGCTGGTGGTTTGATAGGTCAAGGTAGTTCAACAACTAGTTATCGATTGAACACTCAATCTATTACTGGTGGTACGATAAACACTACAGGTATTTCAACAACTGCCACAAATCTTCAATCAGAATCATTTGTTACAGCAAATTTAGGATGGAGTACTGACAATTGGTTATTTCAAACATCACTTTATCCAAGACTAAAATCAAATTTGTATAACTAAACTTTAAGGACAAACGGTTATATCCGCTTGTCCTTTATGTTATAATCATACTTAAGAGGGGTGAGTTGATGAGCGCAAATATGATCGGTGCAAGCATCATTATTTTAGCAGTTAGCCTTTTAATAGCAAAACTCATTCGAGTAAACTTTAAAATATTTTCAACATTCTTTTTACCTAGTTCGGTTATTGCTGGGTTTTTATTGTTATTATTAGGACCGGAGGTATTAGGCAAAATACCTTTAGGCGAGCAGTTTTCATATGGTCTATTTAATGAGGATATCCTCATTGTATTTGGCTCTCTTCCAGGCTTGTTAATCACCATAATATTTGCAAGTCTTTTTATAGGAAAAAAGATTCCAAGTATAAAAAACATTTGGTTGACTGCAGGTCCACAAGTTTCTTTTGGTCAAACAGTAGCTTGGGGGCAATATGTTGTTGGTGCGCTAGTAACAATGCTTTTCTTAGTCCCTGTTTTAGGTGCGAATCCCATGGTTGGGGCGTTAATAGAAATTGCATTTGAAGGAGGCCATGGTACCGCTGCTGGACTCGCTGATACCTTTGATGAGTTAGGTTTTCCAGAAGGTCGTGATTTAGCAATGGGATTAGCAACAGTTGGTGTTGTCTTTGGAGTGATTTCCGGAGTTATTCTCATCAATTGGGCGGTCAGGAAATCTCATACAGTTCACTTAAAATCAAAAGATGGCATGGATCAAGGAGAAATTACTGGTATTATTCCTATAGAAGATAGAAAACCAACATCATCTTTGACAGTGTCACCTGAATCCATTGAACCTTTAGCACTTCATTTAGGTATTGTTGCTTTAGCAGTTGTATTTGGGAAATTAATGCTTGAAGGATTGATATTACTTGAAAATATGACATGGGGAAGAGCAGAAGGGTTTCTCATTATGAGATATATACCTTTGTTTCCTCTAGCCATGTTAGGTGGAGTTATTGTGCAACTTTTGCTAACAAAATTTGACAAGCATCATATGATCAGTAGACAGATGATTGTTAGACTTCAAGGACTTTCACTAGATTTACTGATTGTAAGTGCAATAGCTAGTCTCTCGCTTTCTGTTATTGGTGAAAACTTAATAGTATTCTTGACATTGGCATTTGTTGGTATCACTTGGAATATACTCATGTTTGTATTTGTCGCAAGACGAATGATTCCAAAATATTGGTTTGAAAGAGGAATTGGTGATTTTGGTCAATCTATGGGAATGACAGCAATAGGTTTAATGTTAATTAGAATTGTGGATACAGATAACAAATCAAATGCTCTTGCTGCTTTTGGGTATAAACAACTTTTGTTCGAACCAATTGTAGGTGGGGGAATTATGACAGCGATTAGTGTTCCTTTAATATTCAATTTTGGAATAGTTACAGTTTTGATTATTAGTTTGATTGTTATGACATTTTGGTTCATTTTAGGATTATTCTATTTTGGTAAAATGGATCCCGAAGAAGTTATATAAAATAAATAAGAGTAGAACATAAAAAAAGTGATGAACTTATGATTACATAAAGTTTTCATCACTATTTTTATTTTCATTCATCATTTTAACTTGCTGTACATAATAATATGGGTATTCAGGTGTTATAAAGAAGAATAATATGAGCCCAACAACAAGTCCTCCTATATGACCTGCTCTACTAATGCCAGGAATTACAAATGTAATAACTAAATTGATAAGCATCAGTTGACGAATGGATCGAATTGCTTGAGGATTCAACCATTGTTTCCTAATGAAGGTCAGCGTCAATAGACCACCCATTACACCAAAGATTGCTCCGCTTGCACCAATTGTTGCTGCATTTGGACCAAAGAAAACAACAAATAAACTAGATACAATTCCTGATAATAAATAAACAATAAAATACTTAATGGGTCCTATGAGTCGTTCCATATGGCCACCAAGGTAATATAAAACAAATGAGTTCATCAAAAAGTGTAAGATGCTACCGTGTAAAATCATAGCTGTTAATATTCTATAATACTCACCTTCTTGTATAACTAGTGATGGCACAAGTGCTCCATAGTGAATTAAGTTTTGAACTGTAAATCCATTCGTTAGAAGTAATACAATAACCATCATGAGATTGATCAATAAAATCAAACTTGTAACCGGATGTAATCTATAATAGATTTGTAATTTTTTAATAAGATTCATAGAGACACCACATTTCTTGATACGCAATCATTATACATGGATAAGGAAACACATTCAAGTATATTATTTGTATCACTTATAAGACATATAACTGCAATAGGTGTATAATCAGTTCAAATCAACATTAAATTTCTTGTGGGAGTGAAAATGGAAAAATCTATATTTACTAAGGGAAACAATCAAAATCTCATCCAACTGGTTAAATTTGTAGGTTTTTCAATATCAGCTGGCATAATTCAAGTTATTACATTTACCCTATTATTTGAATTAACTCATTTTCCTTATTGGCCAGCATACTTGATAGCACTAACACTATCTGTTTTATGGAATTTTACACTAAACAGAAAATTCACCTTTAAATCAGCGAATAATATACCAATTGCGATGCTAAAAGTTACATTGTTTTATTCAATCTTTACACCACTATCAACATGGTGGGGACATGCATTGACCGAAATTGGATGGAATGAATATTTTGTATTGTTTATAACGATGATATCAAACTTATTAACAGAGTTTCTTTATACCAAATATTATGTTTATAAAAACAGTATTTACACTGCAATCAAATATGTGAGATAACGTTTTCAATTGCTAATCTAAGATGTTTATGTTACTATGAAGTGTACTTCTTGATGGATTTGTGAGTAAGAAGACAAGTTTAATGCAACTGCCTATCTGATATAGATATGACGAATTTATAATAATATATGTTTTGAAAAAATCAAAATCAATACTATTAATAATTTAAAGCGTTGTGTGGCTTTCACCTACAGCGTTTTTTATTATGCTAAAAATTCATCATACAGTGATTAAACGAGAAAACAAATCAAAGGAGAAAAAATATGAAATTTGAAGATCTCAATATTATCGCACCAATATTGGATGCGATCAAAAATGAAGGGTATACAATCCCTACACCAATACAAGAACAATCTATTCCAGTATTACTAGAGGGAAGAGATGTTTTAGGAAGTGCTCAAACGGGTACAGGAAAGACTGCAGCTTTCGCAGTACCAATTTTACAAGGCATTTACGAGGACAAGAAATATAGCCAAGGACCCAAACAAATCAAAGCTTTGGTTTTAGCACCAACAAGAGAACTAGCTGAACAAATTAAGGATAGTTTTAGAGCATATGGAAAAGCATTAGGTATTCGCTCCGATGTTGTCTATGGTGGTGTAAACCAAAAAAGCCAAGTTGTGTCCATTAAAAAAGGTCTTGATGTGTTAATTGCAACACCTGGTCGTCTACTAGATTTAATGAATCAAGGTATTGTTGATATCAGACATATTAGATACTTTGTTTTAGATGAAGCAGATCGTATGCTTGATATGGGATTTATTATCGATGTTAATAGAATCGTTGATAAAATTCCTAAGGATAGACAAACGATGTTGTTTTCGGCTACTGTGCCTAAAGAAATAACAAAGTTAGCAAACTCATTATTAAAAGATCCAGTAAGAATTGAAATAACACCTCCAGAAACGATGCTAGAGATGATTAAGCAATCTTTATACCATGTTGCTAAAAAAGATAAAACTAATTTACTATTAGATTTATTAGTTGATCCAAAAGTTGTTTCTGTCCTAATTTTTACAAGAACAAAACATGGAGCTAATAAATTGGTTAAAGAGTTAATAGCTTATGGTGTTAAAGCAGATGCTATACATGGCAATAAATCTCAAAACAAAAGACAACAAGCTTTGCAAGACTTTAAAAAAGGTAAAATTAGAGTTTTAGTAGCAACAGATATCGCAGCTAGAGGTATTGATATTGACGAGTTATCACATGTTATCAATTATGATCTACCAGAATCTCCTGAAACGTATATCCATAGAATGGGTAGAACAGGACGTGCTGGTTTATCAGGAGAAGCATTCACATTTTGTAGTGCTGAAGAAGGACATTTGCTAAAGGCAATCGAAAAACATAACAAAATGAGTATTCCTCTAATTCAACATCATCAATATACAACCAATTTTACAGGACTTATCTTAACAAAACCGAGTAAAACAAAGCCACAAACTAGAAAAAGCACACAACCTGGCAAGAAAAAAGGTTTATCGAAACCTAGAATGCTAGATGAAGATCCAAATGCTAAAGCTAATGAAAAAAGAAATAGTCAAAAGAAAAATGCTTTTGCACAATCATTTTCTGATAGTCCAAGCAAAAGAAGTCGTTATAACAAATATGGTCAACAAAAAAGAGACAAAAATCAATCAGATAACGATAGAACCGGAGAAACAAAGACTTTTTCTGGAAACAAAAGAAAATCAAAATATAAATAATATATAGTCCTCTATTTTTTAGAGGGTTATTTTTTTAGTTCAAAACGCTTTTTCATTGACACCTTATAGAGTAGATGCTATAATCATCCCATACCGACCGACCGTTCGGTCGGATTAGTTGAATGAACAACAAGGAGATTATAAAAAATGAGTGCATACAGTGTTAAAAGACCGATAACAGTTTTAATGGGAATCCTAATCATTATCGTATTAGGTATTTTTTCAGTATCAAGATTACCATTAACATTGTTCCCTGATATTAACTTACCATTTGTCGTAACGATTACGCCATATGAAGGAGCAACCCCAGAAGAGGTTGAGTTTGAAGTTTCAAGAAGGATTGAGTCAACGGTTGCTACGATTGGGAATTTTCAAGAAGTACAATCCATGTCGAACGAACACTTCGGGATTTCAATTGTGACGTTTGCTGAATCATCCAATATGGATAGTGTTGTTATTGAGTTAAGGGAATTATTAAACAACATTAGTTTTGCTGATGGTGTGGGTAACACAAGAATTTTAAGAATTAGTCCTGATATGCTTCCTGTCATGACGGTTACATTATTTAGAACATACGATGATGAGTTAACCGATGATGAAGCTTTAATTAGAAATACAGAGTGGATTAATAGAGAAGTTCTTTTAGATCTAATGAGTATCCCAGGTGTTGCCGATGTTAATGTATCTGGAGCTGCAGATATTGTGCTTCAAGTAAACTTAGACCAAAACATCCTTGACAGTTATAGCATAACGCATGATGAAGTATTATCAATTATTGAAGATCAAAACGTTGGAGGTCTTATAGGAGTAGCACTTGATTCGGGAGAATTAAGAATGCTTTATTTAGGTGATCGTCCTAGTTTATTATCAGATATAGAATCATTACCTATTTTAAATGATAGTGGTAATATCGTTTATTTGAGCGATTTAACAGTTGAAAATGGTATTCGCTATATTAATGCAAATACAGAGACGTACTCGAAAATCAACGGTATACAAGGCATTCAAGTATCATTTCAAAAACAATCAGATTATGGAATTACTGAGGTCACAGAAAATATAATAAATCGTTTAAATTTAATCATAAATGAAGATGATGGAGATGCACATTATACAATCCTTTTGGACCAAGGTGAGTACATCAATCAAGCTGTTGGATCAGTTTTACAAAATATTATTATCGGTGGTGTATTAGCCATCATCGTCTTATTTGTGTTTTTAAGAAATGTTAAACCAACATTAATTGTAGGTTTAGCAATTCCTATCTCTGTGATTGCTGCATTTATGTTAATGTATTTTACGAATGTAACATTAAACCTTGTCTCCATGGGAGGTTTAGCATTAGGCATTGGGATGCTTGTCGACAATGCAGTTGTTGTTATTGAAAATATATATCGAATGATCGGTGAAGGTAAGACAAGATCTGAAGCTGCCATTCAAGGATCAAAACAAGTAGCAGGAGCGATCACTGCTTCAACTTTTACAACGATTGCTGTGTTCCTTCCAATTGCATTTATTGAAGGTATGGTTGCTGATGTCTTTATGAGTATGGCGTTAACGATTGCGTATTCTTTAGGTGCAAGTTTGATTATTGCATTAACACTTGTTCCAAGTATGGCATCGAGAATGCTTGATGACCAAAAAGTACAAAAAGAAGGAAAAACAATTTTAGGGTTAAAGAAATGGTATAAGTCATCGGTTTTGTTTACAATTAAACATAAAGCATTAACACTGCTTACAGTTATTGTTCTATTAGCAGGTTCTTTGTTTTTAGTTATATCAAAAGGATTTATTATGTTGCCGACTTCCGATGAAGGAACAATCAATGTTTCAATATCAACAACAAGTCAAACAACATTTGTAGCAAAAGCAAATTATGCCGACTATGTTACGAATCAATTGATGCAAATTGATGATATTGAAACTGTGTCAACAACAATTGGTGGTAGTGGAGGTTTTGGATTTATGAGTATGATGGGTGGTGGGTCAAACACATCAATCAATTTTACAATCAATCTTGTTGATAACAGAACTAGAACCACACAATTTTATGATACATATATTGAAGCTTTAATTCAGAATGTCGATTTAGATGAGATTGAAGGTATGAATCAAGATCAAATTCTTGAAATTAATGTTTCTGCTCAAAATAGCACAGGTGCATTAGGTGGGACTCAAGGTATTCGAATCAAGGTAAGTGGATATAATTTAGAGACTCTAGAAATAATTGCTAACGATCTTACTGATATCTTAAATGATATTGAACATGTGATTAAAGCAGATAATGGTGTTATTCAAGGACAAAATAATGTAAAAATTACTGTTGATCGTGATCAAGCTATGACATATGGTTTAACCAGCCAAGATGTTATGAATAATGTTGGATACTTATATACCAATCTTGAAGGATTAGGGCAAACCCAATCATTAACGGTAACTATTGAAGGTATAGAGTATACATTGGATTTACCTGTTGAAACATTTGGTGGTGGAATATCATTTGATTTGTTTGGTGATTATTTAACCTTCTTGGGTGAGATTAAGCTTTTTGATTCAGCAACACAAGCCATGATAAATACATATATAGAAAATACCGGACAAGGTATATATGTACCTAACATCATGTTACCAACATATACAGAAGGTGACCCAATTCAGTTTGTTGTAAATCCTTATTTAAAAGTGACTGGAACCAATACAATTGAAATGAATCCAATGAGTGCAGATCCTACTTTAACATCATTAAGTGTTGCACCATTATATGATGCGAATTCTGAAAACAATGTCACTTCTATAGATTTAATAACTGGATTTGCAACAATTAACACTGATGGGTCGAACCGTTATTTAAATGTCTCTGCACAAGTAGCAGAAGGACAAAATGTGACAATTGTTAGTCAAGAAGTAACACGAAGAGTAAATGAATATTTAAGTAGTTCAAACTTCACACAACATGGTTTAGGCTACCATGTATCATTTGCAGGTGAAAATGAAGAAATTTTGGATGCTGTATCAGAGTTAGCATTAGCAGCTCTTGTAGCAATCTTATTAGTCTATATGGTCATGGCAATTCAATTTCAATCTCTACTATATCCATTAATTATTTTAGGAACAATTCCTCTAGCCTTCACAGGTGGTATGATGGCACTGTTAATAACAAACTCATATTTAAGTTTAATTTCTATTATGGGTCTAATCATATTGATTGGTATTGTTGTTAATAATGGTATTGTATTAATTGATTATATTAATAAGTTAAGAGAACAAGGTAAAACAGTTATGGATGCTATTGTTGAAGCAGGACAAACAAGATTAAGACCAATCTTTATGACGGCATTAACAACGATATTAGCCTTAACGACGATGGCAATCGGATTCGGTGAAGGTTCTGAGTTGTTACAACCTATGGCAATCACAGCAATCGGTGGACTGATTTATGCTACTGTATTAACATTAGTTGTAGTACCAACGATTTATGCATTATTCAACTATAGAAGAATCAAAGCGGAGGCAAAAGATGCAAACAACTAAAGATAAAATATTGAGCATCGTCATATCACACATCAAGGATGGTTCAAATTTAATAAACGTATCTCTTGCTAAGATTGCGTCAGAAGCAGAAATCGGAAAAAGTACGGTTTATGAATATTTTAATAGTAAGGAAGAATTAATTTCAGAAACATATATGTATTTGCTTAAGCATTATGAATCCATTTTAACAAGTGATATTGAGCAGATGGATTTTAAAGGTGCCTTTATTGAGCAGATTAAAAAGATTTTAGTTGTTATGAAGGATGCACGATCGATTATGGATGCAATTATGAATCATCAACAAGGATCTTTTATTGGTTTTGGGAAAAATATTGAGGTGTGTATTCATGGCATTCAAAAGAAAATGGAAGAGCGCTTTGAAAGTATTATTAAATTAGGCTTAATCGAAGGTGTCATTGAGTATAAAGAACCAAAACCTTATGTTAAAAACGTGATTCAAGCAGTTATATCAGGTTTGCTTTATCAATACGTTAATTTAGAAATGTATATTGAAGAAGATGAGTTATTTGAGTTGATCTATCATCAAGTTTTATTGTTCATTAAAAACAATTAATAAAAGAAATCTCTGTTTCGTTTGAAATAGAGATTTTTTATCGTTATATGGGAACAACCTAGAAACAAGTATACATCATTTTTAATAAGTTTAATAGATAATTGTTGAGCATTCATTATGTATTCACATTTAATGAGTATAATGTAGCTGAGGTGAAATATATGAAAAAAATAAAAGCACTTGTATATATATTATCTATATTGTTGATTGTCGGAGTCATTTTGACTACTATTGGATTTTATTATTTTGACTGGTTTCCAGAAAGAGAGTATTATGGTCACATGTATTCCGGATGGATGATGCCTTTTGGAATGATTGGTATGGTTTTATTTTGGATTTTCATTGCTTTTGTGGTCATTACATTTTTTGAAGACAGAGAAAATTCTAAAAAAGACAATGCACTTGAGCTCTTAAAAGAAAGGTTATCTAAAGGTGAAATTAGCATACAAGAATACGAGACAATATATAAAAGGCTAAAGGACTAAATAAATGAAAAAGTACATTATAATATTATCAATTGTTATTGGTGTTATTGCATTGATAGTTATTGCATCACCTAATCAAGAGTCAAAATTACTAAAGACTTATGGAATCAATAATCTATCAACACAAAAAATGGTTGAAAGTTTAGAGAAACAAACGATTAATCCAGAAGCTCTTATTGCGAGCATTTCAGCAACTACTTTAACATTAACTACACCAAATCAGGTTTACACATATCAAGTACCTAACACATTATTTTATCTATCGGTTGCACCATATATTAACAATACACATCCTTGTGGTACTCACAATTTGACGACATGTAGAGGTGAATTAGCAAATGAGACATTTGAAGTAAGAGTTGTAACACAATCTGGTTTAATTATATTGCATGAGAATATAACAACAAACGATAATGGATTTATGGGTATATGGTTACCAAGAAATATTGAAGGAACCATCGAAGTGAATTACCAAGGTATGTTATCATCCTATGAAATAAGCACATCAATAGATTCAGATACATGTTTAACAACAATGAGGTTGACGTAACATGAAAAATTACCAGTTGATTATTCGAATAGAGAGTATTACCTGTGTTGGATGTATGAATCGAATTACTCAAACTTTGACAGCAATGGGTGCAGAACAAGTTGATATCGATATTTCAACAAAGATTGCAAAGATATTTTATGAAGGAAAAAAAGAAGATGGTACAACTTACTTTGAAGCTGTCAATCATATGGGATATCCTAGTGAATATCTAATTTTAATGGAAGTAGATTAGTAAACATTAAACAAAGCATGCTCTTAATGGACCATGCTTTTTGATTTGTGAAGTATAATGGATATGAAAGCAGGTGCATGTTTATGCGGATACTTGTCGTCGAAGATCACAAAAAAATAAATGATTTATTAGCTTTGTTTGCAAAGCAAGATGGCCATGAAGTTTTGCAAACTTATAATGCAGAAGATGCCTTAGATTTACTAGCAAATCAGGCTTTTGACATTGTAATTACAGATTTGATGTTACCGGGTATGCAAGGTGAAACGTTAATTCAAAATATAAGAAATACCAGCGATATTTATATTATTGTTATCTCAGCAAAAACCGATATTGATAACAAGCTTGATGTTTTATCAATTGGTGCTGATGACTATATTACAAAACCTTTTTCAGTTGACGAAGTCATGATGAAACTTAAAAATATTTCAAAAAGACAAGTACTGATGAAGCCATCTGTACAATCTTACAACCAAAAGTGTTTGGTTATCAAACCTTTATTGAGAGAGGTATATTATAACAATAAACTTATATCTTTAACAAAATATGAATATGACGTTTTATTCTATTTGGTTAATCATCCAAACAAGGTTTTTAGTAGAAATGAATTGATGACTGCATGTTTTACAGATAGTGATGCATATGATCGTGTTATTGATGCGTATATTAAAAATATTAGGAAAAAACTAAACGATAACCCTTCGAATCCTCAATTTATCAAAACTTTTTACGGTATTGGGTACCAATTTATAGGTGATTCTGATGATTAGTTTTAATACTTTTTTCAAACAAAAGATGACAAGATTTTTCATTATTGTTTTTTCATCTTTACTCATTATCTTTAATGTTGGATTTTTTGTTTTCTCAATCATTCAATATAATAGGCAAATAGAACGTCAAGAAGATTCTTTTATTGAAATGATGGGACATTTAATTGTTTTAGAAAGCATCGATGCATCTATTACTTATGTTGAACACTATGATCATACACATGGCGTTAGTGTTATTTATTATAATACGGACAATCAAGTGTTATATCAAAGTGAACAGATTCCAAATCACTTAAATCGTTTACAAATAAAAGATTCATCAGACAACATTTTAGGTGAAGTCGTGTTGGATTATCAAAAATCAGTGGTTGGAAAAGAACTAACGGTTGGATTAGTTTCATTCAATCTTTTTTCGCTTATCATTTTTTTGATTGGAATCATTATTTTGTATAAATACATAAATAGTCAATACAAGTTTATAGTTGATGATATGAATAATATAGGAAAAGGCAATTCAGTTTTCAAGTTTAGTGATATTGAAAACATTCATGATCGCTATATAGAAGCTTTAGAGTCGGAAAAGGAAATCAAAAATATCCAAGAGCATTATGTTAAAGTCTTAGCCCATGATGTCAAGACACCACTAACTGTAATTAAAGCATATTTAGATGGAATTCAATCAAAGAGAATACAATTTGACTCTCGCATAAATCAAGATATGTTGAATGAAGTCAAAGTAATCGAAAAGCTTATTCCTCAACTTATGGTGACGAGCTTGAAACAAGTTTCGGTTGAGCAAGATATTGCTATTCCAATTAAAGCTACATTAAGCAAACTAGAAGATGTATTCAATACTAAAGGTATAAAAGTAAAACAGAATATTGAATCATTTATTATTCAGATTTCAACTATTGATATCGTGAGATTGTTAGAACATCTGGTATTTAATGCATTCTATTATAGTGATTTTGGTGGTGAAATTAATATTTCTTTGGACAAGAAGACTTCACAGCTTATTGTTGAAGATTTTGGGATAGGAATGTCTGAAGAGACACTTAAGCATATTTATAACGGACCATATCGAGATTCAAAAGCTAAACAGTATCACCAAACAGGCAGCGGTGTTGGGTTACAAATCGTATTTAACATAGTTAAAAAAATTGGAGCTATGATCAAAATTGATAGTGAGGAAAGCAAAGGAACAAAAGTGACAATCACATTTTCCAACCATTAATTAATTAAAGAAATGTTATACTAATATAGTAAAGTACTATATGAGGTGAATTATGAAAGAAATATTAGAAAACAAAAAAGCATGGAACATGCTCGCAAAAGATCATTATGAGACATTCAAGAAAAAACTTGGAGATCCGTATCAAACATTAAGTGAAATTATTTTATCGGAGTTAGGCAATATTAAAAATCAAAATATCATCCACCTTCAATGTAATACAGGTTATGATACGATCCTTTTAGCCCGTCAAGGTGCTAAAAAGGTTGTTGGAGTTGATTTCTCTGACCAAAACATTTTATATGCGAATCAGCTAAAAAATGATTTTAAAGTCAAAGAAGTAGAATTTATCGAATCAGATGTGCTTGATTTGCCTAAGATTCACCATGATACATATGACATGGTCTTCACTAGTGAAGGTGTGTTAGGCTGGATACCTGATATTAAGCAATGGGCAAAAGTTGTTTATGGTTTGTTAAAAGCTGGAGGGTATTTGTATATCCATGATGCACATCCTGTATTTATGACTTTAGATGAAGAAAAACTTGCTGAATCAAGGGTACTTGAAGTTAAATACCCATACTTTTCTAACACATATGACGTCAGTGATACAATAGGTGGTTATGCATCAGAACAAAAACAAGCGACCAATTACTTTTGGTCACATAAATTTTCAGATATTATCACAGCCCTCGCAGACGCAGGATTAAGAATTGAATATTTGCATGAATATGATTTATTATGTTGGGATAATGGAAATATGAAAGAAGTTAAAAAAGGTTTATTCCGGTATGAAGATTTTGCTGGAAAACTTCCGTTTTCCTATTCATTAAGAGCGAGAAAATAGAAAAAATGAAGGTATCAGATTGATATCTTCATTTTTATTTCATCTTACCCCAAAAAGTTGTAAGTTCTTTTTCAAGTTGGACAATATTTTTGATAACACTTTGCTTTTTCCATTCCATTGGAAAGAGTTTTTTATATTTAGCTTGACTGAATCTATCATCTATAAGGATAGCTACACCATAGTCATCATCGCTTCGAATCACGCGACCAACTGCTTGGACAACTTTATTCATCCCTGGATAAGTGTAGGCATAATCAAAACCTTGTGAGAATTGATCTTGATAGTATTTTTTGAGTTGATTATTGGTTTCATTGAGCATAGGTAAGCCAACACCGACAATAATAACACCATTAAGCATATCACCTATATAGTCAATGCCTTCAGCAAACATACCACCCATAACGAAGAAAGCGAGTTGTGATAAGTGGTTTATACTTTTGAAGCGATCTACAGTTAAGACTCTTAATGCCTGGTCCATTTCTTTTTCTTGAATAATTAAGTCTGCATTTAAATCATTTGGAAGTTGATCAATGACTTGGTTCATATATTGATAAGATGGGAAGAATGCAATATAATTACCCTTTTTAGAGTTAACAACGGTTTGAATGGTATCCACGACTTGATGAATAGATTGTTTTCTATCTTGATATCTGGTTGAGATTTGATTCATTAAAACGATTCTTAAATGACTAGAATCAAAAGGTGATTGAATTTTTAAAGTTTCTCCTTGGCCTTTTGATAGAAGTTTCATGTAGTACTCGATAGGATATAGGGTTGCACTAAAGAATACAGCTCCATAGGTTTTGTTTTTTAAGGTGTCTAATATAAAAGAACTTGCATCTAAGCACTGAATTGTGATTTGAATATCATCATCTAGTCTTTCAACATTAGTTAAATAAGCATCATTATAAAATTCATATATTCTTGAAAATCCTAATAAGTTAAAATAACCTTCTAATACATCAGTCTTTTTAGGGTATTTCGGATTTTCTTTTAAACTGTTTTCTATTTTTCTTAATAAGTTTCTTACAGCATCCAAAAAATCTTCATCAAGCACTTGATGTGAGTAAAATAAGGTATCACCCAATTTTTCTTCATAAATATCAAACGCGTCTAATACTTTTCTAACAGCATTCTTAATGCTAGGTTTTAGTTTAGAAGCTAAGCGTCTTAGCTTAATAAAATCTGACTTATATAATGTTGAAGAATACATATCTCTAGATCTTGAAACCATGTTATGTGCTTCATCTATGAGTAAAAGTGGTTTATATTGATCTTCATCAAAATATCGAATCAAATGAGTTCTAGGATCGAAAACATAGTTGTAGTCACAAATAATTACATCAACATAATAAGATACATATAAACCAAACTCAAATGGGCAAACCATATGTTTTCTAGCATATCTTTCAACCGTTTTTCTATCTAGCAAAGTTTCATTATCGAAAATATCTTTAGTAGCTTCTTGTAAGCGATCAAAAAAACCTTTTGCAAAAGGACATTTTTCAGGAGCACATTCTCTTTTATCCAAAAAACATATAGCATCCTTTGATGTGATCTCCAATGTTTTTGTATGAAGTCCGGCTTCATGAAGCATATCCATTGTTTGCAAAGCGATTTGTTTACCAGCAGTTTTTGCAGTTAAGTAAAATATTTTTTGGTTATCCTCATGTAGTGACTTTAATGTTGAAAACAATGAAGCCATGGTTTTACCAATACCTGTTGGTGCGATTGCGTAAAGGATATCGTCTTCCATCATCGTTTGATAGACTGCACTCATCATTTCACGTTGACCCCTTCTATATTGGTCAAATGGAAAATAAAGACTTTCTAAAGATGATTTTTTCTTTTCTTGATGAGCCTCAAGACGTAACATCCATTCCATATATAAAGCGATAGATTCATTAAAAAAAGTTTCTAACAAATCAACATCAAAGATAAACTCAAAATATCTTGTTTGATAATCTGATAACTGAATATATGTAACTCGTGCTGATATATCGGTTAAGTTGTTATTTCTCATATACATATAGCAATACATCTTGAGTTGTGCAAGATGTTCGTTATTGAAACTAAAATCATCAGAAAAAATGAGAAGCCTAGTTGATTTGATTTCCTCTATTATTAAAATCTCATCTTTTAAAAGAAGGCCATCAATACGACCAGATAGCAAAATCATGTAATCATCATTATGCCACTCAAAATGAATTGGGACTTCAGCCTGATCGGTTAAGCTATATTTACTTTGTAAATGTTGATGAGCTCTTGTTCCATCAAGTAAAGAAACGTTTTGAAAAGTTTCACTAGATAAATCTCCACTTGAATAAAGAAAGGATACAAGTTCGCCAACGCCAGACTTAAATACTTTCATAAACACCTCGTTGTTTAAGTCTATTATACACTATGAGTTTGATAATTTAATTTAACAAACGTGATAAAAATATAGGTATTAATAAACACAATATTTTGAGCGTTTACCTTTATTAAGCCATTTTATTTTGAATGAAATAAATGCTTCATTAACCCTATTTAAGAAGTGACAAAAAAAGAATGAAATATATGAAACTCTTTTATTGAAATCAGCACCAATAAAGGTTATAATACTTTTAAACCAATATGGTATTTTATCAGGTACGATAAGGGGATTAGAAAATTAAAGAGGTGGAAAAAGATGTATGTAGTAAAACGTAATGGGGCTCAAGAACCGTTTGATTTAAACAAAATTGCTAATGCAATGCAAAAAGCATATAAAAGTGTAGGTATTGTCTTTTCTGATGAAGATTGCCTTAAACAAGCAACTGAAATCACTAAAGCGTATTCAAAGAATCAAGAAGTTAGCATTGAAACAATTCAAGATGATGTTGAATTGTATTTAATGAAGAAGAAGCATTATGAAGCTGCTAAATCTTATATCAAGTATCGTGAAAAACAAAAAACTGATCGTGATAATCCATGGGCAGATAATGATGAAAGACAAGATTTAATTTTAAATAAGTACCTGATTCCAGGAGAAGGAAAAAAAGAATTTCTTAAACGAATTGCATTCGGTCGTTCTGCTCTTGAAAAAATATTAAGAAGAAAAGAAGCTATTTTTGGAGGAAGAAATCTTTACGCAATTGGTAGAGATGGTAACATAACAGGTAGTAACTGTTATGTAACACAAGATCCTGAAGATAGTTTGGAAAGTATTTATAAAGTTGATTACCAAATTGCTAGAACATATAGCTATGGTGGTGGACAAGGGATGAACTTATCAAAGATTCGTCCAAAAGGTGCGAAAGTAAACAACAGTAGTAACACGACACCTGGTGTTATGGTGTTCGCTGAAAAATATTCACATACAACTTTAAACACGCAACAAGATAATAGACGTGGAGCATTGATGTTGGTTTTAAACATTGATCATCCAGATATTATTGATTTTATAACGACTAAACTTGACTTAAGTAAAGTCAATGGTGCAAATATTAGTATTGCAATTACTGATGAATTTATGGAAGCTGCGAGAAATGATGAAGTATGGGTAATGCGTTTTGAAACCCCATATGAAAAGATTGAAAAGAAAATCAAAGCTAGAGACCTATTGAAACTCGTTGGATACTCTGCGCATACCATGGGAGATCCGGGTGTTATCTTTATCGATCATATGAATGGATATCATTTCCTAAGCGAATATGACGATGTTAAATTTACTGCAACAAACCCATGTGGTGAACAACCATTAATGCCGCACGGTTCATGTAATTTAGGTAGCATTAATTTAAATGCATTTATCAAAAATCCATTTACTGAAAATGCAACTTATGATTGGGATCGATTTGATTTTGTTGTTACAGAAATGATTTATTCTCTAGATGATCTGCTAACAATGTTAGGTGATCGCCATGCGCTACCAGAACAAAGAGAACACGTGAAGTTATATCGTGAAGTTGGACTTGGAGTGATGGGGTTAGCTGATGTTGCACTAAGTATGAGATTGCCTTATGGTAGTAAAGAATTTATTGAGTTTTTAGATCAGTTGATGAGAAGAATGCTGAATACAGCAGCTAAGGCATCAGCTCTAAGAGCTAAAGAATTAGGGACATTCCCAAGATTTGATTATGAGAAAGTTTCAAAATCTAAATTTTATCAAACAGGTATTGATAAAGATACAGATGAACTAATCAAGCAATATGGTTTAAGAAACAGTAGATTATTAAGTATTGCACCAACAGGTTCTATTAGCAATATACTCGGTGTGAGTGGCGGTGTTGAGCCATTCTTCCAAATTAATTATACAAGAAGAATTGTTAGTATGTTTGAAGAAGAAAAGACAATTACTATTTGGGAAAAGACACCACTTGCATTAGCAAAAGCGATGGGCATTAGTCCAGCTGAACTTCCTGATTGGGCATTAATCACTTCTCAAAACATCGATTTTATGGAGCGTGCTGAAGTTCAAGCTACGATTCAAAAGTATGTTGATACAGCAATTAGTTCTACATTCAACTTGCCAAACAGTGCATCAGTTGCTGATGTGATGAGTATTTATCAAACAGCATGGGAAAAGGGATTTAAAGGTGCAACAGTATTTAGAGATCGATGTGCGAAGATAGGTATCTTGGCTGGCATCAATGAAAACACAGAAGATCTAAATCCAGCAACACCTCCAACTGTTCATCTTGAAGAAAAATGGACTGACAAAAAAACAAATACAGTTAAAGAATATATAACCCATATTGCAGTGAGTCAAAATGGACATACACCAGAAAAAATAGAAAAAGAATTATGTCCTTTATGTGGTGATGTACTCGTTAAAAAGCAAGGTTGCATTCAATGTAATAATAATGACTGCGATTACGAAAAATGCGCAATTTAAAACCTATTCAAAACTAAAGATAAAATGGG
This sequence comes from Peloplasma aerotolerans, assembly GCF_030012175.1. Classification (GTDB taxonomy): domain Bacteria; phylum Bacillota_I; class Bacilli_A; order Acholeplasmatales; family Acholeplasmataceae; genus Peloplasma; species Peloplasma aerotolerans. Next base: position 53,882 of record NZ_JASCXW010000010.1, read on the forward strand.
CTGATATTTTCAGCCCATTATGTTTTCAAGTGTTAATAGATTACTTGACAATTCACAAAAATTTTACTAAAATTTTCATGGAGGCGATAACATGGCAAAAACAAAACAATTTAAAACAGAATCTCAAAAATTATTACATTTAATGACACATTCAATCTACACACAAAAAGAAATTTTTTTAAGAGAATTAATCTCCAATGCGAGTGATGCGATTGATAAACGTCATTACCTATCACTAACAGATTCATCAATTCCAACAGATACTTATGAAATTTGGTTGACACCAAATGCGAAAGATCGCACTTTAGTTGTTGCAGATAATGGTATTGGATTTACTGAAAAAGAATTGATCGAAAATCTTGGAACCATTGCACAAAGTGGCTCAAAATCATTTCTTGAAAAAATCGAACAAAAAGATGTCGATATAATTGGACAATTTGGTGTTGGCTTTTACAGTGCTTTTATGGTTTCAGATAAAGTCATTGTTGAAACAAAGTCACCATACTCAAATACCGGATATCGTTGGTCATCAAAAGGTGAATCTAGTTACACGATTGAAGAAATTGAAAGAGAAGAAATAGGAACAACTATTATTTTGCAACTCAGAGATGATGACGAAGAAAATGAAGAAGATTTCACAAAGTTCACGAGTGAGTACACACTTAAAAGTTTAGTTAAAAAATATAGTGATTATGTTCGTTATCCAATTAATATGATGATTGAAAAGAAAGAAAAGGAAAAATCAACACAAGTCAAAGAAACACTCAATCAAATGACACCAATCTGGAAACGTTCAAAGCAAGATATTAAGCCAGAGGATATGAATCAGTTTTATAAACATCAATTTAATGATTTTGAAGATCCATTAAAAGTCATTCATACTAATGTTGAAGGTATGTTAACATATACTGCTTTGTTATTTATACCTAAAAAACCAGCATTTGACTTTTATAGTGAGCATTACGAAAAAGGCCTTCAACTTTATACAAAAGGTGTGTTTATTCAAGACAAAAATAAAGAACTCATTCCCGATTATTTTAAATTTGTTAAAGGTTTAGTGGATTCAGCAGATCTATCGTTAAACATCTCAAGAGAGATGTTACAACACGATCGTCAACTCAAAAAAATTGCTTCACATTTGGAAAAGAAAATCAAAAGTGAACTTGAAAACATGATGTTGCATGATCGAGATCAATACATTGAGTTTTATGAAGCATATAAAACAACCCTAAAATATGGCATCTATGATCAATATGGTTTAAACAAAGAAAAATTACAAGACCTCATTATGTTTCAAACAAACAAGAGTGATGACTATATTTCTTTTAAAGATTATATAGAAAGAAAACCCGAAGAACAAAAAGCTATATATTATGCTACAGGTAAAACGAAGCAAAGCATTCTTTCATTACCTCAAATGGATATCATGAAAGAAAACGGATATGAAGTTTTACTATTTACTGAAGATATTGATGAATTTATGATTCAAGTACTACAAAATTATCAAGATGTCCCATTTAAATCAGTTCAGCAAGGTGAATCTGATTTGATCGATGATACTAAAAAAGAAGATCTAAAGGAAAAAGAAAAAGAAAACAAAGATATTTTAAAGGCTATTAAGAAAGCTCTAAAGGAAAAAGTAAAGGATGTTAAGTTATCTGCAAGGCTTAAAGAATCAGCAGTTTGCCTAGTTTCAGGAGAAGGTTTAAGCTTGGAAATGGAAAAAATACTAAAACAAATGCCTAACCAGACAGATCTTAAAGCTGACCGTATACTAGAAATCAATCCAGATCATGATCTTTTTAAAGCACTTCAAAAGATATATGAAGTAGATGCAAAAAAAATAGATGGTTATGCATCAATTCTTTACCATCAAGCATTGCTAATCGAAGGTTTACCTATAGAGGATCCAACAGAGTTCTCAAATAACCTCGTAAAACTAATGATTGAATCTTCAAAATCATGAACTTATATTTAAAAAAACCTTCAATCGAAGACGAAGAAAACTATTATGTTTATCTAAAAGAATGGAAGGATGAGTTTATCTACCCTACAGCATCAAGTTATGGGAAAAACTCATATCAAGAGCTATTAAAAAGATTAGAATTAGATGAACTTAATTTAATCGATCCAAAAACTCGTGTTCCAGCGTCTACGTATATGCTTATTGATCAATCTAATGAAATATATGGTTTCATTAATATTAGACATAGACTTAATGATGACCTTTTGTTGTATAATGGGAATATAGGTTATGGAATAAAACCATCAAAACGTCTACAAAGTTATGGAAAACTTATACTTAAGCTTGGTTTAGAAAAAGCTAAAGAACTTGGGTTACATAAAGTCTTAATCACCTGCAATGAGGAAAATATAGCTTCAAGAAAAACGATTGAAGCGAATCATGGCGTGTTAGAAAATAAAATCTTTAAGACAGATGGTTATATTTTGCGATATTGGATTGATCTAACGAAGGAGAACAAATGAAAAAAATAGAAACAAATAAAGCACCACGCGCAGTTGGTGCTTACAGTCAAGGTGTATTGGTTAATGAAACACTTTATGTATCTGGACAAATACCATTTGTACCAGATACCATGGAACTTGTATCTAACGATATTAAAGAGCAAACAAGACAATCTTTAGATAATATTTTAGGTATTGTTGAAGCTGCGGGTTTGAAAAAAGAAAACATCGTACGTTGTGGTGTTTTTATGACTGACTTAGGAGATTTTCAAAAAATGAATGAAGTTTATGCAAGTTTCTTTGGTGATCATAAACCAGCTAGAGCTGCGGTAGAAGTACGTCGATTACCAAAAGATGTTCAAATAGAAATAGATGCTATCGCAATTAAATATTAAAATATTTTTAACAGTGCTCGGAAGATGAGCACTGT
>NZ_JASCXW010000011.1 GCF_030012175.1 Peloplasma aerotolerans
ACATGATTTTTTGTATAGTTAAAGTATCTAAATATGGTATAATCACATATAGAAATAGAAACATACATATTAAGGGGGTTTACTATGTCACTTTGGTGGACAAATCTAATGACATTACAGCAAATTGCATTTATTCTTGCAGTGACTGCTACTGTTATTATGCTTATTTTTTTGCTTTTAATGATTTTTGGTGTGGACGATTCAACTTTTGATGGGGGATTTCAAGATGCAGATCTAGATTTTCTAGCAGATGAACCCCTAAGTGCAATTTCGGGATTGAAAATTTTAACTATACGTGGAATGTTAGTTTTTTTTAGTATTGGCGGATGGGTTGTTTTTATAATTGCGCCCTTCATGCATATACTACTTGTTTTGTTATTGGGTCTTTTGGCAGGTATTCTTGCGAGTTATTTACAAGCAATTGCATTTAAAGCAGCATTGAATTTAGAATCTTCCGGAAATCTTGATTATAAGCGAACAATTGGTAAGGTGGCGACCGTATACATTCGGATTCCCAAAGAACGCTCAGGAAAAGGCAAGGTAATTCTAACCCTGGAGGATCGTTTTATTGAAGTCGATGCGATTACTGATGATCATTTGGATTTATTATCAAAAACTATGGTTGATATAGTTGGGCTAGAAAATGATACAACACTTGTTGTAAGCATGAAAAAATAAAAGGAGATAAATTATGTTTAATATATTTAATGCAGCTGGGAATGCAATTGGATTAATCATTACATTGGTTATCATTGTAGTATCAGTTTTGGTATTTATTGTAACTAGAATTCGCAAATGTCCCTCAGACAAAATTATGGTTATTTATGGTAAAATTGGGAAAAACTCGGATGGATCATCACGCTCTTCACAGTGTATTCACGGTGGAGCAAAATTCATTTATCCGTTTATTCAAGCATATCAATTTCTTGATTTAACTCCACTTTCTATAAGTGTTGATTTAAGAAAAGCGTTATCTAGACAAAATATTCGTATTGATGTTCCTTCAAGATTTACTGTTGGTATATCAACCGAGTCTGGAGTTATGCAAAATGCAGCTGAGCGTTTATTAGGATTAAAGCTTGCTGAGATTCAAGAGTTGACGCAAGATATTATTTTTGGTCAACTACGTTTAGTTATTGCAACCATGGATATTGAGGAAATCAATACAAATCGTGATAAATTTCTTGAAGCTGTTTCTGATAATGTAGAAACAGAACTTAAAAAAATAGGTTTAAGATTGATTAACGTCAATGTCACTGATATTAATGATGAGTCTGGTTATATTGAAGCACTAGGTAAAGAAGCAGCTGCAAAAGCTATTAATGATGCTAAAAAATCAGTTGCCGAAAAAAATAGAGATGGTTCCATTGGTGAAGCTAACGCTTTTAGAGATCAAAGAATTCAAGTGGCAACTGCAAATGCAACGGCTATAGAAGGTGAAAATAAATCTTTGGGAGATGTATCTAAATCAGATGCAAGTCGTCGGGAAATTCAAGCAGAGGCACTAAGACGTGCAACAGTAGCTGAAAAAACTGCTGAAGCAAAAGCACTTGAAGAAGCTTATGTTGCTGAAAAAGAAGCTGAGTTGGCACGCGCGAGTCGTGAAAAAGCATCACTGGAAGCAGACGTTATTGTTAAATCGGAGATTGACAAACAAAAGAAAGTCATTGAAGCAGAAGCCATTGCAGAAGAAACAAGAAGAAAAGCACAAGGTGAAGCTGATGGTCTATATGCTAAAATGGAAGCTGAAGGTCGCGGTATGCTTGAAATTCTATCCAAGCAAGCTCAAGGTTTTATGCAAGTGGTTAAAGCAGCTGGCAATAGTCCAGATGCGGCGATTAAACTGCTGATTGCTGATAAACTAGAAACGCTTGTAGGTATTCAAGTTGAAGCAATCAAGAATCTTAAATTTGATAAGATTACAGTTTGGGATAGTGGTTCAAAAGATGGCAGTTCATCAACAGCAAATTTTGCCTCAAACTTATTTAAGTCAATTCCTCCAATGAGAGAATTGTTTGAAATGGCAGGTATGGATTTACCTAAGTACTTAGGAGAAACCATTCAAAGTGCAGATGAAAAAATAGCTAATGTAAAAGCTGAAGTTGAAAAAGAAGTTGTTCAAGAAAAAGATAACAATGAGAAATAATTTTTTAATGTATTATTGCATTCATATATGCCTGATGTAAAAGATTAAATAAACCAAAAAGCTTAGATTTCCCCATTTCTTAAATGAGATGGGGGTCTTTTTTAGTTGATAAGCAACCCATAAGAAATAGATCGCTAAGCATATGGAATATAAAAAAATCAGTTCAATATTGAACTGAGATCTACATTCGTATAGTTTTTAAAGTGTTGATGAATGTTTTACTAGACTAAACGATTAGTACATACTGAATTTGTTACGGTAACCACAACATCTATTTTTCGATATAAGGCATACCCTTAATAATGAAATTTGATGAGTTAATCTTATAAGTGTTTGTAAAGTCACCTTCGATTTGTTCTGGGTTCGTAAAATAGAGTTCACTCATTCCCTCAACGACAACGCCAAGTAAACTTGTAATGTGAAGATTCATTTTTATCTTCGAAAAAGCATTAACTATTTTAGGATCGAAAAAATCACTTGTCTTTGAGACGATAAGATTAATGATGACATTATTACGTTTAGTTTGCTCGTTATATAATAAATACGCACGACTTTCCTTCTCGCTTGATGGTGTCATAAAAAAGAATCGTTTTTGATCACGTTCAAAGTAAATTTCATTGAAAGTAATCTTTGAAATAAGTTTGCCTTCTATTACGCGAAAAGGAATTCTAAAAGAGAAATAATCATAATCATCAGGATGTTCAACGACATGTTGCTCATTGAGTCCTTTTTCAATCATATGGAATAGAAAATTATTGTTTCTCACATAACGATCCACATAACGTGTAGATTCGATGTAGATTAGCATGCGGTCCATGAAATCGATAACTGAATAGTTAGAAGATGAAAACTGCAACTCACGGAAGAGTTCAGCTCTCCTGTTAAGGTCATCGTTAATCATACTAACCGTCTTGTTATGATGAAGGATGAGCAAACTAAAAAGTGTACTCGAACCAAAAGAAGCGAATGCTACGATTAGCATTGCGATACGAATGCCGATAACATCGAGTTGAGCTGCTAAAAAATCATCGAAAATTAATGCAAGAAGTGTGACAAAAAAGACTACAGAACTAATGATTAGCATAACTTTAATAATATTGATTTGACGATGTTTCATTTGATCACCCACTTAGATACATTATACAGTAAAAACACAAACTGTGCTCATTTTGAACACAAGAGTTTATATCTATTTAACAGCAAAATGAATCATATAAACGTAAGGTAAAATGTATGCCTTAAAGCACTTGTTTTTATTGTTGAAAAAAAAGCGATATTTTATTATATAATTAGAATAATAATCTTTATCATGAGGAGACTTCCATGAAGCATAATGAGTTAAAGAAAAAACTTGCTTTTGCATCTGCTGATATTTTTGGTGGAGGTTCATTTAACATTGTCAATTTTCTTTATCCGGGATTTTTAGCAATTACAGTAGGGATTAGTCCCTATTGGATAGGAGTGGTTATTCTTGTTGCTAGAATCTGGGATGCAATTACTGATCCACTCATGGGACATATATCCGATAGAACAAAGTCTAAGATGGGTAAAAGAAGAATCTATTTAATGTTTGCTGCCCCTTTTGTTCTACTATCCATGTTCTTATTATTCTTCCCCTATTCTTTTTCTTCAACAGGGTTAAGAGTCGTTGCTGTTTTGTTATCCTATTTAATCTTTACAACGGTTCAAACATCAGTCATGATTCCTTACTACTCCTTATCAAGCGAAATCACTTCAGATTACCAAAAAAGAGCTTCATATAATTCTTATCGACTAGGTTTTTCAATATTTTCATCCATTCTTTGCGTTGCCGTTCCTGGTATCATCGTTGGCATGTTTGGAGATCGTGCGATAGGCTTTCAAGTCATGAGTTTATCATTTGGGTTACTCTTTGCACTATCTGTCCTGTTTACAGGACTATTTGCAAGAGAAGAGATACAAACACCAATAGTGGAAACTAAACTTTCTTTTAAAGGCATGGCGAAACCTTTAGGTCTTCGCCCCTTTAGACAATACTTAGGCATGTTTTTAGTACTTCAAATGTCAATGGCAATTATGAGTGGATTATTTTTCTTTTATGTTGATTTCTTTGTTACCAAAAGCGAGACAGCTTTAGGTAATCCAACAATGGTTGGACTCATATCCGCTGCCTTAATGTTTTCTATGCAAATCGTTGCACTTCCAGTCTATCTTAAAATGATTGAAAAGAAGGGTAAAACTTTTGCATATCGTTTCGGTGCATTCCTTTGGATTATTACTGCATTATTTATATTAGTCATTCCAGCAAATGTAAATCCAATCATGATATATTTATTAGCAGCTGTTATGGGTTTTGGTATATCAGGTCCAGGACTTGTTCCTCACACGATGTATGGAGATGTCGTTGATGCCGGTCAAATTAAATTTAAAGATAGACTAGATGGACAGATGAGTGGATTCACGAATTTCATTAATAAGATAGCTCAAGCTGTTGGACTTGCATTGGTGATGTTTTTAATCGGACTTGCAGGATTTCAGGAACAGCCTCTAAATGGTCCAGCCATTGTAGGACAACCAGATAGTGCATTACTGATGATACGTATCATCATGTCTTTAGCACCTCTCATCTTTATGAGTATTGGAATCTATATTTCATATCAATATAAAATTGATGCCAAGAAGCAAAAAGAAATAACCGATGCTATTCAAGATCTAACGATTTCTCGAGAAGAAATTATTTTAGGGTTATAAAATGAAAAAACCGAATATTATCCTAAATGCTGTATTAGGATTTCTAGTCAAAATATATGCATATCTAAAAGGTCAAAGAGTTATCAAGAACTGTAAGATTAAAGGACCAGCAATTATTTTATCTAATCATACATCTTTTTATGATTTCATTTATACAAGTGCTGCGATGTATCCAAGAAGAGTCAGCTATCTAGCAGCGAAAAAAATGTTTTATGAACCAGTTACAGGTTTCTTTTTAAGGCTTGCGAGAGCGATTCCCAAGTCTTTGATGCAAGCTGATCCTCTTGCTACACTACATGCATTTCGTATCCTAAAGAAAAAAGGAATTATCTCAGTATTTCCTGAAGGACAAATATCACCTATGGGTAGATTTTTAACGCCAGCTTTTTCTATAGCAAAATTTTTGAAGAAAGCAAATGTAGATGTTTATATCGTTAAACACATGGGAGCAGGACTTGTTAATCCTCCTTGGTCTAAAAAGACATTTAAAGGTAGAGTAGAAACAATTAAAGAGTTGATTATCACTAAAGAAGAGCTCACTACTATGACAGGTCAAGAGGTTTATAAGATTGTTTGTGATAAACTATATTACTCACAATCCGAATACAATTTGGACAAACAATATAAGTATAAAGTAAACAATATATCCAATTTGGAAAATGTTATTTATCAATGTCCCTCATGTCTACACGAAGGACTGAAAAGTATTAAAAATCAATTGGTTTGTCCCTCATGTGATTACACATTAACATATGATACATATGGAATGCTAAACGGTAAAGGAATAGATAATCTATTTATTAAACAAGCATTAGCTGTTAAAGATGAAATTGACAAAGATATCAATTATCAGATAGAAGAAAAAACGAAGTTGATGTCTTTTAGAAATCAAAAACTTGTTAAAGTTGGAAGTGGAGTCATAACACTAAAAAGATTTGAATATGTGTATAAAGGGACAATTGATCAAGCATATAAAGAATTAGTTTTCAAGGTGAGTAGTACTCCAACTCTTCCTTCTGATATTGGAAGAAATATCCAAATCTACGAGTCAGATATTATTTATCAGTTTGAGATGGAAAACAAATGGGTACCAATGAAAATGGTACATGTCGGAGAGTATTTATACTTGTTAAAAGATAAAAACGAATGAGAAGATATAAGCTTATTATTTAAGGATAGCTATTTGGATAATATTAACAAGACATAGAATAGGAGAACGATCATGAAAAACTTATATATGACGCAATCAACCTATAGAATATTACAAATAACAGATATTCACTTGATGAAATCTCCAAGCGATGACCAAACCTATGATTTGATGAAAAAAGCAATTATTGATACAAAACCTGATTTCATCATCATCACGGGTGATATCACCATGACTCATGATAATATAGAATTGCTGAATAATCTTCGTATATTTTTAGATTCTTTTAGTATTTATTGGTCATTTGTTTTTGGTAATCATGACCATGAATCTCTTTTATCATTAGATGAGCAAGCTAATATTTTGATGAATAGTCAATACTGTTGTTTCGAAAAAGGTAATCCTCTCATTAAAGGATGCGGTAATCATTATCTCAAGGTAGTTAAAGATAATCAGTTAATTGCGTTACTAGGGATGCTAGATACCCATAACACTCGTATTGATATAATCGATGGTAAAGAGATATGGAGTTATGATTATCTTGACCAAGGTCAGATTGATGATGCAATTCAAACTATTGAATCCTTAAAAAAAGAATATAATACTTTTTCATCTCTATTCTTTTTCCATATTCCATTGATTGAATATAAGAAAGCGATTGAGCAAAATGACGTATCCATTGAAGGATCATGTTTTGAAGAGATTTCTTGTTCAAAGTATGACAGTTTCTTTTTTCCACGAGTTTTAAAAACCAACACGTTAAAAGGAATCTTTGTTGGTCATGATCATGTCTGTGATTTTTCTTTCATGAATGAAGGTTGTTTATTAGCTTTTGGTCGTTGTACGGGACATTACAATTACACAATGCCTTCGTTTCAAAAAGGTGCAAGAGTTATAGATATCGATAAACTCGGGAGCATATCTAGTTGGGTCTATTTAGAATAGGATATGAATATAGTGGGCATCAAACATAAACATGCTAAAAAATAGGGAATACCATTTCTTAATCGAGATGGTCTTTTATTCTAGACACTATGAGTCAATTAAAATATTCATATGTGACAATGCAAATCATAAAAAAAGACGTTACTAATAAAGCAACGTCAATTGATTACAGATGATTTTATGTTTGATTTCTTTATATTATTTCACATCAGATAAAGGTATACCTAATGCATCAGCAACACCTTTGCCATACGCTTTATCTGCCAGCAAACAGTTTTTAATGTGTCTAACTTTAATAGACTTAGGAATATCACCCATGTTACGTGCGGTATTTTCGAACAGCATTTTTTGTTGAGCAGGTGTAATAAGCCTAAAAAGTTTACCGGGTTGAGTATAGTAATCATCGTCATCGTCTCTAAAATCATAATTAAATGCATGACCTTCTACTTTTAAAGGAGGTTCTTTTAATTCTTGGCTATCATTCCACTCACCTTCACTGTTAGGCCAATAACCTGTAGTTTTTCCAGCATTATCATCAACACGCATTGTACCATCACGATGATAACTGTTTGGCTTAGCAAATTTTGGAGCATTAACTGGAATTGAATCATGATTTACACCAAGGCGATAACGCTGTGCATCACCATATGTGAATAATCTTCCTTGTAGCATTCTATCAGGTGAAAAACCTATACCTGGAATGATATTTGCAGGATTAAATGCAGCTTGTTCAACATCTCTAAAGTAATTATCTGGATTTCTGTTTAATTCAAAGTAACCAACTTCAATTAATGGGAAATCACTTTGATATAATACCTTGGTTACATCGAAAGGATTATAGGAAAGTTTTTTTGCTTGTTCGTCAGTCATAACTTGGATATACATCGTCCATCGAGGAAAATCTTTTCGATCTATTGCTTCTAATAAATCACGTTGATGACTTTCACGGTCTTTACCAATAAGTATTTCCGCTTCTTGATCACTGATGGTTTCAATACCTTGTTTAGTTTTTAAATGAAATTTAACCCAAATAAGCTCGTTTTTGGCATTAATCATGCTATAAGTATGAGAACCATACCCATTCATATGGCGGTAAGATTTTGGGATACCACGGTCACTCATTGTAATCGTGACTTGATGTAAAGCTTCGGGTAATAAAGTCCAGAAATCCCAGTTGTTTTTTGCACTTCTTTGGTTAGTGTAAGGGTCTCGTTTTATTGCCCGATTTAGATCCGGAAAACGAAGAGGATCCCGAATAAAAAACACAGGAGTATTATTGCCAACTAAATCCCAATTTCCTTCCTCGGTATAAAACTTCATTGCAAACCCGCGAATATCTCTTTCTGCGTCAGCAGCTCCACGTTCGCCAGCTACAGTAGAAAACCGAACAAACATCTCAGTTTCTTTCCCTATTTCAGAAAATATTTTTGCTTTTGTATATTTTGTAATATCGTGAGTTACAACAAATTTACCAAATGCTCCAGAACCTTTTGCATGCATTCGACGTTCAGGAATTACTTCTCGATCAAAATGTGCAAGTTTTTCTAGAAACCAAACATCTTGTAAAAGCATAGGACCTCTTTTACCAGCTGTCATTGAATTCTCATTATCATAAACAGGTTTACCAACAGAAGTAGTTAATTTTTTCTTGTTTGTTTTCACGAATTTATCTCCTTTAGATTTTGGTATAAATACCAAGGATAACTGTATTTTATCATAATTGTGAGATTAATGTCGGATAGCTAGTTGTTACCAACGCATTGTACAGTAATACTTCCTATGTGTTTGTCGGTTTATCTATGTAAAAAAAATGGGTCTTCATATTAGATTTATAAGACTTTAGTTGCTTCATGTTTATATCTTATATCTAGGATAATGAAATATTCTAATCAATAATACAAAAAACCTAATAATGATATATAATAGTTATAAACTACTCAATATACTTTATCGAATAATTGCTGAACAAATAAGATGAATATAAGTGAGAAAAGTACTAATTTATGCTTCACTTTTTTCAATTTATTTAATATAGAAAAGTAAAAGTAAAAAGGCAAAGAGGTACAAGATGAAAGTATTTATAAAAATCATAAGTATTATTTTATTAACAGGGGTGTTGCTTGGTGCACCTAAAGTAGGTACGTGGGTTGCAAACATGTTTGACTATTCGTCAATTGATCCTGATGGCGCATTTATGTGGATTAGCGTACATCACATTATTCAAGCTGTTGTAATTCTATTAATAATTTTATTTAGTACAAAATTTTATAAAGTAAACTTCCATTTAAATATGGGGAACAAGGAAGTCGGATACAGATATTTAAAAAAATTCATGCTCTATTTTTCTATATATACTGTCATTGCTTTTATAGTGATTATTATTTCTAGCGGATTCCAACCCTTTCAGTATCCTTTAAACGCTAGGAATATTAGTGGTTATTTAGGGTTTCAGATAATATTATCGGGGCCTTCTGAGGAACTTATTTTTAGAGCTTTTGCAATCACAATTTTTGTACTTTTAGTCAGTCAAAAACGTATAGATAAACACTTAAGTTATGCGAACTTGTTTGCAGCAATTATTTTTGGTATCGCGCATATACAATTCTCGTTAAGTCCTTTTGATATTTCATTCGCTCTACCTCAAGTGTTGATGGCTATTGGATTAGGTTATTTTTATGGGGATTGTTACGAGAAATCAAAAAGTGTTGTCTATCCAATGATTATGCATAGTTTTTCAAATGTCTTAATGGTGGGTATAACGATACTACTTTCATTCTTCATATAAAAATCAACTATTTATCATTGGGTAGATTAATGTGGATTGAAGCATAATAGTGGACTCTCTATGTTATGATGATATCAAGGGGAAACATAAAGGAGGTAATGAAGATGAAGAAAGTAGTCAAGTTTAAATTTCAAGATAAAGAAGGCTTTTTAAGTGTTGTAGAAAAGTCTAATCAATACTATGCATTAGTACAAAAAGACACACCAAAAGTTGCGGATATTCAAAATACAAATCAATTACTGATATCATATGAACTGAAGCAACCTAATTATAAAGAAGTTTCAGCAAAAATATTATTTGATCAAGAACTAATCAAATGGGTTTATCACTCGTTAGAAGAAGATAAGAATTTATATTTTAAACAACTAGATGATAGTTTGTGTGTCATTGAGTTTGCTGTTGAATAAAAATAGGATATCAAGTTATTAAGTTGTGAAATAATAAAGCATACAATTGCTTTTTGTAAGCGGGAGGGAACAGTAATGAAGCAAGTGAAGAATTATATAATAGAAATATTACCTGTTGTATGTTCTGTCGTATTATTTATTTTTATTATTTTAACCCCTAATCTTTTGATTCTATTTTTATGGGCATCTATAAGAGATATTTTTGGAATAGCCCTAATATGGTTTTTATTCTTTTCATTGCTTTTTGCGATGTTTAAATTATATCGGTACAAAAAGTTTAATGAACAAATTTTAAATGAAAACAAATCAATACACTATTATTTTCTGTTTTCCATATATTTTCTTTTCATTGTTTTGTATATGTTTGTATCATCACTTTTTACAACCTATAACTATTCTTTTATAGAATATTTTAATAGACTATTAGTCACAGTTATAGCATTATTGGTGGTTTATTTGCCATCACTATTCATTGATATGATAAATGAATCTGTTTTTTTATCGATTATATATACAATTATCTTTCATATGGGTATTCAAATCTTATTATTTATCCCTTTGTACTTATTATTCTTTTCATCAAGTGTATAAAAAAATTGCTAATGAAAGCAATCTTTTGCAAAACATCCTGTAACAAAATATGTATTTCTAAATTTGTACATAGCGCTGAACAATCAGATTAAATTCACGTCATTTAAATGATCATCAAGTATTTATCAACTTTTAATAAAGGTGCAAGTGCATCTTTTTTTGTTATTCTAAGTTGATATGAACACAATTATGTTCATGCATATAAAAGTTTGCAACCTAAAGATGTAATTAAATCTATAAACTCCTGAGGTGGTATTTTATCAGTAACTAGAACATCCACATCAGATAACTTAAATGAGCTTGTCATGAATGTCTTCCCAAACTTAGAATTATCGACTAACAATACAACGCGTTTACTATTCTCTATCATCTTTCGTTTCAACGAGGCATGATCAATATTGTTGTCGGTGATATCTCCATTTATATTAAACCCGCTGCATGACAGAAAGGTAACATCAGCATTGATATGATTATAAAACTCAATTGCTGAACTTCCAAGAATGCTATTAGAGAAATTGCCAACTTTTCCACCAGAGATATATACTTCAACATTCTCTAAATGTGAAAGCATTAAGGCTGTCCTTATACCATGAGTAATGACTGTGATTTGTTTGAATCTTTGTAATAAGGGAATCATGGATAGTATTGTTGAACTGCTGTCCATATAAATGACATCATGGTCATTTACTTCTCTAATCGCAAGTCCACACATTGCTTTTTTAGCTCCGATATTCTCTGCCTCTCTCATTGCAAAAGCTGACTCATGTGCAGTGTTTTTCGCCATCATTGCACCACCGTATGTTCTACGTAGCAAACCAAGGTTATCCATGTGCGCTAAATCACGACGGATAGTTGCTTCACTTACGTACAATAATTTTGATAGTTTTTCAACACTAATCTTTTTTTCTTTTGAAAGGATCGATAATATATCATCCTGTCTTTCTAAATGTGACATTGTACACTCCTTTTGATTAAACATGATTAAACATGCTTATAAAACATGCAATATATGTTTATTATACAACAAGATAAGCAAAATGAACAAAATTCAATCAAGTATAGTAGAATGAATTTGTAAAAAAATGGTAAATGAGGTAAATATGATGAAAACTACAGCAGTACGACTTTATGGAGTAAAGGACTTGCGTCTTGAATCTTTTGAGTTACCAAAAATTAAATCTACAGAGATATTAGCAAAGGTAATATCCGATAGTATATGTATGTCAACATATAAAGCGGTGAATCAGGGATCAAGTCATAAAAGAGTACCATCCAATGTTGATACCCATCCGACTATAATCGGTCATGAATTTTGTCTAGAACTTCTCGAAGTGGGAGAAAAATGGCAAGGTATTTATAACATCGGTGATAAGTATGCGATTCAACCAGCTTTAAATTACAAAGGGAGTCTAGATGCACCTGGATATTCATATCAATTCATTGGTGGTAATGCAACATACGTAATTATCCCTGAAGAAGTAATGATACAAAATTGTCTCTTGCCATTTGAAGGTGAAGGGTATTTCTCTGGTTCTTTAGCTGAACCATTTTCTTGTGTTGCTGGAGCATTTCATGAAAATTTCCGTTCAAATTTTGAAACACACATCCATGATATGGACATTAAAAAAGATGGTGCAATGATTCTATTAGCGGCAGCGGGACCTATGGGTTTGGCGGCAATAGAATATGCAGTAAATAGAGACATTACGCCTAAATTGTTAATCGTAACTGATATTGATCAAAATCGATTGGATCGTGCATCAAAAATGATATCACCAGAGTTTGCTGAGAAAAAAGGTGTCAAGCTTATTTATGTCAACACAATTAATTTTAGTGATCCAGTGAACCAAATAAAAGCACTCAATCATAACCAAGGATTTGATGATGTGTTTATTTTTGCACCAGTAAAAATGCTCGCTGAACAAGGTAATCAGTTGCTTGCTCAAAAAGGTTGTTTGAACTTTTTCGCTGGGCCTACTGATCCTAATTTTTCAGCAAGTTTTAATTATTATAAACTTCATTATGAAGGGCATCGTATAACTGGGACTTCTGGAGGAAACACAAACGATATGCTTGAGGTACTTGATATGTTTTCAAAAAACATACTTAGACCAGAAATTATGATATCTCATGTAGGTGGTCTTGATTCTGTCATTGATACCACATTGAACTTACCACAAGTTCCAGGTGCTAAAAAACTAGTTTATACACATATATCGATGCCAATGACTGCAATTTCTGATTTTAAAGAACTTGGAAAAAATGATACAATCTTTTATGAATTAAGCGAAATATGTGATCGACATAATGGTCTTTGGAGTGTGGAAGCTGAAAACTATCTGCTTAAACACGGGAAGAAAATAGAGGTGTAATAATGGCTACTCCAGTTTTAATGCCTAAACAAGGCATCACGGTTGAAAGTTGTTTCTTAAGTGAATGGCATGTAAAAGAAAATGATGTGATCGAAATAGGAACAGTTCTTTTTAGTTATGAAACAGATAAAGCAGTTTTTGATTATACATCTGAAGTTGAAGGTGTCGTTATAAAAATACTTTATGAACAAGGTGAAATTGTCAATGTTCTAGAACCTGTTTGCTATGTTGGAAAACCGGGTGAAAAAGTAGAGGTTGAGATTGAATCTGAACCCAAAGATAAGCCTAAGATTGTTGAAGACGTAAAAGATGAGATTGTTAATAGTAAGGATGTTAATCATAGCAATTTGAACACATCACAGAATGTTTTCGCTAGCCCAAGAGCTAAAGGTAAAGCAAACAAGCAAAATATAGATATAAAAAGTCTAAGAGGTACTGGACCTAATGGCCGAATCATTGAGCGAGATGTTTCATATTCTAATAGAATGTCTAGTGATTTACAAACCGATAATGAGCAAAAATTCGATATAAAACCACTTAGTAATATGCGTAAACTGATAGGGAAAGCTATGATGAATAGTTTGCAAAACACAGCACAACTAACCCATACACTGTCATTTGACGCGACTGATATTATAAATTATAGAAAACTGTTAAAGTTGAAAGAAAAAGAAGAGTCGTTACCTAAAATTACTTTAAATGACATTATTGTATACTCCGTATCTAGAGTTTTAAAAAGTCATATGGATTTAAATGCACACTTTGATAATCAAGAACTAAAAGTTTTTAATCATATGCATATTGGGATAGCAACGGATACAAAAAGAGGTTTGATGGTACCAACGCTATTTAATGCAGACACTTTATCATTGTCTCAAATGTCCATTCAAGCAAAATCATTAATCAATGATTGCTTAGCGGGTAGCATTAACCCAGACTTATTATCTGGAGCGTCGTTTACTATTTCAAATTTGGGGACTTTAGATATTGAACATTTCACACCAATTATTAATCCACCACAGACTGGCATTTTGGGTGTGAACACTATTACAACACAAGTTAAAAAAGATGAATATGGACGAATTGTATTCTTCGAAGCTATGGGATTGTCATTAACCTATGATCATCAGGTAATAGATGGTGCAGGTGCTTCGAGATTTTTAAAGGAATTAAAAGAATATCTACAAGATTTTACAAAAAATATAGAATCAGATCCATATGGTTTAAGATAAGGAGTTTACAATGAAAAATTATGAATTAGTTATTATTGGTGGTGGTCCAGGCGGCTACCACGCGGCAGATATTGCTGGGAAATCAGGAATACAAACATTGCTGATTGAAAAACATAAATTAGGTGGTGTTTGCTTAAATGAGGGGTGTATTCCAAGTAAAGCACTATTGAACAGTGCGAAACAATATACTTACGCATTACATGGTGATTCTTACGGAGTTCATGCTAAAGACATAACATTTAATATGGAAGAAGTTGTGAATAGGAAGAATCAAGTAGTGAAAACTTTAGTTGATGGTGTTGGCTATAAAATGAAAACATCTAAAGTCACCGTTATAGAAGGAACTGCTGAGATTATCAAAAAAGAAAATCAAGATTATATCCTTAAAGTGAATGAGCAACAATATAGTGCAAAAAAATTAATCATTGCTACTGGGTCAACACCAATATTACCCCCAATTGAAGGCTTATCGGAGGCATTAAAGTCAAAAAAAATACTCACAAGTAAAGAAACACTAGATTTGACTGAGCTACCTAAAAATTTGACTGTAATAGGCGGCGGTGTCATTGGTCTTGAAATGGCATCATATTTTGCACAAATCGGCAGCAAAGTGACCGTGATCGAAATGCAACCTACCATTGGTGGAGCACTGGATCAGGAACTTTCAAAAGAATTAAAAAAAATCCTTGAAAATCAAGGGATATCATTTAAGTTGAATGCAAAAGTTACAAAAATCAGTGATCATGAAATTACATACAGTTTGAATGATGAGTCATATACTATAAAGCACGATTATGCCCTGTTATCTGTTGGTAGAAAAGCAAATACAAAAGATTTAGGTATAGAAAATATTCATATTGAACTGAGTAAAAATGGAGCTATTATAACCGATGATCAGCTTAAAACAAATATTGCAAATGTTTATGCTATTGGAGATGTGAATGGTAAATCGATGCTTGCTCACACAGCATATAAAGAAGCGGAAGTTTGTATAAGTAATATCCAAGGTAAAGCTGATTATATCGAGTATGATTATATTCCATCAGTTATATATACAAATCCTGAGGTAAGTTCAGTGGGTTATACAGAAGCCCAAGCAAAAGAGAAAGGTTACGATGTGAAAGTAATTAAATTACCAGTTTCTTACTCTGGTAGACATCTCGCAGAAAGCAATGATAAGAATGGGTTTCTAAAATTAATCATTAATCAAAAGAAAAACACTCTAATTGGAGCACATATTTTATCTCTTTATGCAAGTGAGATTATACTTTTCTTAAGTTCAATGATACACCTGGAAATACAAATTGAAACATTAAAACAAATCATCTATCCGCACCCTACAGTCGGAGAACTTATTAAAGATGCATTGTTTCATATATAGGAGGAACAGAAAATGCCAAAATCAAAATTTATAGATCCAAAAAATGTTTTAAAGCCAAGCAAGATTACATTTAAAGATATTCCGGTGAATGATTATAAAAAAACAATTCTAGATGAAAAAGATAATTACAGTAAAGATGATTTTTTAAGAATGTTTCATGATATGGCAACATTAAGAGAATTTGAAAGTATGCTTTATGCAATTAAAGTGAAAGGCGAATATGAAGGTTTTAAATTTAGTTATCCAGGACCAGCTCATCTATCTATGGGACAGGAAGCAGCTTCTGTTGGTCAAGCATATTTGCTTGAGGAAGATGACTTAACATTTGGTTCACATAGAAGTCATAGTGAAGTTTTGGCTAGAGGTTTAGTCTCAATCCATAAACTTTCTGAAGACAAATTAATCAATATCATGAAACAGTTTGAAGACGGAGCAACTTACAACGTTGTGCATAGTGAAAGTCCAGATGCTAAGGTTAAAGATCTTGCTGTAGATTTTCTACTATATGGTACATTAGCTGAGATATTTGCGAAGAAAACAGGCTTCCATAAAGGAATGGGAGGTAGTATGCATGTCTTTTTCCAACCTTTTGGTATATACCCTAATAATGCCATAGTAGGAGGTTCAGCACCGATTGCAACAGGGGCAGCATTATTTAAGAAGGTTAATGATAAAAATGGTCTGGTGATAGCAAATATTGGTGATGGATCATTAGGTTGCGGTGTAGTTTATGAGTCACTCAATTTTGCAGCTATGGATCAGTTTACAGAACTTTGGGAGAAAAAAGGAGGGCTACCAATTATATTTAATGTGTTCAATAATGGATATGGTATGGGTGGGCAAACGAGAGGAGAAACGATGGCTTATGATTTTGTTGCACGCTTAGGTGCTGGTATAAGCCCATCACAACTTCATGCAGAACGTGTTGATGGCTTCAACTTACTAGCTGTTATAGATGCATATAAACGTAAACTTGAAGTTATTAAAAACGGACTTGGACCTGTTTTTTTAGATGTTGTTACATATCGCTTTAGTGGGCATTCTCCATCAGATGCCATGAGTTATCGTAGTAAAGAAGAAATCGATGCTTGGGAAGCAATAGATCCACTAATCACATTTAGAGAAAATTTAGTTAAAGCCAAAATTGCAAATGATGATGAATTTGAAGCTATATTAAATAATGTGAAGGAAAGAATGTATAGATTATTCTTAGTGGCTTCAGATGTTGGAAAGTCACCATATTTAGATTTGGGTCAAGATCCACTCTATATCGAATCACTAATGTTTAGTAATCAAGCTGTAGAATCTTTTGATACATCACGCAAATCAGATGTTCTACTACCATACGAGGAAAACCCAAGAGTCAAATTATTAAAGTCAAGGGAGCGCTATGCATTTGATGATAATGGTAAGATGATTCCAAAAATAAAACAATACAATATCAGAGATGGTCTATTTGAAGCAATTATTGATCGTTATTATAAAGATCCTACACTTATTTCTTATGGTGAAGATGTGAGAGATTGGGGTGGAGCATTCGCGGTTTATAGAGGACTAACCGAAGCACTACCATATCATCGTTTATTTAATAGTCCAATTTCAGAAGCGACTATCGTTTCTACAGCTGTTGGATATGGTTTAAGTGGTGGACGAGTCATCGTTGAGTTAATGTATGCTGATTTCATGGGTCGCGCTGGTGACGAGATATTTAATCAGCTTGCCAAATGGCAAGCAATGAGTAGTGGTGTATTGAAAATGCCAGTTGTTTTAAGAGTTTCAATAGGTTCAAAATATGGCGCACAACATTCTCAAGATTGGATTGCATTACCCGCACATGTGCCTGGACTTAAGGTCGTCTTCCCTGCAACACCTTATGATGCAAAAGGTTTAATGAATGCAGCATTAAATGGTACTGATCCGGTGGTTTTCTTTGAAAGTCAACGTATCTATGATAAAGGTGAAGAATTTGTCAAAACTGGAGTACCCGAAGAATATTATGAAATTCCACTAGGAGAGCCAAACATCAAAAAAGCTGGTTCAGATGTAACAATTTTAACTATAGGAGCAACGTTATATCATGCAATTGAAGCAGCGAAGATTCTAAAAGAAAAATATAATGTTTCTGCAGAAGTTATTGATGCAAGAAGTATAGTTCCTTTTAATTACGAACTAGTGATAGAATCTATTAAGAAAACGGGAAAAATTGTTTTAGCAAGTGATGCATGTTCAAGAGGATCAATTTTAAATGACTTTGCTAGAAATATCTCTGAAATGGCATTTGATTATCTTGATGGACCACCTGTAGTAGTTGGTGCGAAAAACTGGATAACACCACCTTATGAGTTTGATTCAGACTATTTTCCACAAGCAGACTGGATAATCGATGCAATTCACGATAAAATACTACCTTTAAATGGACATGTGAGTAAGCAAAATAACTCTGTGTCAGAACAATTAAGAAAAGCAAAGAAAGGTGTTTAGTGAATAGACACAAAAAATAAAGTTTTAAAAGAGGTCATATGAAAAAAGCCGTTATGTATGGAGCAGGAAATATAGGTAGAGGATTTATTGGTCAATTGTTATCTCAATCAGGATATGAAGTTATATTTTTAGATATAAATGAAAAAATCATTGACACTTTAAATAAAGATAGAAAATACAAAATTACAACTGTCTCAAATGAAAATGAACAACAAATCATCATTGAAAACATTAGAGCTATAAACACGAAGACACACGAAAAAGAAGCGATTGATGCAATTGCAACATGTGATCTTATGGCAACTGCTGTAGGTGCGAATGTATTGAAATATATTGCACCTATTGTTGCCAAAGGCATACTTAGAAGGTATGAAACACAGAAAGAGGTATTAAATATATTACTTTGTGAAAATCTTTTACATGTGGATAAATATTTAAAAAACTTAATCAAAAATGAACTTGGGGAAGAAAGCAACCTTGTATTACGGAATGTTGGTTTTGTAGAGGCATCAATTGGACGAATGGTTCCAGTTATGCTCGAAGCAACATACCCTACTGATATTACTGTTGAATCATTTGAAGTACTTCATACAGATAAAGATGGATATATTGGAGAACTGCCTGTAATTAAGAAAATGATAGCTTATGCACCATTTGAAGTGTATATCAGAAGAAAGTTATTCATGCATAATATGGGTCACGCAGTGACAGCTTACCTCGCTGCGATTAAGGGATATACATATATTCATGAGGCGATAAGTGACATTGAAATTAAATACTGTGTTTATGCTTGTGGCATAGAATCTGCCCAGGCTATAGCAACTGATGGGTATCCACTTAAAGAACTAATTAATTTCTATGATCGTCTAATTTATCGATTTAATAACAAACAATTAAAAGATACGGTTGAGCGTGTTGGTAGAGACACCAAACGTAAACTTGCAAGTAATGATAGAATCGTTGGTGCTATAAACTTATGTAAAGAAAAACATATACCATATGCATATTTATTACTTGGTGTTGCTAGTGGATTATTATTTGAACTAGATGAAAGCCAACATAGTTTAGAAGTGTTTAATGATGCGAAAACTGACTTGAGGAAAGCAATTACAAAACACACTGGAATTTCTAATGATGAGGATACTGAAGTTATTTCTAGACTTTACGCAATGCTTCAAAAAAAAGATTTAACGTCTGCAATTTCGTTTTGCGAGAAGTTTAAATCAGAAAAAATAGTAGATTGAAAAATCGTATGGTTTTTTTGCTAAACTATATAATTGAGTTGCAATCCAAATTGATATCAGTTGATGTAAAATATAAGAATCAAAAAACAATTTGTGATAGAATAGGGTGCTAGTGAAATCTAAAAGCGTAGATACGATTTATCGTATCTACGCTATAACTCTTTATTTTCTTAAATTATTCTATTGATGTTTCTCTACAGGTGCCAACAGAATCTCTAATTGTAATGGATGAATATAGAATCATCATATAAGGTTTTATATGTGTAGAAGATAATCTTTTGAGCATCATTCGATAAGCAGCATTAGCTATTTCTTTAGGTTCAACACCGATGCTGGTTAGACGTGGTATTGTCTCCTCACATAAACTAGTATTATCAAAACTAGCAACCGAAAAATCTTTTGGGATATCATAACCTTTACTAATCATAGTTATTAAAAAGTTTTGAGCTGAATAATCTGAGTCGAATAAAAATGCTGTCGGTAATGGCGATGGTATGTTAAAATATTTAAAGTTTTGCATATTGGCTAATGATAGATTTATATGCATACTTGGGGTGAATGGAATTTTATATTCATAAAGTGCTTTTTGGAATCCGTAAAACTTATCAATATTTGTGGATATTGCAGTTTCAATTACAAAGCAGATATTACGATGTCCCTGTTGTATCAAAAACTCTGTCATCTCATATCCCGCATGATAATCATCTATATAAATAAAACTACCCGTTCTATTTTGGATATAGTTATCAATACATATAATTGGTATGTCAATATCTAGAAAAGATTCTAATGTTTGTGCAGGAATTATACCAGCCCAAAAGACACCATATGTTTTTGCTTTTTCATGGCGGTAAGCTCTTACATTTGTATTGAAATCCTTCGGTGAGAAATCTTGATCAGCGATGTGTATCTCAATCGTTGCACCAATGTCAGACAAAATTTTACTGAGTTCTTTGAAAATACCAAAGTAAAATTGCTCAGTCGAAGACATGAAACGTTTTGGAATGATATAGTAAAAATTGCGACATTGCTTAACTAAAGGATCTATGTACTTGTAATTAAGACGTACCGCACAATCAAAAACTTTTCTTTTCAACTCCTCACTTATATCATGCTTGTCATTAAGCGCTTTATAAACAGAGACTTTTGATATTTTAAGTTCGTTAGCGATGTCTTCCATGGTTACTTTTTTCTTATTCATGATTCTATTATATCATTTGTTACGTAACAATAAAACTATAATAACTTAAATTATGAAATTGACTTTAGAATGAAAGCGTTTTTATGTATAATCTTAGTAAGTGTTAGTTTAAAAACATGGTTAGAAAAGGTGAGTTTATGTGTGAAAGATATCTCATGTTGGCATTTTTATCAACTTTAATTATCTTATTAACAGCTTGTCACAAAACATCAACGGAGGTAAATAAGATGATGGATGCATTGAATCTTAACTTGATATCAACGAATGATAACTTGTTGACTTCAATGGAACCCACATTTGATATTGATTATAGTGTACCATTAGAAAAATCAAGATTTCTTTTTGAACCTATATTTTCTGATTCTATGGTTTTACAGGCAAATGCAGTAATTAAGTTTCATGGGTCACATGATACAGACGGCAAAATAGCTCTTATGTTTAATGGACAAACCTATTATAGTGAAGTCACCACCAATCAGTTGTTTTCATTTTATATTGGATATTACACACATGGTGGTCCATATGAGATGACACTCTATACTAAAACTTCAAAATATGTCTTCAAAGATATTATGATTGGTGAGGTGTATTTGATGAGTGGACAATCAAATATGGCAATCACAATGAGTCAAATTTTAAATAGTGCAAATAGTGCATATACCCAAAAAATCAAACAAGATATTGACGATATTGATAAAGAGAAAATCAGATTTATTACAGTTGGTATATTAGGTTCAAGTGAGCCTCTTAATAAGTTTCAAACTCATCAGACGTATCCCTGGGAAGTATTGTCGTCAGATAATGCTCTAAATGTAAGTGCTACAGCCTTCTATTTTGCACAAGAAATACTGAATCAATATGACATACCGGTTGGTATCATCATATCTGCAGTTGGTGCTACATATACAAACACATGGATTCCAAAAGTAGATGCAATTGGAATGGATAGCACATATGTGAAAAATATCAGTGATGCTGACACACCATCACAATACTATAATGGCATGATTGCACCACTTAAGCACATGATATTCAGAGGAGTTATATGGTATCAAGGTGAAGGACAGGACGTTAAATATGAAGAAAACGTGACAAAACTTATTCATGGATGGCGAAGAGAGTTTAGCAATCCCAATCTAAAATTTCTAATTGTTGGATTGCCGCGTTTCGATTTTGATTTACCAAACACCCAGGAGAGTTGGTTTCAGGTTAGAAAACAACAACAAAGATTAGCCAATATCGAAGGAGTTACATATTCAGTTAATATCGATTTAGGCATTCTTTCAAGTCAAACTAATGATCCAATTCACCCATATGATAAAGACTTAATTGGTAAACGTGCAGCACACGCATTCATGGATGCATTTTATGAAGCACCTGGTATTTGGACATCACCCAGATTAATTTATGCTGGTTATTTAGATGGTAAGTTGATTCTTAAATTCTCCAACGTTGGAGAAGGTATTTACTTGACTGACAAAAAAACAGGGTTTGAAGTGAGTTCAGATGGCATTAGATTTAGTTATGCAGAGCCTAAACTTGTTGATCATGAGACGATTGAACTCAATGCAAGATTAGATAACGTACAGGCAATACGTTATGGCTACTCATATAGTTTTCAAGAGGTTTTTGGTTCGAATGGACAGCCTGGAAGTTTAAGCGAACTTGTTTGTGTTTTCAATAGTGGACATTATCCACTTGATCAATTTTTAATCTACACATAAGGGAGGAAATATGAGAATAAGAATAGGAATAATCTTCATTTTAATAGTTTTGAGCATGACGATTCTAATGGGGTGCACCCAAAATCAGAATGTGAATTTATTGCTCAATGAGAAAAATGACCAAGTTCAAATTGGTATTGGAGGACAATATTATTTTGAGTTTAACAAGGACCAAGATAATTGGTCATTTAGTGGTGTTTTCGCAGGAAGAAACAATGAACTTTTATTTGATTCAATGGATGGAAGCTTTTATCGTTTTTCTCCACTGCAGTTTAATCAAGAAAATCCAAAC
Source organism: Peloplasma aerotolerans (assembly GCF_030012175.1). Lineage (GTDB taxonomy): Bacteria > Bacillota_I > Bacilli_A > Acholeplasmatales > Acholeplasmataceae > Peloplasma > Peloplasma aerotolerans. Next base: position 22,682 of record NZ_JASCXW010000011.1, read on the forward strand.
ACTTCATTTGATGATCTAATTGAAGAAATCAATGTCATTCAAAATGAAGATGATATTAAGCAAATAGAAGTGAAAAATAGTCAGGTAACGATGGTACTTACCGTAGACAAAAATTCACATTTTATTGAACGTTCATTTACGTTGAATAATCAAAATGATAACTACCTTGCAGATTTTCAACTTAGTTTTGCTTTACGTACCAATGCAAATTTAATTGAGCGTGAATACGGAGCAATCGCAACCAAAGATCCAGGTATAGCATTTGCAGATGTACCTTATGCGTTTCCAGCTATTTACACTAAATTATTTTCAGCAGACTATGAATACAATGTAATCAATGTTGTTGATTATATTAATTCAGATTCAGTCTTTGGAAAGATGAGAAAACGTAAAGTACAAGATCAATTTGAATTAGGTGTTACATCTAAGTCCGGTGATTTTAAACAAGGGACATATCAATTCACCGATTATTGGTCAATTGATCAAGAAGATTCAAGTTATTATGAACTTATTGGTAAAGCAGCTTCTAAATATTTAGATATTAATCCAATTCCAGTTGATGATATTGCAGCACTTTCTAATTTAGTTGCCCCATCTTTTGATTTAATCGTTGAGGGACTTTATAAGAATCTGACAGATCCAAGAACTGGTGTAAAAACACATCATGGTGCAATGAAACCATATGGTTACATGGAAGACTTTGGTGCTGGCTGGGCTGAAAGTTTTGTTTTACTCGATACAACAAAAGGCATGTTGCGTTATGCACTCACTGAAAATGATTCTGAAAAAATAGCATATGTTACATCTCTTATAACACATTTAACTACGAATCATGGCGATGGAGAGAGTTGGATTGCGCCTTATACAGGCAATGACGCCAAAAGCGATGAATATTTTTTACATCATACTTATGCGAATCGAGTATTCGGGAACAATTCATCCGGTGAAGAAACTGGGTCAAGAGTTGGTATCAGTGGATGGAAGTATTATGATATGCTTGCCAATCTTGCGGATTTGGCAGCAATTACAGAAGATGAAGGAGTTACAGAAGGTTTCTTGAAACTTATGCCATTCTTAAACACACTTAAACTAGACAATTATGTACAGCCAGTTGCTTGGTATTATGATACACGTCTACCAGCATCAGGACATGATGATGGTGGTAGTGCTGGTAATGCTAGTACATGGGCATACATCCATCTTATGGCTTCAACATTGTCTGAAGACCGAGGTTCATATTATCAAAGCGAAGGACTTAATTCTCTAGATTACGCAAATAGCATGGACTATTTTAACATGACAGCGATGCGCGTTGCAGTAAAACCAGTTGTTCTCGGATGGAATGTTAGAGCTAATTTATTAGCATATGATTTAACCGAAGAACAAAAATATTTGGATCAAGCTAAAATAACAGCTCAAGGTTTATTATCTTTTTACTACATCAATTCCAATCCTAGCACATATTTCGCTTCATTAGGATTTGGTTATGCAGATTTAAGAGAACGATGGGAAGCATATCTTGAAATGGCTCAATCCATCTGGTTAATTGCACCAGTTATGGAGCATATGAAGGATTTCACGCCACTTCTTGATCTATTCTATTCAGCATCAAAAACATATCTTTATGCATTCCCAATTAATGGTAATCCATATGGGAATTATCAAAGAGTTCCAGGTTATGATGCACTTGATGGTTATTATATTCCTTTTGAGTTTGCAACAGGCGTTTTAGTTGATAACCCTGGTAATGAAGGTGGCTCGCAATCTGCCTATCGTCAAGTTAAGGAAATATATGGCTCAGGCGAAGTTTTCTTAAACTATTTGATGTTTGAAGCCAACGGTCGCGCTGTAAATCCCAAATTGCTTATGCTGAACTTAACAGGAGCATACAACTCATTTGATAGAAATGAACACTCATTTGTATTTTACAACCCATCTAGCGATAGCCAATCATCTGTTGTCATCTTTGATTTTATGGAAGATGGGAATTATGAAATCACATTAAACGGCGTCTCCATTGGAACGTTTACATTTGAGGCATTAAATCGAGGTATTGTACTAAATATTAATGCTAGAGAATCGATTATTATCGATGTTAAGAAAGTGTAGGTGAAACCATGAAAAAAATAGTATATATGATATTAATGGTTTTAAGCTTATTCAGTCTAGCTGCTTGTCAAGAAAGTGAAACAAATGAGACATACATACCCGATGTTCCAAATTATCAATTTGAACCATCTGGAGATACATCGGTGGTCATTACAGAGATTGAATCAGGTTCTGCGCTCTTATCGTTTAATGAACTTGACAGAGTTTCACACTATGTAGTAGAGGTTTCCAAAGACATCCAGTTTAACAAGAACTCAACTGTTACAATTGTTGCATTAGAAAGTCAATATAGACTCTTCTTTGATGATCATGTGACACTTTATACCAGAGCAACTGCGATTGCAGAAAACGGTAAAACATATGGTATATCTGAGATTCAAAAAATTGAGAGTAAATATGCAATCTATCACACAGGTGATGACTTCAATCTAGGAACTACGACAGGTTGGAGTGTTGTAAACGGTAAAGTTGAAAGTGATTTCCATTCATTAATTGTTCAACCTACAGGTGAAGGAACTACCGAAATTTCAAAAACATTTGAAATCAATCCAGAAGATGCAGATTTTTTCCAAATACGTTTTTTAACAAAAAATACACATTCTAAAATTTCCGTTACATTGATACATGATGATCAAAGTTATCCAGTTGCAGTTGATATGGAGCAAATCCAACGTGGATATTTAAGATATGATTTATCTGAAATGAATTTGGCAGGACTATCTAATGTAACCGTTCATATTAAGAGTGAAGGAAACAACAGAGGCTTTCATCTAGACTATGTTAAGTTTATTCAAGAAGAAGAACATGAGTTTATATCACCTATGATAGAACGCGAAATGTCAAATATTTATAATGAGTTGTTGATTCAAAACAACAAGTTAATTATAAGAAATGATTCAGAACCTACAGTAATTGCAACACCATCAACAGAGGTTGAGTTTGATCCAAATGAATTACCAATTTTGGAAATGATACTTACAGATTATCAACCTAGAGACACAATTAAACTAACGATTACCAATTCGCTAGACGAAGTCGTCTATGAAACGGAGACACTCTTTATTCAAAATGTAAATGGTAAATTATCATTCAATTTGTTTGAACTTGGATTAATCGAAAAAGATATGTACACCATTAGTTATGTATTATCATCAGATCGAGTTGTTATCTCAAGTATGCAACTTGTCGGCGAATCTGAATTGTCATTTGATGTTGTTCATGGAGAATGGGTAGATGGTTTTAGTGCATACATTGATCAAGACAACGTCATCAGATTAAAAGAAACAACAATTTACAACTATGGTGATATTAGAAAGCAAGTCACAGTCGATTTAGATCAAACACCTATTGTTTTCTTCGATGTAGTCTCTGTTACTGGGGCATGGGCTGTTAAAGTAATTCCTGACGGTGCATCGTCTGATATTTATGTTGCCCGTGATAACAGTAAAACTGGAAAAGTTGCATATGATATATCTCAAATTTTGCAAGCACAAGGTACCACAACTTTTACATTTGTAGTATTTGTTATTGGAGGATTTGCTGCTGATCAATCTGCAGCACTAGTTATGAATCCAATTCGCTTTGGAAACGCACTTAATATCATCTCTAACACAAGTGATGAAGTTATTAGTCAAGTGACCTATGAAGTTGGAGATATTAATTTAAACGACATTGGGTATATTTATATTGATGTGGATAAGATTTCATCTGGTGCGATGTGGAAACTGTATGTAGTTAATCTTGAAAACAACCGTCGCTATGAAATGAGAACATTACTTGAAAGAAAATACCCGCAACGTTATTTCAGAAGTAAAGAAGGCAGATACATTTATGATATTAAAGCAATTACAGAACTCGAAGGTATACAAAATCTAGGTATTATGATAGAAGTCATTGGTAATGATGGCAGCGTTGAAATTAATGACATCTTGTTTACTACGAACAAGAATATACCTTCAAAAAATAATAGTTCATACTAAAAAAGGAGAAAAATATGAATAAACAAGCGAAACATGTTTTGTTAGGAATCTTTCTGCTATTGACATCGTTGCTTATTATTGGTTGTAAAAGTACAGAAAGCATTCAGTTAGAAGCCCCAACTAACGTTTCCGTCAATGGGAATGTCGTATCGTGGGATGCTGTTGAACTGGCAAGTGGTTATACTGTAAGTGTTGATAATACCGAACATAAGGTGCAAACTACTTCGTATACGATTTCAATCAATCAACCAGGAACATATCAGGTTAAAGTTCGAGCTGACGGTGAAGGCGATGTCTTAACTTCATCATGGTCATCAACTGTTCAATATGTTGTTCAGGAACAAGACCCAGATCCAATCATCTATATGATTTCTGAAACATTTGATGATGCTTCAGCGAAAGATGAATGGAGTTTAGGTGGCACAGAGAACATGCATGATGTTCAAAACGGACAATTGATTTTAACGAATACCGGTCTTGTGCCATATCCAAGTCGAGGGAAAAACTTAAGAGTAACCCTAAGTGAGTACCCTTATTTAGCAGTTAAAGTAGATGATTTAGGCGGTAATAACCCAAGATGGGCAATAAAAATTATGATGGCAGGTGATCAAACTTCTTCAAGAGATGTTACACCTAGTGACATGACAACTGCAGGTTTATTCTTCTTTGACTTAACAAAAGTTGAAGGTCTTGAAGATCTAGATTATGCATCATTTGACCTTTATATTTATATCATCGAATCAGAAGGAAATTACATGAAGATTGATTATCTTCAATCTGTTGCGAATATTCCTGAAATTAACAACTTTGATGATTCAGAAGGTTTAAGCATTACCGGAGGAACCATGGTTGCTGAACATGGTGTTCTAAGAATCAGTTCAGAGGAAAGTAGTACTGCAAGTGTTAAAACACAAATGTATATAGATTCATCCATCGCTAATATGGTAGATTTATTTGTATCACAAGTAAGCGATACATCTTCATTCAGTCTAAAAATTGATGGTGTAACAGTCATTGATAATGCAACACGTTATGGTCATTTTGGACTAGATCTTGTTGATTTAGGCATTGATCAAACAGGATTAGTTGAAGTTGAATTTATTATAAATGGAGAAATCAGCCTTGATCGTATTGCTAATGTCGCGTATGATCAATACGTACAAACATTTGAAGATTATGATGACGTATCAATCTATGATTTAGTTAATTTAAGTGGTAGTGCAGACGTTTCAGTCAATGATGATAACGAACTTGTTATCTATAAAATAGCAGCACTGACAGGTGAAGCAAGAGCTAGGCTATCAGGTACATCTAATTTTTCAACATATCCTAAATTTACATTTGAAGTAACTGCAATCGATGAAAATGCTACATTACGCGTTATCATTAATGGACGTACTGTTAAAAATGTCAGTGATGTAGGTTCATTTGATGTCGATATGACTAATATTTATCAAACAGGTTATCGAAAAGTTACAGTAGAATTTATGTTGATTGCTGAAGGAGATGCTACAGCAACCGTATCGGAGTTTAGCTTTGTCCGAGATGAAGAATTAAGTAAAAATGCATTACCTGAAAAGGGTGATAGAGTTGAACTTGAAGGCATGATTGATGAAGGTGGACATAATTCTGATAATTGGGTTGGTAATGCAACAGTCTTTAGTAGAAATGGACAAATTTGGATAGTAAACTCAGATTTCTTCTCTAAAGGTGAAGTTTTTGGCAGAAATATCGATCTCCAAGATTATCGTTATTTGAACTTGAAACTTGATGAATTGACTCCTGGTGCAACTTGGAAAATGGATGTTATGTACGATGTTGGTTTAGCAACACAACATAATTACACCATTCAAAATGAAGTTAATACAACAGGGGTATTCACATACGATTTATATCATTTGATGAACTTAAACGAGGATACGAAAAACAGTCAACGTTTATCTATAAGTTTCTTCATTATTGGTGGTAATGACAAAATAGCAAAAATTGATTATCTAAACTTAAAACAAACTCCAGATGCTGAAAATGAGATTATTACAGTTAAACCAGTCGATAATATGCAAGTCACTGTAGGGGCTGAAGTTTTAGTTAGTGCATCACTTAAATACCCACTTGGACATGTGTCTATTAAAGTGGAAAATGATGATGTTGACGTTACGTCTACAGTTTTAGTAGATGGTGTATTTAGCACTACCGATGAAGGTGTCTATACGATTACATATAGTTTTGAAGGTGTTCAATCAAAAACAAGAATGATTACTGTAACTTCTGAACCTGTTATAACGACAGATAACACAAGTACAACAATTAATTATGACCAACCTTTAGATATTTTTGCTACAGTTCAACCTAATGATGGTTCAACTGTCACTTATCAAGCATTTCTAGGTGAAGATGATTTGTCTGATGTTGTATTCACATCTCAAGACCAAGGTGTACGATTTAATGCAACTGAAACAGGTAATTATCGTATCGTTATGCAATCAGAAACGACAGATGCAGTTGAAATTACAATTACAGTTCAAACTGGATGGATTAGTGAAGTAAGTGGAAACAATAAAAATAGCGTTGTTGATGGCAATCTCGTATTATCATATAGTGGAGGCTATTATTGGCCAAAACATGAAAAAATAGCGACAGTTACTGAAGAACAACCTTACCTAGTTGTAGATGCAAAATCCATTACAGGTGGCACTTGGAAACTCGACATTGATGGATTAATGAATAACGTGATTCCAGAAAACAGTCAGGCAGGCATCCATGTTATCGATCTTAGAGCTCTTATGGGTGAATCTATTCAAAAAGAAATGAAGTTTGTTGTCCTTATCGTGGGTTCAGATATCAGACTTGAACTAAATGCATTTAAGTTTATGTCTTTTGATGAAATTGCTGAGAACTATAATAGTATAATAAATGTTGTTCCTGCAAACAATCAAACCGTATCTGTTAATACACCTATTAACGTCTCAGCTGAATTAAAATATGCTGTTGACGGACATGAAGTAATCGTTAAAGTTGTTGATTCAAATGAGCTTGACATTACTGACACAGTACTTCTAGACGGTGTTGTGACATTGACACAACCAGGTGTTTATCAACTAGTATTTGAGTCATCATATGCGACAAGTGTCGTAAGAACAGTTACAGTACTTAATGAGTCAGAACCTATTTTATCGACAGAAAACGAAAGTGAAACAAGCATCGAATATAGTCAAGCATACCCACTCAATGTAGAAGTCGAAAATCCTGTGGAAGGTGAAGTTGTAACTTATGTCGTAACAAAGGATGATGAGGTAGATGATTTATCTAGCTTATTAATTCAAGATGGCGTCTTTACAGCAACAGAAACAGGTGTTTATACAGTAACTGCGTCGTATGAAGGTGCTTTAGATTTGGTGCAAACAATTACAGTTGTTACTGGATGGATACATGAAAATATTACAAATGGTGGTGCAATTGAAAGTAGTTTTATCAATGATGAATTTACAATTCATTATACTGGACCATTCCATTGGCCAACATCTAAATATTTAATGAACATTACGACAGACTTAACACCGTTTGTTTCATTTAATGTCAATTCAATTACAGGCGGAACATGGAAATTACAATTAGGTGATCCATATCATGTGGATATCATTGCTGAAGGAACAACTACTGGCCATATCTTGATTGATTTAAGAACAGTTGTAGCTTCTGCAGGTTATGGTGAAACTCACAATGAATTAACAATGACATTTACAGTTTATATTGTTGGTGGGGATGTTAAGTTAAAACTCACACCATTTGAAGTGCTAACCGAAGAACAAGTTGCACAAAATTATAATGAGATCATTAACGTAACACCACAAAACAATGTAAGTGTACTCCCTGATGTTGAAGTAAATGTTGGAGCATCACTTAAATATCCAGTTGTTGGCGAAGAGATTATTATAACTGTTAACAATGATGAAGATGTTGATGTAACATCTGAAGTTCTAATTGATGGTGAGTTTAAAACTTCAACTCCTGGATTTTATACAGTTTATTATGAAAATGGGCTAGCAGACTTAGTTACAAGAACTATTGAAGTAGTTGCTCCTGAAACTCCAGTTATAACATCTACCAATGAAGCAACAGAAACTATTTTAATTGATGAACCATACGTGATTGATATAAATGTAGATAATCCTATTGATGGTCAATCACTTAGTTATGCAGTGTATAAAGATGGTGTTGAAGTTGATATTGTATTAGCTGTATTTGACGAACCAACCATGACTTTTGAAACTGACACAACGGGTTCTTATGAAATTGTTGTATCCTATGAAAGTGCAAATGATTTAATTCTTACAGTTATAGTAAAAACAGCATGGGTTCCTGCTGAAGAAAATACAGTATCAATCACAGCAGCTGAAGGTGTGACAACATTCCATTACAATGGAGGATTTTATTGGCCAAAAGCTACAACTGTAACACCAGTTACCACAGATGAAACACCATATTTGGTTCTTCAAGTTGATGAAATCACTGGTGGAACGTGGAAGATGGAACTTGGTGATCCTTATGTTCAAGAAATCGTAAGTTCGGGTACAACAACAGGTCAAATAATTATTGACTTGAGAGATTATGTTGCAGGATCGGGTTACGGACAAACAGATATTGAACTGAACATGACACTAGCCATTTATGTTATAGGAGAAAATGTTACACTCAAAGTATCATCGATTCAATTTTTAACACAAGCTCAAAGAGATTTGTTATCATAAAACATATATGAATTACATTTTGGGGCTGTTAGCACAGCTCCAAAATGTTATCTCGTTGAAAGGAGATTTTTAATGAAGAATACAACAAAAAGACTAATGATTTTCATACTTGCGTTTGTCTCTATCTTTGTTTTATCCGCGTGTCTAAACAATTCCGGAACAAGAGAAGCAGATGGAAGGATAACGGTGTTATTGGATAATAAAGACCGTGCATATTTTGAAAACATTATCGAAAGATATGAAACATTTTATTCTGAAGAAGGATACACAGTTAACCCAATATGGACCTCCGGTGCAGATTTACATTCTAATCAAGCAACTAGAGTTGGAGCTGGTTCACCACCAGATTTACTGATTGGTGGGGATATGTATACAGAACTATATAGTCGAAGTCTTTATGATTTGACACCTCTAATCGAAAGAGATCAAGATGAATTAGATATGGAAGATTTTATTGATGGTATTATGGATCGACTTGAAGATAATTCAGGGCGTGTTGTGTTTATGCCTAAATATTTCAATATAAGTCTTTTATATTACAACAAGACTCTTTTTGATCAGTCAAAGGATGCTTTGCTTCAAGCAGGTTTATCTGAAGCACCTGCAGGAACACTAGATGCAGAATTACATTATCCACATATCAACTGGAATATTGATGATTATTTTAAGGCAGCAGGTATTTTAACTAAACAAAATAATAATGGTGATTATACGCAATGGGGTTCTAGCATGGTTGGAGGTTGGTGGGGTGAATGGCTTATTCACCTAAGACAAAGTGGTGCAGACATCTTTAATGAAGATGGCTATGTTGATTTCAATAATGAGCAGGGTAGAAATGCACTTCAAATTTGGAGAGATAAAGCTTATGGTAATCAGGAACTAGGTCGGCCAAAAATAAGTGTTTCTCCAGGTCAAACTGATTTTGGTGGATTCCAGGGATTGAAGGTAGCAATGGAATATGGCGGTCATACTGCCAATTGGTCGCGCTACGACTCACTTTCTTCACTAAATTGGGGAGTTACTTTACTGCCAACTGGACTTGAAAGACGTGCTGGTGCAGAATATGCTATTGAAGGTGTTGGTATATATAAAGATACGCCTAATGTTGAAGCAGCATGGGCATTTGTTAAATTTTTGACAAATAAAGAAGGTATTAAAGATTCAGTCGAAATTGGTTACTTATCAGTAAGAGAATCTGTACTCGATGAAATGGAAGATGGAAAGCTAAAAGTTCGTACACAACTCGCAATCGATGCCATTAATCCTAATGGCCCATATGGTAACTATGCTATGACACTACCTAAATTTGAGTACTTCTCAGATATCACAATTAATGTGATTGAGCCAATTTTAGCACTTATGTTAGCGAACGACGGTTCACGTATTTCAATTGAAGAAGCATTAGATCGAATTCATAAACAAGCTAATGATTATATAACTTTAAATTACAAGTAGAAAATTTATGAGACTAAGCACATTTATTACTAATAAAATTGGATATCATCGCTCGAAAAATGTGTGGTTTTGGCTATTTACACTTCCAGCGACACTGGGCTTCATCTTTTTTATCGTGTATCCTGTCATTCGGTCACTTTATTTGAGTTTTACCGATATGACACTTTTGGCGCCAGATGAAGCCAAGTTTGTTGGTTTTAAGAACTATGCGGCATTCTTTTCTGGCATGGATCCTCTTTTTTGGTTATCACTTAAAAATACACTAATCTATGCATTTTTGAATGTCACTTTTACCATTGTGTTTGCACTCTTGGTTGCACTTTTACTCAATAATAATGTCAAAGGAAAAAATGTTTTTAGAACTATATTTTTTATTCCATCCTTGTTACCAGCTGTAGCCAGCGCAATTATGTTTAGATGGGTTTTTGATCCATCTAATGGTGTTGTAAACTCATTATTACGTATGATTGGAGTAAGCTCACCACCTATTTGGCTGGAAAGTGCACAAACAGCTTTATTAACACTTGTTATTATTTCTGCTTATGGATTTGGCGGTAAAATGATTATTTTTATGACAGGACTTAATAGTATTTCAGACTCGTATTACGAGGCGGCTGAAATAGATGGTGCAGGATACTGGACAAAGTTATTTAAAATCACCTTACCATTACTTTCACCAATCATTTTTTATAATGTATTGATGGGTACGATTGGTGCTTTACAAGTATTTACTGAAGGATTTGTTATTTCAGGAGCAGGACCAGGGAATTCGACATTATTCTACGTTCTTAGACTTTATAATATGGCATATAGACAGCCTTTCCGTTTAGGACAAGCATCAGCAATGGCTTGGTTATTGTTCATCATTATAGGCTTTATCACATTCATCTATTTCTTGTTCTCTAAAAAATATGTTTTTTATCAAGATGGAGGTGAATAAAGTGCAATATGTAGAAAGACAACACAAACCTGATGAAAACTATCGTCTTAAGAAACGCTTAGTTTTTGGTACTTTATACACTCTTATTATTATATTAGGTATTAGTATGTTAATGCCTATGATTGTACTTATAAGCACGTCGCTGAAATCTTACGATGAAATGATCATACATCCGACTGCTCTTTTGCCAAGACAAGTTACATTTCAAGCATTTGTTATCGTATTTAGGGATAATCCGTTTTTCTTATATTTACGTAACACATTAATTATCACAGTATTTGCTGTTGCTGGAAGTGTATTTTCAAGTGCCTTTGTAGCTTATGGTTTTGTGAGATTTAAAGTCAAAGGAGCTAAGTTGCTATTTGGCTTGTTTATATCCGGAATGCTTATACCAGGACAGATTTTAATCATTCCGATGTTTGAGTTATATAACAAAATGGGATGGATAAATACATTTCTTCCATTTATTATTCCTCCACTATTTGGTGGAGGTATCTTCAACATTTTCTTGCAAAGACAATTCATGCGAGGCATTAGTAGAGAAGTGTTTGAATCAGCTGAAATTGATGGAGCTAGCGAGTTAAGCATATTTTTAAGGATTGCATTACCTATGAACAAACCGGTTCTTATCACAATTGCTATTTTTACCTTCTTAAATTCATGGAATGATCTCTTTGGACCACTTATTTATCTAGATGATCCTCAGTTATGGACTCTTGCGAAGGGCACATATATGATATATCAAAATGCAATTGGTGAACTTGGAGCATCTGGTGGAACCATACTGCCTTGGAATATTTTATCAGCAGCTAATGTTTTAGTAAGTGTGCCAATTATAATTCTTTATTTCTATGCGCAAAAGCACTTTATGGAAGGTGTTAAACTAACAGGATCGAAGGAAAGTTGATATGAAAATAATAAGACATATAGAAAATCCATTAATAACACCTAAAAATATTAAGCCATCACGACCAGATATGGAAGTCATTGGTGCTTTTAATTGTGGTGTCACACAGTACAACAATGAAACTGTTTTGTTGATTCGAGTTGCTGAAAAGTATAAGTCACCTTCTGTATCGATAGTCGGAGTGCCGATGTATGATGTGACTCAAAAAAAGGTTGTTATCAAGTTGTTTGACAAAAGAAATGGATCTATTGATTTTAATGACCCTAGATTCGTGAAAACAAAAGACATGCTGTATCTTACGAGTATGTCACATCTTAGACTTGCTAAAAGCAAAGATGGAATTAATTTTATAATTGATGAAAAACCGTGGCTTGTACCTTCGGATTATTACGAATCGTATGGCATCGAAGATCCAAGAATTACACAGATAGGTGATGAGTACTATATAAACTACAGTGCTATTTCACAATCAGGTGTAGTGACATGCTTAGCTGTAACTAAAGATTTTGTAACTTATGAAAAAAAGGGAATTATTTTTCTTGCTGACAACAAAGATGTTGTAATATTCCCGGATAAAATTAAAGGTGTTTATTATGCAATTAATAGGCCTGTGAGCGCTTATTTTCAACGACCGGAAATGTGGATGTCTACATCGAAAGATCTCGAGTCTTTTGGGAATCATCAATTATTATGTTCACTGCGTGAAGATAGATTTGATGACACACGAATTGGGGCATCATGTGTTCCGATTTTGACGGAAAAAGGTTGGATTGAGATTTATCACGGTGCATCTAAAGATAACCAATATAAATTAGGTATTTTGTTACTAGATAAAGATGATCCAAGTAAAATATTGTACCGTAGTGAGAAACCATGGATTGAATCTGAGATGGACTACGAAAAAAATGGTTTCATGCCAAATGTTATTTTTCCATGTGGTTTAATTGTTAAGCAAGACATAGTGAGCCTTTATTATGGAAATTGCGATGAAAATATTTGTTTGCTTACATTTTCATTATCTGAATTGCTTAAAAGTATAAAAGTGTAGGAGTGTTTATGAAAAAATCAGAGTATAAGTTATACCAACAAAAAACAATTGAATACCTTGAAAAAGCGAAGATATTATTGACTGAGTCTGAGAAGCAGCAAATTGAGGTTGCTGATTTTGGATTAGGAAGAATAGAACATGTTGGTTTGCAAATTCACACGTATGTCAATACGGAACGTGTTTGTGCTAAAGAGCTTGTGCTATTTCCTTTTCAGACATGCCCAGAACATTTACATCCTAACACATCTTATGGTCAGGGGAAAGAAGAGACCTTCCGCTGTAGACAGGGACTAGTCTATCTTTATGTAGAAGGTACTCCAACATTACCAATATCTGGAGTGATGCCTGAGACACAAGTTTCAGTTTTTCATGAAATCGTATTAAAGCCCGGTATGCAACACACAATATATCCCGCAACTAAACACTGGTTTCAAGCAGGAAGTGAAGGTGCAATCGTTACTGAGTTTTCGACAAGAAGTACAGATGATTTAGATGTCTTCACAGATAGAAGAATTATTAGAGAAGTTCGTATAGAGGAACAAGTATGATTGATTTATTGGTTGTAGCACCACAGGGTTGTATCTTAAAACAGTTTACAAAAGCTGTTAATAATGATTTAAATCTTACAATCGAATTGTCATTCAGCCATAAAAAAACCTTTCAAAAAGGTGATTTTTTCATTGGTTTTAAAGTTACTAATGTTGTAAATGAAAAGACATTTCTTATGACCCATGAACAAGATGTCAATCGATATGCCCTACCATTTGCTTTTCCAGCATTTATGGGAAGGTTTTCAAATCATGAGTCTTGTGGTGCATGGATGGTGCTTGATTATTACAATACACATAAAGCCTTTAGGGTTTACCATAAAACGAAAGAAAGCAATATGATTACATATGGTCTATCGAGTGAAGCATTTGAAGTTAATGAACACGAAGTTATTATACTAAATATGACGTATCATATATATCAAATTTCCGCACCACGTCTAACTTCTATGATACAAAAATGTGCTAAACATGTGATGGACTCGCATACTATACAGTCTAAAACAAAAACTTCTTTAACAACAAATATACATAACTATGAAGATGCAGCTTACGGTGTTTCAAATGATTTGATGGATGATCGTGCCCGTATTAAAGATGGAACTGGGACTTTTATACCTTATGGTTATCTAGAGAAGAATCCATATAGTGAATCGTTTGCACTGATGGACGTTGCGAAGGGTATGTTGCCATATGCAATATGGCTAAAAAACAATAAACTTTTTGCTCTTATAGAAGAAGAGTTACTAAAAATCACAGATGATTCAAGATCGTTTCCTTGGATTGATCATGATCATCAAACTAATGGGTTTTTTCATCTTGCATGGGGTAGTCTTCCTGTTGGTGTAACCGAATCACATGTCAAAAATCAGTCATCAGGATTGTTTTCTGATGTAGATGGTCATGAAGAAGGGCCTAATTTGTTGTCAACTTGGAAGTATTTCTATCGTGTAGAAATTCTTGGTGAAATGGCTCTTTTGAGTAATAAAAAACAAATAATAGATGGGTTTATTCGAACACTTCCATTTGTAAATAAGCTCAAATTATCAAACTATGCACAACCAGTTACTTATGATTTAGATACTCACCTTCCAGTAACAGGTTACAATGAAGGTGGTAGTGCGGGAGGTGCAGCATTTTGGAGTATTATACATTTAACCGCATATGATTTAACTAAAGATAAAAAATATTTATATGAAGCACTAAATGGATTAGATCATGCGAATCTATTAGATTTTGATCATTATTATTCGATGCGAGTTGCACCGAAACCTGTAACTGTTGGTTGGCTGACAAAAGCTAACGTTTACGCATATGAACTCACAAAGGATATTAAATATATTAAGTTTGCACGAGAAGTTGCACAATCAATTTATTTTTTCTATTATGTGTCACCTCACCCATATGCTTATTTTTCAACAATGGGTTATGGATATGCGTGTTCAAGAGAACGATGGGAAGCATTTTTGGAAATGGTGGAAAGTTTATACAGTCTATCTTTCTTTCTTAAATATAATGAAGATAATACACTACTTAAATTATTCTGGCATGCAAGAGAAAACTGGCTATGGGCTTTGCCACTCAATGGCAATCCTTATGGGAACTTAGAACGGCCATATGATTCTATTGGTGGGACATACATACCTTACGAGTTTTCTACAGGGAGTTTAGGAGACAATCCAGGATTAGATGGTGGTAGTCAATCTACAATGCGCCAAATTAAAGAAATATATGGTTCGGGAGAAGTTTATCTTGCATATATGATGTTTGAAATGAATGCGAAAATTTCAGATCGAAACTTTTTAATTGTTAAATCAGATAATGTTAATGATTTATTGAATCCGACATTAAATTTTATCGTATACAACACGCAAAGTAAGAACGACAAATGCATTGTTGCTTTTGATAATCTCAGTCACGACTCTTATGAAGTTTATCAAGATCAATTATCCTTAGGCATTTTTGATACTTCATACCTTAAACTAGGTATACCCTTTGAAATCAAAGGTGAGTCACAATCAAAACTCACACTGAAACCAGTCGATTCAATAAATCAAAAACTACAAGTCCATCAAGCAGATTTAGAACTTGAATTTAACGGCTATGAAGCGATAGAAATGCAGTGGAATCCTTCGACACAAGATGGACACACACATTATCGTATCGTTATCAAAAACGAGTTTTATGTAAGAACATATGATTTGATAGATGAAAATTTTAATTTTACTATCGATCGTGAACTAGAGCATCAAGTTGAGGTGTTGTCCATATCACCATCAGGCATAAGTAAAAACGAAACAGTTAGAATAGAAGCTCAACAAAGAGAAATCTTATATAGACTCAATGAAGATAGCATGAATGATGTAACATATCAAAACGCAGATCTTATATATGATGGTCACTTATGGATGTTTTACGGTCATGACACGGTAGATCAAATCTCAGTGAACATAGAAGTTCAGAAGACGTTCTCTGATCAGAGTATAATTCAACTTGAAATTGCATCCCTTAACGAAAGTTGTGTATATGATATTTTGATTCATCACGGAAAAAATCTTACTTCAAAATATAATCGACTATCAAAAACAGAACTTATTGAAGTAAAAATTCATGAATTGGCTAACGAATTTATTGAATCAATCGAAATTATTTTATATGGAAAAAAGGGATTAGGCTTCTCCTTGAAACGATGTGATGTCATTTCTAGTAGTTCCATTAAGAATAATATGGTTCATTTGATGCGTGATATAAAACCGAAAAAAATTAAGAATTTATATGTAATAGAAACAGTATTAAATACAGAGGCTAGTGACTATATTGATATTTATGTCGAAGGGCTTTCTAAAGGTTCTGAGTTGATAGTATTTTTAAACAACAAAGAAGCAAATATGGACATAGAAAAAAAATATCCAGAAAAAAAATATCGTCATATGAATAGCATATATCGCTTCAAAAGCGATAAAAGAAGCTCTACTCACATTGTTGTAGCATCTCATGCTGAAAGTATGAAGGTACTCGCAATACGATTAACAAACCAACAACAATACCCTAAATACGCAGAATACAAACAATGTAAGGAGGATGATTATGAAAAGTGATTTTTTTAAAGAAGGATTCTTTGATTGGCAGTCAGTCAAACGAAAAAGAATAAGAGATAAGCAAAAATATAATGAAAAACTTTATTGGGGTGATTTCACACGTGAATACGTTGATGAATCTGTGCTTCCTAATTGGGCGATTGGTCCGTTTGACAAACATGATCAACCCGTTTTTGAACCAAGTAAAGAAGCGTGGGATGTAGGACATATTAGTGGTGGTGTGCACAATGGCTCTATCATTAAGCATCAAGGTTATATGTACTATATTTATCGTGGTGAAATGCCACATGAACTTGTTACAAGTGAGGAAGATTCAAGTCCAATAGAAGTTGTCACTGACTATATATGTGATATAGGTGTCGCTAGAAGCCTTGACGGGATTAACTTCGAACGAGTCGCAGGGCCCTTGTTTCGCAACGGTGATGATGAGGATTATAGTTTTGAAGACGTCAATTGCGTCAAGTATGATGACACATTTTACCTTTTTTGTAATCGATGGAATTTTCATGAACCACTTAATACAAAGGAGTCAGGCGTTGTTGTCTCTACAAGTAAAGATCTTATAGAATGGAGCCGTCCCAAATTAGTCTTTGGAGACTCCAATCAGATACACCGTAATGCATGTGTGGTGCAAAGTCCCGATAATGAAGCAGTAAAAATTAATGGGAAGTTTGTAATGTATCTGAATAACTTTATTATCGCTTACTCATCTGATTTAGTTAACTGGACAAGCAATGTATCAAAACACCGTTGGCCAGGTGGTGAAGGTTGTTTTGCATTATCAAATCATAGAGGAGATGATATTGTTTTGTTTACAGGAGGACATCATAGTGGGCATTTTTATGCCATTGGTGAAGTTTTGTTTAGTCATGCAGATGTCACAAAACCAATCACATGGTTAGAACGACCTGTATTAAAAGCAGATCAAAGGTCTTATGAAAATGGTTATGATTACTTAAATCCAAAAAATCTAGTGTCCAACTGGAGAGATACAGTCTTTTTTACTGGAATGACTATGAAAAATGAAAAGTGGATGATGTATTATGGTGGAAGTGAATATTATACATGTTTGGCAATGTCTAAAGTAAAAAAGGATGTGTCCAAATGAAACTTTCAGGAATAACTGTGGCAGGTAATATCATTGTTGATTCAAATAAATATATCGATATCTATCCAGAAGAAGGTCATTTATCATATATCAATGATGTTTCAACCTCATTAGGCGGTTGTGTACCAAATACTGGTATTGCCCTTAAGGTTATGGATCCAGAACTTCATATTATTGCTATGGGCACTATTGGTGATGACGAGAATGGTAAATTTGCTTTACAAACATTCGAGAATCTAGGTATTGAAACCAAACAAATAGATATATTAAAAGATGAAAGAACATCACATGTTGATGCCTTTGTAAATGTAGAGAATGCTAAGCGTACTTTCTTCTTGCAAGAAGGTGCAAGTCGGTTTTTTGGACAAAATACTAAACCTGTACTTACAAAGTATTTGCATGTAGGATATTTGTTGTTGCTGCCATATATGGATGAAATTGTTGAACATGGTAGAACTCGTATGTCTTATTGGTTGGAGCAATTATCACAAGATGGAGTTATTATAAGTTGTGACATAGTGAGTGAAGAATCAACAAGATATCGAAAAGTGATTTCATCATCCCTTCCTTATATTAATCACTTGATCATTAACGAAATTGAAGCTTCAAAATTAGCAGAGGTAGAGATATTTAAGAATGGTGTACTTCAAATTGATAGTCTAATTCAATGCGCAAAAGTGATTAAAAATATGGGTGTAAAAGAAAAAATAATAATCCATTCACCTAATATAAGTATTATATACGATGGTATAAATGTTTATCGTTTAAACTCATTGTTTCTTCCAAAGGAAGCGATTGTAAATAGTGTAGGTGCAGGAGATGCTTTTTGTGCAGCATCACTTTACGGATTAATGCACGACATGGAACCTACTGAAATGCTTAGATTGGCATCATGTGTAGCAGCAGACGTCTTAATGAGTCCAACACCTAAACCTAATTTATGCAAAATAAAGGATTTTTTGGAACTAGAAAACAAATATGGAAGAAAATAGAAATTTATTAATAATGGAAAAGACAAATATAAAGCACTCATCCAAGAATGATATAATCCCCTTAAAGTAGACACTACAAATAATTAAAGTTGTAGATGTTTATAGAAAGGGGATATTTTAGATTATTTAAAATGATTTGCAAATGTTAAAGAACCTTGCATGTTGAGAAACTGGATAATCATATTGTAAAAAGAAGCACTATGTTTGACGTGTTAAATTAGCAAATCAATCAAATAATGTTCAGGTCTTTTATGTATTAATAAAAATTATATAGCTTTTAATGAAGGTGCACTAAGCACCTTTTTCAATTTTTTAAGTTCATATGATGTATAAAGCAATACAATAATGACTGCTAACCAATTAATAATAACTATACCCCACCATACACCATGAACACCCATGTTTAGTGTTGTTCCAAGATAGTAGAATAAAGTGATTGGAAGTATTTGTCTAAAGAGACCAACTACAATTGCGAAAAACGGCTTTTTGATACCTTGTAGTAATGAGATATTAATGTTTAAAAAGATATAAGTGAAAAAAGCGAATACTTCAACTCTTAAATATCCTGAACCATAGTTGACAACATTAGTATTATCGGAAAACAAACCAACAAGTATTGGTGCTAAAGGATAAATAACAATAATTCCTACTGCCATAATAGATAATCCAATCAGCAGTGCTTTTTTTCTGACTTCAATAATGCGATCATATTGACTTGCTCCAAAGTTTTGCCCAACAATCGTTAAAGTCGCAACATTTAGACCAAGAGCAGGTAATAAAGCAAGTTGCTCAATTCTTAATGCAGCACCAAACCCAGCTGCTGCATCAGCACCGCCATATCTAACAACGAAATAATTAATAACAAAGACACCTAATGCAATCGTTGCCATGTTTAATGATGCAGGAACACCTTGTTTTAAGATTGCTAAAATGATATTAAAGTTAATTTTTGCAGTTTTATATATTTCTTTAACAAATTCAGAAGACTTAATTAAACGTATTGTTAAATAAACAGTTCCTATAAATTGGACAAAAACAGTTGCTATAGCAATACCCGTTACGCCAAACTCTGGTAAACCAAACCATCCATAAATAAATAATGGGTCTAAAATAAGATTTAAGAAAAACCCAACAATTAGAAAGTTCCTAAAAGATTTAGTGTCTCCTTGAGCATTGAGAAGTCCATTTAACGTGAAATTTAATATAAAAAAGATACTACCGTAAAAAATCGTATTGGTATATGAGACTCCTAAACTTAAAGGGACTCCGGATACACCTGATAGTTGAAATAACGGTATGGTAATCATAGGAGCGAATATAGAAATAATTATACTAACAATTAAGGATAAGAAAAGTGCATTTCTCGCTAGCATATGGAAGGATTTAGGATCTTTTTTTCCTAATGCTATCGAAGCTAAAGCAGTTGTTCCACTACCCAAACCAGAGCTTAATGCAATGATAATAAAAAATATCGGAAACGATAGTGATAAACCAGCGAGTGCATCACTCGATAATTGACCCGCATAATATGTATCTACAACATTAAAAAGAGTATTAAATAGAAAGCCCACAGATACTGGAATTGAAACTCGTTTAATGTGTTTTAATATATCACCTTGTGTTAAATCAATAGATTTCATATTATCCTCACGTTCATAGTTTTATAGGAAAACATAAATATATTCAAGATTAAATTTATTATAGCATAGCATTTTTAAAGCATAAGTTGATTTGACTTGTTGAAACATGTGCAAAAGAAAAACCAACTGCAAGTCTGCAATTGGTTTTATGTGAATATTATTGTTAGCATTCTATTTTTCTTGTGGATAAATAAGATTCCATTGTTTTCTGAGTTGATCCATTTGATTTAATAAACTAAGTGTCTTTTCATGTGGCATGATATAACTCTCTTTTCGTCCATTTGCTATACACTTAATCATCTCAAGTATTTCATACTCCATACCATTAACATCATGAGGATGTTTGATTTCCTTGATAAGTGTACCATTTTGATTATAAATCAGAGCATGCTCTGCACCGATGAACATTGGCATATGTATATACCCATTTGTTCCACGAATAAAACCTTCAATTGGAAGATTATGATCGAAAGAGAATTTTAAACGTGCAGTTGCATTGGGATAACTTAGGGTAATCTCACTAGATAGATCAACACCTGTATGATAATAAACGACAGTGCTTTCAATCTTTTGTGGTGTTCCTAAAAATAAATCAGCAAATGTTAATGGATAGATACCGATATCTAATAGTGCTCCACCACCTAAATGTGGTGCGAATAATCGACTGTCATCATCTTTTGATGCTTTAAAGCCAAAGTTAGCCTCAACTTTAATGACATCACCTATTATCCCATCAAGAACAAGTGCTTGAACATCTCTAATGGTCGGTAAAAATCTTGTCCATAAAGCTTCCATCACAAAACAATCTTTTGTGTGTGCTTTATCAAGTACAACCTTAGCTTGTTTTTCATTTAGTGTAAATGCTTTTTCGCATAGAATATGTTTTCCGTGTTCGAGTGCTAGCATCATATGTTCATAATGCAAGCCATGAGGTGTTGCAATATAGACACAATCCACTAATGGATCTTCAAGCATGGAGGTATAACTACCATACGCTTTTTCAATGCCGTTTCTATTTTTGAAAGCTTCAGCTTTCTCGATATCTCTGGATGCAACCGCATAGAGGTTTACACCTATGCCTTTTGCAGCCTCACAAAATTTATTTGCTATATTTCCAGCACCCATAATTCCAAATTTTATCATATGCTTAATCCCAACGTCTTGGATCACCTTTAATTGTATCCAAGAACTCCATATCTTCGTCTGAAATCTCAAAATCAACTTCAGTGTTTTGAATGATGCGATTTTCATGAATTGATTTTGGTAGTGGTGCGGTTTCTTTTTGTAAGCACCAGCGGATACAAATTTGTGCAGGTGATACATTATATTTTTCAGCAACTTTTTGAATATCTTTATTACTCAACAAATATCCAATGCCAAGAGGAGAATATGCTTCAATAAAAATATTATGTTTTCTACAATAGTCAATTGTCTCACTTTGATCAATGCCGATGAAGTATCCAATTTGATTGACATGTGGAACTACATCACAGTTTTGAATAATATTTTCGATGTCATTTGGAGAGAAGTTTGAAACACCGATTGCACGAATACGTCCCTCTTTATATAGATTTTCCATAGCCTTGTAAGCTAGAACATTTCCTTCGTTGCAATCTTTATACATTTCGCTCCATGGCCATGGTGCATGAATTAAAAAAAGATCTAGATAATCAAACTTTAGTTCCTTCATCGTTTTTTCAAAAGCTTCTAGAGCACCTTCATAGGTTTTAATATGTGATTCTAATTTTGAGGTTACAAAAATCTCTTCACGTGGAATACCAGAATCTCTTACTGCTTGACCAACGCTCGCTTCATTTTGATAACCTTCTGCAGTGTCAATGTGTCTATAACCATTTTTCAATGCCATCATAACAGACTGATAAGTCTCCTCACCTTTTTTTGTTTGCCAAGTACCTAATCCAATTTTAGGTAATTGTACACCATTGCTTAATGTGTAAACTTGATTTAAAACTTTCATAATCAAACCTCCAAGTATATCTTTCATTATCATTATTATTATACCAATAAAAAAGTTATAGTTTCACATGAACGTCATTAATATTTATGAAACGCGAAACTAACGTGATAAACAATCACATATTTCACATAATTTCATAAACTGATACACAAATTTCAGCATGAGTATATAATGAAAGTGTATCTGGAGGTACAAAATGAAAAAAGAAGATAAAAAGTTAATTAAAAACATCAAGAAAACTGCAAAAGAACAAGTTGAGAAAGTAAAGGAATACGTTAAAGATATAGACACCAAGGTTAGCGAAAGTAAAGACTTCAAAAGATATTCAGTTGAAGTTAAACGAATGAATACAAATGCATTAAATCTTGGGGCACAACTTTATGGTGTACTAAATCAAGATGAACTTACTTTAACTTATAGAGTCAAAGATGAATACAAAGTAAATGAAATCATTGAAATTGGAAGTAGTATGTACCAAGTTTCAACGATTAGAACAGGTTTAGTGTTGTTCCCAGTTAATGTTGATGGTGAAGAACATGAAATTGAATGCCGTGTGGCAGAATTAAAAAAAATCGATAAAGTCGAATAGATGAATTAAATATCAAAAATAAAAAAAATATTCTTTCACCCGACAATTCGGACGAGAGAATATTTTTTTAGTTTACATTTCTATAGATAATAGTGATCCCTTTTCAGCTTCTGTAACAATCAATCCTAAATCTCCAACGTGATCAAAATATAAATTTGTTGGACAGTTTCCGGGTAGTTGTATTTGATTGATAAGGGTTCCTTTTGTATCAAAAACCCATATCATTCCAGTACCATATACTGCAGCATAGATTAAATTATCTTTTGATAATGTTAATCCATCAGGTTCAGCGTTTCCACCTATCGTATAGAAAGTTCTTATATTTTCAATTTTTAATGTTTTTTTATTCCAATCTCCAATTAATAGACGATGTTGCCATGTTTCGTTGATAATAATATTTTTCTCATTATTAATCAACAATAAACCATTTGGGAAATACATGTTATCTGCGATAATAGATACTTCATTGTTTTTATTCAAAGCACACATATAACCTATGGGTTGCCTTTGAGAGCCACCGGGACATGTAAATAGGATATTGCCCTCACTATCTTGAATTAAATCATTTGGAGCTCTTAGTGGCGTGCCATTAACTTGATCAGCTAATGTTTTGGTTTCACCTGTTTTAACATCTAATGATCGAATAGCATTATTTTTTGAATCACAAAATATTAATGTTCGATCATCTTTAACCATCATGCCATTTGGTGCACCTCCAACATCATATCTTGATATTGTCTTGGTATCACGATGGAACTCAGTTATTGCCCCACCTAACAATTCCACACAATAAATATTTCCTTTATCTGTAACCACTGGTCCTTCTGGGAATTTTAATCCTTTTGCTAGTATTTTCACATCCATTAAAATTGTCCTCCGTTAGGTCTTTCGTTTGGGCCATATAAAATAAGACCTCCATCTACCTTGATTGTTTCTCCTGTAATATAACTTGCATCATCAGAAATTAAGAACTCAACTAATCCAGCAACATCATCTGGTTTTCCCTTTCGTTTTAAGGGGATTAATGAACTAATGTGTCCGCTTTGTAACTCTTCAAGTGAATAATTACCTCTAGTAGAAGTAGCGCCAGGGGCTATAGAATTTATTGTAATGTTATACTCGGCTAATTCAATCGCTAGTGATTGAATTAGCCGATTTAAGGCTGCTTTTAATGATCCATAGATTGCATCATCACGATAAGCTCGGATACCTCTGGTTGATGAGATGTGGATAATACGACCTGGTATTTGGTTTTCAATCATATAGTTAGCAGCAATCTTTGTACTCATTACATAACTTCGATAGTTTAAACCATAAACGAAATCAATCGTTTCTAAATCAATCGTGCGAATACTTGTAAATTTAGTTTTACCAGCATTACAAACCAAAACATCGATTCCACCTAAGTCTTCGATTGCTTTTTTGGTAATTTGTTCTGGAATACTTGCATCTTGTAGTGATGCTTGATAGTAGAAGCAATTTTGACCTAGATTAAGTATTTCAGTCTTTAGAGTTTCAGCCTCGTTTTGTTCCAAATGATATGTGAAAGCGACATCGTATCCTGCTTTAGCTAAACGTAAAGCTATTCCACGACCAATGCCCCTACTACCACCTGTAATGAATACTTTTTTTGACATTATATACACCTCTTAAGGATTAACCAATGTACCATCTGGTAATCTAGTTTGAGTCCATTTTGTAATACTAGTCTTTATTGGGTATTTCTTTGCTAGTTCCTCATCAATATCTATGCCAAACCCTGGTTTATTGTCTGTGTATAGATATCCGTTTTTTTCATAAGGCATTCCTGGGAATACTTGATACATTACATCTGAAAACCCACACCATTCTTGAATTCCAAAATTATGAACATGCATACTTAAATGAACATTAGCAGCATGTCCAACAGGTGATACATCACCAGGCCCATGCCAAGCAGTACGAACACCAAAATGTTCTGCTAGGATTGCTAATTTTTTAGCTGGAGTAAATCCGCCGATTTGACTGATGTGTACACGAATGAAATCAATTAATCTTTCCTTGATTAAGTATTCCCATTCTTTTGGATTGTTAAAAAGTTCTCCGATTGCAATAGGTGTTGCACATTGTGACCTTAGGTTTTTTAGCCATTTGGTTTGTTCTGGTGGAAGCGGATCTTCTAAAAAGAATAAGCGATATTTCTCAAGTTGTTTTGCTAAATAGATTGCATCAGATGGAGCAAGTCTTTCATGGATATCATGAATAAGTTCTATCTCATCCCCACAGTGTTTTCTGACATGCTCAAACATTTTAATTGTGTCCAAAATATATTGTGTTGGGTTTAGATAAAATCCAGGTTCTGAGTTAGGAGGTGTATTTAAGTTTGAAGGTATGCCACCATATAAGCCCCATTGGATTCGAATATGTTTTACATTTTGTTTTTTTAGTGATTCGACTTTCTCTGTAATCTCATCTAAGGTAGAACCATTAACATGTTTATAATAAGGAACACCTTCTCTAGATTTTCCACCTAACAATTCGTAAACAGGAAGTCCTGCTATTTTACCTTTTATATCCCATAAAGCCATATCAACACCAGAAATAGCATTGTTGGATATCGCATCATTGCGCCAATACGCGTTATTATACATAAGATGCCATATGTCTTCGATTTTGCTGACGTCCCTATTGAGAAGTAGTGGTTTTAAGTAATCCTCAATAACACTTTTGACTGCTAATTCTCTATATGCGAATGTTGCACACCCTAACCCATATAAGCCTTCTTGGTCTGTTATGACCTTAACAACTATTAAATTGATTCCTTCAGGTGCTGTTAGAATTGTTTTGATATCTTTGATGATTGGCATGGTTTTCTCCTTTAATAGAAATCATATAGTTTTATTATAACCATTATAAGCTTATAACACAATGATTCGAAATTTATTTATTGTCTTAAGTTCATTATGTTTTTAGGAGTAAAACTTATTCTAACATTAAGAAAAAAGTCAATCATCAATGGATCATTAACTTTTTTGCTTGGATTATGATTATAATGTAATTCTTCTTAAGCATCAAACTTTATTAAATCAATACTTGACCTGAGAATTGAAGCAGACACCTTTAAATTTTTTGTTTCTGTCTCGTCAAGTTTTAATTTCACGATGTGATGAACACCTTCTCGATTCAGTACAGCTGGTAGTCCTATGTATAAATCTTTTTCAATATCATAGACACCATCATTGTAAACAGATATGGGAATAATTCTATTCTCATTATTAAAGATTGCTGATGTAATTCTAACCAAAGCCATTCCTATGCCGTAATATGTGGCTTTCTTTCTTGAGATAATATCATGAGCAGCATTTTTTACATCCTTGTATATTTCATTTAAGTCAGAGAATTTGATTTGTTCTGGCATAGATTCAATCACATCTCTAAATGGTTTTCCACCAACATATGCATTGGACCAACATACAAATTCTGAATCACCATGTTCGCCTAGGATATATGCATGTATATTACGTACATCGATATGGATGTATTGTGATATTTCATACCTTAGTCTTGCTGAATCAAGAGAAGTACCACTTCCAATAACTCTTGATGAGGATAAACCAGATGCTTTCCATGCAACATATGTCAAAATATCTACTGGATTAGTAGCAACCAAAATAATTCCATCATATTTATATTCCATAACTTGACGAACGACATCTTGCATAATTTTTGCATTACGATTTAATAAATCTATTCTAGATTCGCCTTCTTTTTGATTCACACCTGCTGTGATGACAACTAATCCAGCATCTTTTGTATCTTCATAAGATCCTGATTTAATACTCATTTTTCTTGGAGCAAACGCTAGACCATGATTAAGATCCATTGCTTCACCTTCAGCTTTTCTTTGATCGATATCAATAAGAACTATTTCCTCTACAGCACCTTGATTTAATAATGCATAAGCATAACTCATGCCAACAAAACCTGTACCAATAATAACAACTTTACTTTTTTCCATAGTATCACTCCTAATTTCAGTTTATTCTTTTATTTCAATATATGCTAATTATTCGCATTGTTTAGGAGTTTAACCGTGTTTAAAATATGTTTTCTAAATAAGATATACTATTTATAATGTTATTTATAATGTGTTATTATTCTATTAGATTATTAGATGTTTGTATGTTATACTCAAGCAGTCATCAATAGAGAATCGGAGGAAATATGATGAAAAAAATATCATTAGTTATAATTTTACTTTTAATTGCAGCAACATTGTTTGCATGCAGTGAAGATACAGGTTACGCTGGAGAATATATCGGGTATTCATGGGCTGGTGAAGCTACAGGTGTTACATTTGAAGATGCTACCCAATATATAGAAACAAAAATGACTTTAGATAAAGACGGTGTCATTACTGACCTTGAATTAGATTTTAAAGTTAAAAGAGGGGACACATGGGTATCAAGGCTAGATCAAACATCTACAGTAGCAATTGACTATACTGTTATTCCAACGACTGCTACAGTTGGGGAAAGTGTTGTGAATGGCGATTCAATGTTTACTATACAGACAATAGACTTTATGAGTTTTTACGCGTATGGTGTCAATAGTGAAGGTGTTGTTGCTATAACAATTGTAGATCCCGTAACACGTTTTATGTTTGAAACAAGACTAGATGCTGATTTTGATTATTCACAAAAGTTAAATACACTTAATGTTGGAAATGAGTTGAATGTTCCAACAACTAGAACTTCATCATCTGGATTGGTTAAACCAACATCATGGGATGCATATGCTTCAAAAAATGTATTTAATATCCATAGTTTTTCACATGTGTTAATTGAAACAGGTGTCTTTGAGGGTATCAACCAAAATTCAACAGTTCAACATTTATTAGAAGCTTTAGAGATAACTTTTGTTGAAGGTGTACCACAAGAGAAAACGGCATCATATGGTTTTTACGGTCTCGGTGGCTGGAAAGGCAATTATGAAGCGATTGCTGAGACTTTGATTGGTCAAAATGCTACGCAAATGGTTTCAATTATTGATTGGAGTTTTGAGCGTTATGCATTAGGTGTCAACGAAAACAATCAATTTGGAATTGATGTCCAAGCAGGTGGGACAAGAACTGCACAAGATTCATACGACACGATTGCAGGAGCAACCGTTCGTATGTCACGTGAATCTACATCTTTCCAAAGAGCATTAGTAATAGCTGGAATTATAACTGAAGAACAAGTTATTATTGGTAGGTTTTAGTTAAATAAATACTCAAACACAAGAACGCACCGTTTGGTGCGTTTTTCTTTTTGATCATTTTTCAGGTTATTGACATTGATGTATTCTCTTGTATAATTAATATTAACTATTGGAGGAAATAATATGGACTATTTAGTTTCAAGAGAACTCAATGGACTTTATATTGTCATTGACATCATTTTTTTGTTGTTTCTTGGGTTTTTACTGTTGAAATTCAAAAAGAGATTAACGTTTTTGTTTGGACTATCAGGGGCTTTTATATATTTTCTTGTTGATTATGGCATATTTTATATGTTGCTTGGAACTAGAGAAGTTGTTGGAGCGAATACATTTTGGTTCTTATTATGGTTATCCGTGAGTTATGGTTTTACTAATTTCGTATGGATATGGTTGTTTTTAAATAGAGATAAAAGGATTTTAGAATGGTCATTGCTCATTGTTATTGGATGGGTTGCTGTTG
Organism: Peloplasma aerotolerans; assembly: GCF_030012175.1. Taxonomy (GTDB): domain Bacteria; phylum Bacillota_I; class Bacilli_A; order Acholeplasmatales; family Acholeplasmataceae; genus Peloplasma; species Peloplasma aerotolerans. The sequence continues at coordinate 51,522 of NZ_JASCXW010000011.1, forward strand.
CATTACTCTCACAAAGTTTTGGATCGACTTTTCCATTGATTCAAATATCTAGGGGTACTGGTTCATATCACGGTGTTATGGCATTGATTTTATTCATAGGATACGCAATCGTTATTGTTAAAAACATTAAAAGTAATGATAGTGAAAGATTACCAGTTCTTAAAATGTTAATGATAGGAATCTTAGTTCAATTTTCTTGGGAAGCAGTATTGCTGTTATCAGGGATTAGACCAAATGGGTGGAACCCAATTATTATCAATTCACTCCTTGAGACAAATTTGGGAATTCCATATTTATATTTTATTCATAAGTATATAACTAAAAAACATCAAGAAGATTTGTCGAAAAGTTCAATATAATAAAAACCCCTCTTACAATAACCACTGAAATTTATGTTTCAAAGTGTTTATGTTAAAGGGGTTTTTTATTTGAAGTATTAATTTTTTCTAGAATATCTAGTTTTTCATTTTAACAATCGCATAAACGATTGCAGCAGGCCAAAATACAATAATGAGAAGAATTAAAATACAAACATTAATACCCTCATTAGTAGATTCACTTGTTGTAGTGTTTGTATTAGAACCTGTTGGAGGTGCTATAGGTTGAAATAATCGAGTAGGTTCCTGTTTAGGTGCCTCAACCTTATAAATTGGATTTGATGTTCCACAGTATTGGCATTTTTGTTGTTTTGTATGTAATATATTTCCACAAGACTTACATTGGTGCTCAGACATATCAGTCTACCTTCTTATTCTTTGCACTAACGAATTGACCATTTTCGTCATTATAAAGGTCTTCATCAACAACAGGAATAGACTTACCCTTTAAACTTTCTTCAACCTTTTGAATCTTATCATTTAATAGATCAAGCCCAAATACAATTGATAAATACCCAACAAATACGATAAATAGGATAACTAAAGACCAGATGATACGAGGAGAATCACCTCTTAATAATAATCTTTCAATCAATGGAAGAAGTTGTAATGCTAAAGTTGAGTATAAGAGAATATAAATATTGCCTACATCTTGTTTTCTAAACATTACATATAAAGCAACACCAAGCAGTAGAGCTAAAGCAAGTCCCTTTGAAACCCAATATATAGCCGCTGGAGTTCCCGAACCTATGGCCATATTTTCCATACCATCAAGAACAAATCCTAGAATCAAAGAAAATGCAATGACAATGATTATTATAATACTTAAATACAGTTTATTTTTCATATATTATCCTCTCTTTACTGGTGTGCCACATTCAGGACAGAACTTAGCATTTGGTGCTAGTTCAGAGTGACATTGTTCACATTTAATGATTTGTGGAGCACCACATTCAGGACAAAATTTGTCATCTGATTCGATGAATGCATTGCATTTTACACAGTTTGCTGTTTTCTTTTTTTCTTCTGATGGGATCACTTCATTTGCCATACCAGCAGCGTGTTTACCGACACCTAAACCAACACCTAAACCAACACCAAGACCCGCCATGTTTCCTGCAGCACCTTCGTTTTTAGCAGCTGATTCTAAGACATCATAACCACGTGCTGTACGATAACGATTTTCACCCATAATGTTAAACTCTGCATTACGGTTTAATATATCATTAATGACTTCAAGATCTTCATCCGGAATACTGATGCTTTCATAGTAGAAATTAACGATTTCTAATCCAAATCTTTCGAATGCATCTTTAAGCGAATCAAATGAACTATTTGATATTTCATCTAGATACATTGCTATGTCCAAAATACTAACTTGATTTTTAATGAAATATTGTGCTAATAAAGTTTTAATTTTTGTGTTAATAATAGACCTAAAGAAGTCATTAAGCACATCGAAGTCAACGATGTTCTTACCACCAAGAGAACCTACCAGTTGAGTAATTAAAAATTGATAGTTGCTAATTCTTAATGCATATTGCCCTCTAGCTCTGACATTAATTTTAACTTGGAATTTAGGATCTAATAATTGAATCGGATCTTTAGTTCCCCAAAGCATATCTAGTTTCATAGTTTTGTTTACAAAGTAAACCTCTAGGGTAAATGGAACATTTCCACCATAAACACCTTTTTGTAGTGCTTTTAAGAATGGAAAGTTTTCACTATCCATTGTATAGGTTCCGCTTTCAAATATGCTTTCCACTTTACCACCGTGAACGATGATACCTATTTGACCAGGACCAACAGTTAGTTTTGATTTAGTATTAAACTCGTTATTAGGATGTTTATAAACTAACCAACGGCGATCCGTAAAGCCTTCAAATCTACATACGTCTAAAACTGCCATAATTTCTACCTCTCATTTATATAATATATTTTATAATCGTCATTAAAATGTGAATAACAAATATTCCGATACCATATCCACCAAGGCATCCAGTTATAAATCTTCTGGTGTTGGTAGACTCTATGTGAAAGAAGTGCTGTATACTTCCATCTATAATTAATGGAATAGCAAACAATAATGTATAAAAACCAAAATGAAGATTTAGCAAGTAAAAGAGTGGTGCTATAATTATTTCCGATATAAATATGCCACTACACCTAAAACAAAGAAAAAATTGATGACCTTTGAAGAATGGTGAACGTTCTGGTTTTTGATGACACCCACAAGCTTTGCCAAAGTGCATAGAGAAAAGCCACATACGGTGTTTTTTTGAAAGGTTATCCAGTTCTTGATCCATATTTCCACCCATTGGTTTATGCATTAACTATATTATACGATAAATGACGATATTTTTCTATAGAGATTAAGATATATTTGTTAATGATAAAAGACTTTCATAGGCTAAAATGAAAGTCTTTTGTGTTCGATTAATTAATTATTTATGGTTTGATATCTTCATCAATAGCAGCATATAATGTTTGTGATAAATCATCATTAACAAAATCTATACCTCTATAAACGCTTAAGTATGCAGATTCTTCAAATGAGTTTGAGATGGTAGTTTCAATAAAATCTAAATTAATTTCTTCATGATTAAAGTCAAGTCCATACGCTGATAGATTAAGTATATCGTTTGTTAATTCAGATTTCATAAAAGTATATTGTACTCTAACATTAGCGAACATGCTATTCAAGTCGATGTTCATTCGTGCATCACTAAAAATTTTTTCGCCATCTTTATAGATACCATTTAAAGGATTAGTTGTATTTTCTTCATAGTAAACGCTATCCCATCCTGTAGCCTCAAGAAGTTGCCATGCAACATCAATATTTCCATCATCTACATATTCAGTAAATGAAAAACAAATACCCTTATAATTAAATAATTCAATATGATTCATGTTGCCTTCACCAGTTCTAATGATTCGAGTTCTGATATTGGTTTCAGGATTGAACCACGATAAAACGTAATCATCATAAAATTGTGAATCTTCTTTACTAATCTCATAATAAGTATTATCGTTTTGATTTTGATAACGATACCAATAAGAATATTCTGTATATCTAATGTCAATCATTTGATGATTTTCTAGAAACTCGAAGTATTCATAACGACCTGGTTCTGTACCCATTGATAGTTCTCGCAAGAAAAAATCTTGGTCTTCATATCCGAATTTAATACCATAGTAATATTCATATCCGTAAACTGATAGGGTTAATTTAACGAGTATACCGCGGTCATTGGTAATTGATACATAAGCATCAAGCTCCATGAAATCTCGGAAATCAACATAGATTTGCGCTTCTATAGATTCTATATTTTGAGCTTCAATCTCTTCAACAACATTATCTAACAAATCTTTATATATCATCAAGTGAGGGCTGAGTTGCACATCTTGTGCATTGTCTCTTTGCGTATTATAAGTC
>NZ_JASCXW010000012.1 GCF_030012175.1 Peloplasma aerotolerans
TATTTAAACTTTTTTGACCTATAATTATCATATTTGGTTATGATATAATAAAAAAGGTTATTATCATAAACATATTAAGAAATTATATATAAATAAAAGGGGAGTAGAGTATATGATTATACTAATATCAGGAGCTACACATACAGGAAAAACATTAATCGCACAAAAACTATTAGAAAAATATAAATACCCATACTTATCTATAGACCATTTAAAAATGGGACTGATTAGAAGTGGAAATACAGAACTTAAACCAGATAGTACTTTTAATCAACTCACTAAATATTTATGGCCAATCGTAAGAGAAATCATTAAGACTAATATTGAAAACCACCAGCATCTTATTATTGAGGGATGCTATATACCTCATAACTATAAAAAGGATTTTACTGAGTTAGAATTAAGTCATATCAATATGATATCAATTATTTTTAGTGAAGCATATATTAATAAGAACTATCAACATATCCTTGATTATTCAAGTGTTATTGAGAGTAGATTATATGATGAAATAAGCAAAAAAAGGATGATAAAAGAAAATTTTGCCAATCATTTAGGATGTAACAAGCATCATATTAGATTTATATACGTAGAAGAAAAATATGACATTGATTTAATCATTGAAGAAATTTCAGGACTTTTGTCCTTTTCTTTTTATAAATAAAAATATTCTAATTAATATTTACTTTTTAAGTTAAATTATGTATAATCAAAATGTTCGAATAAAACCATAATGAAAGGTGGAATGTTCTATGAAAAATACAATGAATAGCACGACCCAAAAAATGAAGGAGGGCATTTCATGCATCTAACCCTCCAAAAATAAACGGAGGTATTATGGTAGAAACACATTTAGAAAATGTCTCTTTTAACATAGAGAGACTTAAAGAATCAAAAGCATATGATCCGCTCAAATTAGCAAGAGTCATTAATCAACAAAGAGGTATATACTTAGTTGATTTAGATCATGAGATCATACATGCGAAAGTATCAGGGAAGATGATGCATCAAGCTACTGATGTCATGGATTTTCCATCAGTTGGTGATTATGTGATGGTTGAGCAAAATCAAGATACAACCATCATTCATCACATTTTAAAAAGAAATAGTATACTAGAACGGAAATCAGCAGGTAAAACTGCAGATGCTCAAGTGATTGCTACAAATATTGATTATATCTTGATTTGTATGTCATTAAACGAAAACTTTAGTTTAAGAAGATTAGAGCGATACTTATCCATTTCATGGATGAGTGGAGCTATACCTGTTATTGTTTTAACGAAGTTTGATTTATATAACCCAGCAACAAGAAACTTAGAATTAGTTTATTCAGTTTCATCAGGAGCAGATGTGATTATTACATCTGAATTAATTGAACCTTATTATAATGAACTAGAAACTATCATTAAAAAAGGTATGACCTATGCCTTAATTGGTTCATCTGGTGTAGGCAAATCAACAATTATCAATCATTTAATAGGAACAAGGGTTACAGAAACTAAGGATATCGGATATAAAGACAGAGGAAGACACGTAACGACATCAAGAGAACTCTTTGAGACTAAGGAACATGCTTATATCATTGATACACCAGGTATGAGAGAACTTCAATTAGATGATGTTGATCTAGCATCAACATTTGATGATATTGAAGCATTAGGAAAATCATGTAAGTTCAATGACTGTAAACATGAAAAAGAACCTGGATGTAAAGTCATAGAAGCAATCCAAAATGGAATCATTACAAAAGAACGTTTGAAAAGTTATAAAACACTATTAAAAGAATATGCATATCAAAAGCGTAGACAAAAACAAAAAGAGAGAAAGTTAATGAAGGCATCAAAATGATAGATAGTGTGCTATTAATGAGTATGATTCAATAATTTAAGAGACAAACCTCCATCTCATGAAATAGATGGAGGTATTCTTATTAAAATTAATGAATAGAATATGGAAAAAAGTAAAATTTAATAACTCAAAAAAAGACCAAAAAAATTTTTTTGGATTTTATTTCGGATTTGTTTTATAGTAATAGATATAAAATATAATGAAAAGAAGTAGGTGAAAAAAATGTTAGGTAGATTAAAAAATGTATTGGATAACATTGGTCCAGGTGTTCATGATGTGTGTTATTTGGATTGTGATGGTGAAGTTATGACAAGTGAAGATTTGATGTATTTTGGATTCGATGAAATTCTAGTCATCAGTAAATCTGAAAATGTTGTTTCAACACCAGAGTGGAGAATTATCAATCTTCATTTAGATGTAAAGAAATATAGTTCAGTCAAGCATTGAGAGAAACACCTGACTTCAGGTGTTTTTTTTCTTTCTAAGTCCATTTAATGATTTTATTTGATTGATTATCAATATAGCATCTAAAATGTCAAAACATCAAAATTGTAAGGCTAATATGGTCAAAAAAATGGTATACTAAATGAATGATTCAATCGATAAATAATACTCTTTAACAATAATAGAAAAATGAGGTCAATTATGCAAAATAGTAAATCAAAAATAGCTTTATATTTGAGTATTAGGATTATATTAATGGTTATACTACAAGGAATTACTTATTTGATTCTATTTCAAAAGGAACAAGCATTTGAACTTTCAGGGTATTATTGGGCTATACATATTACAATAGTCAATATATTGTTGATTACGATGATGATTATTATATTGAAGAAAAGTAATGAAAGTTATTTTAATTTCTTCAAACAAATGAACAAAAAGAATACTATTTATTTCTTAAAGATATTAATACCTATAATTGTAGTAGCTATGCTACCCAATATATTGCTATCATTATGGTTATATCAAGATCCACAAATTGGAACAAAGTTTTTATTAGGAAGTATTCCATTGTTTTTCATGATTATCAATATGACTGTTTTTCCAATATTACAAGGTTTAGTTGAATTACCATTTTATTTCTCATTCATTATGCCAAGACTACAAAAAATATCTACAAGGAAATGGATTTATGTTGGTTTACCAGTATTTTTCTTAAGCATTCAACATGCTTTTATGCCTTTAAGATTCGATTTCATATATGTTATTTATAGAAGTTTGATGTTTTTTCCTTTTGCTTTATTGATTGGTATTTTGATTCACAAGAAACCAATGATGTTACCTTATTTAGTAATATTACATATCTTGATGAATGCATCACTATTTATGATGTATTTTATGAACTGACGATGAAACTACTCAAACTAATGCAGTCGAATCAAGTGAATATAAATAATGTGTACATTTAGAATAGAATGAAATATCAACAAAGAATACCTAGATATCTTAATTCAGTTAGTATCCATTATATATTGTCTATATAAGTTAAAAATGTTATTATTATAAGTGATAAAGGTGAACAAATGAATATATCAGAACATCAAATAAGATTTTTAACAAATAAATCCTCAAGATCTTTTTATCACGAATTGAAGGAAGCTCTCAAATCATGCAACCGATTTTACTTCTCGGTTGCTTTTATTCATAATTCAGCAATGAGTATATTGTCAAAAGAACTTAAAGATTTCAATGAAAGCAGCAAAGTAGGAAAAATAATAACAACTAATTATATGAATGGAACTGATCCAGAAGCACTAGAGACTCTGCTTAAATATAATAATATTGAAACAAGAATATATAAAACCGGAGTAAATGAACATCGGAATGGATTCCATACTAAAGGTTATCTCTTTGATATGGGTGATTTTATAAAAATCTATATAGGTTCGTCCAATTTAAGCCAAAGTGCTCTAAAGACTAATCAAGAATGGAATTTATCTGTAATTTCAAAAACTGATCATCTATTTAAAGATATAAAAGAAGAATTCGACTTATTGTGGAATGAATCAGAACCTTTAAATCATGCCTTTATACAAGAGTATAAGTTAGAACATAAAAAAACAGGTAATGATTATGATAAACAATTGTTTAATCAAATTGTAGCTTTTCTAAAGCAAACAGAGGGACATAGGTTTTTCAAAGATTTATCTGATTTTGCAAATATTGATGAAGAAGAATTAAAAAACAAATTGAATTTGAGTCGTTCATCCATACCAACGCCAAATATGATGCAGGAACAAGCTGTTGAAAGATTACAAACCTTAAGATATCAAGGAGAATCAAAAGCACTTGTTATAGCAGCAACAGGTACGGGGAAGACTTTTTTAGCAGCATTTGATGCATTGCAAGTAAAACCTAAAAGAGTGTTATTTATTGTTCATAGGGAAAAAATACTAAAAGAAGCACTAAGAACATTCAAACTTATTCATCCAGAAAAACAGATGGGTATTTTGACAGGCAACACAAAATCATTTGATCAAGACTATATATTTGCTTCAAATACAATGATGAGCAAAAAAGAGGTTTTAGAACATTATGATAAAGAAGCATTTGACTATATTATTATTGACGAAGCACACCGTTCTGCTGCAAGTACATATCAAAAGATTTTAAATTACTTTAAGCCTAAATTTTTATTGGGTATGACAGCAACTCCAGAAAGAACTGATGCGTTAAGCATTTTCAAATTGTATGACCACAATATTGCAGTCGAAATCAGATTAAGAGAAGCATTAAATCATAACCTAGTAGTGCCATTTCACTATTTTGGTATCAATGATATACAAACGGATTTAAGTGATGTAAAACTAACTGACATAGATAAACTAGCGGAAAAACTTAACATCAAAACCAGAGTTGACTTAATTATAGAAAGCATTGAAGACTATACGATATCGGGTAGAAAAAGAAAAGCATTAGGATTTTGTGTGAATATCAAGCACGCTAAGTATATGGCTGAGGAGTTTAATAACAAGGGATATCCCTCGTTATATTTATTTAGTGAAAACGATGAGATAGAAAGAGATAAAGCAATTGAAAGACTAGAAGACGAAAACGATCCATTATCTTATATATTCACTATTGGAATATTTAATGAAGGTATTGATATTCCGAGTCTAAATTTGATATTGATGTTAAGACCTACAGAATCTCCTATTATTTTTACTCAACAATTGGGGAGAGGGCTAAGACATTATCAAAACAAGGAGTATTTAACAGTCCTAGATTTTATAGGTAATCACAATAAAACATTTTTGTTACCAATCGCATTAGCTGGTGATAAATCATATGACAAAGAAGACTTAACTTTAATGACAAAAAGAGATTTTTTTGATATACCAGGAGATACATTCATTAGACTAGATGAAATCTCGAAGCAGAGAATCTTAAGTCAATTAGAATCTGTTAATTTTAATGAAATCAAATATTTAAAAGAAGCATATCAGGAAGTTAAACTGAATATGTTTATACAGGAAGACAAATTATACGATTATCCAATGATAACGCAATTTAGCTTAGACGGGATTGATCCAGTAAGAATGATTGATAAGAAAGGATCATATCTTAAATTTGTTTCTGATATTGAAAATGATGACTCACTTAATAAAATAATAAATGATACGGAAAAATATAGTTTTATTAAGTTTTTCGACTATCAGTTGCCGATTAAAAGAGTATATGAATATGCCATTATAAGAACATTGCTTGATCAAAAATCGTTAACAAAACTTGAGTTACTTGATTATTTAAGAAAATATATAGAGTCACCTAATTTAAAAGATCTTGATCATGCAATCGGATATTTAAACCACTTATATTTTTCTGTTACAGAAACCAATAAGTTTGGTAAACCAATTAAATTGGAAAACAATATCGTTTCCTTAAATGATATATTTAAAAAAAATCTTACTGATAAATTGTTTAGTGATTTCATTGATCATACAATCGATTATGGATTACTAAGATATATGAATGAGTTTGGATATCATAATTACGGATATCCTTTTCTGAAACCATATCACACATATAATAAGGTTGATATTCCGCATCTGGCTCGTTTTGATAAAATTTTTCAAGGCATGCTAATGAGTGGATTGATCAAAATTAAAAACCATTTTTATCTATTTGTCAATCTGAATAAAATAGCAGTAAAAGAGAGTATCGATTATGCAGACCATTTTGATAGCAGATCTGTTTTTCAATGGGAGTCGCCAAATTCAACAAGTCAATTAAGTCCTGTGGGTCAGGATTTAATCCATCATCAAGAAAGAAATATTAAAATACATTTGCTAGTTAGAAAGTTTGCAAGTGATCAAAGTGTAAATAAAGGATATAGTACAGAGTTGACATATTTAGGAACAATGAATGTTATGAGTTATGAAAATAATAAACCAATTCGATTTAAATTCAAACTAGAGCAAAGTGTTCCAGAACCAATATACATTAAATTAACTGAGGTTGAAGAATGAAAAAGCACATAGAAGTAGTTGCAGCAATCATTAGGAAAGATAATAAAGTATTCTGTGCTCAGAGAGCAGATAAAGGTGAGTTAGCCAAGAAATGGGAATTTCCTGGAGGGAAAATTGAAGTTGGTGAAACGCATCAGCAAGCATTGATTAGAGAGATCAAAGAAGAGTTAAATGCTGATATAGTTGTTAATGATTTTTTATTAACAGTTAACCATGAGTATCAAACGTTTTACTTAACGATGCATTGTTATGAATGTGTGGTTGTATCAGGGGAGCTAACAATTAATGAACATTTAGATTCAAAATGGTTAATGATTGAAGAAATGTATGAGTATGATTTTGCACAAGCAGACATGCCAGTTATTAATCACATGTTAGTTGATAACAAATAACTTTAGAGCATTTGTCAAATAGATACAATTTTAGGACGTTCAAATATTGCACATGTAGAGGTTCATTTTATTTATTGGGGGAAAGCCATGAAAATAGATAATCATTATGTTCCTAAGCTGATATTAAGAAGATTTAATGAAAGAATAAATACTTTCAATATATCTACAAATAAATTAACGATTAACACAAGTCTGAAGAAGGCTTTTTCTAGTAAGTTGCTATATAGCCAGGAAATTGAGGATTTATTTAATTTCAAAATCGAAAATGAGTTTGCAAAGATACTGGATTCAAAGATTTTAATTGATTCGGAAGAGATTATATTATCAAGAACCGAGTTAGCCATAACTAAAAAGTTTCTTTTATTAGCAATGATGAGAACAGTTGACGGAGAGTCGTTAATGCGGCACATGAAAGATGAGATTGCAAAAGTATTAAAAAAAACTATTAATTTTGAAGAGCAAAATGTTGGAGATATAACACCATTTGATTATTGGATGCAAACAATAAAATGTATACTGGAGTCCTCAGACCTAATCAATGTAAGAAATCACCCATTAGCAACTAACACCGCAGTTAAGTGGGCGACAATATTTAATGCTGGATACCTATCTGTTTGGGACAGCAGTGATACAGGTGAAGATTTTATTGTAATAGACAATGGAATGACTTCAGAGCATGAATCAACAAGATTTATACCTCCCATGAACAATGATGTAATAAAAAGAGGTTATATGTTGGGACAAACTATTTATGCTGAAAATATTAGTGAGGAACAAAAATATATATGTATTATGAACTATAAAGATATAATGTTTTCAAATGATTTCATGACAGAAAATTTTTATTTATTCTCTATTACTAGGAATAGAACGCTTGTTTTGATAAATCCTTTTTATAGATTGTATGATAAAAGCGAGTATGAAGGAACAAATCATTTACCTGTTCCAGATATCTGGCCAACTAAAATTAAAGATAAATCTCTTTTCCTTAAGAATAAATTTAAGTATGTGAATGGTATTGTAGAAACATTGAAAGGGAAGATTGATGCAAAAGATTTATATATATATCCTGTAAGAAAAATGAAGTTGGAGGATGTTATTTACGTCAATTGTTTGAGTTTTGATAGAATCCATCAAGTGCTAGGGTTTAGTGATTCAGCAAGAGTTAGGAGAAGTTTATCAGTTTACTCAATAGTAAAAGGTCTCAATAATTATGATGGATTAATTAAAATTATCGAAGAATTAGGTAATCCAATCATATTAAATGATAACGTAAAAAAAATAGCTGGTCATATAGCACCTAAAGTAGTTGTTTACGGTTCTCGAGAAAAAGAGTATATTGATAATTACTTGCGATTAAGAGAAACAAATAAAAACAATTTTACATAATAATCATTTTGATTATTATGGATTTTAGGAAAAAGTATCAAATAGAAGTGTTTAAAATTGATAAATCAATTCGTTTTTTGAATTACAAACTTATTTTTTAAAAAAAAGAAAAGTATAATATATCATGGTATTTTTAGGACATATACGCCATACACATTAAATAAACAATGTGGGATAATAAATTTATAATAGTATGAAAAGGAGAAAAATTATGGGAAGTACAGGAACTGGAAGTTTTGGTAATTATTCGAAAAGTGAAAAAGATGTGTGTCCAGAAGAAGTTTACTTTGTAATTGAAGATTTTGATGTTTCGGAGTATAAAACTGAGCAAGGAATACCAGAGGTGGGACAAAAAGTATTCATCTTTTCAGAACTAGTAGAAAAAAGACTTGTTGTCGTCGAGGAAGAAACAGAGCTCATGTTAGGAAACGTACCAACAGAACATAATTATTTATTTCATTCATGTATTGAAAAAGGAAAGCAATATAAAGGCGAAATTATCAATGTTGATGAGAATCTTATAACTCAAATAATGGTTAAGCTAAATGTCGAATAAGAGTTTTATAGTTATTGGTGAGGTATACGTTGATTTTCATATAGACATGGAAATAAATAATATGAGATTAGGTGGTATTTTTCATGTTGCTAGAGCTTTGAACTCTATTGGTCAAGAATATTCAATAGCATATATCTCTCCAAAGTACCTAGAAAAAGATATTCAAAGTTTTGGTAAAAAATTATCTGCATTGTGTACATTTAATATTGGAACTGTTTTACATAAACCAAATGTAATATGTATTCAAGAATCGACTGAATTTTCAAACCAAGGTTACGAGGAGTTAAATAGAGATCAAAACCAATTTGATTTATATGAGGAATGTTTAGAAAAAGCCATTAAAGGTAATAAATATACTGATGCTATCATTACTTCAGGAGAGTTCTTGAATCAAAGATTTATTGATCTCATTAAGTCACATCAAATAAGTGTACATATTGATTTTCATCATGAAGAAATTCAGGATTTAATTGATATTGATACAGCCATCTTTTCAACTTCAGGAGAATCTTTTTCAAATGACTTCAAGTCATTGATTGAAAAATATCGAAACAATAAGATAAAAAGAGTACTTTTAAAGGAAAATAGAGGTGGATCTAGATTGTTTGACTACCAACTTGATAAAATAATTGCTGCACCAGCATTTTTAGTTAATAACTTACATTCTGTGGGTGTAGGTGACTGTTATAATGCGATTTTAGTTTCTGAATTGGGGAAATCCATGTATGAAAATATGCTTTATGCATCTCAAATTGCAGCTTTTTATTCCCTGACTATGGATCATGAAGAATTTTGCAAAGACGTTGAGAGAATTAAAAACAGAGATATTAATCATTGTATTACTAATGGTGTTCAAATTTTTTGGGAAGACAGAAGCAAATTTAAAATTTATCTAGCTGCACCAGATTTTCCAAATAATCCTGCAAACAAAATTGCAAACAGAGTTGAAAAAAGCCTTGAGCATCACAATTTTAAACTCTTTAGACCGATAATAGAGAATGGTCTAATTGAAAATAATACACCTTTAAAAGATAAAATTAGAATTTATAACAACGATTTAAAGCATATTAAAGATTCCGACCTGTGTATAGCAATTTTGCATGATGACGATCCAGGAACAAATGTAGAGATTGGGATATTTAAAGCACTGAACAAAAAAATAATTGCATTAAGCTATAATAATCATTTGAACAATTTTTTTCTAGAAAACTCGATTAATAAAATAGTGACTAACGAAAAAGAACTTATAATGTACCTCTTTATTTATTTAGGAGAATTAAATGAAAAAATATGATTTAGTGTTATTAATGTCGGGTGGTCTAGACTCAACTGTGCTTTTTTATGATTTAATTAGTAAAGGAATGAGAGTTTTACCATTGTTTTTAGATTATGGGCAACATTGTGTTGAAACTGAATTAAGAACATTAAAAAAAGTTCTTACAGAAGTATATATAGAAGATTTGCATATAATTAATATTGCTGATGTATATCGGGACTCAGACTCTGTAATGATAAAGGAAAGAAATTTATGGGAGAAACAGATTTCAGAAAAAGATATGTATTTGCCTTATAGAAACTTGCTCTTCATGACTATTGCTGTATCATTTGCACAATCAAATCAAGTGAACAAAGTTTATTCAGCATTTATTAATAGTAATCATGCAAAAGAGATAGATTGTTCTACAGATTTTTTTAAAATGCTTAATAACATGCTTTCTGATATAGGATATGTTAATATTGAGTTACCATATAAAAACATGACAAAAGTTGATGTTCTAAGGAGAGGTATTCAATTAAATGCACCATTAAGTATTACGTATTCATGCCAAGTGAATAGCACAAATCCTTGTGGATCATGTCCAAACTGTGTAGAAAGATTAAATGCAATTAAGGAAGCGAGTGAATCTAATAATGGTTAACCAATATGTTGATATCGTGATTACCAATATAGAAAAAATGGGTATAGAGTTCAATAAAGAAAATAACAAGCCTGTTTATAATCACATTGGTGCAGTTATATGTGATATGTCACTGCAAGCAGGTTTAAATTATAAAAACGTTGTTTATCCAAGAATAGAATATATTCTTAATAGTTTTGCAAGTTTTAAAACTACATCTCAATTTACTTCTTTGATTAATATAATCGACATTGAAGATATTCTAAATTTTCATAATAAGAGGAAAATACAAACAATAAAAGAAATTTTTTCATTATTGAAGAACGAGAACATTGAAACAGTTGATGAAATGGCAGAATGGATGACTACAGATTTCAATATAAACCAGATTAATAATATCAATGGAATTGGTCCAAAAACTTTAGATTATCTGCTCAAATTACTAGGTATAGATAGTATGCCTGTTGATAGACATTTATTTAGTTTCTTAAAGTTATGTAATATCGATGTTATCGAATATTATCCTGCTCAATTGATATACAATGAAGTTTCAAGAAAACTTAATATCAACAAACTTGATTTGGATACAGCCATTTGGAATTATATGTCAAAAAATGAGTTAACATATCAACCAATATGATATTTAAAAATCACAAACGTGGTAAATTTAACAATTTGCATGTGCAAATACAATTAAAAATGATTGCTTTGTCTAGAAGCAATCACTTTTTTATTTTACTAGATTTCTTTAAGGTTTTATCTAGGCAATGGCAATGGTTCAAAACTAAACCCAATTGTATCATCAACCTTCATAGAAAAACAAATGCCTCGAGCTTCCGTCTTTACCCCATATTTAGACGTGATTGCCTTCATTAAGGCATTTTTTTGTTTCTCCAAACATACAATCATTAAAATATCTTTTTCTGGATGTAAGGTAATACCAAAAAACTTATCCTTTTCTTGAGAAATAGAACTACGTCCATGAATAATCGTTCCACCTCTTGCTCCTGCTTTTCTGGCTTCAGCCATTGCTTCATAAGCAAATCCATGATTACAGATATAAATAATAACTTCTTTATTTTTTCCCATTTTGATCCCCTACCATTTCTTGATATAAACTCTTATATGCAGTTTCTGATATACCATCTAGTGCTACAGTGAATGCAACACCCATACCTAATTTAAGAAAATCTAAATCCAATATAAGATGTTGAAAGATTTGTTCAACATCCCCATCATCTACCAAACTGAAGATGATATCTCTTTCTGGATCACCTAAACTTAAGTATTCCATAATCTCTGATGTTGCTGTGCCTACACCAGGGACTGTTGCTTGATAATCTATGACACCACCACCAGTGATTTTAGATACTTTTTCACTGACGTGTCTTCCTACAATCGTTATCAATAATTTCATGATTTTACCTCGCTTAAATCCATAATTTCATCTTCTTCAATTTCTTCATATACATCAACTTTAGCTCTATAAATAAATCCTAATAATTGAATCGTAATCAAAGGCGCCATTGCAACAAATGCAATTAATCCAAATGCACTACTTAAAACATTTGTTCCACTAATCATTGCTGCTCCTAATGCATAAGGCATTAAGAAAGCAGAAGTCATCGCCCCTGATACAGCACCGCCTGAATCAAATGCGATACCTGTAAAAATCTTTGGTGTAAAAAACATCAATATCAAAGCCAATCCATATCCAGGTAATAAGAACCACCAAATACTTACACCAGTTAAGACTCTAACACAAGCTAAGCCAATTGCTACACTCACACCTACTGCTAATGCATAAAGCATCAGTTTACTAGAAATTGCTCCTGCACTAACTTCTTCGACTTGCCTATTTAAGGCAACGACAGAAGGTTCAGCAGCAACAATCACAAATCCGAATACCATGCCTACAGGAACCAAAATCCATGATGCATTTAAATTTGCAAAATATGCTCCCATTTGTAATCCCATATCGACTAAACCAGCATTTGCTCCAGTAAGAAATAAAACTAAACCTATATAAGTATATCCAAAAGCAATTAATATTTTAATAACCCTTCTTTTTTTTAACTTAAATGCGAAAACTTGAAAGATCATAAAAAATAATATAAAAGGTAATATTGCAATTGCCATTTGAACTAAATTTCTAACTAAATAACCCATAAAACTTGTCGTTGTATCACTTATAGGTACTGTTGGACTATAAAACAATCCTAAAATCAAAACACTTAAGATTGGCCCAATAGAAGCAATTCCAACTAATCCAAAACTGTCTTCTTCAGAAGCCCTGTCACCACGACTTTTTGAAATACCAAAGCCTAATGCCATAATAAATGGAACCGCCATAGGTCCGGTAGTGACACCACCTGAATCAAAGGCAACGGGTATAAAACTTGGATTGGTCATAAATAATAATATCGCAAATCCAAAGACAACAGCATAACTTATTAATATCAATGTTCTTAACTTAATTTGAGTAAGAATTCTAATCAATGCTAAAACAACAAAGATCCCAACACCTAAAGCAACACTCAATATCAAAACAGGCTCAATCACAACACTTTTAAACTGATCTGCAAGAACCCACAAAGCAGGTTCTGCTATGTTAATCATAAACCCTACAATAAATGCAATCACAATAAACAATAACAACTTTCTTTTCTTAACAATAAACTCACCAATCGATTCTGCAATAGCAACCATACTTGATACTGAACCAATAGAAAAAAACGTTAATCCAATCATTAATAATAAACTACCAACAATGAAATTAATGATATATTGACCATCAATTCCAATCAATAAACTTATGATGAGTATTACAACTGAAATTGGTAAAACAGCAATCATCGAATCAAACAATTTATGCAATACAAACTTCATATATTCAACTCATCCTTTCGTCTATTTTTATTAAGTTGAGTATACATGAAAACGAAGTTTCTGTCAATCCAACAAGCCGTATCCTAAGCGAACCAAAACCCTTAAATAAAGCCCATCACATAATCATTTAAATAAACATCAAACCAAACAACAAACAATCTAGCAATCATTTCATTCACTTATGCATAGATTTTATGCTTTTACATGATATAATAAAAACATCATTTGAGGTGGTTTTATGAAATTATCAACCGGTATGACTGTGCAAATACACAGCTACAAGCATGACAAAAAGCTGCACCGAATATGGAAAAAAACCGTGGTACTATATCAAGATCAACATCTATTAGTAACAGCAAACAACAGAACAAGAGTGATTGAAAATGACGGTAGAAGTTGGCATACCAAAGAGCCTGCTATATGTTACTTTTATAGCGACTTATGGTTTAACATTATCGGTATGTTAAAAAAAGATGGTATTTATTTTTACTGCAATTTATCAAGTCCTTATTTATATGATGGAGAAGCTATCAAATATATTGATTATGATTTAGATGTTAAAGTGTTTCCTGATGGCAGTTATATCGTGCTTGATGAAAGAGAATATGCAACACATTTGGATCAAATGTGTTACTCAGAAGAAATCCAAGAGATTATTCAAGATCAAATTAAGGTCTTAATAGATCGCATAGAAAATAAAGAGAAGCCTTTTGGTTTACAAGATATTAAAATGTATCATGAGTTATATAAAGATTTAACAAAAAAGTGAGGAACCTATGAGGCTTTTACACACTGCAATTAAAATGAGTTTAGTTGGAGTTATAGCAAGCTTAATCGCCCGCTTTTTTTCGCTTGAATACTGGTTAACGGCAGGGATATTAGCCATCTTATCGATTCACTTAACAAAAAGAGATTCCGTTGAAATCTCTTTTAGAAGACTATTTGATGCTATTTTCGGTATTATATTATCTACTTTACTATTTATCGCGTTTGGTTATACGTTTATAGTCTTTAGTATCTTTGTGTTTATCTTCGCATATATTTCATGGGTCTTAAAGGTTTCAGAAGGTATTGTTCCTTCTTTAGTCTTAGTTACTCATTTATTGATGGAAGGTGAGTTTTCATTCTCACTGATTGGTAATGAACTTGCATTACTATTTATTGCAGTTGCTGTAGCAACCCTATTTAATGTCTTTTATCCAACATCAAGTGAAAAGGAATTAAACAATCATGTCTCGTCTGTTGATCAGTTAATTAGGGATCACTTATTTATGCTTGCCTTATTATTAAAAGATCCTAAATATCATGAAGAGTATTATAGACATTATATGATGTTAGATCGTAAGATATCAGATACCATTGATATCGTTGAATTAGTTGATAAAGACTTACTCTTTTATAATGATCACAGTTACTTATCTTATTTTCATATGAGAAGAGAACAAGCAAGTTACATCAGACATATGTACCAACAGGCACTAAAGATTAATGCATTACATCCCTTTGCATTAAAAATCTCTGAGTATGTTCGTGACTTAAGCTTTGAGATTGGTCTATATAATAAAGCAATCGGACAATTGAAAAAATTAGATATTTTACAACAGTTTTATAAAGACTCACCTTTGCCTAAGACAAGAGAAGAATTCGAGTTACGTGCATCTTTATTTCAAATTCTAAATGAAATAGAATCCTTCTTGATGGTGAAGGTGCAATTTCACCATCAATATCCTGAATTTGGACTTGATGAAATACCTATTTAAACTTACAAAGCGCTTTTAAGGTCTTTTAACTTAATTGATGATACAATAAAAATGTCAAAAAATTAAGAAAGAAGGTTTAACTTTATGGGATTTATCAGAAATTTTAGAAAATTGATTCCTCAATTTTTAGCAACAATACTCATTATTGTCATTTCCCTTATAGCTGTCTATTATAATTCATCAACAGCTGGAAACATATGGAATCAATTACAAAGCTTCCTACCAATCATATTAGTTGCTATAGCAGCGATAGGATTACAGTTTGGTGGTAAGTCTTTAGCAGCACACCTTATCTTACTCGTAACATCATTTTTAGGTGCTGGACATTCATTTATTTATGTCGTCACCTCATTTCAGTTCAGTTCTCTATCTTTTGTAGGAACATTCACACTTGAATTGATATTAGCAGTTGTTATCTTTGTTTATTTGGTGTTATACATCTTATCATGCGTCCTTGATGGACAACTCAATGTTAAGTTAAAATCATCACCAGTCTTAACAACAGCAATCATCGCTTTTATTTTCTTCTTTTTCCGTTCAGGATTTAATGAAGCTGTGATGAAAATATTACCTCCAGTTATTGCCTTATTATTTGGAAGTCAATTGTTTGCTTTAGTGTTGCTCTTAGCTGGAGTGATTGATGTACCATTTGATTTATTAAATGTTTTATTTAATGGTAATTTATTTGATATGCCATTAAGTTATTGGATCTTTACAGCTATTGGTATTTATCTTGCTGTAGGTGCGATATTAGGTATTTTAAAGACAAGAAAAGAATAGTAGAAAAAGACTTTAGCAAATGCTAAGGTCTTTTTTAATGGTTTTTTTGAAGTTTCATAAAAACATGCTAAAATAATATTAAAATAACACGAAGAGGTGCATATATGATATCCTTGATTAAAAACTTCAGAAAAATGATTCCTAAACAGTTTCAAGTCATTATTTTAGCGTTTATTGCTGTTTTAGCACTTATATTGAGATTAGAAGGAGAAACAGATGTTTTAGATTTCTTTAAAGCATTGTTACCGATTGCTTTAGTATTGTTTGCTGTTTATGTCTTAGAGTCAAGAGAAAAAACAGTTGTTTCTCATTTGGTTTTGTTTCTATTTGTATTTGGAGATTATCTAGGAACATTTATAAGAACTATTTTTTCTTATAATTTAAATACAAATACATTTGTTTTAACAATAACTTGGCAGTTAATCCTAGGACTCGTTGTATGTGTCTATTTGATTTTCATTATCTTGTCCTATTTATTAACAGAAGGTGCTCAACTTAAGTATACGAAATCTCACTTGCTATTTCCAATGATTTTAGTTTTCATATATTTATACATAAGATTTGGAATCAGTACAGCAATGATTACTTTAATTCCTATCATTATCGTTTACTTTGTCAAAGTTCCATTAGCTGTTGTATCATTGTTGTTATCTGTAGTGATTGTAACACCATTAGATATGTTAGATGTCTTATTAAGTGGTGTAGCAGGCTTTACAACAATCTTTTATTGGCTGATAAGTTTGTTTGCGTTTTATTTGATTTACTTGCTAGTCAAAGAACTTTTAAGTTCAGTACATGAAAAACATATAGAGGAGAACAAAAATGAGTAAATTATCCCTTCAATTAATCACAGATGAAAACTTAACTCAAGTTATTAAATTAAGTGATACATTATCTGAATATCAAAAAGGATGTGTAGCACCAAATATGTATTCCATAGCAGAGGCTTATGTGAATCCAGGCAATGCATGGCCAAGAGCAATCTATTTAAATGATCAACCGATTGGCTTTGTTATGCTAAGCTTAACACCAGATGAAATCGAAGAAAAAGATAAATCTTATTATCTTTGGAGATTTATGATTGCTGCTGATTATCAAGGTAAAGGTTATGGTAAAGCAGTACTTGATTTTATCGTTGAAAAATGCAAGACAGATCATAAAGATTTTCTTTATACATCTTGTGAAATGAAAGGTGACATGCCTTATCAGTTTTACTTGAAATATGGTTTTATTGATACAGGTGTTGTAGCTTATGGAGAAGAAGTATTAAAATTAAATATCTAGCCTTATTAATACATATATAGCTAATTATTTAGGATTCATTGCTTCATGTTATCAAAACTCTAGAGGTGATATTATTAAAAAGAATAGTATATTAAAATGTCCATATTGTGGCAATAAAGAAAACTTAATCATGCCAAGTGATGCATGTCAATACTTATATGAATGTCCTAACTGCAATAAGATTATTGCTCCAAAAACAGGAGATTGTTGTGTTTTTTGCTCGTATGGAAGTAATCCGTGCCCACCTGTTCAATTGAGCGATAAGCAATAACATTATCTATTTTCTTTATAAGTATGAATAAAAATATCCATCCATAAAAAACTATTATCTGATGAAAAAATCAATAATGGTTTTTTTTATCCTTTTATTATTTCACTAAAGTCTCAAGTCCTCAAACTTATTCACAATATATTCATAATGTTTTTATATAATAAACAAGAGGTAATTTGAATGATGTGCAAAAAACTTAGAGTTATTCGCTTTATACTTCGACTGACATTGATCTTTATCATAATGATTTCAATTGCAGTTTCCATCCAAACCATCAAAGTAAATCGTCAAATTGAACAATTTATCAATAGAGCGACAACGTCAGAAAGTGATACTGTCTTATTTTCAGATGGAACAATCGAAGAAAGAATGTATCATCCCATCAAAAGAGAATATGATTATGAAACGAATGACATAAGAAGTGTATTTAGTCATGATGAAGATAAAAAGTTTATCGGACAGAAAGGAGATATTTTTGTTACACAAGAGTCACCTTTCCCATCAATTTTTGGTGTTCATCAAATCATGACATTTTATGTTGGTGGTCATGCTGCATTACATAATGGTAATGATCAATTTTTAGAAGCCGTTGGTTTTCCAGGACCCGATGAAAGCATTTTGGATATCATAAGAGATCCTTCTGATGGAACGCATAATTTTTCAGTTGGAGTAAGAAAAAGCAATACAAATTATTGGATGCTACCAAACTTTAGAAATGAATCTCACAAAGATTACCCTTACTATGGTAATTATTATCGAAAACAATTCACCGTGTTGCGCGTAAAAAATATAGATGAGGGTCAGCTAGATTTGACCTTAGATTATGCAAATATGCATTATGAGAATAGATCATTATACAATTTCTTATTCTTTTTTGACATGAAAAACAAATTTTATTGCACAGACTTTATTAGCCGTTCCTATAGACATGCAATAAATCACACAGAAAAAGATGAAACATTCCCCAAAACACTCAATGATAATGGTTTTGTAACGACAGTGAATGATTTAATACTATCAAAAGATACATATATATCTGTATATGTTGAAAACAAGGATGGTATAAGACACATATATTACCTAGCAGACTCAAATGAATAAGATGTAAATCAACAAAAATAAGAAAAATAGGAGAGATTTTAGAAATGCACAATACTCATACACATTCAACACATCATCGTTATATGATAATGATTCATGTTTTTATTATGGTCTTGACACTTGCCATATTCACTCAAACAGAAGTTCCCTATAATCGTGTTGCAATCGATTTTGGATTTGCAAAGATATACTGGTATGCTGTTTTTATATTGACAGGATTATTGTTAGCTGCTTTTTTTAGTCAAACAGAACTAGTCAAAATGGGTTATTCCAAAGATTTTTTATATGACGGTTTACTATGGGGAGTCCCCATTGCATTACTTGGAGCAAGATTATATTATGTCATGTTCGATCCAATACCACATTATAATAGTTTTTTCGATATCATTAATATTAGCAAAGGTGGATTAGCTATTCATGGAGCACTGATAGCAACTTTTATTTTTCTACCGATCTATAGCAAACTAAAAAAAGTAAATGTTATGCCTATTGTTGATATCTTGGTTATGGGATTTTTAATCGGACAAATTGTAGGTCGATTTGGTAACTTTATGAATCATGAGGCATATGGTCCAGCGATACAGTCAGAATGGATTATCAGAATCTTACCTAATTTTATATTAAATCAAATGAGATTAGGTGATGTCATTCATCATCCGACCTTTCTATATGAAGGTTTATGGAATCTAGTGTTTCTCATATTTTTGATTACGATGAGACAAAAACGAGTATTCAAAATAGGCGATTATTTGGGTCTATATTTAATATGGTATGGACTAGGAAGAGGTCTTATCATTGAACCCATGAGGGTTAATGGAGCATATGGAGATGCCTTAATGTTTATGAATGTCCCCATTAATATAGCGATGTCATTTGTTTTTATATTGATAGGTATAGGTTATATGTTGATCAAGCACAGACACCGTCATGCATTACCTTTTCAAGTAGATACGTACATAGAAAATCAAGAAAGAACTGAAAATTAATACCATCTATACCTTTCTTTCTACAAAAACAATGTAATAAACTAGGACTAAGAGTAATTGCTTAGTCTTTTATTTTTGATACAAATAAATAAAAAAAAGGAAACCCTAAAAAGATTTCCTTATCATATAACCAAAACAATAAAAAGATATTTGTTAGATTACTTTTACTTCATTTTTAATAGTTTTGCATTAATAGAAACAATAACTGTACTTAATGACATCAAAACTGCACCAATTGCTGGACTTAAGAGAATGCCTGCACTAACCAATACACCTGCAGCTAAAGGAATTGCTAAGAGGTTGTAACCGGTTGCCCATATAAGATTTTGTGTCATCTTTTTATATGTAGCTTTTGATAATTTGACAATATTTACAACATCATTAGGATTACTTTTGACCAATATAACGTCTGCAGTCTCAATTGCTACATCTGTACCTGCACCAATTGCTATTCCTAGATGAGATTTAGCCAATGCTGGTGCATCATTGATTCCATCACCAGTCATTGCCACTGTACGTTTATCATCAACTAACTGCTGGATTTTGTCAGCTTTTTGATGAGGAAGAACCTCGGAAATCACACTGTCAATTCCGATTTCAGCTGCTACCTTTTGAGCCACTTTATTATTGTCTCCTGTAAGCATTATGGATTGAATGCCCAATGATTTTAACTCTTCAACTGCAGTTTTTGCTGATTCTCTAACAATGTCAGAAAGAGCAATCAAACCAATGAGTATATTATTCTCAATAACAAATATGACAGTATTGCCTTCATCAGCTAGTTTTTCGTATGTTTTTAGATTGTAAGATAAATCTAATTCTTGTATGTATCCAGGACTTGCAATAGTAATACTCTTGCCATCAACTGTACCACTGAGTCCTTTACCCGGAATTGCAGTAAAGTTACTCACATCGAGTAAACTGATATCTCTTTTTTTACTCTCATTTATAATGCCAACAGCAATTGGATGTTCTGAATGGTTTTCAAGTGCATATGCAAGTGATAATATCTTATTTTCATCATCTTTAAAAGCAATTACATGATTAACGCCAAATTGACCATAAGTCAATGTTCCTGTTTTGTCAAATACGACAGTATCTATTTTTCTCGCATTTTCAAAGTTTGCTCGATTTCTGATGAGTAAGCCATGACGAGCTCCAATACTTGATGAAACTGCTGTAACCAATGGTGTAGCCAAACCTAGAGCATGAGGACAAGAAATAATGATAACTGTAACTGCTCTTTCCATCGCAAATGAAAGTTCTGCACCAAGAGACATCCAAACAACAAATGTTCCAACCCCGCCAATTACAGCGATGTAAAATAAATACTTAGCAGCGACATCTGCTAGTCGTTGTGTTTTAGATCTTGTTGATTGAGCATCTTTGACTAACTTAATAACTTGCGAAAGGAATGTTGCTTCTCCAACTCTAGTTACGGTCATCTTTATTGACCCATCTGAATTAATCGAACCACCAATAACTTCATCACCTTCTGATTTTTCAACAGGTACAGACTCACCTGTTAACATTGATTCGTTTATTGCAGATTTTCCTTCATAAATAGAACCATCTGTCGGAATTTTTTCACCTGGTTTTACCAATAAGTTCATACCTTCAGTAACCTGATTTAAAGCGATATCAACTATGTCACCGTTAGTTTTAATTTGATGGGCTGTTTCAGGCATCAGTTTTAGAAGTTCTTCAAGAGCACGTGATGCACCAAGTATGGATTTCATTTCAATCCAATGCCCTAGAAGCATAACTGATATTAGTGTTGACAGTTCCCAAAAAAAGTCAGAGCCAAGACCGGTAAAGACTGTAATTGTACTGTAAATGTATGCAACAACAATAGCTAATGTGATAAGTGTCATCATTGCTGGAATCTTAGATTTGACCTCTTCAATTGCACCTATAAAAAACGGTTTACCACCATAAACGAATAGAATGGATGACAGAACAAGTAATACGTATGTATCTCCAGTAAATCTTAGATTAATACCTAAAAATGTTTGAATCATTGGTGACAATAATAAAATTGGAACAACTAAAAACAAAGATAAAACAAAACGTTTTTTAAAATCATGAACCATCATTTCATGATGATTACTGTGATCATGATGATTATTGTCTTCATGATTCATTGTCTCATGCTCATGTTTCTCATGATTCATGTGATGATGTTGATGATTACTCATTTGATGATTGGATTGTTCAGTTTTACTTGATCCCCTAGATTTATTATTTTTCATAGCTGTTTCTTTCTCCTTATCTTAAATCGATTTTTGAAATCATTATTGATTATTTCATTAAAAGTTAGTCGATAAACAACAATGATACCCCCCTATGGGAGGGGTACAAATCAATTATATCACAAGCAGTTATTAATATCAACTTTATTTGCATTCATTATATCTTCACATTTAAATGATAAGATTAAAATAACAAAAGAGAAATACTAATAAAATAAATTTCAGTTAATTGTTAAATACAATGCTTAATCATGTTTGAATATAAAATAAAAGATACATATAGGAGGATAGCAGAATGAAAAAAATCATATTTGTTCTAGGTTTTTTATCAGTATTGTTACTATTTAGTGGATTATTTCTCTCTAAAGCTAACGCTGTAGAATTTCTGAATCAAAATTCTTTAAGTGAGG
Source organism: Peloplasma aerotolerans (assembly GCF_030012175.1). Classification (GTDB taxonomy): domain Bacteria; phylum Bacillota_I; class Bacilli_A; order Acholeplasmatales; family Acholeplasmataceae; genus Peloplasma; species Peloplasma aerotolerans. The sequence continues at coordinate 22,289 of NZ_JASCXW010000012.1, forward strand.
ATAACAACTATTGGAGAGGTATGATGAATAATAATTACGATTCTATCTCGTATGAAAGAGAATATATGCATCTTTCAGAAGAAGATCGAGTTGTCTTTGATGAAATATTTGCTCAAGAATTAATTGCATCAAATATTGGTGAAGTTACATTAGAAGAGGCTATTGAGTTATTAGATAACATAAAAAGGAATATTTTAGAAAACAATAACAATTATACTTTTCAATCATACGGTTCAATGATGCAAAACTATAATCTTAGAGATTCACACTGTGGAAATTCTGAACCATTTGATAGCTCATACGAATGGTATTATGTTCACACTTATGGAGCGGATAAAGATTTACTAGAACAAAAGTATGTAGAGTTATTACAATCGGTCAATTACGATGAACTATCAGTTGATGACATTATTGTAAACATTGCTCAAGCAAAAGAAGATGCTGTTATTTATTTAATAGAGTCATATCCATCAAATGATTAGTGTCTTTATAAATCAAAATCGGTCGAATTAAAGTTGATTAATCATAATCTATAGATTTATCAATTAGTGTTTTTTGTCTATACGTTGGACTAATATGTTGTTTTGTCCCAAATATATTAACTTATCCATTCCTATATTTTTCAAATTTAGAATAAACTATCGGAATTATTTAAACATTTATTTTATAATTTTTTACTGGAAAGAGTTTAGGTAGATATATGCGAATCATCAAATTTGGAAATTTTTATTATTTTGCTTATATTATAATCGCGTTTCTTTTGGTTCTTTTAACCATTAGATTTTTGAAGAACAAACCAAATCGATATAAGCATTATTTTTTATTCTCAATTTATCTAGTGGCATTTGTTATTCATTTTCTAAAAGTATTTATCTATCCATATAATACTTTAAATATTGTTTATCACAAAATGACTTTAGAAAATGTTAGTGCTGTTTCTACAGTATTTTTTCCATGGATATATTTGTCAAAAAATAAAGTATTAAAGGATTATTTGGTTATTGGTGGAATTTCTAGCGGAATTTTGCCATTTTTGTTTCCTATTGATGCTATGATTCCAATGTTTGATGGAAACTATCTTCCAATTAAGCATGCTTTAAGTCTTGAAGTCATCAGGTTCTATTTTGCACATTTGGTATTACTGCTAGTACCCATCGTTATGATGCATTATAAAATGCATCGAATATCGGTAAAAAGAATTTTATATATGCCAGTCATTTTAATGGTTATCCTGACTATATTGTTTATCAATGAATGGGCAATTACTCAAATAGGTTGGGTTTCTTCAACTGACTTTTTAAACCCATTAAAAAGAAACCCCTCATTAATCTTTGGATTAAAAGATGGATTATCTGGATTGGGTGTGTTTATAGCTCTGTTTGTTCCTAAAGTATTTACTATTCATCCTGTAACTGGTGCTTTATTTTATTGGCCAGTTGTTTGGTTGATCTTCCCTGTATTTATCTATGGAACGATCATTAGTTTTATTTATGCACTTATATATGATCGCGAAGAAAGTATAAAAATTATTTAAAAAGATGGCTCGATGATTTCATTAGTAAGGTATAATATTTATATAGTATAAGTATACACAATATACACTGTTTCTTATTGAGTCCACGTTTCGTGGACAAAGTCTTTTAAGCATGGGTTGTGCAATTTAAAACATTCAAGTAAGATAAACATGAGGTGGAAGACATGAATCCAACAAAAACAGGACAATTTATCCAGGAATTAAGAAAAGAACGAAAATTAACACAAACAGAATTAGCTGAAATGCTTATGATTACCAATAAAGCTGTTTCAAGGTGGGAAACAGGTGATGGCTTTCCTGATGTTGTTATCTTACCAAAAATTAGTGAAATATTAGGTGCTTCAGTTGATGAAATTTTAAAAGGTGAGCGTATAACTAAAGAAACCAATAAGCAAAAACTTCATCATGTGAAGCTAAAAAATGCTTCATTGGTTTCGATGACGTTAATCATCCTTTCTTTTGTTTTATTTGTAGCTCTTACTTATGCAACGTATAGAGCTTGGATAGGTTTTATAGGATATATTGTATTAGCAACTCTAGGACTTTTATTCATACTGATAGAACGTAATCGCTTTATGGTAGCATGCACATATGATGATAAAGACCAACAGTTACTTTTTAAGTCACTTTTTATAAATGTATCAGCATTTGTTATTGGATTTTTTATGACAGTACCACAAATCTTACAATCTATATCAAGTGATATTGTTACATCTGTTATTACTTTTGACTATTATTTATTAGCAGCATCTATCTTTGGATTAGTTGGATTCTTTATTGTTTTATGCTATTTTGTGTACTTTTATCAAAACGGTAAAAACTTAAAACACCATAAGCAAACAGCAAATACAATCTTTATTTATTTAGGTCTTGCTGCTGGAGTGATCATAACAAATATGATTATTCATCAACAGATCCTATTTGTAGGGGTACCAGGTCTAATATTATATATAGGAATGGGTATATATTATCTAATGAGAAGACAAGATAAAATTATCGTGTTCTTATTCAGAGTATGGACATCGATGATATTTATTTATAGTTTCAACTCAGCTTATGTATATGAGGGACGTATTTGGTTGCTGCAAATAGCATCTATAGCAACACTACTTATGATTTTAGTCTTTTGGGTTTTATGGTTTAAAGATAAGCAATTCAATCAAATATTTAGATTTGCATACCAATCATTATTCTTTCTATTGTATGGAATACTTAGCAATGATTCTGATCTTGCAATCTTAGTTACTTTATTTGCACTGATTGCTTTTGAAGTTGTAGTTGTTTCTAATGTTAAAAAAACAGAGAAGTTATTACAATTACAAATATAAAAGTGAGTTAAATTCATCTTAAATGGCAATAAAAAAAGCTACCTGTTACTAGAATCGGTATATCAACAATACCTATTTCTAAACTCTGGTAGCTATTTTTTTTAAAAAACAGATTCTTTACCTCTAATTATAAAATCATAAAGTATGTATCCAAAATAAAAAATAACACTATACACACTAAAACGTTCAATAAGACCAAAGTATGCTGGATTAATCAACCCCATTAGACCACCTGAGACGATTAAAGTGAATAAAGTTAAAATGCTTATATATAATCCTTTTCTGTCGCCAATTTTTTTATATCCTAAAATCATAAATATTAGTGAAGCAATTGTAGATAAGACAACTAATCCAGTAACAATCATATGCATCACATTTTGAAAATTACCTATATAACCAGATTCTGATAATGGGAACAACGCATACCCAATGGCTGATACAGTTAACATGCTAGCAAATAATATAAGCCCTATATAAAGCAATTTATGTGTTTTAGCTTTGTATAAATAAACAATACACCATAATGTGATGAAACTTAAAAATCCATAGACATAACTAAAGAATCTTGTATACATAACACCATTTGCTTGATCAGCAGTTAAATCACTGATTGCTTGTGATAACCAATGGTAGTCACTATTCATGAATCTTCCAACAACAACATGTGTTAAGTAACTAACGATGGCAATAACCCCTAAAACACTAATGGTTAACCGCAATTTGTTTTTATTAATCATGATAAAAAAACCTCCAAATTAACATTTTTTATTATTTTTATTACCTGTATCTTTATAAACTGTTAATCTATCTTTTACACAGTTAATTAGATTATATCACTTACTAGGTGAAGATTCTGCTAGAAAAATAAAAAAAACTCCTAGTTGGAGTCAGTTCATACTTAGATGGAGCGGGCGAGGGGAATCGGACCCCCATTTCATGCTTGGCAAGCACGTGTAATAACCATTATACGACGCCCACTTGTTCGTGCTTATTTATGATAGCAAATATTTGATTAGTTGTCAAGCATCAGAAGATGATTTTTATTACTTTTTTTAAGGTTATGAAAGTATTTCATTGAATAGTTGTCTACATATTTCGTGTTATAATAAGACCAGGTGATGAAATGAAAAAAAGAGGTTGGTTATACTTTTTAATCTTTGCTTTTATTTTGGGCTATACTTATACAGCCTTGGTTTATAATGGCATTTGGTTTAAATTTACTGATGGTTTGAAAACAATTCATTTTTTACTTTACTTCGTATGGTTCTTTGTTGCTTTCTTTTTATCATTAACCCTTCATGAGTTAGGTCATTTCTTTGCTTTCTTATTTCAAGGGATTAAATTAAGAGCTTTATATATTACTGTATTTGTTTTTCATAAGACAAACAAAGGGTGGAGATTTACCATAAAGCCTAAGTTGTGGGTTTTACTAGGCGGTTTGGTTGTTCCTGATTTAGGTGAAATCAAATCTGATGAAGATTTAGAAAAGGTACATAAGAAATTTGCTAACTCCTTAGTTGTTGCACCAATTGTAACTTGTGTATTCTTATTCATTGTTATCTTAACGTTTATACTATCACTGATCTACAGTCGAAGTGATAACTGGATAGGATTTATCAGCATCTTTACCATCTATACAATCTTACTAAGCAGTTTATATATCTATTCATTCACATTATCGAATCCAATGTTTTATGGCGATTTTGTTGCCTATAAGAAGATGAAAGAAGATCCAGTCTTTCAACTTGCTCAGATTTCACAATACACCATGTTTTCACTCGAAGACTCTGATGAAACCAATACTTACTTATGGGAGAAAACAAGGGATACTTTAAAAACAATTCCTTTAAAGAATAGCATCTTTCACATCATGTTATTAACAAATTACCTAGATGGCATTATTCGTTCTGATCAAGAGATTGATCTTCAAATTGATAAGAAAATCCAACACTTATCAATATCTCATTATATGCGAAACGAGCAAGGACTGATGTTGGCTTATGATTTATGCTATTATCACTATAAACAAAAAAATGTAGCAAAAGCATATCAATTATTTGATGAAATCCAAAGAAGGGTTTCAAAAAAGTTAGATCCTAAACTAACAACTTATTATAAGAAAAAAAGTATGCACATTATGCATATTGAATATCAAGATGAGTTTTTAGAACAAATAGATAATTACTATGTTGGTAACAGTTGGATATTTGAATCTTTGATGGATCCATATGAAACTTTAAAAGAATATCATGAGAAATTACCTTTTATAGAGTATAGTTTACCTGTTAAATTTGAAGAAGAAACATGGTGTTTCCAAAAAAGCATGTTATATCACACTAAAAGATAAAAAAGAGTATATCTTTAGATTGCCTAAACCAGATGAATCAATTTCATTACTACAAAAAGAATTTAAAAAATCAAAGGAAATTGACTTTACCAGCAATAGTGTATTTCAGGATTAAATCAATCTAGTTCAATAAAATTAAAAACAAACGAACTCCATTCATTAGTGTCCACTAAATGGGGTTCGTTTGTCAATTATCCGTTATTTTGTTTTTCTGATCTTTAAATGGTCTTTAATCTCTTTTATCACTGCATTAGGATTCTCATAATAACTCATATGGAATACCCTCATCATCTGCCAACCTCTTGCTTCTAAAAACTTTTCTTGATGTAACAATTCTTTTCTTGCTACAATATCTTGATGTTCGACTAAATCACAAATAATACCTAATAGATATGTTTTTGATTCAGCATCATAAACTGCTAAATCCAATTTAAACTGTCCAATGCCAATACCTTGGTCAACATGATAACCTAATCTGGTTAGTCTTTCTTTTAAATCATTAGCCATTAAAGATAAGGTTAGTTTTTGCACATCAGATTCTTTTTGATATAAACCCATTAGAACTTGTTCAGCAAGTTCTTTGTTTTTATTCGATATGTAAAAACAATATCTCATAAAATCTTTTAACAACTTAGGACCCTTACCAGATAAGTCATCTACCTTTAATCCTTCAGGATGAAGAGAAGAGACGAAATATATCTTTTTCTTTGCTCTAGTAATCGCAACATTCAATCGATTTTGACCACCTTCATGGTTTAACCAACCAAAGCGGCGTTTAACAACACCTGTTTCATCTTTAGCATATCCCATAGAAAAAATAATAATATCACGTTCATCACCTTGAACATTTTCAATATTTTTAACAAATAGACTTTGATCTTCATGTTGATCAGTTCTAAAGACTTCAGCTTCTAATCTCTTTTGATGAACACCACGCCTAAATAACTCTTCATCAATTAAGTTCATAATTAAATCTCGTTGTGTACTATTAAATGTAATAATCCCAACAGATTCTTTTTCATCTTTTTCTTTTAGCACTTTCTTTAACAGTTCAACAACAGCATGTCCTTCAGCAACATTTCTTTTGTTAATAAACGTACCGTCTTTGACATAAACATAAGAAATTGGAGGTTTTGTAGGTGTTGAAACATTTGGAGAAATAATCAATTTTCCTTCATAAAATGCATGATTGGAAAATTCGATTAATTCTTGATACTGACTTCGATAATGGTAGTTAAGTAAAGCTTCTTTATATTTATAACGTGCTAAGTCAAGTAAACTTTTAGCATCATAAGCTACATTCGTAATAATTTCATCTTCTTCAAATAAATCATTTTCATCTAGTCTACCAAAGCCTAGAGAAGAAGGTCTTAATTGTTTAGGGTCACCAGCGATCACAACTTTTTTAGCTCGATAAATCGCAGGTATACCTTTTTCAACATACATTTGTGATGCTTCATCAAAAATGACTAAGTCGAACAAATTAAATTTCAAAGGTAAGATTGAACTGATTGCTTCTGGTGTTAATAACCAAACACGCACATGAGAGAATAGTTCAATATAAAATAAATCAAAAAACGCTTTAATGCTAGGTTTTTTATCACTTTCAAGCAATCTTTTAATATCCATAATGCGTTTTGTATTAGAAAAATCATAAGCATGTTTAAATAACTTCATGTCAAACGATTCTCTTGTGACTTCTTGTTTTTCACGAATTAAAGATTTTAGTTCATTCATTTTCCTTTCATAATCATCGATAATGAAAAGATACTTTTGATGTCTTGCTTTAAAGTCTTCTAAAAAGCCAGTGATATAAGCATCTAGAATATAAGTTCTATGCTTTTCTATTTGCTCAATAGATTTAAATAATGAATCACGAAGCAGTAGAATAATAAAAGATATGGCAATTGCTGGAAGTTTTAAATAATTCGTCTTTGTTTTATTTAAAGATTTCACAGAAGTCGCTAAATAATCAGCAAACCTTTGGTCTGAAATCAATGTCTTTATTAATTTCTTATCAATTGCTTTTCTTTGACTCATAAAAGATAGACGCATAGCATGCTTTTCATAGAAAGCTTTCTTTAATCTTCTACGTTTGAATATCCATGCTTTATCAGATTGTTCATGATAACTTTTTAATTCAACCATAAAACGGTTAAATTCAATTAAACTGCTTCTCGTAATCTTAGTTTCAAGTTTACCAAACCAAGGATACTTATTAAGAACTTCATGATAATCAAGAAATGTCTTTAATTTTGCATCCTTGTCAAAAACTGTAGATAATAAATCAATAGCATCAAAATCAATATTATCAATTTCTTGATTCATTGTATTATAAATATATTTAGGTGTAAGTTTTTCAATCACGTCTCTATCTTTAAGATATCTATTATAGAAATAAGCGATTGGTCGACCTTGTTTTTTATTTTGATAAAGCAATTTAATAGCTTGATTAAACGTATCATCTAGCTCCTTAATAGACTCTTCAAGTCTATAGACATCATTATTATGGGTACGTGCTGTAGGTTTTTGATCAATGAAATTTGAAAGTTGATCATAAAACTTTTGTTTAGCAGATGCATCATCAATCATTAAAGCATACTTTGATGATGTTCCAAGTCTTGCATAAATAACATCTAAAGCGACTTTCTTTTCACTAACGACTAAAACATTTTCTCCTCTTAAGACTTGATTGGCAATCAAAGAAGTAATAGTTTGACTTTTCCCTGTCCCTGGAGGTCCCCATATAACAACCTTTTTTTCTTCTTCAACCATTTCTATAACTTTTTCTTGTGAGAAGTTTATATCGTTAATATAGATTAACTTAGACTCATCAGTATTTTTATTTGATAAAGTAACATTAAGTGGTTTTTCTTTATCGTATAAATGCGATTCATCAATCAATCCTTCTAATAACTCATTATAAGTTTTTGTTTCAATGATTTTAGACATATCTTTTTGTATCATCGAAGAATAGAGTTGATATCTACCCATGGTTATATAAGGCTTAAGGATAAACTTAGATGCACGATTTCTTAGAAACATATCTTTACGTTCATTAACATAAGGTATAAAAGATGTTTTCTTAGAAATCGATAAAGATAATCCTAAAGTATTATAATAAGGTAGGATAACATCATTGATCGTCTTAAAAGATAAATCTGATATATCTGGCATCACGATATCTAGTGATGCTTTTTCCATTTTAGATAATGTAAGGACTAAATCACGATTTAAAACTAAATCTTTATCTGAATCAAACTTCATGCTATATGATTTTCTATTTCTTTCTAAAGTTACAGGCATATAAGCAAGAGGTGCTTTAATAGGAAATGCATCTTTTCTAAAAATACCTTCTACATAAGGATAGGCTAGATACAAATGATAGGTACCATAATCTTTATAATCTTTATTTACAAAGCGATATAATGTCGTTAAATGAGAAAAAATAGATTCATCAGATACATCAAATGTATAAATATTCTTTTTTCTTGATAAGAAGAGTTCTAACTCGAAACCTTTTTCTTCATCATATAAATCGTAACTAAGCATCTTTTGAATCTTACCCATATATAAATTAGGATTTGACTTAGAAATATCGGTTAAGCGATCTTTATAGCGGTCTAGAACACCATGAGCATGAGAAGAAACCTTCACTGAACGAATGTCTATGTTACTATATGCTAGAATAAGGTCTAAGAATAAATGCGCATATAAATCTAGAAAGTCACGATCAAGTCCAGGAATCGCTAAAAAGTCACTTAATCGAGACGGTCTTCTTTTAGACATCTCAACAAGCGCTTCATCACTACAAATAGGCTTTTTTTCACCTTCTGATTTTAATTTTGTTCTTAAGGTCTCTCTGAGTTCACTTAAGTCTTCAAGCAATTGATTCTTTTTTATCGCCATTTTATCACCTGATTGGTTTTGTTTCATTATACCAAGATATATAGAATATAAAAAGAAGTAGATAGTTGTTTAAATAAGAAATCCTAATATTATAGATACTAGCACTATAAATGGTGCGGGTATTTTTTTAGTGAGTAATAAAATAATCGTTACCATCAACACTAAAATATTATCAAAATAAAATCCACTATCTTGCATCAACTTAAATGCTGCAATCGCGATTAAACCACCAGCAACGGCACTAATCCCTATTAAGGCGACTTTAATCCCCTTCATCGTCCTTAGACTCGCCCATATTGGATAAACAAAGAAGATGAGTAAAGTGCCAGGTAAAAAGATAGCAATACCACTAGTTATAGCACCTAAGACTTGTTGAAAACTACTTAAGTCCCTTGAGGACATACCACCTGCATATGCACTAAAGCTAAACATGGGTCCTGGAATACCTTGGACAATACCAAAACCTGTTAAAAACTCTTGAAGGGTCATGAATTGGTGGACATCGACCAGATCAGTTACCATATAAGGAACAACAACTTGTCCACCACCAATGACTAAATAACCAAAACGATAAAATCTTTCAAATAAGAAAAACAGTCGATAATCAAATATTGTAGTTAATATGACACCTATAACTGCAAGGCTTACAAAAGCGATAAAATATTTCCATGGTGGTCGCATTTCTACTTTGTGCCATAAATTTTTTTCATTTGATACCAATAAATAGACGACTCCACCTGTAAGTAAAATGAGGGGATAGATAAATGCCATGGTCCAAAAGTAAGGTATTACCATCCCTAGGATAAATAAAAATAGTGTTAATTTGCTTTTAACAACTTTTCTACCTATACGGTATGCAGCAACTGCAATAAAACCTACGGCCATCGGTCCTATATATCTTAAAATATCAGTATCTACTTGATTTCTACTTAAAAAGAAGTACATAAATGATAATAAAGTCATAACAACAATCGCAGGCATCGCCCATACCAATAAAGTTAAAAAAGCTAGAAGAGGACCTCCTACTTTGTATCCTATTGAAGTAATAGTTTGTGTACTGCTTGGTCCAGGTAATATACCCGTTAAAGCAATAAGTTCTACAAGTTCATCTTCATTCAAATATTTTTTCTTGGTGACCATTTGATCTGTAAAGACACCATAATGAGCTTCTGGTCCTCCATAAGCACCTAATGAACAAATTAAAACATCTTTTAGAAAAGTTGACCATTTAACTTTTGATATGTTATCCATTATTATTCTTATCCTTTAAAATATTATATAACATAGTATAAAACATTTTATGATTTAATTATAATCATTTACAAATAAAAAAACTCTCAATATATCGTAAGGATTTACCTTACTTCTAATATGAAAGTTCATGTTTAAATGGTGCCTCCAACGAGAATCGAACTTGTATTTCAGCATTACCATTGCTGCGTTTTACCATTAAACTATGGAGGCTTTAATTTTTCTTCAATGCAATATCGATTTTAACTTAAATATGATTCAAAGTCAATTCTTATTATGATTATTTAGGAAACCATTATGAAATGAGTTCTATGCTATAATCAATCATATACATTAGGGAGTTGGAAAGATGGCTAAGCAAATTAAAAAGAACATTAAAAAATCAATAAAAAGAAGATCTAAAGTCAAAAGAAAAAGTAAATCTTCTCAATTAATATCAATTCTAGTTATTATTGGGATTGCTATTTTTGGGTATTGGTATGCAACCAACGATCCAGCACCACTAGTTGAGTATAGTGCACATCAAAATGAAGATGGCTTTTATTATTATACCTATGTAGATAGTGGAGATTATTATTACACTGCAAATGGATTAGAAGGTAATGTTTTACTGCTTAATGAATTAAGAGATATCATTCATCAGAACTTTGAACCAACAACTTATGATGATGCAAGAGTTCATCTAGCCCTAGCTGATCAAAGTTTAACAGACCCTACTAAAGTATGGAATATTTATAATGGAGTCCTTGTTGATGCTGAGTGGGATGCACAATCATGGCATAGAGAACACGTTTGGCCTAATTCAAGACTTGGAATGGAGCGTGTCACACAATCCGGTAGAAACCAAGGTAGTGACCTTCATAACTTAAGAGCGATTACTCCAGCGGTTAATAGTAGTCGTGGAGATAGATTCTTTTCGAATGGCTCAGGAGAAAATCATACGACCGATGATGGTGGATATTATCCAGGTGATGCGCATAAAGGCGATGTTGCTAGAATTTTACTATATATGGCAGTCATGTACGATTTCTTAATACTAACTGATGATGATTTAAATGACACTTCGAACCATTACACGATGGAAGGCACTAAAATGGGAAAACTTTCTTTATTGCTAGAATGGCACAAGGAAGATCCTGTCGATGACTTTGAAAGAAATAGAAATCAAGTGATTTATGAAGCTCAAGGCAATAGAAATCCTTTTATTGATAAACCTGAATATGTACATCTTATCTGGGAAGGTTTAACTATTGAAGAGTTAATTGAACCCGAACCAGAAGTAGAACCTGAAATTTCAGTATTTTCATATACCATAACGATGATGATTATTGAAAGAAAGGAACAATACAATGTCTAAATCATACCTATTACCTAAAGGTTTATATTTTATAGGGGATCCAGGTTTAATCATTAATAAGGATAAGACAGGAGATATACTTAGTAATCAATTGTATGATATCTTTTATAAAGACATGAATGCATTCCAAAAACTAACCATTGATGGTATTGATTTTTATATCACTAGAACAAAATCTGGAGATGGGATGTTTAATGACATAGGTACAGATACTGGACTTATATGTATTGTAGAAGTCAGTCAATTGGAAAATGATTCTAGATTTATCGATAGAACAAACAGCAAAGGTTGTCATTACATCGATATCAAAGAACAAGAAAAAGTAACTGTTGATGACTTTAATATTTATTTTGAGTCAGGATATCAAGTGATTACAAATATCTAAAACAATCAAAAACTTTAGTAAAATATATCATTTTTTGGCAAAAATATGATATATTTTTTAATGAAGAGGATGTGTAACTACTATGAAAATGATTTTAAGATTGGTAAAACCATATTGGCGAATGCTAACCATTTCACTGACTTTTAAGTCAGTTGGTGCGCTAGCCGATTTATTTTTACCTTGGATGATTGCCTATATGATTGATAAAGAGATTCCAAGACTTCAGGCTGATTCTACTTCAAATCTAAATTCACTTTATATGTTAGGTGGCGCGATGGTTGTCATCGCTTTTCTTGGTTTATACTTAAATGTAGCAGCAAACAGAAAAGCTGAAATGATTGCTGCACTTGCAGTAAAACAACTACGCCATGACTTATTTTCTAAAATAGAAGGGTTATCAGCATATCAAGTTGATGCATTAACAAGACCTTCATTAATATCAAGAATGACGACAGATACTTATAATATATATCATGCAACAGCTGTGATGCAGCGTTTAGGTGTTCGAGCACCAGTCTTATTGATTGGTGGTATTTTAATGTCTTTACTTATGGATCCGATGATGACATTAATTATGGTTGCTATGCTACCATTAATTATTATCATTGTATATTTTTATTCAAGAAAAGGGATTCCTTTATATAAAAAAACTCAAAAGTATATTGATTTAATGATTCGTAAACTAAGAGAATACATTTCAGGAGCTAGAGTTGTTCGTGCATTATCCATGAATGAACACGAAAAAGAAATGTTTAATAACGCCAATCAAGATACAGTGGATGCAGAACTAACAGCAACGATTACGATGGCTAAAATAAACCCTTTGATGCAAACCGTTATGAATATCGGTTTAATACTTGTCTTAATTGTTGGTGCTTACAGGTTAAGTGCTGGTTTGGTTGAAATTGGTCAGATTATGGCGTTTGTAACTTATTTTACGATTATACTTAACGCGATGATGAGTATTACAAGAATTTTTGTGATGTCATCAAGAGCTACTGCATCAGGTGAGCGTATCGATGAAGTCTTAAACTTACCAGTTGACATGAAAGATGGAACAAAATCAGTTGAAGTAAGAGAAGAAGTTCCCCATATTGAATTTAGAAATGTTTCATTTTCTTATACACAAAAAGAAAGTAATTTAACTAATGTTTCATTTAAACTTTATAAAGGACAAACGTTAGGTATTATTGGAGCAACTGGTTCTGGTAAAACGACAATCATTAATCTTCTAATGCGTTTTTATGATGTTGATTCAGGTGAAATCTTAATCTATGGACAAAACATTAAAGACATCAAACAAAACGATTTAAGAAAGAGAATTGGTGTTGTTTTCCAAAATGACTTGATTTTTGCTGATAGTATATATGGAAACATCCAGTTTAATCGAAATGTGATTACCAATGATGATATTGAGCTTGCAACACGTGTTGCTCAAGCTGAATTTATTTATGATAAAGAAGATGATATGAATCTGCAAATGGCACAAAGAGGGATGAACTTATCTGGTGGCCAAAAACAAAGAGTTTTAATTGCTAGAGCAGTTGCAGGTAAGCCAGATATTATGGTATTAGATGATGCATCATCTGCACTTGATTATCAAACCGATATGAGAATGCGTTTATCACTTAAAAAAGAATTAAAGAAAACAACAATGATTATTATTGCACAACGCATTAGTAGTTTAAGAAACTCAGATTTGATACTTTTAGTTGATGAAGGTAAAATTCTAGCAAGCGGTACCCATGATGAGTTAATGCAATCATCAGTCATGTATCAAGAAATTGCTTACTACCAATTAGGAGGTGAGCACTCATGATGTATGCAGGTAAACAAGGCAGAGGTAGAAATGACGGTTCACAAAAAGCTAAAAATAAAGCCTATGTTTTAAAAAGACTATGGAGTTACTTATATTTTTATAAAACAAAGTTAGCTCTAGCCTTAATTTTAACGATAGTTGCTAATGTCTTATCATTAATTGGACCTTACTTGACAGGTCGTACGATTGGTGCGATGGAAGATGGTGTTGATTTTGAACGCGTATTTTTCTTTGCTGGACTTATGGTTGGGTTCTATTTAATTAGTGCAATTCTTAATTACCTTTTATCCATATCAATGGTTAAGATTTCACAAAGTGTTGTTAAAAAAATGAGACAAGACTTATTCGATAAACTTAATCGAGTCTCTATTTCGTATTTCGATAAAAATCAAACTGGAGATATCATCAGTAAAATGAGTTATGATATTGATACGATTAATACTTCACTAGCTCATGATGTTTTTAATATCTTAACATCAGTTATTACAGTAACGATTTCGTTTGTCATGATGGTCATTATGTCACCAATCTTAGTTTTAGTCTTTGTATTAACGATTCCTATTTCAATTATTATTACCAAAGTCTTATCTAAGATTGTTAAAAGAAAATATCGTATCCGTAATCAAAAACTTGGAGAAATGAACGGTTTTGCAGAAGAGATGATTACCGGTCAACGCACGATTCAATCGTATGTTCAAGAAGAAGCGGTTTTAGCGAAGTTTGATGAAATCAATGAAGCAGCAACCACTGCTTCATACGAATCCGGGTATTACGCGACATCGGTAGGACCCGCTGTTAACTTTGTTTCTAACTTATCGGTTGCTTTAGTAGGTGTCTTTGGAGGTATCTTATATTTCATGGGTAGTATGACTTTAGGTAACTTAACAGCCTTTACCCTTTATTCAAGAAGATTTTCTGGACCGATTAACCAAATGTCTAATATTATTGCAGAAATTCAAAGTGCACTCGCAGCTGCTGAAAGAGTCTTCCTTGTCTTAGACCATGAAGAAGAGCCTAAAGATATTGAAGATGCATTAGAAGTTAAAGATATCAAAGGAGATATTGAATTTAAGGATGTATCCTTTGGATACTTAGAAAATCAAATCATCTTAAATAACGTGAGCTTAAAAGCACCAAAAGGTAATGTCATCGCAATCGTTGGACCTACAGGTGGTGGTAAAACCACACTTGTGAATCTATTAATGCGTTTCTATGATGTCGATCAAGGCCATATTTACTTAGATGGTATTGATATTAGACACTTAACAAGAAAGAGTCTTAGAAAGGCATTTTCAATGGTCTTGCAAGACACTTGGATCTTCCACGGGACCGTTTATGAAAACATTGCTTATGGTAATGGTGATGTCAGCAGGCTTGAAGTTGAAGAAGCAGCTAAGAAAGCTAGAATTCATACGTTTATATCACATCTACCTAAAGGGTACGATACAATCTTAACTGATGAAGGCTTAAGCATATCAAAAGGTCAAAAACAATTACTTGTTATCGCTAGAGCTATGCTATCAAGAACTAAGATGCTGATCCTAGATGAAGCAACCTCAAATGTGGATACACATACCGAGGTACAAATTCAGAAAGCAATGCTTGCTTTAATGGAAAATAAGACAAGCTTTGTGATTGCTCATCGCTTATCAACAATCCAAAAAGCTGATCTAATTTTAGTCGTTCATGAGGGAAATATCATCGAACAAGGCACACATGATGAGTTGATTGCTAAAAAAGGCTTTTATAATGAGTTATATCAAAGTCAATTTGCGTAAACTTCACTTATTTGTCTTATTTCCTTGTAATTCATACATCGGTTGTGTATAATGTAAATAGGCATTAAGTTGCTAAGTTATATTAAAAGGAGATTCAAAATGAAAGGCGTAGTAAAATGGTTTGACGCTGACAAGGGATATGGATTTATCTCATCAGCTGACGGGAAAGACATTTTTGTACACTTTAGTGCAATTCAAACTGAAGGATACAAAACATTAGCAGAAGGCGACCAAGTAGAATTTGATGTTAAAGACGGCGACCGCGGACAACAAGCGGCTAACGTAATTAAAGTATAATTTAAAAAGGTAATGGGGACTCGCAAGAGTCCCCCTTCTATTTTTATGGGATTATTAGTTAATACTCATATTCAATTATAAAGCATTTTGATCTTATTTTAAGATTGAAGTGCTTTTTTATATTGAAATCATATCTAAAGATATGTTTAGAATCAATGTATAAAATAATATACTAAATGTAAAAAATACTTGACATTGATAATTTTTTGATATATAGTTAAATTATCAAATATTAAAGGAGAAAAACTATGTCATATCAAGAAAAAAGAACCATGTTAACCATCTTTACAAGCCTAACCTTATTTACTATATATGCTACATTTGCTATTACTACATATCGAAATCAAATCAATATCACAAACGATCTTAGCTATTGGACAAGATTAATACTTATTTTTATTGGTATTGGTATTGTTGCTGCTATACTTTTACAAATTCTATTCCATATTGGATATTCAATACTTGTTGCTATTAAAGAAAAAGCAGCAAATCCAGATATCGATGATAAAGATATTGAAAGAATGATCAAATCGCAAATGGTTACTGACGAAATGGATAAACTCGTTGAACTTAAATCAATGCGTATAGGATTTATTTCTGCAGGTATTGGATTTATGTTTGCGCTTATTGCAATCTTATTAAACTATAGTCCAGTCATAATGATTAATATTATTTTCATATCATTTCATTTAGGGTCAATCTTTGAAGGCGTCACTCAGTTATATTATTATAAAAGAGGGATTAAGCATGGCTAATTTATATCAAGTAACAAATCATATAAGAACATTAAGATTTTTTGCTAATGAAATGACCCAACAAGAACTTGCTGAAAAAGTGGGTGCATCTAGACAAACCATTATTGCTATTGAAGCAGGTAAATATTCCCCATCTTTAGAATTAGCATTTAAAATCGCATTAGCATTTGATGTTAAAATAACTGAAGTGTTTGAATACGCTTTGAAAGGATCAACAAAATGAATGCTGTAATCTATTATAAAAAAACAAAACCTAATCCATTAATTTATCAATCCATAGAAAAACCAATACCTAAAGATGATGAAGTATTAGTTAAAGTTTACTCAGTATCCTTGAATGCTGCTGATTATCGATCGATGAGCATGGGAATCATTCCAAAAAACAAAATATTTGGATCAGATATTTCTGGTGTTATAGAAGAAGTTGGAAGTTCATGTCATCAATTTAAAGTTGGTGATGAGGTCATAGGTGACCTGTCAGCAATGGGCTTTGGTGGTCTTGCTGAGTATACTACCGCTAAAGAATCAGCTTTGATCTTAAAACCAAAACATTTAAGTTTTGATGATGCATCTGCAATTCCCATGTCTGGAGTGACTGCACTTCAAGCATTAAAAAACAAAGGGAACATAGAAATAAATCAAAAAGTATTAATTTATGGTTCTGGTGGTGGAGTTGGTACATTTGCAGTTCAACTTGCAAAGCACTTTATGGCAGAAGTATCGGTTGTTTGTGGTCCTAATAATATCGAATTAATGAAAACTTTAGGAGCAACTCATATTTATAATTATCAAGACATCAATTTTAAAGAACTAAAAGGTAAGTTTGATTTAATTCTAGCAATTAATGGAAAAAACAAACTGTCTTTATATCGACGCATGCTAAGTAAAAATGGAACATTCGTTGTCGTTGGTGGTGCACTTTCGCAACTTTTTAAAACGATGATCTTTGGACCAATATTGTCTTTAACAAATAAAAAAATGAGAGTACTTGCTGCAAAGCCTAATCAAGAGGATTTAAAATATGTTGCAGAACTTTGTAGCCAGAAACTTATTAAACCTATTATAGAACAAGTTGTTCCTCTTAAAGATGCACCACAAGCAATGCAATATCTTAGACAAGGTCATGCAAAAGGAAAAACCGTTATAAAGGTTTATGAACATGAATAGATAACACCTATCTTCAAAAAAAATGATAATGTGTGATTTTATTATATCTATTGTTTATGAAACCTTTACTATGATATAATAACCTCAAAGATAGGAGCGTTGATAAAATGGAGAAAGATCTATTAGAGGTAGAGCGCCAACACCTCAGAAATGTCGTTAAGGATTGCGATCCTAAACAGCTTGAAGAAGTTGAAAAAAGATTCGCCTTATTGTACACGTATGATGCTGTTGGTATGGAAGGTCATAACCGAATTCCTTATGAAGATGTAAAAAGACTAAGCCAAGCTAAAGCTCTACTCGAGTATAGCGAAAGAGAACAAAAAGAAATTCTCAATCACTTAAAAGCTTTTGAATTTGTTGTTAAAGAAGCGAAAGCTACACATGAATTTAACGAAGAAAAATTAAAAGATATTCATGAAATGCTAGTAGAAGGCATCTTCCAAGGTGGCGTCTATAGAAATGTTAACATCAATATATTTGGAGCATCTCATCAACCTCCAGATTATATTAAAGTATACGATCGTATGAATAAATTTTTTAACAATTTAAATCATTTTGAAGGTAATATATTAGAAAAAGCGACGTACGCACACGCAAGTATTGCGAAGATTCATCCTTTTGTTGATGCGAATGGTCGTTTAGCAAAACTGGTGCTCAATTACTTCTTGATGAAAGGCGATTACTTACCTATAACAGTACCGCTTGAATCAAGAGAAACATATATCGAAAAATTAGAAGCTTTTAAATCAGAAAAAGATTTGAAACCACTTGTTAATTTTTTCAAAGCTTTATTAATCAAGAGATACGAAGAAGAATTAAAAGAATTAGACTTATAAGAGTGCAATCGCACTCTTTTTTTTAGTAGATTTGACTGTTTTGTGTTAAAATAAATGAAGGTGATACTATGAGTTTAAATATTGGCGAAGTCAATAATTTAGTTGTAAACAGAAAAACAGATATTGGGTATATGCTTGACTCCGATGAGGGTGAAGTTTTTTTGCATAACAACGAAAGTCTTCACGAAGATTTAAAGCCTGGTCAAGCAGTTGAAGCATTCTTATACTTTGATCAAAAAGCAAGATTAGCAGCAACCTTAAAGAAACCATATATAACTGTCAGTCAACCAGGATTCTTAACCATATCCGATGTTCATGAATCTTTAGGTGTTTTCTTAGATATGGGAATAGCTAAAGAATTATTACTGTCAGCAGACGATTTGCCTTTTAATAAAGAAGAATGGCCGCGTGTCGGTGATATCTTATTCGTCTCAATAAAAGTAAAATCCAAATTTGTCGCTAAAATAGCTTCAAAAGAGGAAGTCAATCTAAAACCTGAAGAACCGTTAAATCTTAAAGATAAAGTTTTAGCTAGAGTTCAAAGAATTGGAAAAGAAGGCGTCAATTTGTTGACACCTGATGGTCACTGGATTTTTGTTCATCATTCATTATATAGAGAGACACTACGTTATGGACAAGAAGTCTCAGTTAAAGTCGTTTATCATTCTGATAAAGGTTATACAGGATCACTAGCTCCACAAAAAGAAGTTGCTCGATTTGATGATGCAAATATCATCTTGTCATACTTAATTAGAAATCAGGGAGAAATGAAGTTAACAGCTAACAGTACTCCAGAAGAAATATTAGAAGTATTCAATATGAGTAAGAAGGCGTTCAAACGCGCTATAGGAAATCTCTATAGAGAAAGAAAAATTGATTTTGTCGATGACAAAACAGTTTTGGTAAAGCAATAAGATGGCAACAGACAAGTACGAGAATGATCCGTTCGATAAATATGATCATTTGTTTGAAGAGCAAGAAAAGAAGTATCAGAAACAAAACAATTCAAGATACACATTAAACAAAAAAACAAAACAAAATATCATAAGAGATGCAAATGAATCAAAACAAAAACAAAACGATGATAAAGCAAGAGCATTTAAATCATTTGGTTTAATTTTTCTAGGTTTTGTTATTATTCGAATTATTATGATTGATGATATTAAAATTTCAAGTTTCATCATTCCATTTGTTATATTTTCATTTGTCAGCTATTCATATTATAAAAATTCAACAAAAAGGTGAGTATTTATGAGTCAAAATAAAAAAATGGTTGATGCAATCACATCAAGAGATGCTGATTTTGCACAATGGTATACAGATCTATGTTTAAAAGCTGAATTAATGGATTATAGTGATGTCAAAGGATTTATCATCTACCGTCCATATGGTTATGCCATTTGGGAAGGTATCCAAGATGATCTAAATCGCAGATTAAAAGAAACAGGACATCAAAATGTTTATATGCCTTTAGTCATTCCTGAATCTTTATTCCAGAAAGAAAAAGATCATGTGGAAGGCTTCGCTCCTGAAACTGCTATGATTACAACAACTGGTGTTGAAGAGCTTACTGAAAGATTAATTATCAGACCAACATCTGAAACATTGTTTTGTACACACTATAATAAAATTATTAATTCTTACCGCGATCTACCTAAACTTTATAATCAATGGTGTAGTGTCGTTCGATGGGAAAAAACAACTAGACCTTTCTTAAGAGGTAAAGAGTTCTTATGGCAAGAAGGCCATACTGCACATGCTAATGAAGCAGAGGCTAGAAAAGAAACACTTGATATTTTAGAAATATATCGAAAATTAGGTGAAGAATTACTAGCTATTCCTTTTATCACAGGTAAGAAAACAGAAAGAGAAAAGTTTGCCGGAGCTATTGATACTTATAGTATTGAAGCACTCATGCATGATGGGCAAGCACTTCAATCAGGAACGACACATTATTTTGGTCAAGACTTTGCGAAAGCTTTTGATATTAAGTTCCAAGATGAAAACAATAAACTTCAATATGTACATCAAACATCATGGGGTGTATCAACACGTTTAATCGGTGCAGTTATTATGGTACATGGTGATGATGAAGGACTAGTTTTGCCACCTTACATCGCACCAATACAAATCGTGATTATTCCGATCCAAGGCAATAAAGAAATTGTTCAAACAGCAACCAAAACCTTATATCAAGAACTAAAAGATGCAGGTTTTAGAGTTTTAGTCGATGATACGAATAAGTCTCCAGGTTGGAAGTTTAGCGAATACGAAATGAAAGGTGTTCCAATTCGTATTGAAATTGGTCCACGTGACTTAGAAAAAAATGAAGTCACCATGGTAACTAGATACAATAGAGAAAAACAAGCATATCCAATTGATAAAATCGTTAAAGATATGCCTAAAATCTTAAAAGATATGCACAATACATTATATGAACGTGCAGTAACATTTGTTCAAGCAAATACATATCAAGCAAAAACATATGATGAGTTTAAAGATTATATTCAAAAAGGTGGTTATGTTGCGATGAGTATTTTTGGTGATGAAGCAGAAGTAATCATCAAGCAAGATACGACAGCTTCAGCTAGAGTTCTACCTTTTGATCAAACATTGATTACGGACATATGTCCAGTAACGAATAAAAAAGCCACTCAAACCGTTTGGTTTGCGAGAGCTTATTAAAAGAATCTAAGCACTATTTCCACATATATGTGGAGTAGTGCTTTTCATTTTTTATTGTTTTTAAAATAAGAAATAAACCGCTTTGAAAAAGTTATTATTTCCCTCATTGCAACTTAACTAACAAGAAGAAATGAAAGTTTACACCACAACTCAAATGTAATACAATGTATTGCATTATTTCTTTTTTTGTAGTACAATGTAATACAGAGGAGATGATTATATGTCTATATCAATTAGAATGAACGAAAAAGAGTTAGAACTTATAAAAAAATATGCTGAACTGAATGGCTCATCTGTTTCAGAGGTTATGCGAAAAGCTATATTAGAAAAAATCGAAGACGAGTTCGATATTTTCTTGTATGAAAAAGCATTTAAATCATACGAGCAAAACCCTAAAACATATACGATTGAAGAAGCAAAAACTTTATTAGGTATCAAATGATGTATCGCGTTGAGATAAGTGAGTACGCACTAAAGACCTTTAAAAAAATGGATAAGCAAATAACAACGATGATCTTTGCATGGATATCTAAGCATTTGGAGAACTGTGAAAACCCAAGAGTCCATGGGAAAGGATTAACTGCTGACAAAAAAGGAATCTGGAGATACAGGATTGGAGATTACAGATTACTGGTACATATTTTTGATAATCGATTAATTATATTGGTCGTTGATGCTGGTCATCGAAGAGATGTTTATAAGTGATAAAGAAGTTTTTTTATGTATGGACATAACATACAAGAAAACATATAAGAAAACATACAAGATAAACTACTTCATGGTATAATATACATAAGAGGAGTTGATGATATATGTCCTATAAACCACCTTATGAAATAAATTCATCGATACTTAATAGAGTTGCTGCCATCATGAAAATGATTGGTAAGTTTTCTAGTATGAATAATTTGAGTAGCCAGCCCTTATTAAGAAGAAAAAACCAAATAAAATCTATTCATTCATCTCTTGCCATTGAAAATAATCAATTATCAGAGTCTCAAGTCAAAGATTTGATTAATGGTAAGCTTGTCATCGGACCACAAAAAGATATATTAGAAGTTCAAAACGCAATCAATGTTTATGAAAACTTACAGGATATTAATCCATACGCTCAAAAAGACCTACTTAAGTACCATAAAATACTTATGACCTCCCTCGTCTTTGATGCAGGTTCATATCGAAAAGGACAAGTTGGTGTGTTTAATGATGAAAAAGTAATCTTTATGGCACCATCTGCAGATAGAGTACCAGCTTTAATGAATAATCTCTATGATTACTTGAATCATTATGACGAGAATATACTCATCAAGTCATGTGTATTTCATTATGAGTTTGAATTTATACATCCTTTTAGTGATGGTAATGGTAGAATGGGCAGACTTTTTCAAACGTGCTTGCTTGCTAATGAAGAAGAACTCTTTTACTATTTGCCTGTTGAATCCATCATTAAACAAAAACAAAAAGCATATTATGATGCAATATCGAAATCGAATAAAGAAGGTGCATCCACAGTATTTATTGAGTTTATGTTGGATGCTATTATAGAAACGATGAATGATACCCTAAAGCAATCAAATATAGAAACAGGCAGTTTATCCATTCAAGCGAAGAAGTTGCTTACTGTTTTAGAGGAAGGTATTCCATATACTACTATAGAGCTTATGGATAGGGTAGGTATAAAATCTAGAGCATCTTTTAAAAAGAATTATTTAGATCCACTGTTACAATCAAGTATGATTGAAATGACCATTCCCGAAAAACCAATGAGTAGAAATCAAAGGTATATAAAAAAGTATATAAAGTTGATATAGTCTCACTAAAACTATATATGAAATAAAGATATTCATATCAGTCTAGACTGATAGTCACTAAAAAAACGAGAATGTCTGGAGGACATCTTAATATCGTAAACCCCATTTTATGTTAATATGGGGTCATTTTATTAGTTCCTACAACTCGTCTTTCATTTATCTAATACCATCAATTGATTGATTATATCTATCCATGAAGGAAATTGCATATTATTTAGAAGTGATTTATGCGTATTTTCATCAATGTAATTAACTTGAAATGAATACTTAAAAACTTTAACAATACGAAAAAAATCACCCTGACTTCCAGAGTGACATACAGTTATCATAGCTAAAATTATTTTATTACTTTATATTCTACTGCTTATTTTAGTTTCTTAGTTTTCTTTTCTGGAACTGGGTCATATTTAGGTTTAAACAAAGGATTACATTTCAAAATTCTTTTCATTGTTAAAAAAGAAGCTTTAAAAAAGTTAAACCTCACATAACATTCTTTTGCATATGCAGAACATGTTGGTGTATATCTGCACTTATGATTACTATTTGGAGAAATCTCTCTTTGATACCATTCGATCAATCGAATTGCTAATTTTTTCATCTTTTCACCGTCTTTATTATAGCATTTTTTAAGACTTATGTTAAATTTCATATTTTCTAATTAAAACGATTTGTTGCACATAAAAATGTGCTATAATATTTATATAGAATGTGAAAACGATTACAGGAGGTTAAGCATGAAAGAGTATACCACCAAGGAGATACGCAACATTGCTGTTTTAGGACACCAAGGATCAGGCAAAACCAGTATTTCTGAAGCATTGCTCTTCGCAAGTAAAGCAATTGATAAAAAGGGAGAAGTTGAAAGAAAAAATACTGTTTCCGACTATCTAGTTGAGGAACAAATTAAACAATCAAGTCTTTCACTCAGCGTTTTACCAGTTGAATGGGAGAACTATAAATTAAACTTTATAGATGTTCCTGGTAGTGATGAATTTGTAGGAGATATTACACAAGCATTAGAAGTTGTAAAAGGTGCAATCATCTTAATAGATGCAACTAAAGGTGTGGAAGTAGGAACTGAACGTATTTGGCAAGAAATAAGAAAACGTCATATTCCTGCAATGATTTTTGTAAACAAAATGGATAAAGAAAATGTCAAGTTCGAAAAAGTACTTGATGATATCCGTGAAAAACTAGGTAAAAAAGCAGTTCCATTCTGTTGGCCAATCGGACATGATGAAAACTTTGAAGGTTTCGTTAATGTCATCGAAATGAAAGCAAGAATCTTCGATGGTGTTGAAAGTCACGATGCTGAAATATGGGACGAGAAGAAACCTAAAGTTGATGAGCTTCACAACATGATTTTAGAAAGTGTTGCTGAAACATCAGAAGAATTATTAGATTTATATTTATCAGGAGAAGAAATTCCTGAACAAAAAGTTAAAGATGCACTTCGCCTAGGAATTATTGATGGGGAATTAACACCAGTCCTCGTAGGTAGTGCAACAAAAACAATTGGTGTTAGAACTTTACTCAATATGTTAATTGATTATTTACCAGCACCAAACGAATTAACACCACTCAAAGGTAAAGATGCAAAAACTGGTGCAGAAATCATCAGACGTACGACTGATGATGAACCATTTTCAGCATATGTCTTCAAGACAACAGTTGACCCTTTCTTGGGTGCAGTTAATATATTAAAAATTAACTCAGGTATTTTAAAACTTGGACAAGAAGTTGTTATTTCTAATAAAGGCGACAATAAAAAAATAACCAATATATTTGCACCTCGTGGTAGAACACAAATAGAATGTACAACATTCCATGCTGGCGATATGGCAGCTGTTGCTAAATTAGATGGTATTGAAACAGGAGATACACTTGCAGACCCTAAGAGTCCAATTGTCTATGAACCAGTTCCAATTCCAACATCAGTAATCTATATAGCAGTTCATCCAAAAAACAAAAATGATGAAGATAAAATCTCGATGGCACTTCATCGTATTAATCAAGAAGATCCAACATTCGAAATTAAACGTAATAAAGAAACATCTCAACTCCTTTTAGGTGGGCAAGGGATGACACACTTAAACTACGTTTTAGAAAGAATGAAAAATATGTTTAAAGTAGACGTTGATGTTGAAGAACAAAAAATCGTCTACCGTGAAACAATCAAAAAGTCTGTTCAAGCAGAAGGTAAACATAAGAAACAATCTGGTGGAGCTGGACAATTCGGACATGTATGGATTAAATTTGAACCAACCAAAGAACTATTTGAATTTTCAGAAGATGTATTTGGTGGAGCAGTTCCTAGAAACTACTTCCCTGCAGTTGAAAAAGGCTTAATAGAAACATTTGAAGCAGGTCCTCTAGCAGGATTCCCTGTAATTAATGTTAAAGCTACGTTATATGATGGTTCATACCATCCTGTTGATTCAAATGAAATTTCATTTAAACTTGCTGCTTCATTAGCATTTAAAGATGCTGTAAAAACTTGTCAACCAACAATCTTAGAGCCTATCGTTAAAGTTGAAGTCACTGTTAAAGATCAATTCGTTGGAGATGTTATGGGTGACATGAATAAAAGACGCGGACGCGTTCTTGGTATGAATCAAACCGAAGGATATCAAGTCGTGATTGCTGAAGTTCCAGAAGCAGAGATTGTTAAATATGCGATTGACCTAAAAGCTATGACTCAAGGTAGTGGTGTGTTCACACGTGAATTCTTAAGATATGAAGAAGTTCCGAACAACTTAATTGATAAAATCGTAGAAGCTTATAAAAAGTAAACTGACACAAGCCCCTCTAATATCAATTAGGAGGGCTTGTTATGCTTTGTGAGGTGTGTAAGAAAAAAATAAGAACACAATTAAATATTTTCAATATCTTTCAAACTGAAAAGCATCACATTTGTGAAAGATGTTTTCAAAAGTATCCCCTGTTATCTGGATATCAAACGATTCCAATTGACCATGGGATGATGAATCACTATTATTTGATATCAAAAAATAGAGATGTATCTCCGATATCTTACATGTCATTTTTAAAGATTTATTACATCCATTATTTAAAACATCATAAACATCAGATTATTCTCTACTTTGATATCTTAAGCGATCAATTATACGAAATATTGGATTCTCTAAGGCTTGGCGATATCTATTTAGTCACGCTTTATGATAATATAAAAAAAAAGGAGAAAAACTATGAAATTCGAAGTACTAGGTAAAAATGGTTTTGTTCCAACAAAGGCAATCAAAGATTATGCAGAAAAAAGATTTAGCAAGGTCGTATCCTTTTTCGGCCCAGAGGTGATTTCAGAAGTACGGGTGGTATGCAAGGTGTATAAGGACCACCACAAGATCGAAGTAACGATTCCTGCAAAAGGACAAGTCTTAAGAGCTGAAGTCTCAGATATGGATATGTATGCAGCAATCGATAAAGCAAATGATAAACTCGTTGCTCAAATAAGGAAACACAAGGATAAGTTAAAGAAAAACCTTGAAAAGGAAGGCATCAAACAAGCTTATAGCCATGAATTTGACGCAGAATCATTAGAAAAAGATATTCTAGCAAGTCAGCTAGTTAAAAGTAAAAAAGTTGATTTGAAACCAATGTCATCAGAAGAAGCTATCGCAGCAATGGAATTATCAGGACATGATTTCTATGTGTTTTTAGATAAAGAATCATCTAAAACAAATGTAGTTTATAGAAGAGATGATGGGGATTATGCGATCATTGAAACTCAACCTTTATAAGGAAGCGAAAGCTTCCTTTTTTTAAAAGTTGTTATCATAGGTTGTAAAAAAAAAAAAATCATATATAATGTAAATAAAGATTGATTCGATGGGGGAAACATCATCAATAAACTTGAAAATATAGATGTTTTATCAGGTTCTGGTTTGCACTATGAGTTTAACATTGATAATGAAATCTACAAATATAATACATTAAAAAAAGATCTCACTATGAGATTATATCCCACGCAACCTCTAGTCAGATATTCTACAAGATTTTATGCGAGTAATTATTCCAGTAGTACTTATCAACCATCAATAGAAGTTTATTTTGGTGATTGGTTTGTGTCTGATACAAGAAAATCAGTTAATTGTTATGGTTATGCATTTAGACTTGATTTATTTGTTAGTCCTGATCACTTTTCAACTCAGCAACAAATAACGACACTAGAGCAATTATATTCTAATGTGACAGCAGACTTGAATTTTTTAGGTATTGGTTATAGATTATTGTCTAGCCCAAATGATAACACTAGTAGTAATGAGGTGATAATCGCAATGAGGTTAGGAATTAATTCTGAAATTCCATCATTGAAAGATTATCATTTTGTTGTAAAACATTCAAATGGAAGATGGGTACATAAACCTTCCAAAAATCCTTCAGAATTATTTTGCTCATCAGCATATACACCTGATGAAGTTGTGTGGAAAATGCTTATCGATGACGAAGGTAAAATATTCGATCAATATGACAGCGAAACAATATACATTGCTGTTACCTTTTAAGGAAAGTGGTGAAAATGTATGAAAAGAAGTGGTATATCTATTTTCCTATTAGTGCTTTTAGTATTTTCAGTGTATGCTTGCAAGCCTAAATCGGAGTTAATATCAACTCCAGGCACTGTTTTTGAACTCAATGATACCGAAATTGCTTACATAGTAACAGGATACACAGGAGATTCAAAGGATATCGTTATATCAAGTATACATAACGATTTACCTGTAATTTCGATAGCTGATGAGGCATTCTTAAATTTAGACAATATTGAAAGTGTTGCACTTCCAGATACCATCACATCTATTGGTAAAGATGCTTTTATAGGTACAAATATTAAATATTTTACTGTTCCAGTCAACCTGAAATACTTTGGACAAGCTCTAGAAATAAACGAAGTTCAAGTCGTGTTAAAGGAAAACCATAATTACCTAAAACAAATGGAAATATCTGGACACAAAACTATTGTAACAAAAGATGAAAAAGAACTTCTTTATGTTGAGATTGCAAAGGAAGCTGACTCTATATTTGTTTTGCCAGATAATTTCGAGTATATTGGACCTAGAGCAATGTCTAAAACTGATTTTAAGGAGATTTTTCTTCCAGAAAGCCTTATAGAAATAAAATATGCAGCTTTTTCCTTTAATAGTGATACTATCATTCATTTACCTAGTTATTTAGAAGTCATCGGAGTCGCTGCATTTGTTAAATGTAGATTCACAGGAAATCTAGTTCTACCAGAAGGATTAAGTGAAGTTGGTGCACTTGCTTTCTATGAAAATGCATTAACATCTGTCGTATTTCCTTCAACAATTGAAAAGATCGGAAGATATGTTTTTGACAACAGCAATAATGCCTTTCCTAATTATAATGATATACATACGTTAACATTTAATAGTTATATATTACAAGGCGATGCTCACGAACAATTTTCTTCATATTTTATTTTTGATAATTATAGAGATACATTGATTGACACATTAACGATTTACCTTCCAGAAAATGAAGAACAAGCCTCTAGACTTAGACAAGCTATACTAGATTCTATGGAGTTTGCAGAAGATCATATATCTAAAGAAATAGAAATAATTTTTATTCCATAAGATTTTTATAAGTACTTTGAAGAATAACAAAGGTAACACTTAATAATAGAATAAAGTTTGTTTTGAGATAATAAAAATAAGTGTAGTTTATAGAAGAGATGATGGAGATTATGCAATCATTGAGACTCAACCTTTATAAGGAAGCAGAAGCTTCCTTTTTTTAGTCATTGCAAAAAACCATATAATGGTAAAATAATGACCTTATTACATTCTTAAACTCAAATAGTAAATCATAGTCTTTATACCATCTGTGACTAGCGTACTTACAGTTAAGTGATATGATCAATATAAGGTAATTGATTTGTGTGATTGATTTGATACGATGAAGTGTGGTAAAATAAAAAAAAACGATA
>NZ_JASCXW010000013.1 GCF_030012175.1 Peloplasma aerotolerans
CTATCGCATGCCTGTCTCTTGGCGTGCTTTAATATTCTACCACTTGAACGTTGACTTTGTCAACACATATATAAACTTTTACTTATTTTGTTTTGCTGCTCAAGTGAGGTGCGCTTTTTGGAGCGACCTTTATCATTCTATAATATTCAGACACTAAAGTCAATACTTTTGACTATAAAAAAAAGAAATCTTTTCGAAGATATCGATTATGACTTCTTTTCCGCTTAATTAAGCGATTAATTATATGATGAATATAGAAATAAATTCTACAAAAATGTTGTTTTTATTATATTTGTCACGTGGAAATGGTTCGTTCTTTATACCATTGTTTGAAAAACATCCATAAACCAAGCTGAAAACCAATATAAAAGACAGATAATATTGACTCATTTAAGGTTTGTGGTTGATTAGCCATGAACATAAGAATCAGAATACTTATACAATATAGTATGGTTAACCCTATGACGAGATAACCTTTATGAGCAATACTCGTCCGATTTTGTTCACTAATTTTGAGTACGAACATAATCAAAAATGATATTTGAACAACCAATATAAGAAAACTTATAAGACTGAACACACCAATTAATGAAAATTCAATTAAGAAAAATCTTAAAATACCTACAACTGAAAAACCTAAAGACAACCATTTAATAAGATCACGATTTGTCAAAATGAGAAATATACCGATAAATCCAAAGATGAGTGTAAGATCTCCAAAACGGATTAATGCAGCAATCAATGGTTGCATTCTTTCCAATTCTAAAATGTTGACATCAATCAAATATAGCAGATGTGCAAAACCATTCATCAAACAAGAAACCAAAATAATCACAATCGGAAACTGTTTCAAATAAACGCCCCCATATATAAGTTGTATTTATTTTACCATTTTTTATAATATAAATAAACAAAAAAGGGATATTAATTATCCCCTAATAAGTCTCAATATATCATTATAGGTCACGAAGACGAACAATCCTAATAATAAGAAGAACATGACATTATTGATTGTGTTCTCTAATTTTTTATTCAATGGCTTTCTTGTAACTGCCTCAATCCCTAAGAAAACGAGTCTTCCACCATCAAGTGCTGGAATAGGAAGCAAATTCAATAAACCAATGTTAATGCTTAAGAATGCAGTAAATCCAAGTATTGCAACAAACCCTTGACTTGTCGTACTACTTACAAGTGAAAAGATACCTACAGGACCTGATAAATCACCAATACCTAAATTTTCAGATTTATCAAACAATAAACCTAAAGTACTAAATACTTGTCTCGTATTTGAATAAAATGCAACAAATGGATAACTTAGTGTATATCCTAGATTGAAATCTGCTGTTGGACTAACACCTAACTGAAAGAGAATACTTGGATGACCGAGTTTCGCTAAAGCACGTTCACTAATCATCGAATACTCAGCATCTAAAATTTCACTTCCTCTTAAATAGGTAATTACCAAATCTCCAGATGTTTCTCTGCGGAACACATCAATGATATCATCCCAAGAATTGATAACATTAGGAGTCCCACCATTAACTGTAATAGATTGAATCACGTCATTTGCTTCTAACCTACCATCCGTTTTAGCACGTCCAAAAGCTTGTCCAACAACTGCTTGATCCGAATAAATCGTACCATCTGCTGCTCGATTGGTTATACCTGCCATTTGAATAATTGCAGATACAACGACATCAGATTCTGTAAATGTTATTCCTTCACGCGTATAAGATAAGGAAAGAGAAACGGAATTTAGACTTCTCATGACATTTGATAAGTCATCCCAAGTGTTGATATTTTGACCGTTAATTACCGTAATGATATCACTTTCTTCAAGACCAATGGATTCTGCTGGAGATCCTACTGCAACATAATCAATTTCACTACTATCAGTATTTGGTTTTAACAAGAAGAAACCAACAATTAAAAATAAAACAAGTGCTAAAATAAAGTTCATCAATGGTCCAGCAAAAATAACTAAAAATCTTTGCCACAAAGTCTTGCTTTCAAAACTTTTTTCTGATGGGGTAATCCACATCTCTTTTTTATCAGTCATTCTATAAACTGCATCTCTTTTAACTGAATATCTTGTCGTTACTCCATCAACTTCAAGTTCAATATATAAAGGATCAAAGTCTTTACCATATAGATCATATGCTTTGACGATACCAATCGCATCATTAGGTAGTGCATCATTTAATATAATTTGACTAATGTGACCTTGTGAGTTGAACTTAACACCAATAACTTGTTCTTTTCTAATCAATGCATCATTAATGCTTTCTCCAGCCATCGATACATATCCACCAATTGGGATACCACGGATTGAATACATCGTTTCGCCTTTTCTCTTTTGGAAAAGAGCAGGTCCCATACCTATAGAAAATTCATGACATAATATACCAGCCTTTTTAGCAAAATAAAAATGACCAGCTTCATGAATTAATATAATAACCCCTAAAACGAGTATAAAAATAATTAAATCAAATATAAACATAAACTACCTCTTTCCATATGTAAGCAAAATGTGATTTTGAATCCATTCATCTGTTTGTATGATTTCATCTAGTGTTGGTTCCATTTTGTTTTCAAATTGATGGACTGTTTCCATCACAATATTTTCGATTTCTAAAAACTTAATTTGTTTTTTTAAAAATAACTTAACTGCAGCTTCATTTGCAGCGTTCATAACGGTTGGGAGCAATCCACCTTGTAAACCTACATCATAAGCAAGTTTTAATAGTGGAAATCTCTTAAAATTCATAGGTTCAAAACTTAGGTTTGTCAATTCAAGTTTTGAAGGATATTCATGTCTTTTAGGATAATACAAAGCATAAGCTATTGGTATTTTCATATCCGATAAACTTAAACATGCTTTAACCGTTCCATCTTTAAAATAAGCAAGACCATGAACAACGCTCTCTTTATGAAGAACTGTCTCAATTTGATGATAAGGCAATCCAAAGAGATGGTGTGCTTCAATAACTTCTAATCCTTTGTTCATCATGGTTGCACTATCTATAGTTATTTTATCGCCCATTGACCAATTCGGATGCTTTAACGCTTGTTCTAATGTAACTTCACTCAATGCCTCTCTTGAAAGGTCCCTAAATGACCCTCCACTTGCCGTTATAACAAGTTTTTCTATATCAGTTGTGTCTTCACCTTTTAAGGTTTGCCAAAGCGAACTGTGCTCGCTATCAACAGGATATAAATTAACTTGATACATCTTAATTAACTGATTAATAATATCTCCAGCCATCACAAGTGTTTCTTTATTTGCTAACGCAATATCTTTTTTAGATTCAATAGCTGCAACTGTAGGTCTTAGACCTGCAGAGCCAGAAAGCGCATTTAAAACAATACCCTTTTTAGGATATCTGGCAATCTCGATTAATCCTTCATCACCACCGACAAATTTTATGTAAGGGTATTGATCTTGAAAAGCTTTTAGATGTGTATGGTTTCTTAAACAAACAATTTCAACATTAGGAAATCGATCTAAAATAGAGCGATTCAATGTTTCTTGGCTTCCAAGAGAAATACCGATGATATTGAGTTCATTGTTACTTTGCTCAACAACTTCTAAGGACTGTAGCCCTATAGAACCAGCTGCACCTAAAATATATATATTTTTCATACGATAATTGCTGGAAACAATCTATAAATCAGTAAGAACACTGCAGTTAAATACATTGCGACAAATAAGACTGAATCAAATCTATCCAATAACCCTCCATGACCCGGTAGAATCGTACCAAAGTCTTTAATATTATAAGTTCTTTTTAACCTCGATGCAACCAAATCGCCTATTTGGGCTAAAATACTTGCTATAAAGGTAACTGGGACAATAATTAATCCTTGAACCCATAAAGGATTTCGTTCACCTAAACTAGAGAAATTATCGAGCAAGGTTTGTTCTCCACTAAGGTTTAGTAAATTACCCAACCAGGTGCCTGGATAGAAAACAGATCCATAAAACAGTGCAAAGCTAGACGCAATTACGGTTGCGAATATGGTTCCTGCAATCGCACCTTCCCATGATTTTTTGGGACTGATATGTGGTGCGAGTTTTCGTTTACCATATTTCATACCAAATATATATGCAAAGATATCTGTTGCTGAGGTAATCAACAATAAATAAACGATGAAGCGTACACCTAAGAAACGTAAAATAACGATTGAAGCAGCACCTAAACCTACATAATTAATAACTGTTAGTGCCTTACCTACATCTTCTCCATTGAAATCTCTAAATAATACAAGAAAGCTTAACAATATAATTGTAAAAATAGGAATTGTAATACTTAGCACTCCATTTGCTTGAAGTGGATTATGATCGACATTACCTAAAACACCACCGACGCTAAAAAACGTTCCTAATGTCAGTAATATGATGCCTACTTTTGGAAATTTTTGAAATTTCTTTTTACTTTCAAACATTCTAATCATTTCAAATGCTGCAATAACAACAAATAATGTCATTAAAACTTGAAACATTTCTAAAAATATTTCAATACTTACGATGGGTATTAAGATTGCAGCTAATATAATGCCTGTAACTAAACGATCTTTCATTTTAGACCTCCAAAACGTCGATGCCTTTTTTGATAACTTTTAATTGCCTTTAATAATTGTTTTTCACTAAATGCAGGCCAATGAACTTTGGTAAAATAAAACTCTGCATAAGATACTTGCCATAATAAAAAATTAGATAATCTTTGTTCTCCACTTGTTCTAATGAGAAGATCTACAGGTTCTTTTACCATAAGGTGTTTTTCGATATCTTCTTTGCATATAGGATGTTTACATTGATTGACTGCAGTTACCAGTTCATCGTAAGAACCATAATCTGCTGCAATTGTTAGTTCGAAACCTTCATTATCTTTTGTTTCTTTTTCAATCGTCTCCATAACTTCTAATAATGCTTTACTAAAACGATCTCTTCTACCTGCAAATGTAACTTTATAATCCAATTCTTCAATTCTATTTCTATTCTCATGGAAAAGCTCAATAGGTTTCGTCATTAAGTAGTTGACTTCATCTTCTGGTCTTTTCCAGTTTTCAGTGCTAAATGCATATACAGTTAATTTTTTGATTCCAAATTTTTTGGCAGCTTGAGCAACACGAAAAAGGTTTCTTCCACCTTGATAATGTCCGAAAGATCTTGGTTGTCCATATTTTTTTGCCCATCTTCCATTACCATCTAATATGATCGCAACATGTGTAGGAATATTTTTATCTATCACTCATAATCACCTTAATACATTATACCGTATTTGACTCACTTTTTAAATATTTAAAAAGATTTAACATATTTCTACAAAATAAGGAAATAACCTCTGCAATACATGACGATTGCAGAGATTATTAAATAAATAAGTCATATTAAATATCATAATATCCTAAAAGCTGTGCAGGAGACTTTCTAAGCAACATAAAGATTGGAATCATTCCTACAAGTCCAATAAGATAAATCAATCCAATACCGATAATCACTCCCCAAGTTGTAACAAGGAAATAATACGATTGTCCAATCAAAGTATGATCAATTCGATCTAAAAATATCGTAAACAATAGATAACTTAAAACACTACTTGCTGTTAATCTAACAAATGTTTCAACTAAATATTTCTTAAAGATATCTATTTTTTTAACTCCAAGTGCTCTATAAATACTGATTTCATGAATTTGAGAAGCAATTGAAGACTTCAGCATGAAATAAATACTTGTTACTGATAAGACGATTAATAAGATACCTAAGACAAGCATTGTTCTTAAACCTAATAAGAACACTCTACCTTCGTTAACTGCATTTTGATATGGCCAAGTTGGGATTGCAGAAATAAAGTTATTTTCAACTTGTGTGATTGTTCTTGCGGGACTTTGAGAATAAATGGATACTGTAATTTGACTAATCGTATATTGATATATTCTAAACGATATATCTTCATGTGGCAACAACAGTACACTGGTACTAAACTGGATATCTGAATCATAACTATAAATTCCAGTTGCACGAACAATGAAATCTATTTCAAATGATGCCTGATTCGAGAAATCGAATGATTCAAGACCTGGGAAATTTACGACATGATCTTCATGTACTAAGACTTCATAATAGCCTCTATTTGAATTAAACCGTGTTGGTAAATTCCCGACATATGAGAAATCTGGATCTTGATAAAACATTTCTGCGGATAAGAAATTATTCCCGTGATTTGAGCCTAAAAATACCATCGCTTCTTTTGCTGCATAAACTCTAGTTGCACCTGTATTAACGATACCAGTAATGATGAAAGGACGATCTGGCAAATATTGGTTTACAATGCGTTTCCCAATTAAACTCTGATCATTCCAGATACCAACTCTTTTTAATGTCGATCTTGATCTTGAAAAATCAGCTAAAACGATGCTTAAATCAATCGCTATTTCATTTGGATTTTCGGGTAATCGACCATAGACGAGATTGGATTCATCGATATGATCGACAAGTCCTAAGTCTGCAGTGAGAAAGTTATTTTGCACACCATCAATCGATACTGTATCAAACACAAATTGAGATCGTCTAAATACATTAATATAAAAGAGTTCGTCATCAGGTTCTTTAAGTGATTCTAAAATTCGATAATTAGGCCCCCCTGGAGCAAGACCATTAACGTATATATAATTTTCTTGATCACTAGCAAAAATCATCCGATTAGATTGTACATTATTGATAAATGGTATGCCTATTGCCATGACAATACCCATTAAGAAAAAGACAGTAATCATTAAATTCATTCGTTTCGATAGAGTGAAAAGACCAAAGAAAGATTCAATGAAACTCTTTTTGACTGAAATAAAGCTTTTATCTTTAGTTAACACTTTTTGTGGATTTAATTCCTCTAGATCAAATGATATTTCTGATTCCCATTTTTGTTCATCACTACTTTTAAATGTATTATCAATGCTAATATTAGCTTCGTTATTGATAATTCTAATGTTTTTAATAGGTTCGCTAACATCTAGATATAATGTATCATTTCGAACAACCAAAGTTACATGATAATCACTATCATCTTGATCACTTTCTCTATATGTTTCAATCTTCCAATTGTTTTGATCAATAGATGCATCTTTTTTCATATCTTTAAGATATAGAGTATTATCATCTATTTCATAATGAGAACTCTTTTCATTGATATAATCATTAGTAATTTGTCCATCTTTGATTTCAATAATACGATCAGCATAAAAACTAACTAAATTTTTCTCATGTGAGACTAAAATAACAAGTTTGTCTTCTGAAATCTTTTTGATGATATTCATAATATCAAAAGTATTTTTACTATCGAGATTACCTGTTGGTTCATCCGCTAAGATAACTTTAGGATTTTTAACGATTGCTCTTGCGATTGCAACTCTTTGTTGTTGCCCTCCAGATAATTGGGTAACGAGTCTTCCGCTGAAGTGATGCATGCGTAACGATTTCAAAATATACATGACTCTACGCTCGATCTCTTCTTCGTCGTGCAACCCTAAAATACGTAGTGACAAAGCTACGTTTTCATAAACTGTTAAATGCTGAATTAAATGATAGTTTTGGAATATATAACCGATTTCTTTACTTCTAAGTATATCCCATTCTTTTTCATTTCTATTTCTAACAATCTTATCACCGATAACGACTTCTCCACCAGATGCTTTTTCAAGACCACCGATAACATTTAAAAATGTTGTTTTCCCTGAACCAGAATGACCTAAAAGAACAACTAAACCTTTTTCTGGAAACTCAATAGAAACATCTTTTAGCACGTTGATTTTATTGTTGACGCCAAAGTTTTTGACGATATGGTTGACTTTAATCATCTCATTATACCTCCGCACTCTTGCTCAAGGTATCAATGACTGATATTTCATAAATACTTTGATGAAATTTAATCGGTATCATAATTGTCATATAAGAGAATACCATGAATACAATCAAGACATCAAAAACCCCTATATATCTCATGCTTTCTGCTATTGATGCTACGAAAAACATCAACGTAAAAACGAATATAACAGTCAGTATTGAACCAAAAATAATTTGAAATATTTGTTCTAAAAATACGAGACTGCCTAAGAATTTTTTGCTTGCTCCAACTGAACGATAGATTGCAAAATCCTTTTTTCTTGTTGCAATCATATTCTTAAAGACAGCTTTTAGTAATGTAAATAAGAGTAAAGCAACAATAACAATCATTAAGTATGATACAACGCGTAATATGTAACCAAAAGATGTGTAGTCCTGATTTTGAGCTAATGCATCATAATAAATGATATATGTATCTTGATCAATTGAATTAAGTAATCTTTGTCCATCATAACGATCATAAACATTTAAAACGATTTTATATCGATGGTCAAGACTTGTCATATAATCAACTAATTCATCATAGTTTTTTTGGTTTAAGCGCACTTCTGAAAAAGCTTCTGAAAATTGAAATGTGGCCAGTACATCTAGTTCAATACCGGTACCATATCCTGTTTCCATCGTCATGATAGAGTTTCTAGTGCCAGAATTTTCATAAGTCACATAAACAAATATTTCATCATCTTCTAATAATTCATCAACAATGAAAGTTCGATATGAGTTTCTTCGAACATTTTGGATACCATCATCATCGATGACATTGATTAAGATACGATTGACTATTGATTTAAAAACAAAAAATGAGTCTATAAAAAAGTCGTCATGAAAATAGACTGCACGGTTTACTGTGCTACTGATGCCTACAATAGTAAATATGAATGGTTCAAATGTAGCTGTTCTTAATGTAACCTCATCATGAATACCAACATCAAGATAAATTGATAAATCTTCAGAAATCATAATTTCTTCGATTTGATTTGGCAATCGACCATCAAGAATATCACTTTGATTCAATATAGCTGTTCGTTCTGAATAAATTCTAGTTCTTCCAATTGAAGTAAAAAGCCCTGCTATGGTTTCATAGTCATTAATCTCTCTAACATATCTGTGGTTAGCAAAAAAATCAATTTCATCTTGAGTGAATGCAGATTCATCAACTTTTTGAATAACTAATTGATGCTCACTAGCATCTAATGAATCAGGTAACAATCCACTTTGATGAAAAAGACTCGTTGTTGTCCCATAGATAAGTAAGGCTAAAAATACGAATACAAATTGTAAGAGCAACATAAATGTGAATTTTTTAGGTGAAGCAAATAAATTGCGGATTGCAATTTTTGCAGTTGTCACAAAATGAATGTGCTTTTGCTTAATTTCTGAATTTTCAATTTGTTTAGGTTTTTCTTTAATGAGTTTAATATCTTCAATAATTTCACCATCACTCATTTTGACTCTTCTTGTCGCATATTTTGCAACCTCATCAAATTGATGTGTAACGATGATAACGAGTTTATTTTCACTGATTTCATGAAGCAGTTTGATTATTTCTTCACCTGTTTTACTATCAAGATTACCAGTTGGTTCATCACATAAGATTGCTGGACAATCCTTTGCTAGTGCTCGTGCAATAACTGTTCGTTGTTTTTCACCACCAGAAAGCTTACTGGCTTTATGGTGAACTCGGTGGCTTAATCCAACACGCTCAATGATTTCAAGAGCTCTATCTTGTCTTGAAGCTTCATCATATCCTTGAAACTCAAGTGACAATAATACATTTTGATAAACTGTATAT
Source organism: Peloplasma aerotolerans (assembly GCF_030012175.1). Lineage (GTDB taxonomy): Bacteria > Bacillota_I > Bacilli_A > Acholeplasmatales > Acholeplasmataceae > Peloplasma > Peloplasma aerotolerans. Next base: position 9,693 of record NZ_JASCXW010000013.1, read on the forward strand.
GCATCAATGATGTTATAGTTTTGAAAAACAAAACCTACATACGCTGCCCTATATGCTTCCCATTGGGCAATCGTGTAATGTGATGTAGGTTCACCAAATAGAAAAAACTCACCTTCTTCAAATGTGTCAAGTCCACTTAATATATTGAGTAATGTTGATTTCCCTGAACCACTTTCTCCAGTAATCGCAACAAACTCTCCTAGTTTAAAGTCAAGACTGATTTTACGCATCCCAACTGAAACTAATGTATTTGACTTATAGTATTTTGATACGTTTTCTAATCTGATCATTTCATCACCTTCATTTATGTCTTGCACCTTATATTCTACTATAAAATCGATGTTTTAAGGCGTTTTTTACATGAATTTTATATAAATATGCTTTTAATATAAAAAGCATTTGGCGCCATAGTTCAATGACACCAAATGTTTTTATGCACATGTTTTATTATTTAAATATCATAATAACTTAAAATTTGCGCAGGTGATTTTCTTAACAATCTATAAATTGGAATAACACCTACCAACCCAATCATATAAATGATGAGTAAACCTGAGACAATACTCAGTGGTGTTACAAGGAAATAATTAGCTTGTAGTAGAACTGCTAAATCAATTTTAGCTAGTACGTAGGTTCCTACTGCATAACAAATCGTTGAACTAAATGTTAATGTGACAAGTGTTTCAGCAATAAACCTTTTGGATATATCTCTTTTCTTAACACCTAAAGCTCGATAAATACTAATTTCATAAATATTGGCTGTCATCGATGACTTAAGCATAAAGTAAATACATGCAACTGATAGAACAATCAATAATACACCTAAAGCAACAAAAGACTGTAAACCCATTAAAAATACTTTTCCTTCTTTCATCGCTTCCATATAAGGTGAGTCAACTTGAACATTTCGATAACTGTCCTCAAGCGTTAGCATCACTCTTTGTGGGTTGTTTGAATATATATATGTTGTTCTTTGATTAATTGAATACTGGAATATCCGATATGCAACATCTGCATGATGTGTCAACATCAAGTGATCAAAATTGTTATCATCAGTATATTCATAAATACCTGTTGCAAAAATATTATAATCGAACTGATAACGACCATTTGAAAAGTCAAATGTTTCAAGTGCAGGATAAATATTAATATAGTGAGCGGGAACAATAACTTCATGTTCATTTACAATTGGATCAAATGGGCTAGGCATTTTTCCGTTTAATACCAAGTTTTCATCACCAATAAACATTTCAGAAGGCAAATAAGGGACCCCATTGTTCGAAGCTAGAAAAGCCATTGCTTCTTTTGCTGCGTAAAAACGTTTAGCTCCAGTATCAACAATACCCGTTATAACAAATGGTTTATTTGGCATATAAATATTAACAATTTCTCTTCCAATAATTTGTTTATAGTTCCAAACACCTACTGATTTAAGCATCGAATTTGAATTCGTATAATCTTCTCTAATTAAGCTATAATCAATTGCTAGCTCATATTGATTTTCTGGTAATCTTCCATATACGAGTTCATTTTGATGAATATGGTCATGAATGCCAATATCAGCATAGATTAAGTTTTCAACAAATCCTCTCATACTATAGACATTAAACCTTATATTACTAGTCGGATACACATTGATGAAAAACTCATGATCATTAATATTTTCTAATGATTCTAAAAATCGATAATTTGGCGTATTAGAAGCGAGTGAATTGACTCGTACATAGTTCGGCTGATCACTTAAATAAATCGCGCGATCCGACAATACGTTATTGATAAAAGGAACACCAATTGAAATTACTAATCCCATTAAGATGAAGATAAAGAACATAAGTCTTGTTCTTTTCTGCATCGAAAAAAGTTTATGAAAAGCGTCAGCAAAAGCTTTTTTATACGTCATGAAAGTTTTATAATATTTTGTATCATGCTCATCTTGTAATTCCTTGAGATCAAAATCACTGTATTGAACTTCTTCTAAAATATCAGCTTTCTTTTTTGTTTCATCAATCATAATATTACTGTCGTTGTTAATAACTTTAATATTTTTAATTGGACCTTGTGTATTTAAATATAGTGTTCCATTTCTTAAAATCAATGAGACTTTATAATCATGGAGTTTCACTTTTTCATCACTATAGACATTAAGATCCCAAGATTTTTCTTTGATTTTGATGTCTTCTTCTAAATCTTTAATATAGATCGTATTATCATCGACGACATATTGCGCAGATTTTTGATTCACGTAATCATTCGTAATGATACCATCTTTGATTTCAATAATACGATCAGCATAGTGACTAACGAGATCTTTTTCATGAGAAACAAGAATAACAAGTTTTTCTTCCGCAATCTTTTTGATAATGTTCATGATCTCAAAAGTGTTTTTACTGTCAAGGTTACCTGTTGGTTCGTCAGCTAAGATAAATTTAGGATTTTTAACTAATGCTCTAGCAATAGCAACTCTTTGTTGTTGACCACCTGAAAGTTGTGTGACGAGTCTACCTCTGAAATAAAACATGTTAACAGCTTTAAGTGTGTAAAATACACGTTTTTCAATTTCATTTTCATCTGTATAACCTTTAATTCTTAATGATAACGCGACATTTTCATAAACCGTTAACGCTGGAATTAAGTTATAGTTTTGAAACACATAACCGATTTCTTGGTTTCTTAAGAAGTCAAAATCTTTATCGCTATTATTTTTTAATATTTTTTCATCGATAATGATTTCACCTTGGGTTGGTCTTTCTAGACCACCCATAATATTAAGCAGTGTTGTCTTACCTGAACCAGAGTGACCTAAAATAACGACTAATCCTTTTTCAGGAAAATCGACAGTGACGTCTTTTAGAACTTTAGTTGGATTGTGTTTCATACCAAAAGTTTTGGATAATTGTTTTATTTTTATCATCTGTTACACCTCCAAACTTTTGTTCAAGGTATCAATGACTGATATTTGATAAATACTTTCATTGTACTTAACTGATGTACGTATCGTCATATATGAAAATACAAATAGGATGAATAAGATATCTCCAGCTGTAATGAACCTCATTGTATTTTGAATTCGTCCAACATAGATACTTGAGACCACAATCACAATCGCTGTTAATAGTGTTCCCAATAAGATTTGAATGATAATCTCTCTAAGAATTAGAGTTTTAAGAAATTTCTTGCTTGCTCCAACAGAACGATAAATAGCAAAATCTTTTCTTCTTGTTTCTAACATATTTTTAAATACAAAGCGTAATATGGTAAACATAAAGATTGCCACAACACCAATGACGATATATGATCCTACGGTTAAAGCAATCCCAAATGGAGATCCTTGAGTATTTTGTGTTAATGCAGGATAATAAACTATATATCGACTATGATCAATACTATTAAGTAGTTTTTCACCATCGAATCTATCATAAACATTGAGTACAATACGATGTTTCATTTCATCACTTGTAAAGTAATCAACAAGACCTTGATAAGTTTCTGTATCAACAATTAAGTCTAGTCTTGATTCTGAGAAGACAAATGTTGTTTCAAGATTTACACTTGCATGATCACCATATCCTGTTTCCATATATAAAACAGAATCTCTTATGCCATTATAGTTATATCTAGTATTTGCAAATGCTGTATTTTCAGGAAATGATTCATCATATGTAATATTTGAAAAATTAGTTGACATATAATTGTAGTTGACGTCGATATTTCTTACACCAGTATCTTGAATAATTGATTTAAATACAAACTCCTTATTTTCAAAGAAATCATCATGGAAGTAAGTTGCATTACTTGTTCGACTTGAAATGCCTGATACAAAGAATGTATACCTTAGTGAGCTTGCTGTTCTGAGTTCAACATCTTCATTAACTCCAACTCCAAGATAAAAAGCTAATCCTTGTGATAAAACAACTTCGTTTTCAACGAGTGGTGCTCTACCATCAACATAATCACTACTCTTTAATACCGCTGCTCTTTCTGAAAAGAAATCTTCTCTACCGATTCCTCTAAAAAGCCGACCAATAGTTTCATACTCATTAACAGCGATTACGTATTTTTTAGCTTTAAATGCCTCAATTTCTTCTATTGTAAATGGTGTACTGTCTAGCTTTTGGATTGTTAAACTGTGTTCACTTGCTGAAGAACCGCTCGGTATAATGACGTTGTCATGGAATAAACCTTGAATTGTCCCATATATCAAAAATGAAAGTATCACAAAAAATACTTGTAATAAAAGCATAAACATTAGTTTTCTAGGGGTTGCGATAAGGTTTCTAAAAGCAATGCGTAGTGTTGTTAAAAAACGGACATCTTTTTGTTCATAAAATAAATGATCGTTAGTAACAATTCTTCTTTCGTTAAGCTTAATATCTTCAACGACTTCCCCATCACTCATTTTAATGCGTCTCGTTGCATAAGCTTCAACTTCAGCATAATTATGCGAAACAAGAATAACCAGTTTATCTTTACTAATATCATGAAGTAGTTTGATAATCTCTTCAGCAGATTTGCTATCTAAGTTACCTGTTGGTTCATCACATATAATCGTTGGGCAGTCTTTAGCAAGCGCTCTTGCGATAACTGTCCGTTGTTTTTCGCCACCAGATAGTTTAACTGCACGGTGATGAACACGGTGTGATAAACCCACTTTCTCAATAATTTCTAAGGCGCGTTCTTTTCTTCTTTCTGGTTCATATCCTTGTAATTCAAGAGCTAACATGACATTTTGAAAAACAGTGTAAGAATCTAATATATTATAATTTTGAAAAACAAACCCAACGTAATTTGCTCGATAGGCTTCCCAATCTTCAATTGTATAATGTGAAGTTGGTTTATCAAAAAGGAAAAATTCACCTTCTTCAAAAGTGTCAAGTCCACTTAATACATTGAGTAATGTTGACTTGCCTGAACCGCTTTCACCGGTAATAACAACAAATTCACCCAGTTTAAAATCTAGACTTATCTTTCTTATACCAACTGCTACCAATGCATTTGTTTTATAAAATTTGGATACTTGTTCTAGTCTTATCATAAATTCACCTGTTTTTTAGTTATTTATTAATTATACATTTAACTAACATGAATATCAATACACGTTAGGTCAAAATGCACAATTTCGTTGGTATAATACAAAAAAAACTACACGCAAAACGCATGTAGGTTTTACTAATTTTTAGATTTTTAATAACTCTTCAGACTTGATCTTAACTTCCTCATCTATTTTTTTAACAAATTTATCAGTTAACTCTTGAACATCTTGAATATATCCTTTTTCATCATCTTCAGATAACCCAAGTTTCTTCATATGTTCATTTCCATCACGCCTAATATTTCTAATGCCTACTTTTGAGTGTTCACCCATCCGTTCAATTTCTTTAACGAGTTCTTTACGTCTTTCTTCAGTTGGCTGAGGTAAGAATAGTCTTATACCTGTACCATCATTTTGAGGATTTAATCCTAAATCAGATGCCATAATAGCGTGCTCTATAGGTTTTAATAACGACTTATCAAATGGTTTGATAAAAAGTTGGTTACCCTCGACGACTGCGATTGATGAAATCTGTTTTAACGGTGTATCAACACCATAATAACTGATTAAAATTCGATCAAGAAGTGCTGGGTTTGCTCTGCCTGTGCGTACACCTGCAAACTCTTTTTTCAAGACTTCTAGTGTTTTCGACATGTGATCTTCAGTTTCCATCAAAATTAAATCTGCTTGTTCACTCATTTGTTATTCCTCCCATTTAACCAAAGTTCCAATAGGTTCTTGTAATACAGCTTTCTTCATGTTTCCATAAGTGTTCATATTAAATACTAAAATGTCAATTTTGTTTTCTCTACAAATGGATGCTGCTGTTTGATCCATAACTGCAAGTTTTTGTTTTAACACTTCATCTTGAGTTACTTCATCATACATTGTTGCATCATCATGTTTTTTAGGATCTTTATCGTAGACACCTTCAACACCATTTTTTGCCATCAAGATGATATCAGCATTTAATTCTGCAGCTCTAAGTGCTGCTGCTGTATCCGTTGAAAAATAAGGTGAACCTGTTCCTCCAGAGAAGATAAGTACTCTTCCTTTTTCAAAATGTCTCATCGCTCTTCTTCTAATGTAAGGTTCAGCAACTGAACTTACTGGAAGGACTGTCATCACTCTTGTTGGCACTAAAACTGACTCAAGTGCATCTTGTAGAGCTAAACCGTTCATTATTGTTCCAAGCATGCCCATATAGTCAGCTTGTGCACGGTCCATGCCAAGTTCTTCGCCAATTTTGCCACGCCATAAATTCCCGGCACCAACAACAATTCCGATTTGAACTCCTAACTCATAGATCTCTTTGATTTCGGTGGCAATGTTTTTAACTGTTATAGGATGAATGCCATAAGTTCCATTACCCTTCAATGCTTCTCCACTAAGTTTTAAAATGACTCTTTGGTACATTTTGCCACACCCCTTAAATAATTTTTATTTACGTACTTGTGCTGCTACTTCAGCTGCAAAATCTTCTTCTTTCTTTTCAATACCTTCTCCAACTGCTAAGCGGATAAAGCTTATGACAGAAGTTTTATTTGCTTTCAAGTATTCACTCACTTTTTGATCAGGATCTTTTACGAATCCTTGGTCAACTAAGCAAATATCTTGTAAGTACTTATTTAAGCGTCCAATAACCATTTTCTCAACGATGTTTTCTGGTTTACCTTCTTGAAGTGCTTGTTGAGTTAAAACATGTTTTTCATGTTCTAGTGTTTCTTGATCAACTTGTGAACGATCTAAATATCTTGGGTTTTGAGCAGCGATGTGCATTGCCATATCTTTAGCAACTTCTTCATTTGCAGGTTCAATGACTGTTAACACAGCAATTCTTCCACCCATATGTTTATAAGCTCCAAAGCTTTGGTTATCTGTTTTATTAACTTTAGAAACGCGTCTTAAACTGATTTTTTCACCGATTGTTACAGTTGCATCAGCAAGTAATGTATCGATTGTTTTACCGTTAATCTCTGCTTTCAAAGCTGATTCAGTATCTGTAGCAGTTGAAGTTAAAATTGTATGCCCTACATTTTCTATTAAATCAAGAAATTGTGAGTTTTTAGCAACAAAGTCTGTTTCTGAATTCAATTCGAAGATAACACCTACGTTACCATCTACAACAACTGAACATAAACCTTCTGCTGCAATTCTTCCAGCTTTTTTAGCTGCTTTTGCAATACCTTTTTCTCTTAAATAATCTATTGCTGCTTCGATATCACCATTTGTGTGATCAAGTGCCCCTTTGCAGTCCATCATACCTGCTCCAGTTCTTTCTCTTAATTCTTTTACCATTTGGGCTGTTACTGCCATATATATATCCTCCTAATTTAGTTAGTTATTAAATGAATTATTTTTTAAAAATAAAGGGGATTTTTTAAGTCCCCTTTTAGCATTATTTTAGTAAATCAATGAGTTCTGCTTTTTTAAGGGTTGAATAACCTGTTAGGTTACGTTCTTTTGCAAGACTACGTAATTCAGCAACTGTCATTGCACTAAGATCTACTTCTTTTGTTTCAACAGTTTTTTCTTCAACTGCTTTCTTAGCTGGTTCTACTTTAACTTCTTCGACTGGTTTTTCTTCAGTCTTCTTCACTTCTTTTTTAGGTGCTTCTTTAACTGGTGCTTCAACAGTTTTTTCTACTTCTTTTTTGGGAGCTTCTTTAACTGGTGCTTCAACAGTTTTTTCTACTTCTTTTTTGGGAGCTTCTTTAACTGGAGCACTTGTATCTCTTGCTGGTTTTCTATTTGGTCTATCATCACCAGTACGTTCTCTGTTTGGTCTTTCTCCACCTGAAGATTCTCTTGTTGGTCTTGGTGTTCTTTCTCTTCTTGGAGCAGATGTAATCGGTTCATCTTCAAATTTCTCAACAACTCCACCTTGAGCTTCAATAACTGCATTACCCATAACCCATGTGATTAACTTAACAGCGCGGATTGCGTCATCATTTGCTGGGATAATATGGTCAACGTCATCAGGATCACAGTTTGTATCAACGATACCGAATACTGGAATACCTAATTTACGAGCTTCTAAGATTGCATTGCTTTCTTTTCTTGGGTCAACGATGAAGATTGCTTCTGGAACTTTCTTCATTTCTTTGATTCCACCAAGGAATTTTTCTAAACGATCACGTTCATGTTTTAATTGTTGTACTTCTTTTTTAGGAAGTTTCTCAAAAATACCGTCAGTTTCCATCTTGTATAAATCGTGAAGTCTTTTGATACGACGACGAATTGTTTTAAAATTTGTTAATGTTCCACCTAACCAACGTTGGTCAACATAAAATTGACCAGTACGGATAGCTTCTTCTTTAACTGCTTCCTGTGCTTGCTTCTTTGTACCAATAAATAGTACCTTACCGCCATTTTGAACTATAGTAAATAGTTCTTGATAGGCCTTTTCAATTTCTTCAGCTGTTTTTTTCAAGTCGATAATATATATACCGTTTCTTGACGTGAAGATGTATGGTGCCATTTTAGGATTCCAACGACGCGTTGCGTGGCCGAAATGTACACCAGACTCTAATAATTGTTTCATTGAAACTACTGCCATAAAATTTAATTCCTCCATTTTTGTTTTTTTCTTCTGTATCACTTAAAATCATCCACCCGAAGGCACTAGAACGACCAAACATGACACATGCTTATTTTCATAGCCTTAATAAATATAACATATTTATATGTCAAAAGCAAGGAAATGCGTTGAATTTATCGTTAAAAATCAGCTTTTTTTACTTGCCACTACTTCCAAATCCACCAAGACGTGCTACGTTTCCTGTTTCATCATCATCCGTCTTTTGATAAGTTAAGAAAATACCTTGAGCAACACGTTCACCTTTTTCAATAGTTACCTCGTGATCTCTTATATTTAAAAGTGAAACCATGATGTGTCCTTCGTTACTCTCATTATTATAATAATCTGAATCAACCACCCCAACACCATTGCTCAATAATAACCCTTTTTTAATTGCTATTGACGAGCGAGCAAAAATAAACATTGCTTCTGTTTTTGGTATTTGGACTTTTAGTCCGGTAGGAATCATTTTGATTTCATTTGGTTGAATTGTGACATCTTCGACTGCTGCTAGATCATATCCTGCCGAACTATCAGTAGCTCTTTTCGGAATTTGTGGGTTTAAATGTTTGTATTTTTCTATGACTTCGAATTTTCTCATTATAATATCTCCTTAAGTTTTGATAAAACCATATTTTCACGAATAAGAACTGTTCTTAATCCTTTGGCTTGATGTCTATTGTCTTTCATAATAATATTATTATGTTGGATTGCTTCATCGATATCAACCCATTTTGGCTCAATACCATGATAATGCTCTCTTCCAATTAATGATTGCTGTCCCTTAGTACCAACTTTGCAAATATAATATGTTGATGTTTGTAAGTAAATATTTTGTGTTCCTCTAAAATCATATTTTCTCTCTTGAGCTTGTCCACAAGCCTTGATATCATAAATATCAGAAGCCCCAATTTCTTCTTTAAGTTCTCTCTTTAGAGCGTCAATTTCAGTTTCTTCAGGTTTGACACCTCCACCAGGAAAAGTGTAGTCATCAAATAGTTTTGAATACACTAAAAGGACTTCTTTTTTTTCATTAGTAATAATTGCACGAACTGTGTTTCTTTTAATCTCAGTTCCGTTTTCAATGAGTCCTTTTTCAATGATTAATGGTCCAAATTGAATCATTTTTTCACCATCCTTGGATGAGTTGTTTTATACTTTTCTTTTAGTTTTTCACTTGAAACATGTGTATAGATTTGAGTTGATTTAAGGTGTTCATGACCAAGAAGTTCTTGGACAACTCTTAAATCTGCTCCATGGTTTAAAAGCGTGGTTGCAAATGCATGTCTTAACATGTGTGGATGTATTTTATAAGTTTCACCAGAATTTTTAATGATTTGCTTGAGAATTATTTGTAGCCCTCTTACTGTTAATGGTGTACCTTTATAGTTTATAAACACCTTTAATTCACTTGTTATAGGACCTTTTGATAACAAAATTGGTCTTATATAAGTTAGATACTGCCTCAAATCTTGAACGAGTCTTTGGTGAAGTGGGATATAGCGATCTTTTGAACCTTTACCATGTATAAGAATTTGTTCTTGGTCAAGTTGGATGTCTTTAATCGTTATATTAACGATTTCGCTAGCGCGTAATCCGCAACTAAATAGGAGATCCAAAAGAACATAATTTCTAAAACCCAAAGGTTTAAACCGATCAATACTTTTAAATAGCATTTCTATTTCTTCATCTTGAATCAATTTAGGCAGTTTTTTAGGGACTTTTGGTGTCTCTAGATTCGTAAATATATTGACTTCAATTTCATTTTCTTTAATGAGATAATCATAAAATGTTCTTAGACTTGAGATCTTTCTTGCTATTGATTTTTTTGCATAGTTTCGTTCATCTAAAAAAGCAAGGTAATGTCTACCTAATCTTTCTCTTGTTACATCAAGTAAATCTGCAGCAAGTTCTTCTCTTTTAATAAATGTTTCAAAATCATGAATATCTTTGAGATAGCTTGTTACAGTATGTTGTGAATAGTTTTTTTCAATTGTCAAATACGTTTTGAAATGCTCAACACATTGCATCAAAGCTCCTCCTTAAAAAGTTTAAGTGCTTCAAGTGCTCGTTTAGCGTATAGTTCTTTTCTCATTTTTTTAGAATGCTTAAATTCAAGAGCTGGTAACAATCCAAGATTAGCATTCATGGGTACAAACGACTTGTTCGTTATTGATATATAACTTGCCATTGCACCCATCATGGTTTGAATCGGAAGTGGTTTTAATTCTTGCTTGTTTATGAGTAACCTCATCTGAATGGCAGCATTTAAACCAGAAGCTGCACTCTCAACATATCCTTCAACACCACTAATTTGTCCTGCAAAAAAGAGTTTCGGATATTGTTTTGATTGAAAACCTGAGTTTAATAATTTAGGACTTTCAATATATGTATTACGATGCATAACACCATATCTTAAAATCTTTGCATTTTCTAAACCTGGAATCATATGGATGATTTTCTTTTGTTCATCCCAAGTCAAATGTGTTTGAAAACCAACGATATTATACATGGTTTTTGCTGCATCATCTTGTCTTAATTGAATCACAGCATGTGGTCTTTTTAGACCTTCTTGCTCTAAACCTACAGGCTTAAGTGGGCCGTAAAGTAATGTTTCTTTGCCTCTTTTTGCCATAACCTCTACGGGCATGCAACCTTCAAAAACATTGTTCTCAAAATCTTTGATTTGTACCACTTTTGCATCAATCAATGCTTGATAAAATGCATCATATTCTTCTTGGTTCATTGGACAATTGATATATGCTGCATCACCTTTATCATATCTACTTTTTAAGTAAGCAATGTCCATATTTATAGAACCTGCATCAATAATAGGTGCAATCGCATCAAAGAAATGCAAATGTTCTGAGTGAAATAACTCACTTATATTTTTTGATAAATCATCACTTGCTAATGGTCCTGCACAAATAATGGTATAGTCATCAACATTCAATTTTTGAACTTCTTCTTGAATAACTTCTATATTTGGATGGTTTTTTATCTTATCTTCAATAAACTGTGAAAAAAGCTCACGGTCTACCGCTAAGCTTGAGCCTGCAGGAACACTTGAATGCTGTGCTGCTTGCATAATTAAGGAATGAAATAATGACATTTCATATTTAAGTAACCCCACTGCATTATGAAGATCATTAGATCTAAGTGAATTGGAACAAACCAGTTCTGCAAAATGCCCAGTTTGATGGGCAGCAGTCATCTTTTTTGGTCTCATTTCATATAGTTTTACCTTGATGTTTTGATTGGCAAGATAGTAAGCAGCTTCAACGCCTGCAAGTCCCGCACCAATAACTTTGACCATTTTATCACCAGTTTTATTATACATGATTTTTAGCAAAATATAAAAAAAACGTAAGTAAACTTACGTCTTTGAAATTTGAGTTTCTAAGCTGAATTGTTCGTGTAGTGGTAACAACTTCCTGTGAATGTCTTTTACCAGTATAAAGATAATAACCGAGTTAAATGGAATGAGCGCCATTCTTAAAACAACAAGTGGAATTGTTGTCTCAAATCCTAAGTGAATAATTCCGGCTAGAGTATTTGATAAATTAACGAACAAATAAGTTAGCGGAACAACCCAAGCAAGCTTGATGACTGAATATCTCTTATGTAATATCAAACCTGGCAAAAAGCCCCAAATGATTGGCCCAATCACATATAATGGCAAAAAGCCATAAGGTGAAAGCATCACACCAATATAATCACCAACAAAACCCATAATCGCTCCATACATTGGACCTAATATAATACTTCCTAAAATAATGGGGATTGCATAAAATGGCAATCCAAAGTTAGGAATTCCTAAAGCATAAGCGAAAAATACGTCAATAACAACTGATACTGCTGCTAAAGATGCAGCCAATACAAGCTTTTGAATCTGTTTGTTTTTCATGAAAAAAGACCTCCTATTTTTGAGGTCCACCATAATTGCTTACAGCGGACGCATTAGAAAACCGCCACTTTCGTGTTCGTTCCAACCCGACATCCCATGGTTAGACACTTAACGCTTCCTAATTACTCTGCAATCTCATTATACTATTTTTATTTAATTATGACCAATAAAATGAAAAAATGACAATTTTTGTCATTTTAAGTTAATGTCCAATCAATGGGTTTGATGTTATTCCTGATTAAGAAATCATTAGTTTTAGAAAATGGTTTAGATCCAAAAAAACCTCGATGTGCAGATAATGGAGAAGGATGTACCGATTTCAGTATATAATGTTTTCTATTGTTAATATAGGGTATAAACTTTTGTGCATGAGAACCCCATAAAATAAAGACAACAGGTTGATCTTTTTCATTAATCTTTTTAACAACTTCTAAAGTAAACGATTCCCAACCTCTATTTTGATGACTCATGGGTTGATGTGCTTCTACAGTTAATACTGTGTTTAGCAATAAGACACCTTGTTTTGCCCATTTTGATAAGTTCCCAGTATTCGGATATGAAATACCTAAGTCATCAACAAGTTCTTTATATATGTTTTTCAGACTCGGTGGATAGCTTCCTTGTTCAACACTAAAGGCTAATCCATGTGCTTGATTGATATTATGATAAGGATCTTGTCCGATAATTACCGCTTTGACGTCGTCATATGGTGTTAATTTAAAACAAGTCATCCGATTATCCTTTAAAGGTAATATTTGCTTAGTCGCATCTTCTTGTTTCAAAAATAAGACAAGTTGCTGAAAATAAGGTTTTTGAAGTTCTTCGTGAATCAAATCATTCCAAAACATAAATTTACTCCTTTTTATTCTTCTTTAATAAAGTGGCAATCGTAACAATGATTGCAATATTTAATATAATCAATCCTAATAATATCGGATTTTGAATCAAAATTTTAAAGAAAATAATAATATATCCCACATATGCAATTTTAGATGTAACCAACCCAATAATATCCTCGTCAGTAAAATTGCCCCACTGATCAGGTTGATTATTACTTAGGATTGACTTGTGAGAGATAGACTCATACATCCGTACACCATCTACTTTTTGAATAGAATAAATATAGTGTGTGACGATTTCCTTCTCCCCATTATTATTAATATCCATTTTGAAAGTTATAACATCTCCAACTTGTAAATCTTCTGGATCTACAGGCTTTACTATAAGAATATCGCCAATGTTATATAAAGGTTCCATACTATCAGTAATGACAACATAACTTCTAAAACCAAGAAGCTTAATCGTATGTTCAGGTGCAAATATCTGTATCAAGATAAAACCGCTTAATAAAGCAGTCATTAAATAAAATATCGCATTTAAAACCATCTTTTTGCTAACTACTTTTTCCATATATGCTCCTTCAAATAAAATAAACCTCTCATGTAAAAGGTTTATTTTTTATTTTCTTTAATATAAAAGACATAGATGATTGATAGAATTAAACCTTGAACTGATGCCATCACAAGAAATCCTCTTAGATTCGATGACACATAATAGATTGTTCCTAAGAAAGACGCATCTTTAATATAAACAAAATCTATGTCATCAATTGATGTTGTATTAGAAATGAATCCATCAAATGTCGTTTGTAACTCATTGAGTGATTCTCTTATTTCAACAACTTCTTCAACCCAATAAATATCAGTGCCAAAACGGCCATATATTAATATATTATCTCCGACTTTTAGGTCATCTAATTTCAATCTTTTAACGATAACAATTCTTGTACTTAATTCTTCATCAAGTTCTTGATTATTAGGAACCGCTAAAACATTAGCTGTTCCAAGTAACCCGATGCCTCTATTTGGAAGAATCAATGGAAATGCAATGAACATAGTGTGTAAAATAGCTAGACCAACAAATATCCAAAATATAGTTTTTTTATTTATTTTTATATTAAACTTTCTAACTTTTTTTTGGATATGTAGATCAGAAGTGACTTTTTGACTAGCTAATTGAGCCAGCAATTCTTCTGTCGATAAATAATTTGCCAAGCTCTCACTTCCCTATTGTTCAATATTATCCTTATTCTCTTTCTTTCCTGACTTTACAATGACGATGATTGCTGCAATGACTAAAACATTAACCGATACAGCAGCAATACCAAATGGGCTTCTCAAAAAGGCAATAAAGACTCCAAGTTGAGGAATTCTAAAACCGTAAACTCCGATGATATCAGCATCTCGAAGAATCCATGTATCCGGAACTGTCCCATTATGTCTAATCGTTCGATATATTTTTTCATCTTGTGAATTAACAGTTATTGAGTGTATGTAGTGTGTTATAACTTCTTTGGTTCCATCATAATCAATATCAGCCATAAAGGTTATGATATCACCTTCTTCAAGTTTATCCAAATTTGGATTATAAACGATGATTAAATCATTTACATCTAAAACAGGCTCCATACTTTCTGTGATGACCACATAAGGTTTGAACTGAAAAACCTTAATGGTTGTATTCGGAATAAAGATTTCCAATAGAATATATAAAATCAGTAATCCCGATAACACAAAAAATAGAATTGAGCCTACATGTTTCAATATGAGTTTAGTTTTATTGGATTCAGTCACTTATATTTACCCCTTAAAAGTTTTATATATATCGAATGAATTATATCATATTTTTAGATAAATGTTAATACAATCATTTAATAAAGGGCAATTTTACTTCTTTAGTTTGAGTATAGTTCCCAATATGACTCTGAACCCGTTTCACCAGGTATGATGTTTGTAGAAGTTGAGATTGCGATATAAGCAACATTATCATAAATTGCTATATCATTTGTTTGATATGTATTAAAACTTTGATAATAAAGGGTACCAATACGGTTCCATGCATTGTTTGCAGTTCCTGGTTCAACATTATTGTTTGCATTTGATGCATTAACAACTTTATACGCATAAAGACCAAAAAATGCATAATCATCTGAGACATAGGTGTTATACCATTGCCATTCTGACGTATTTACTTGATTCCATGCATTATATGCTGTACCTGGAGTATTAGCATTGGCATTGGTTAAGTTGACAACTTTATATGGGTCACCATTATAGAATACATGATTATTTGCTTGATATGTATTATATATTTGATACTGATCAGTATCTACTCTATTCCAAGCATTATAAGATGTACCCGGGGTATTTGCATTCGCATTGGTAACGTTTTGAACACGATAAACGCCTCCACTATAGAGTACATGATCATTTGCTGCGTATGTATTAAACCATTGATACTCAGAAGTATCTACTCGATTCCATGCATTAGATGAAGTACCTGGTTCATTTGCATTAGCGTTGGTTGCATTCACAACTTGATATAAGTTACTATTATGTAATACTAATTGTCCATTTGAGTATGTTCCAGATATAGACCAAACAGGCATGTTATAAGTATTCCATGCATTGCTTGATGGAGGTACACTACCACCGGTTATTTTTCTTTTAGCTATATAGAAACTTCCGTTGTATCTTACAATATCATCTTTATTATATGCAGTATATGAGGTCCATTCATAACTTCCTACTTCAATCCAGTTAGAGCCAGTACCTGGTGTCTGATTGGTGTGAGAAGCAAGAGAACGATACAAAATACCATTATATAGAACATGATCACCTATTGCATATTGTGTGAAGTTGTTCCATATGACAGAACCGACTTGTCTCCAGTGTAATGAAGTTCCTGGAGTGTTTAGGTGTAGATTGTAATCTACAGCTGCTTGATATAATAATCCATTATGGATAACATAATCACCAATTGTGTAAGTTCCACCTGATGACCAAACAATTGAATACATGTTAAACCATCCCGCTCCATTTGTTCCTGGTTCTGCACCATTCGCAACCCCTGCATTTATGACGCGATAGAACATACCATTGTGTAGCACAACATCGTTTAGATAGTATGTGTTGGTAGGTTTGTATTCATGATAGATTTCATTAAATGCTCCATATGGTGCATTTGATGGTGGTGGTGCTGAAGCATAGTCTCCACTGATGATTTGATAGATTTTACCGTCATACCAAACATAGTCACTCACAGCATAGGTATCTCCTTGAACATATTCAGGAATACCTTGTGGTGGACCTACAGCAAGTCCCCATTCACCAATAGGGACTTCAGCAAATGCTGATTGTTGACTTCCACTTATGTTAGATGCCCAAAAAGCATAAGTATAGGAAGCGGTATATGAAAATAACGAAACAAGCAACATTAAAACAGCAAATCTAAGCGTATTTTTTCTTCTTTTCATATAATCACCTCCTTTAGGTCTAAAAGCAGCTAGTTAGCTGCTCTTCTCTTAATAACGTTATTTATTTTTATTAGTTATTCGACTTGTTGATCGATTGAGAAAGTTAAGTCAAATGTTATTTCTTTTCCTGCAACTGCTGTATACTGTTCTTGATTAGATGGTTCAGACATTGTAATAACAAAATAGAATGTTACTTGTGCACCTAAAGCAATTGTTTCTGGATTGCCGGATTTTTCTACAACAGAAATCAATGTATATGGGTTTTCTACTCTATCCACTTCGATATTCTCGATAAGAACTGAAACATCAGCATCCGCAATTCCAGTTAAAGCAGGATCATTAGTCCAAGTTACTATAAATGAAATTTCAATTGAATTACTTTGACCTTCTAACGGTGTAACAGTCGTAGGTACTAACACTTCAGTATCTCCACCTTGTGCACCTATTGCAACTTGAATAGTAACAGGTTCTCCTTCTCCAATTTGAACGCTACCAGGAATATCATTTACACCATCTGTAATTGTTCCTGCCCAAAATGCATAAGTGAATCCTGATACCACTAATGCCAACATAACTAATAAACCAATTACTAAATTTTTTTGTCTCATTTTTAAATCTCCTTTATTTTCCCTTTTTTTATTTTTCTTTTATATTCTTATTCTACTTCTTTAGGTTCGACCCTAAAACTAATTGTAAAACTTATGTCTTCTCCCTTAATTGTGTTATATGCCAACTGTGAATCATCAACATTAACCAACTCAAGATCCAATCCTTTTTCAACTGCCTCATCATGATCGATAGGCTCTAACAACCTTACAACGATTGTTATTGTAACAACACTATTGAAAAGCTCATTAACAAAATAATCTTTTGCATTTCCAATTGAAATGTCAACCAAATGTGAATACTCATCCGATTCACCAATTAAAACATCTTTTGCTTCTACAATGAGATTCATGCTTTGAACTAATGTTTTATCGACACTCACATCGTATTCAAAGACTACTTGATCAACTTCACCTACGACATATACACGTCCTTCGGGTACCAGTCTTCCAGTAAATTCATCATGTTGAGCTTCGACGACAAGACTTGCGTCTTCTCCTTCAAATCGAATCACAACATTACCAATCTGTGATACGTCCTGCCAATAAGCGAATGCTGCCGAGGATGTAAAACCTAATGCAATAACTAACATTGTAATAATTAAATATGGTATTGATTTTTTTCCTAGCAAGTCCTCGCCTCCTTATGACTTAAAAAAGTCAACGTAGATATCCCACGTCAACTTATGTCTTTTCATATAAAAAGCCATATCGTCAAGCGTAGAATTATCAATCTACAAATTGTAGAAATAATTCTAAATGACAACTGGCTACCTTTTCTTAGGCCCTATAGCTTTGCGTCCTTAAGTTCCCTTAAGTTTGCCTTTAACATTTGTTTAGAAAATGCATTTATTTATTTTCCGTTATTATTATATAACACATGTCCTGCTGTGTCAAACAAAAAGTGCTTTATTTCGTAATTATTTCGTAAATTTTTTGATGTTCAAACAAAAAAGGGCAAAATCATCGCTGATTTGCCCTTAACAATGTAATTAACTCGCTTTTTTTGTTATTTAATCAAACTTGCTAATTTACTTACTGTACGAATCAATTGTGCAGTATAACTCATTTCATTATCATACCATGCCATAACTTTAACAAGTTGTCTGTCATCATAATTTACGATTTGAGTTGTATTTGCATCATATAATGAACCAAACTTAGATCCAATAACATCTGATGAAACGATAGGATCAGATACATATGCTAGTGTTTCATTTGCTGCTTTTCTAAATGCTGCATCAACTTCTTCTAGTGTTGTATGTTTTTTAACTTCAACAGTTAAGTCAACAACTGATCCAGTAATTGTAGGTACACGTAATGCTGTTCCATCTAATTTACCTTTTAATTGTGGTAATACTAAACCGATTGCTTTTGCAGCACCAGTTGAACTAGGGATAATACTTGCTGCAGCTGCACGACCACGTCTAGACATGATGCCTTTTTTATGTGGTTGATCCATTAGGGATTGATCAGCAGTGTATGCATGAATTGTTGTCATGAATCCACCTTTGATACCAAAATTGTCATCCAATACTTTTGCAATTGGAGCCAAACAGTTTGTAGTACATGAAGCACCACTTAAAATATCTTCTGTACCATCAAGAATATCATCATTAACACCATAAACAATTGTTTTAACGTTTCCTGATGCAGGAGCACTAACAACAACTTTTTTAGCACCAGCTTCTAAATGCCAACCAGCTTTGACTTCGTCAGTAAAGAAACCTGTACATTCTAATACAACATCAACACCTAATTTTCCCCAAGGTAATTCTTTAGGGTCTTTTTGGCTGAAAATAGGAATTTTCTTACCATCTACAATCAAATCAGTACCTTCAAAACTTACTGAACCATTTTTGAAATTACCTTGTGCTGTATCATACTTTAATAAATATGCTAAAGTTTCAGCATCAGTTAAATCATTAATACCTACTACATCGAATTGTGGATCATCTGCCATAAGTCTATATGCAAGACGTCCAATACGACCAAATCCATTAATTGCTACTTTAATAGCCATTTTTAATTTCCTCCTTGAATGTTTTATTCATCAACTACATTTTACCATTTATACGGTTTAATTCAAATATATATCCTTAGTCTTTGTGAATGTAAACGTTTTTCCTTTTCTTTAACCCTTTGATTTGATATAATATAAAGGGCATAATGAAATGCAACATGTTCTTCAGAAAGGTGATGTCAATGACTAAAAATATCGAGATTGAGTTTAAAACAGCTTTAACAATTGAAAAATATCAAGAGCTGCTTGAGTTGTTTCATTTGGAAAACAATATTTTTAAGCAAATTAATCACTATTTTGATACTGATGATTACCAACTTATGGAACAGCAAATTGTGTTGCGTATTCGTCAAAAGGGTGAAAACAGGTTTAAAGTCACTCTAAAGAGTCAAAGTGAAAAAGGTGCTTATGAAAGCCATGTTTTGTTAACACCTGATCAAGCAAAAGACATGATTGAAAATGGTTTTAGAACTAAGGATTTTTTTGATGACATCGATCATTTTGTAAAGTTTAGAGTATCTTTAGATAATTACCGAGTCAGTACACCTTATGAAGGTGGCACACTTTTCTTAGATCGCTGTGAATATTGCAATATCGTTGATTACGAAGTTGAATATGAAGTTAACGATTATGATGAGGGTGAAAAGCTGTTCAAACAGTTTTTAGAAAAACATCAAATTGAAATTCAACCGACAAAAAGAAAAAGCGAAAGAGCATTCACATGTAGAAGATAGCGATTAATGCTATCTTTTTTTATATTTATTTTACAACCTGTATTTTTTTTTGCTATAATGTCTTCGACAGGTGAAATATATATGGAGATAATCATGAAATTTATAAAACAGAATATGTTGATACCATTTATATTTGGTGTTATTTTTATTATTGCTTTTTTGATTGAACCGATTGATGCAATCTATCATGGTTTTATAGCAATTTTAATGAGTCCAAGTATATTAATCTCAGATTATTTATTAATCGGTGGATTATCAGCAACTTTAATCAATGTTTCTTTAACTGTTATACTAAATTTAATCTTAATTAAAAAATTAGAGCTTAAAATGACAGGTCCTATTTTTGCTTGTTTATTAACAATTGCAGGGTTTGCCTTTTTTGGTAAAAACATTTTTAATGCAATACCGATGTATATTGGTATTTATTTTTATGCGAAAGTTACCAAAACTGAATTAAAAAGTTATATTCTTGTTCTACTCCTATCATCTGGTATTTCACCAATTGTTAGTTATTTGATGTTTGGTGTTGGCTTAGAATATTTTATATCGATTCCTCTTGGTATTTTTGTTGGTCTTCTTGTTGGTTTTGTTCTACCATCATTTAATGCGCATGCTATTAAATTTCATCAAGGTTACAACTTATATAACACAGGATTTTCTATGGGTGTTTTATCGATGTTATTAACTGGTATCATATCATCATTTACTGTTATAGAAAGAAGTGCTGAAGTTAATAATGCTTATCACTTTGAATTGCTATGGTCAACAATTATCGTTTCTATTTTCTTGATTATTGTAGCTTTTATCATGGATCCAAAAGTTTACCAAAAATATAATTTAATTTTAAAGAGATCTGGTCGACTCATCACTGACTTTCCTGCAATAGCTGGTAAGGAAGCTACAATTTTAAACGTTGGAGTCATGGGACTTTTTTCGATAGCAATTGTTCTAACTCTTGGCATATACATTAATGGACCAGTCATGGGTGGTATTCTTACCATCGTTGGTTTTGCAGCCTTTGGTAAACATCCTCTAAACTCCATACCTGTTGTTCTCGGAGCGATGTTAGCAGTACTTCTTACACCACTTGAATTAACACTTGGACCGATTCTTGCTATCTTCTTTGTTACAGGTTTAGCACCATTAGCTGGAAAATATGGATTTATTGCTGGTGTAATAGCAGGATTTATTCATTTACTAATAACGCCACTAGCTTTAGCATTCCAAGGTGGTTTCGACTTATATAATAATGGCTTTGCTGCTGGGTTTGTTGCAGCTGTATTATCGTCACTTTATGCGATTTTCAAGCCTGATGATGAAGATAAAACGACTAAACCCGTATAAAAATTACTGTTATAGTCCTATTTAAAGCCATTTTATGCACTTAAAATCATAATAACATTGACATTAAAGAGTATAAAACTTATAATAATATATGTAAGTAAGTATCAATGGAGGCCCTAATGAAAGAACGTAGTTTACTTTATTTTATAACAGCTGTTGTTGCTAGTGTGCTTTTTTTAGTAGCGTTACTAATTAGAACACAGGGGTGGTTTAATACATATGGGGCTCTTGTTATGCCCTCATTACATAAATTATTAATACCAGTTGTTCTGCTTTGGATTGGATGGTATTTTGAAAACAAAGGTTTTCTTCTATCCGCATCAATTGTTTTAACAGTGTTGTTTGGTCTTCATCTAGATAATTGGGGAGTCTTAACAGGGGATATATTCATTGTTTCACAATATGCTCCAGCAGTAAAAACAGCATTTGTATTAGGATTCATCTTATTACTTGGTGGTCTTGGAATGGGTTATTATTCCTATCTAACATTGAGTTTTGAAAAGAAAGCATAAACTTAAGTCAAACAAAAAAGGAACTTCCGAGTTCCTTTTATTTTGTCTTTATTTCTTTTAAGTATGTTGTTGGTCTTTCTTTATTTCATCAAAATAACGTCTTAGCGCACTTTGATAGTCACAATGCTCACCTTGAGGACAATCAACACACATAATTAATTCTCTAAGTCTCTTAGGAATAAATACACGAATTTCCTCATCATTATAACCTACTTGCATTTTGTCACCATCAATCATAATTGGTCGTTTAAGAACACTAGGATTTTCGATAATAAACTTTTTAAGCTCACTAATTCTCATATCTTCAACATCTAATGATTCTTCTTTAAAAATCTTAGATCTTGTCGAAATGATATCTTCAAATCCGTTTTCAGCATTCTCAAGCATACGATCAATGTCTGCTTCGGTAATTCTTTGGTTAAATAGGTTTTTCTCTTCATAAGTGATCTTATGATCATCAAGCCACTTTTTCGCTTTCCGACAAGATGAACAACTTGGGGTTGTAAAAATAGTAATCATTTGTCTTCCTCCTTTTGGAGCATAGGTATTAGCCTATAGCACTTTGTGTTCTTGTATCAGGTCTCCCTGTTGCTTAATTATATAATTATTTAGATTAATTTTCAACACGTGTAAACGTTTTTATCACTATTTTACATAATTAAAATTTTGTCGTTAGGTGATTTAGATGTGATTGCGTTATAATATAGTCAATATAACAGAAAGGATTAACATATATGTCAAAATGGGATTTATCAATATTTTATCCAAATTTAGAGGCTTGGGATGAAGATTTAAAGAAATTACCTGAGCATATTGAAAAACTTGCTTCTTTTCAAGGCAAGTTAGGTGAGCTTGAAAATTTTAGAAAATTTTTTAAAGCAGAGGAGGAAGCAACCAAGTTACTTTATCGCTTGTATGCTTATATTCATTTAAACAGTGATTTAAATTTAAAGGACACTGTTAAGTCTGCTAAAAACCAACAAATGTTGCTGATGTTATCTGAGTTAAATCAAAAAACATCATTTACACAACCTGAGATTATTAGTCTTGGTCAAGAAAAGATTATGGAGTTTGTTGAAAGCGATGATTTTCTAGGAACTTATAAGTTTCAAATGGAAAAACTCTTTATGCAACAAAAGCACGTATTAAGTAGTGATCAAGAAAGAATTATTGCTAACTTTGGTCCTACAAAGAGTGTTCCAGCTTCATTATATCAAGCATTAGCTATTGTTGATGCTGAAGATGAAAAAGTTACTTTAAGTGATGGCAAAGAAATTACTGTAACTCAATCTAATTATCGCTCTTTATTAGCTGAAGTACCTACTGCTGATGATCGTAGACTCGTATTTGAAGCGGCTTTCAAACGTTATAAAGAAAACAAAGCTGCATTTGCAAGTACATATAATCTTGTGTTGCAACAACAAGCAGCGAATTATAAGTCAAGAAATTATGCATCTGCATTAGATGCTGCATTATTCCAAAACAACATTCCTACTTCTGTATTCCATAATTTGAAAGATGTTGCTTATGAAAATACAGCACCAATTAGGCGATATATTGCAATTAGAAAAAAACATTTAGGTTTAGACAAATATCATACATATGATCGCTTTATGAAACTCGCAAAAGACGATACGAAATATCCTTTTGAAGATGCTAGAAAAATGTTTTTTGAGTCTATTAAAGATATGAATCCAGAGTTTGTTAAGAATCAAAAGTCTGCAGTTGAGGATGGCTTTGTTGATGCTTATCCTCAAGATGGTAAACGCACTGGTGCTTACTCATCTGGCTTCTATGGATATCATCCATTTATCTTATTAAATCATGATGATACTCTAGATTCAGTTTTCACACTTGCACATGAAGCAGGACACAGTGCACATACAATCTTTTCAAATGAAAATCAACCGATGCCTACTTCTGACTACACAATATTTGTTGCTGAAATAGCATCTACATTTAATGAACATGCTCTTCTTGATTTCTTACTTCAAAAAGCAGAATCAAAGGCACAAAAAGTTGATTTATTAGAATCAGCAATTGATGGTATTATGGCAACCTTCTATCGTCAAACCTTATTTGCAACATTTGAGTATGAGGCAAATCAATTAGTAGAAAAAGGTATGCCAATAACTGATGAGGCTTTGTCTAAGATTATGGTTGATCTTTATAAACACTATTATGATCTTGATATCACTGAAGAAAATGGTAAGCAGTATGTATGGGCATATATTCCTCATTTATTCTACTATCCATTCTATGTATATCAATATGCTACATCTTATAGTGCTTCATTAAAAATATATGCAGATGTTAAAAATAAAAAACCAAACGCGATGGAAAACTATTTAGGTCTACTAAAGTCTGGTGGTAGTGACTATCCAGTTAATCAAGCAGCAAAAGCAGGTGCTGATTTAACTAACAAAGAAACATTTAATGCAGTTATCGATCGTTTTACGAGTTTAGTCGATGAACTTGAGAAAGTTCTTGAAGAAAAATAATTATTGATGTATAATAAATTATGCGATGATTAGGAAATAATTCACTAAAAATCTATCTAAAGAGAGTTGGCATGGTGGAAACCAACGTTAGATTGTGAATGATTGGGCCCTATGAGCATAAAGTAAGTCGGCTATAACGACATTGAGGGCTAGAGTTTTCTCTAGAACTAAGGTGGCACCGCGTAAACATTTACGTCCTTAGATTTTTTATCTAAGGGCGTTTTTAATTTAATTAGTCATAGGAGGAATATTATGGCAACTACAACCAAATCTGTAAAAAAAACTGAAACCAAACCAGCAAGTAAAACAACAAAGAATCCTAAGAAGAAAATTAGAATTGTTCCACCAACGATTGCTGTCATCCCAGATAAGACAAAAAGACTTGTCTCTGGCATTAAGCCAACAGGACAACTCACATTAGGCAATTATATTGGTGCACTAAGACAGTTCGTTAAGTTACAAGACGAATTAAGTGATCATGAACACTTCATTTTTATTGCTGACCTTCATGCAATTACGACTCCTCAAGACAGATTAGAACTCAGAAAAAATATTAGAAGTGTTGCTGCTTTATATATTGCCTGTGGTTTAGACCCTGATAAAGTTAATCTTTTTATTCAATCTGAGGTAGCTGAACATGCTGCTTTAGGATATATTATGGAGTCAACAGCCTATGTTGGTGAGATGGAGAGAATGACACAGTATAAGGACAAAAAAGGCAAGCAAACAGATGGCATTAGAACTTCTTTATTAACATATCCTGCTTTAATGGCTGCAGATATTTTATTGTATGATGCAAATGTTGTTCCTATAGGTGATGATCAAAAACAACATTTAGAATTAACAAGAAATTTGGCTACTCGCTTTAACAATTTATATGGTGAAACATTTGTTGTTCCAGAAGGATTCTTTCCTGAAACAGGCGCTAGAATCAAATCTTTAACTGATCCAACGAAAAAGATGGATAAGAGTGGCGATAATGAAAAATCATATATCTTGTTACTAGATGATTTAGGTCTTATAAGAAGAAAGATTAAGAGTGCTGTTACAGATTCTAATGGCATTATTAAGTATGAGGTTAGAAATAAACCTGGTATATCAAATTTGTTGCAAATATATTCATCGTTAACTGATGTTTCAGTCAAAGATTTAGAAAAGAAGTATGCTGAATCTGATTATGCAACATTTAAAGATGATTTAGCAGAAATTGTTGTTGATGCGATAAGACCCATTCAACAAAAGTATTTTGAAATTATCAATGATACAAAACTTGATGAGATTCTTAATCAAGGTGCTGAACGTGCAAAGGTTATTGCCTCTAGAAAGATGTTTAAAGTTTATAAGAAGCTTGGATTAGGTAGAATTAGATAAGGTTGCGATGCAACCTTTTTTCATGCCTTAAATAAAAAGAAAAGCAGCTAATGCTGCTTACTCACTTGCGGTTGTTGTTAATGATTCGATTGGATATTCAACATCACCATCGATTTGAAGATACGTAGGTTTATCAAACTTAATAGTGACTTCGTTAGCTTTATATATTTTCACCCACGATTTAAACATCACATGCCATCCTAAATAAATAGAAGGGAAGATGAGTATAAGTATCCATTTGGGTACATTTTTTACAACTACCAAATGTAAATCTTTATCTTTGCGATGTGCTTTTGGAGCAATTTTCATCCCTCCACCATAATAAGCACCATGCATCATGCTTGCAAACCATAGTTTTTCTTCTCTAAAAGAAATGCCATCTACTGTAATTTCAGCAGCAATAGGTTTAAATTTAGCAAAACCTTCAAATGCATGTCTAAAATAGTTGAGTTTATTTTTCTTAAATCTAGAGGTGTTCACTAAATGGCCAATATAACCATCCAATCCAGCACCAGCTCCATTTAAAAAATAACAATGTTCTTCTCGATAAGTTACTTTAGGTAAATCTTTGATATAGTCGTTAATTAAAACGATTTTATCTTTAGTTTTCAAACTTCGTATAAAATCATTACCTGTACCAGCTTGATACATATATAATTTTTGCTTGAAATCTAAATCATAGATGCGATTTGCTAAATGGTTAATCGTCCCATCACCACCAACGATAATGATTCGATCATCAATGTGACATTCTGAAGCGAACGCTTCAACATCTTCAATCGCTAAAATACTATAACTAATTACAGTACTCCCATTTTTTTGGAGTTTTTTAATAATCTTTTCGATAAATTTGGGATTTTTACCGTTTCTTGAAAGCGGGTTATACAACAAAATGTCCATAAATGCTCCTATCTATAGATAATCATCGCGTATTTTTTCTTGCCTCTTCTTACAATAATGAATTGATCATGTAGTGTATTATCTTTAGTAACCATATAATCTGTATGATTTATTTTTTGATTGTTTAGTGCAATAGCATGACTTTGAATAAACGTTCTTGCTTCTCTTTTAGATGATGCGAGATTCGTTTCAACTAAAACATCAACAATTGGTTTTGGTTCATTAATTTCGGTTGTATCTAAAGTTTTTGATAACATCATAAGTCCTGAAGTGCTTAAATCGTTAAAATCACCTGAAAATAAAGCTTTAGTAACTTTTTGTGATTCTTTGAGTGCGTCACTACCATGAATGAGTTCAACAACCTCAGCAGCTAATTTTGTTTGGGCTTCTCTGAGTTCTGGTTGTTTTTTTGATTTTTCTAGTAAATCTTCAATTTCTTCTTTTGATAATAATGTTAATGACTTTAAGTAGTTATCCAAATCTGCGTCTGCTGCATTTAAGAAATATTGATAGATTTCATAGGGTGATGACAATTGAGCATCTAGCCATAATGCACCAGATTCACTTTTTCCAAACTTTGATCCATCAGCTTTTAGCAAAAGCGGTGAACTCAAACCAACAGCTTGACTTGTTTCACCTTCTACTTTACGTATAAGTTCAAGTCCTGTTGTAATATTGCCCCACTGATCTGATCCACCAAATTGAATTTTACAGTCATAATTTTGGTATAAGTGTAGAAAATCAATCGCTTGAATAAGCATATAAGAAAACTCAGTATATGAGATCCCTATTTCTAATCTTTTTTGAACTGTATCTTTTGCAATCATATAATTAATCGAGAAATGCTTTCCATAATCTCTTAAAAAAGAGATCATATCAATTTTACCAATCCAATCATAATTATTCACAAAAATTGCTTGTTTTGTGTCTAAAAATTGCGAAAGTTGTGTTTTTATCTTTTCTGCATTGATTAAAGATTCTTCTAACGTTAACAATTTCCTTTCACTGGTTTGCTTAGGATCTCCAATCAGTCCTGTTGCTCCACCAATTAAAACAATTGGTGTATGGCCATATTTTTGGAGTAAAAGCATTCTAACAACTTGGACCAAATGTCCAACTGTTAAAGATTCTCCTGTAGGATCAAATCCACAGTAGAACTTAACTTGCTCATTATCCAATAATTGACGTGCTTTTTCCTCATTACTGACATCTTTAATCAGCCCACGCCATATTAATTCATCATATAGTTTCATTTCTTTCCTCCTGAATTTTATATAAAAATCGCCCTTAGAAAAAATCTAAGGACGAAATATTCCGCGGTACCACCTTAATTCTAGAGATAATCTCTAGCACTTAATATTTGATGATCTCCATAAACGTATTTCAAGCCTTGTTTTCTCTCCATGTTACACCCTCATGAAGTCTCTAAATAAGGTTTTCAAGTCTCTACTAGATTTTATATCATTGATCGATTTAGTTGGTTGATTGTCTCTTGACAATATAATGAGGCAATGAAATGCGAATGTTGTCAACATCCTTTTGATTCATCAACTTCGTCAAAAGTCGCATTGAGACAGCACCTATATCATATACTGGAACATCTATAGATGTCAAGTTAGGTCTTGATAAAAGTGCATATTTTGTGTTTTGAAAGCCCGCAACTGCTAAATCTTTAGGAATCGTTCTACCATTATCTCTCGCAATATTCATAAATGATACAGCAATAGAATCTCTTACACCAATTGCAGCATCAATCTTTTTATCGCTAAAGAATGTGGAAAAATGTTGACGGTTAATATTGGTGTCTCCACTTGTTCTAAAGATTTTAGGCTCAAGTTTAGCCTCTTCCATAGCTCTTACATATCCAGCCTCTTTTTTATCGTTAACTGAATATCGTCTAGCTGTACTTAAAAGATAAACATTTTTACGGTTATCATTGATGAGTAATTTGGTAATTTCATATCCTGCTTTTTCATAATCAATGGAAACAGTCGGAACATCTGGATCATCTGAAACTACATTGGCAAATACAAATGGAATGCCATTTGAATTAAACATTCTCTTAATATCTTCGACTCTGTTTTCATTGAGTTCATCATTTAAATATAAGACACCATCAACTTGTTCAGCTACGATGTCATGGAGTGTATCAATAACA
Organism: Peloplasma aerotolerans; assembly: GCF_030012175.1. Classification (GTDB taxonomy): domain Bacteria; phylum Bacillota_I; class Bacilli_A; order Acholeplasmatales; family Acholeplasmataceae; genus Peloplasma; species Peloplasma aerotolerans. The sequence goes on from NZ_JASCXW010000013.1 coordinate 38,672, forward strand.
TCCATATCTTCTCTGATTGCGAACAGTTTGATTGAATAATGATAGTTTTGTGCGATATCACTTATACCACCTAACATCTCAGCTACCGATGCTCTTGTGATATCAGAAATAACGACACCAACTGTCGTTGTTTTTCTACTTGCTAGGCCGCGCGCAATGACGTTAGGACGATATCCTAACTCCTTAATAACTTTTAAAACGCGTTGTCTAGTTTCTTCTTTTACTTTTTCTGGATTATTGAGTACACGGGATACAGTTGCTAATGAAACACCAGCAGCACCAGCTACATCATAAATTGTTGCATTACTCATATATAGTCACCTCATTTATCATAATATACGAGATTATTATATCATGTAATGTAAAGGCTTTCAAGCATTTTATGAAAATATTTTCATTCGCTTACAAAAAAATAAAGAGGCAATTAGCCTCTTTACCAAACTTATCGTTTTTCTTTGATTCTTGATGCTTTTGCTGATAGTGTACGGATATAATGTAATTTAGCGCGTCTTACTTTACCTCTACGTGCAACATCAATATGATCGATTGATGGTGAATGTATTGGGAATGTACGCTCTACACCGATACCATAAGAAATCTTACGAACTGTAAATGTTTCAGAAATTCCTCCACCTTGTTTTTTAATAACAAGACCTTCAAATAATTGAAGACGTTCACGGTTACCTTCTTTAATCTTAACGTATACTTTAACAGTATCACCAGAACTAAAATCAGGTACTTCTTTGATATAAGATTTTGTAATCTCAGCAATCAGCTCTTGCCCTTTTAATCTTGACATGTTCGACTCACTCTCTTTCTTCCAATGTTCATGTTCGTCGACAGCGGACCATTGTGCTAATTTGTTACGGCTTTATTATTATAACAAAGTTAAAATCAACTTGCAACTGTTTTTCATGAATTCAGTATGTTTAATCGTTTGCGGATGGTAAATAGGTTTGTAAATCAATAAAATAGTCTGTAATAAACATTTTCTCGAACTTATCGATGACTTCATAAATTTCTGTTTTCTTAATAAGATAGTCTTCTAAATCATCATGGCCATATACGATTTCATCGAATCGAACATAATTTTCATAACTTATCCAAGATGAATAAGATAGGATGATTGGTAAATCTAGTTTATTTTCTAAAAACACACTTTGCCCATAATAGTAATCTTGGTAATATGCTATGCCTAACAAATCCATAATAGTCGGTGTAATATCATAGTGTGATGACAATATATCACGATCGGTATTTCCAAGTTTTTGGCTATATATAATAAATGGTACCTTATCGATTTCAAATGGAATATGTGAGTCTGGAGTATATTCCATTGTTATCTCTAAACTAGAATAGTTTTTGTGGTCACTATATAAAAGGATTGTCGTATTATCAAGTAGTTCTTTTTCCTCTAGGTCATCGAGTAAGATACCTAATCCTTTATCAAAATCCATTTGCGCTGCAGTTATTGTTAATAGTTCAATCGGTGCATCATAATAAGTTGGATCATTTTCTAGTTGATTATAATACTCAGATAACTCTTCTCGGTAGTTGCTATGAGGACCATGTGGTGTAACAGTGATGACAAAGCTATAAAATGGATCATCTTGCTCTGGAACGATAAGATCTCTAAATTGATCAAACATAACTGAGTCAAGTGGCCAATAATCTGTTTCCTCAACAACTAACTCGTTCAATCCATAAAAACGTTCAAATCCCATATTAAAATGAATTTCATCTCTATTGAAGAAATTATTATTAAAATTATGAAATGAATTTGATGTATATCCATTTTCCGCTAATATATGAGGAAGTGCATTATTGTATGTGTTTTCTCCGAATGTATACATATAGTTATCAGCTTGGAAATACATCATTGATGTTAATGATTTAAACTCAGCATCATACGTATAATTGCTTTTGGCTGCAGAATAAAAATTAGGGAAATAAATACCATCATCAACAAGTCGATAATAGTTTGGTGTGTGTTCACGAGTAAAAGCATATTCTTCACAAGTTTCACACATAATCATAATTACGTTTTGACCTGCTAATTCTCCAAATAATGGAGATTGATCAGCGATTGTATCGGTGATTAATCCATCAAGTTCTTCTCTGTATTCATTTGCGAAAAACAACGGTCTCAATCTATTATTAGCGAATGTCAAAATGTCTCTTGTATGATAAGTTACAGACCCAAATCTTTGAACAAACACACTTTTATCTGCTGGTGTTTCAAAGACAATTGCACTTTCTTCAGCAATAAACTTGGGACTGAAAAATAGACCTAGCATTGAGATTAAAAGCGCTATTGTGCCAAAAACCAACCTTTTAGGTTGTGTTTCGTTATGTCTCTTGACTATTTTTCTCATAAATCTAAAGCTTAGGAATAGGAATATAAAAATTCCAACCCAAGTTATAATTCCATATGCAGATAATGGATTATATCTCAATCCAATTTGCATCGTATCTCTACCAGATTCTAATAACATTGCAATTGATGTAACATCTTCTTTAAAAAAATATAATGTGCTATCTGTTATAAAGAAAGTAAACATGATGAGTAAGTATACAACGTATGCAATGTATCTAGCAGTATTTTTTTTAATGAATGATAATGCTGCAACTATAATAGCAACATTAAAAAACGCAATAATCCAATGCCCTAAAGTAACACCAAATCCGTAGCGTAGAATTAAGATCAAATCAAATGTCAATACGATAAAAATCATGGAAAGAAATTCTATGATTTGGTTGTGTTCAATTATTTTCCTGATGAATTTCATAATAATTCTTCCTTTCTTAATCTTGTATTGATTGCATCAATGCATACTTTTGATACTAACATTATACCAAAAAAATAACAATGCCTAGTCAATCTACACTGTTATTTTTTATTTTTATTAAATTCTTTTAATAATTGCACTTCTTTTTCTGTTTTTTCAATTTGATTAACTAAATCTGGTCTTTTATTCAATGTTTTCTTAATTTGCTGTTTGGTTCTCCATTGATCGATTAACTGATGATTTCCTGATACAAGGACTTCAGGAACTTTGAATCCCTTATATTCTTCAGGTTTCGTATATTGTGGATATTTCAACCAACCATTTTGCAAACTATCTTGTTCAGCTGAGTCTTGATGAATAACTTCTGGAATCAATCTAATGACAGCATCCGATATGATCATCGCTGGAATTTCTCCTCCAGTTAAGATATAATCACCTATGGATATTTCTAAGTCAATTAACTCTTCAACTCGAGCATCGATGCCTTCATAATGACCACAAAGTAAGATTAGATGTTTACTTAATGAAAGTTCTGTTGCAGTTTTTTGATTGAAAAGTTTACCTTGTGGCGACAACATAATAACTTTTGTATTTTCTCTTTTTAGTTGATGAATGACATCATAAAAAGGAGGAAAAGCCATTAACATCCCAGCGCCACCACCATATGGTGTATCATCAATTTTTTTATGCTTATTGTGGCTATAATCTCTTAATTGGTGTAACTCTATCTCAACTAAGCCATCTTCAATTGCTCTTTTAATAATAGATGTCTTTAGAAAAGTGTCAAAAAATTCTGGAAAAATAGTAACAATATCTATTTTCATTATATCAATCCTTCAATCGGAGTAATAATAATTTTATCTTCTAGGACTTCAGAAACAAATACCTTAATAAAAGGAACCATAGCTTTTGTTCCATCTTTTTTTTCTATTTCTAATAAATGTCCTTGAGGAACTGGAATCATACTGACTACCTTTCCAACATAGACGTTTTGATCTGTATAGACATCTTTATCAATTAAGTCATGATAATGATAATCATCATCTTCTAATTCATCAGTTACATCTTCATCTGAATAAAGTTCCAAACCTTTATACATTAAAATATCATTGATATTATCATAACCTTTGAACTTAACAATTAAAAGTTTGCCTTGAGGTCTCACTCTTTCGATTGTAAAAACTTTTTTTTCTTCTTTTAGAACTATATATACCTCTGCACCAATAGAAAAACGGTTAAAATCACTTAAATTGTAGATTTTAACCTCTCCTTTAATGCCGTGTGTATTTGTTATTTTACCAATTTGATACATTGCGTTCATCCTTAAAAAGAGTCAATGTCGATTTGTACACGCTTGCCTTCTTTCGAAGCCCCAGCATAAACAATCGTGCGCATTGCACTCGCAATTTTTCCGCCTTTACCAATTACACGTCCTAAATCAGCTTCGTTAACTAACAGCTGTATGGTAATTGTTTCTTCATCGTTTGATAAGATTTTAACTAATACATCATCTGGGTTAACGACTAATGGCATTATCATATTTTTGATGAGTTTTTCAAAATCAACCGCCATGATATGTTCCCCCTTATTATTTATCTAGTACGCTGTACTTCTTAAATAAGCTTCTTACTGTGTCCGTTGGTTGTGCACCATTACCTAACCATTTTTGTACTTTTTCAGAATCTACTGCAACTTTTCCTAATAATGGATCATAAGTTCCTAAAATTTCTAAGAATTTTCCATCTCTAGGTTTTCTTGAATCACTTGCAACGACGCGATAAAATGGTCTTTTATTCGAACCAAAACGTTGTAAACGTAGTTTAACTGCCATGTTGTTCACTCTCTTTCTTTTTATTATCCAGTACTATTATAACCATTTTGCTTATCTTGTCAAGTCTTTTTACTTAACAGTTAAAAATTTAAGGTTTCATCATAGAGTTGAGAGGGTCCGACATATTTAAACCCTTTAACATCTTTTAATTGTTTTTTTAATGTTTGCTCAATTTGATTATCACCATATACAATTGCATAATTTAATTTTTGTGAGATGTAACTGACATCAACAGGTAAAGATTTTAATTTTTCTACAACTTGTTTCCCTTGAAAGAAAACAACATAAGCCATACGATTAGCGTACATGACAGCTACCTCCTTTTTTGATGATTCCCATTTTGTCTGGTGTTTTAATATGATTTGAAACAGATTGAGTTAATTCAAATAAGAATGTATTGAGTTCGTCTTGAAACTCTTTTTCTACTTTAAAGTATTGCTTAACTTCATCTTTATTATACAATATTGTTTTAGTATCACTAAATTGTTTTACAGCTTCTTTAAAATCTGGATGATATCCACCACCATCTGTCATGACTTGGTCATAGTTTTGTTTTGCTTTTTGAAAGTTTTCTATTTCTTTTTCATATTTTTTGCAAATCAATTGATCAAGTGCTTTTATTTCTATATATTTAGAATCCCCTTTGATTTCATCGAGGACATGATAAGCTTGAATAATAATATCAGTCATATAATGATTCCTTTCTAAATTGTCGGTACTCTCCTGGTTTTAAATTACCAAGAGATAAATGTCCAATATGTGTACGTTTTAAATGTATTACTTCATATCCTACTGCTTGAAACATACGCTTAACTTGATGAAATTTACCTTCATCTATTTTGAGTATAACATCATTTTGGCTTGTCTTAATCTCAAGTGCTTTAGCTAGATATAATTCATTTTTTCCATCTTTAATCATCACACCTTTGATGAGTTCTTTTTCATGTTTGAATTCCATGTCAAGTGTTACTTGATATGTTTTAGGTAAATGTGATTTAGGATGCGTTATTTGATGTGCTAAAGTACCATCAGTTGTTAAGATTACTAAACCTTCAGCATCAATGTCTAGTCTACCAGCAATTGCATACTCAAAGCGATGATATGGCGCTTTAATCAACTCTACAACACATGGATGCAACTTATCCTTGTTTGCTGACAAAAAGCCTATAGGCTTAAATATCATCAAATGGATAGGATTTTCATAAAAAGTGATTTCTCCATCAATCTGTAATTTTTGTAGTTCAGGATTGAATTCATATGAACGATCTAAAATGCGTTGATCATCAATAATAACTTCATATGTCTTCAAGAAATTTTTGACATCATTTCTACTGCAAAAATTGAGTTGACTTAAAAATTTATCAATACGCATTGCATATCTCCTTGTGATATAATATCTAGTGAGGTGTATAGATTATGATTTTGATGAAAAATATCATTCGTGAAGGCCATAAAACTTTAGAAACTGTAGCAAAAGAAGTTAAACTTCCTTTGTCAAAAGCTGATAAAAAACTACTGATTGATTTGTTAGAGTATGTTAAAAACTCACAAGATGATGAAATGGTAGCGGAATATGGTCTACGTCCAGCTGTCGGTATCGCTGCTCCACAAGTCAATGTTTCAAAAAGAATGTTTGCTGTTCATGTCACAGATTTTGATGGAACACTTTATTCGTATGCTCTAGTTAATCCTGTATTAAAAGAAAGATCTACTGATATCATTTATATTCCTGGTGGTGAAGGTTGTTTAAGTGTTGATCGTGAAACAGAAGGTATCACACCAAGATATCAATCAGTAACTTTTGAAGCTTTATCGTACGATCTGCAAAGTGATCAACTTATACCGATTGAAATAAAACTTGAAGGTTATGTTGGCATTGTATTTCAACATGAATTTGATCATATAAACGGTATCATGTACACAACCAAATTGTTCAAAGATTTACCGAATGCAAACCCTGCTTTTGAATATATCGAACAAGAAGAGCATGATGTTGAAACTATTTAAAGATAACTTTTAATACTTTGATTTGATTTTCTAAAATGTCATCATAGGTGACATTTTTTGTTTCTTCATTAGGGAATATTTTCTTAGATAAATCATTGAGTTGATTTTCAATCTTTTTCTTTTCTACTGAGAAGAGTTTCTTGAAGAAACCTTGTTTAATGGGTTCAGGTTTAAATACGGTTTGTTTAAACTTATTATCGATTAATAAATATCCAGAATAACGATCTCTTAGTAGTTTTTTAAACAGTGGTATAATATCAGTTTTACCATAACCAATGAGTTTAGGAACACCTTGGTGGTCAGCATCAACTGTCATAAATGCACCGATTTTCTTTTTCAACATACGGTAAGCAGTTGTTGTCGGTTCATTGTTTAACATTATAGCAACTGGATCGAATGCAACACTTAAAATATTTGTTTTCATCTTCTTTAAGATATATGCATAAATATTTGCTTTATAACTATTAACTGGTAATAAAATTATTTTTTTATTATGACGGGTTGCAACATCAATAAATGGTGTTAATCTTTTTTCGATTGTTTCATATTCTTCGATGACATTATTAAACTTAGGTAGTTTAAAAAACAAATGTGTAACTTTAAGTTTATCTGATAATTTAACCATGTATTTAAACTCATCTAACGTTTCATCATGTTTTCGATCATCATATATGTCAAATGATCTATTATTTGTATCAATAATCGCAACTTTAATTTTTTGTTCTTTCAAAGATGCTATCATTTTTTTAATTTCCCCATCTTTTAGTTCAATGAGTGGTTTTTGATTATATTGTCTCAGACAAATACTAGATAATTTGTGTTTATTTACAAGTTCGATCTGTTCATCAAAACTTAATGTTCCATCATGATCTAAAAATCCAGTGATTATCGGTCTCATAGTGCTCTCCATTCATACATTAATATACCTCCAGCAACACTGACATTCAAACTCTCTACATTTTGTGTAGGAATTTGAATTGAAGCATCTGAAAGTTCTTTGATTTCTTGTGATATGCCATGTCCTTCGTTGCCTAATACTAAAACAATTGGACTGGTCTTGTTTGATGTTTTTTTGTTGTGTGCATCTGCACAGATAATTTGATATCCATGATGCTTTAATTGATGAATAGCTTCAACTAAGGGTCTTCTTTCTAAATATACATCAAAAATCGCACCTTTTGAAGCTCTAATGACTTTCTCATTGTAAAAATCAGCAGATTTCAAACTAACAATAACATGTAAGAATCCAAAAGCTGCTGCACTTCTTATAAGTGCACCAACATTATCTGGATCTTGCACATCATCTAGCATTAATATTTTATTTGATTGAATCATAGGATTTACTTTTTTGCAAATCGCTATTTGATCAAAAGATGTTTCTGTTTGTTGTAATTCATTCATTAATGCTTGATCGATGAGTATTCCTTCTAACTGATCATTTGAAGTTATAACATCAACAATAGCATGTTTCTCTTTTGCTTTCTCAATAAGGTGTTTCCCGTAAACTAAAAACATATCATGAATGTCACGATATTTTTTTACTTTGAGATTTTTCCATAATTTGAAAGAGTTATTTTGTTTCGATGTGATCAATTTCATCACTCTTTTCTTTAAAATAAGTATTGAATGCTTCATCAACTGTAAATCCTAGTTGAGTTATATCCATATTAAAATCCGATGTAATATCTAATGTTCTAACTTGATTTAATGCTTGCTCTAAAAGTTCTTCATAATTAACATATCGTTCATACTTCAATGCATAAGACTCTCTTGGTTTTGTTGCAGGATTTTTTGGCACATAAATGCTGCAACAATCATTAAATGGTCGAATTGAAACATCGAAAGTCTCTATATCTTTTGCAATATTAACGATTTCTTGTTTATCATACGTTATGACAGGCCTTAATATCGGTGTTTTCGTTACAGCTTCAACAGCTTTCATACCTTGAAGCGTTTGACTTGCCACTTGACCAATAGACTCACCATTAATCAAACAAATGATTTTATTGCGGTTAGCATATGATTCAGCCAAACGATACATCATTCTTCTCATAATTGTGATGATATATGGATCAGTGACTTGTGCCAAGATCTCTTCATGGGTTTTTGTGAAAGGAACAAGGTGCAATTTTATGCTGCCTGAAGGTGTAAATACACTAAGTTTTTTAGCCAAATCAATAACTTTCTGAACAGATTCTAGTGGGGTTAATGGTGTTGATTCAAAATGAAATAGTTCAATTTCAACACCTTGCTTCATCGCTAAATAACCAGCAACAGGACTATCAATACCACCACTCATCATAAGTAAACCTTTACCCGCTACACCGTAAGGAAATCCGCCCATACCTTTAATACTTTTTAAATAAATATATGCAGCATCTTTTCGTAGCTCAATATATAGAGTTTCATCAGGACTTTTGACATCAACAATAAATTTTCTTTGCGCTGCTTTTAATATTCTTCCAGCAACTGTTTGAGTAATTTCTTGACTTGTCATTGGAAAGTTTTTATCTGCTCTTTTTGTTTCTATTTTGATGCTTAATAAATCATGTTTAATTTCTGTATCCAAAACATGAATCGCTTTTTCAACGATATCATCAATTTCAGGTTTTGAAACTTGAACAACACTAAATGAATTAATTCCTTGAATTTGCTTAAGTCTTCTTAATATTTCGTTTTCCTCTTGCTGATCAAAAGATATATAGATACGATCATGAGTGAACTCATACTTTACATTTAAGTCTTTTAATTTTGCAATCATATGCGTTCTTACTCTTTTTATAAAAAAGCCGATATTTTTACCTTTTAGCATCATATCGCCAAAACGAATTAGTATTTTTTTCTTCATGTTTTATCACCATAACTATTTTATCATATATGCTATAATAATTACGGGTGATAACATGAAAAATAGAGAATTATTAGAATCTGCTCAAGCACTATTGGAATCACAACCTAATCAAATAGCTCTTCTTGCAAATGCTTCAGCATTTTTAAATGACTCATTTGATCGATTAAATTGGGTGGGTTTTTATTTGTTTGATGGAAATGAACTGACTGTTGGTCCTTTTCAAGGAAAAGTAGCATGTTCAAATATTGCAATAGGTAAAGGTGTATGTGGCGAAGCTGCACTTTATAAGAAAACAATGGTTGTTAAGGATGTTTTGCAACATGAAAATCATATTGCATGTGATGCAAATAGTCGATCTGAAGTCGTCATACCTATCTTTGTTAATAATGAACTATTCGGTGTTCTTGATGTCGATAGCCCGGTCACAAATCGCTTTGATCAAGGAATTGTAGAGTTCTTTGAACAATTCGTTGGCTTATTAGTAAAAACAATTGACTTTTAATACCCTATAGGGTAAAATGAAAGACGTCGGTAAAAAGCAGGCAAACTATTTTTAAAAGAACAATCCCTACCAATTGGAGCCCTTAGTAACCTTTCTGCTTTAAGGTGAAAAGAACATCGGGATTACTTTTATTAAGGTACTTTGCAGTTTTTACCTACCAAAAATAAAAAGGAGGTAAAAATTATGTCACGTTATACAGGACCATCATGGAAAATTTCACGTCGTTTAGGATATTCAATTTCTGAAACAGGAAAAGAATTGAAGAAACGTCCATACCCACCAGGTCAACATGGACAACGTCGTTCTAAGTTAAGTGATTATGGTAGCCAATTACAAGAAAAACAAAAAGTTAGATTTACTTATGGTTTATCAGAAAAACAATTTAGAAAGACTTTTAACGAAGCTCACAAAATGAAAGGTAAGCAAGGTGAAAACTTCTTACGTTTACTAGAAGCTCGTTTAGACAATGTTGTCTATCGTTTAGGTTTAGCAAAAACTAGAGCACAAGCTCGCCAATTGGTAAACCATGGTCATTTCTTAGTTGATGGGAAAAAAGTAGATATTCCATCATATCGTTTGCAACCAGGTCAAAAAATCACTTTACGCGAAAACTCAAAGAGTTTAAAAGTTGTTAGTGAAGCACTTGAAGGACAATATGCAACTGCAGAGTTCGTATCATTCGATAAAGATAATGCTGTTGGAACATTTGTTCGTTATCCAGAACGCAATGAAATCTTACAAGAAGTTAATGAACAACTCATTGTTGAATTCTACAACAGATAAAAGTCAAACAAAAAAAGATGATTCCAAATCATCTTTTTATTTTTGCTTTTTTTAAAATTGATCGTATGCTTCTAGATTGTTCACATTTGTTAAGTATCTATGATTATTTATATCAGAAATTAAAGCAAATTTATTCTCATGTAAGTAAAGTAGCTTATACTCATTGTTCATATGAGGTTCCTGTAACTCTTTGACTAAATACGAGACTTTACCTTCTTGAAACTCAATAAAGCAAGATGGTACAATTCTCTTTTTATAAGCATATGCTTTTTTGCCATCAATAAGAATAAAGGGCATACCTCTTGTAAATGATCTTGGATAAGGGACTTTATGATCTAACGATATAACTTTATATGTGTAATCGTAGAATTTTTTGAGGTTTCTTGAGATTCTTAGGGTAAATATAATCACTATACATAAGATTATTAAAGCACTTAGTGCAATCATTTCATTCGTGATTTCTTTCAATAATAAAAGAATAACTGTTAAAACAGCAGCTATTATTGATAAAAACACAACAAACTTGAAGACAAGTTTTTTGTTTTCCTGCTTCAATCTTTCAGTAATCATTGGTTCCTCCCCACTAACAATACTTAATTAAATGAAGTGTACAAAAGAAAAGTATTGCTTGATGTTTTCCACAAAAGTATTATAACACTTTTTCCCGAAATAATTCTTTCATTTGCATGCATGATATATTGATATTTTTGCATCATGATATAATATCATTATAAATTCTCGGAAATGAGGTCTATCTATATGTGTGGGCGTTTTACGGTCAGCGTAACACTTGATGAATTAAAACAATATTTATACGATAATTATGACATTGATGAAATGAATAAAGATTTTGATCTGCCACGTTATAACATTGCTCCTGGTCAATCCATCATTTCAATCATTAATGATCGGTCAAAGAATCGTGTTGGATTACTCAAATGGGGATTCATACCAGGATTTGAAAAGGATGAAAAAACAAGCCTCAATATCATCAATGCTAAAGCTGAAACACTTCATCAAAAGCCATCTTTTATCACATCATTTCAAAATAAGCGCTGTATTATTATTGCTGATGGATTTTATGAGTGGAAAAATGCAGATGGCAAAAAGATTCCAATGCATATTCAATTAAAAAATAAGCAGTTGTTTCCAATGGCAGGTCTATGGAACACATTTACACGAAGTGATGGCACCAAAATTCATACTTGCACAATCATTACTACCGAAGCGAATGAAATGATGTCTGAGATTCATAATCGAATGCCTGTGATTCTAACTGAAGATGCACGAAAAATTTGGTTAAACCCAGATCATAAAGATTTAAATGAGCTAAATCATTTATTAAAGCCCTATGACACAAGACAAATGGAAAGTTACCAAGTCTCTACTTTCGTAAATCATGTAGCAAATGATGGTCCAAAGTGTCTTGAGAAAATCAAATAAGAAAAA
>NZ_JASCXW010000014.1 GCF_030012175.1 Peloplasma aerotolerans
TTTTTGATTGATTGAACTTGAATTTATTTAAGTGCTGCTCTAACTAACGTTAAAAACGAATTAGGATCTAATGATGCTCCACCAACTAATGCTCCATCAATATCGGACATTGATAATAAGCTATCAACATTCTTCGTGTTGACAGAACCACCATATAAGATACGAATTTGCTCACTAACTTCTTCGTTATATAGTTTTTTAATGACTGAGCGAATTGCTATAATGGTTTCATTTGCTTGTTCTGGAGTTGCAGTTACTCCTGTACCAATTGCCCATATTGGTTCATATGCAACAACTGTTTTTAATGCATCTTGAGCACTTACATTTAAATAAGCTTTTTCAATTTGCTTTTTCACGACTTGGTTGGTTGTTCCAGCTTCTCTAATTTCTAATGATTCACCAACACAAACAATTGGTGTGATATCCACATTTACTGCGGATATAAGTTTTAAATTCACAGTCTCATCTGTTTCATTAAAATAAGCACGACGTTCACTATGTCCAACAATGACATAATCAACACCATATGATTTCAACATAGCAGCTGAAATTTCTCCAGTATATGCACCTTCTTCAGCATAATGCATATTCTGAGCACCAATTCTTAGATTTTCGCCTTCTCTTTTCACAAGATCTTTCAAAAATATAGCTGGTGCACAAATCACTGATTCCACAACATCTTTGTCAGGGACTTCGACGTTAACAGCATAGATGAATGCTAGAGCATCATCTTTCGTCTTATACATCTTCCAATTCCCTGCGATTAAAGGTTTTCTTCTCATAATCTTATCCTAAGATAGAGGATACGTCTTTGATTGCTTCTTCGGCACGAGTTCCTCTAGCTACGATACGTACATTTTCTCCATGTGGGACAGCCAATGACATTAAAGCAAGAATCGACTTTAAGTCAACAACTTTGTTGTGGTAATGCAATTCAATATCAACAGCATATTTTGATGCTGTTTGTACAACTTTTGCTGCTAAAGCTGCATGTAAACCTTGTGTACTCTTAATTACAATTTCTTTTTCCATTTTAACTTTTCCTCTCCTTGGTTAAAACATTGGTGGTGTGCTTATCCATAGCACCTTTGCGTTTTGATGACTGTGATTAATTAAATAATGTTCTTTGTTTGCTGGATAATAAAATGTTTCACCTTTTCGAACAATATATCTTTTCTTATTTAAAACTAAAGTAACTTGACCTTCTAATATATAACCAAACTCTTCACCTGCATGAGGATCATCAATAACTGATTGTCCACCTGGTTCTAAGTCAATTATAATAGGTTCCATTTCATATTTTAATGCATTTGGTACAATCCAAGAGATCATATGCTTTAAATTGTCATTTTCTTTTTCATAGAAATCTTCTTTTTTATAGACGACAGTTTGTTCTTCTTCAATACTAAAGAACTCATGAACATCTGTTCCAAGCACCTCAAGAATTGAGAATAAGGTTTGCATTGAAGGTGACGTTAGATTATTTTCAATTTGTGAAATATACCCTTTTGTTAACTCCAATCTGTTCGCAAGCTCTTCTTGTGTTAGATTATTTCCTAATCTGAGTGCTCTTATCTTTTTACCAATATCCATTATTTATCGTCAACACATTCGATACCAGGAAGCACTTTACCTTCAAGGTATTCTAGTGATGCTCCTCCGCCAGTTGAAATATGTGAAAATCTCTCTGCTAGACCAAATTGAATTACTGCAGCTGCTGAATCTCCACCACCAATAATAGTTGTTGCTTTACCTTCTAGTTCAGCAACAGCACGTGCGATAGCAAGAGTTCCTTCAGCAAACCTTGGGAACTCGAATACACCAACTGGTCCATTCCAAACAACGGTTTTTGCTTTTTCAATATATGATTCGAATAATGCAACTGTTCTTGGTCCAATATCCATACCCATTTCATCACTTGGAATTGCTTCTGCATCTCTGACATGTTTTTCACTCTCTGGACTAAATTCTTTTGCTGTGTAAATATCTTTACCTAACAATATTTTGCCTTTTCCAAGTTCTAACAATTCTTTTGCTAAGTCCACTTTATCTGCTTCTAATAAACTTGTTCCAACTTCGTATCCTAAAGCCTTAAAGAAAGTGTATGCCATCCCACCACCAATTAATACATAATCAGCAACTTTGAGTAAATTTTTTATGACTTCAATTTTATCAGATACTTTAGCTCCCCCTAGTATAGCTACAAACGGTCTTTCAGGATTTTCTAGAGTTCCACCAATAAAGTTGATTTCTTTTTCTAAAAGGAAACCTGCAACAGTTTGTTCAATATTTGATGCAATACCTACATTCGATGCTGCTTCACGATGTGCTGTTCCAAATGCATCATTAACGAATACATCCCCTAAAGAAGCCCAATACTTACCTAGTTCAGGATCATTTTTACTTTCTTTTTTACCATTTAAATCCTCAAATCTTGTGTTTTCAAACATTAAGATTTCGCCATCTTTCAAAGCATCGATAGCGTCTTCTAATAGTTTTCCTCTAGTCTCAGGAACAAAGACAACGTCTTGATTTAAGTGTTCACTTAATCTTTTAGCAACAATATCTAAACTACCTTTTGCCTTATCGGACTCTTCTTTGATACGCCCTAGATGAGAAAAAACAATCGCCTTACCACCTTGATCTAAAATATACTTAATCGTTGGTAATGCTTGTACAATTCTGTTTTCATCACTTATTTCGCCATCTTTAATTGGTACATTAAAGTCAACACGAACAAGCACTTTTTTTCCTTTTAATTGAATATCTTTAATTGTTTTTTTTGCCATCATTTTTCCTCCTATATGATGTAATCGTTTAAATTTTAACCGTTCTTATTATAACACTATTTGTAAACTTTTTCTATACTATTGAAAATGAAAATGTTTTACTTTCATAAACTTTATCATTTCTAAATACTTTATCTGCTTTGATAGACTATTTAAAGAATACTTTAAATATATTTTTCTTTGACTATAGAATTCAATTTCTAAACCATCATCGGATTCTCGGATATGATTGATGGATGCATAATTAATCCATATGTTATCATAGTCTCTCGTTCTTTTCACTGGAATCAACATAAGATAATCGTTGATGTATACTGGAACCTTATATTTGATGTCTAAAACCTTCTTAACAGCCATTAGATAACCCTCATAGGTAAATAATCCTTCTTGACATAAAAGCTTAATATAACTTAAATTTGATGATTTATATGTCTTTATGTGTCGTTCTTGATAAATTAACGCTCCCTGACTGGTATTAACAATATATTCAATCATAATTATTTATCTCCATAAAAAAAAGGCCAATTGGCCTTTAATTATTATTGTTCTTCTTCTTTGATTTTCTTAATTGTTTTCTTTGGTTGAGCTTCAGATGAAACTAAACGTTGTTCTGATTCTGGATCAAAGAAATGACATTTGTGCATATCTAATGCAAGTCTCATTTTATCTCCAATATGAACGCCTGCACGTGCGTTAACAACAGCACAGATATTATTACCATTAACGTTTGTATAAATATTCGTTTCAGAACCAAGTAACTCAGCAACATCAACAGTGATATTTAAAATTGCATCTGGATATGTATCCATAACCACTTGTTCGTCATGAATATCCTCTGGACGAATACCTAAAACAACTTCTTTACCAACCATACCATTTTCTTTTAGGATTGCAAATTTATCTTCAGGAACAACAATTTTATGTTCTCCAGCAACAAAGTTAGATTTGTTATCAACGATACCATGGATAAAGTTCATTGGAGGTGTTCCAATAAATCCAGCCACGAATAAGTTGTTCGGATTGTCATAAATATCTTTTGGAGCTCCAACTTGCATAATATAACCATCTTTCATAACAACAATACGGCTTGCCATTGTCATCGCTTCAATTTGGTCATGAGTTACATAAATTGTAGTCGTTTCAATCTTATTGTGAAGTTTAATTAACTCACCGCGCATTTGAACACGTAATTTTGCGTCAAGGTTTGATAATGGTTCATCCATTAAGAACACTTTTGCGTTACGTACGATTGCTCTACCTAAAGCAACACGTTGTCTTTGTCCACCTGATAAAGCTTTTGGTTTACGCTTTAAGTAAGGTGTTAATCCAAGAATATCTGCTGCTTCTTGAACCTTTTCATTGATGATATCTTTAGGCATTTTTCTTAGTTTAAGACCAAACGCCATATTATCATACACAGTCATGTGAGGATATAGGGCATAAGATTGGAATACCATTGCGATATTTCTATCTTTTGGTGCTTTGTCATTAACGAGTTCATCGTCAATATATAATTCACCTGATGTGATTTCTTCAAGACCAGCAATCATTCTTAGTGTTGTAGATTTTCCACAACCTGATGGTCCAACAAAAACGATAAATTCTTTATCTCTAATTTTAAGATTAAAGTCAAAAACTGCTTGTACACCATTAGGGTATACTTTATTAATATCTTTTAATTGTAAAGTAGCCATTTTTTTCTCCCTTATTTTAATTACATTCTAAAACCATTATAGCAAGTCCATACGATAAAAAAAATGTGCAAGTTGCACATATTTTTAGATGACTAGATGATAAATAAGAAATGCATCATTGAACACTCTAACATCAAAACCAGTCGTTTGATAAAACTTATCTAATCTTTGAATAAGTGTATTACGATGTATATACAATTTTTTAGCTGCTGAGCTCATGTTCTGATTACACTCTAAATATGTTTTAATACTCTGTAACATTGAAGTGTCTTGATTGTATTTTCGCAGCATATAACTTTTTAACTCATGATCGATTAGGTTTAGTAGTGATCGTAGTAAGATTTTATCATCGATATATACATATTTTATAAATGGTATGAGTTTCAATTTGTTTTTAATAAAGTTCATGTGTAATTGTAACTGATCTTCATTTTCAAATTGATAAGACACATAAATACGTAAGTCTGTTAGTGTATCACTCATAATATTTAAAATGACATCTAAAAAAGAAACATCAGTTTCTTGTTGATAAAATATATGAATCGCGTAAGGTTCTGTCTCAACTTTAGTAATATCGATGAACTCAGAAAAAATAGATATAATAGGCGACTCTTCTGATTTGATTTCTTTTTTGCTTTCAATGATGAGATATCTATACATTCAATCATTCCTTTTCTCTATTATATCACTTCTAAATAATTCTATTTTCTATGGTTCTAAATAAAATACCTTGAAGGTTCTTAAAATATAAATGGAATATGCATATGTAGATCCGTTATCTACATCAAATTGGATGCCAATGATCTCATGATTCATATTGATCATAACACCACCATTACCAAAGGCATCAGATAAAACGTTCGTTTCGACTGCTTGAACTATATTTTCATCAGTCTTAATATAACCAGTAATTAAACCCATCGTCAATGCATTGATGATTTCTCCTTGATATCCTATTAACATAATTGGTTCTCCTATTAAAGGTAGACTGTCGGAGATGTCTAAAGTCTGAAGAACTCTATTTCTATTTTTTACGAATCTTATGCCTGACAACCCTAAATCTTCAGATGATTTTCTAAGAAAACCTCGATATGTTCTACCTAAGTAATCAGATATTTCAATTGACATTGTTTGACCTGAACTCAGTTTTGTTAAATCAAAGGTTGTCAAAACGTGATAATTACTACTATCTTCTTCAAAAATAACACCTGATCCATATCTTGTTTCAAGCAAAACACCTAATGGCGAATAAACTTTAACTTCAATCATAACGCTAGAGATGGTTGTCTCAAGTGTTACAACATTAATGAATGTTTGAAATCGATCAAAAATATTAATATCGTTTGCTATATAATTTTGGTATTGACTTGCTAATATCTTAAACTCTTCAGTATCTTCTTCAATAACAAAGATAGCACAACCATTAAGTAAGGTTGCCAATAGTAAAATAAGCATCAACATTTTTTTCATTCAGAGTCACCTCCAAAATCAAATTCAACATGCTCAAAGAATGCGAAAACTTTCTCTACTGGAATAATGAAAGCATATTGAGATACATCGCTATTATTACTAAAATTACCAGCATAAACAACACCGATTAACGCATACGAGTCATTAATGACTACACTACCACTACTTCCTGATTTAACAGGTGCAGTAGCTACTAATACAGGGAAATCGACATTAACAACATCGGTAGATGGATTTTCGATATCTATCACTGTGTAATCTATTGATGTGCCTAAAGTAATAGCGTTGATTTGAAAACTCGGGTAGCCTAAGATAGCAATATTGAGGTTTAAGGCAGGGTTTTCTTCAGCAAACTCAATAACATCAAGTAGCTCGCTACCCTTTCTAAATCTGACGATACCTAAGTCAAATGCACTACTGTTTGCAACTAAAGTAGCACTGTAATTATTCCCATTATAGTCACCAACTGAATAATTGACTGAATAACTAGATTCCTCATATACAACATGATTGTTTGTTAGCACATAGTAATAAAGACTATCCTCATAAAATATGACACCAGAACCCGTCATAGACCCAGATGATGCAAAAACTGTTTTCTTAACGGATACAACACTTTTAATTGTTTCTGTTGAGATATGATTAAAATAATCAATATGAGATTGATATATCGCTTCGTTCTGATTCAAATGTGTTTGGTAATCTTGGTATAAGTCATCATAGGTTATAACTTCTGTACATCCAGATATGCTGATGACCATTAGACCTATTAAAAGAAAAGAGAAAAATCTTTTCATCCTAACACCTCTTAAGATTATTTTACGCTAAAACGCGTAAATAAAAAAGATATTTGCGAATTTATCACAAATATCTTTAATATGTTTTTGAATATTAACCGATTGAACCTTCCATTTCCAACTTAATTAATTGGTTTAACTCAATAGCATATTCCATCGGTAATTCTTTAGCAAATGGTTCAATGAATCCCATAACAATCATTTCTGTTGCCTGTTCTTCAGTTAGCCCTCTACTCATTAAGTAAAACAGTTGCTCTTCACTGATTTTAGAAACTGTCGCTTCATGCTCAAGGAATACATCGCTATTACGTACAACATTTGTTGGGATTGTATCTGAGAATGAATAGTCATCTAAAATAATCGTGTCACATTCGACATGTGCTTTTGCACCTTTAGCTTTTTTGCCGAAATCAACTTTACCACGATAGTTAACAGTTCCACCACCACGACTAATTGATTTAGAAATAATAGTTGATGTTGTGTTTGGTGCAACATGAATCATTTTAGCACCAGTATCTTGCCATTGACCTTTACCAGCAAATGCAATCGAAATGGTTGTACCTTTTGCTCTTTCACCAAGTAAAACACATGATGGATATTTCATGTTTACATTACTTCCGATGTTTCCATCAATCCATTCCATATGTCCATTTTCATAAACATATGCACGTTTGGTCACCAAATTAATGACGTTGTTAGACCAGTTCTGTATGGTTGTATAACGACACGTTGCATCTTTGTGTACAACAATTTCAACGATGGCTGCGTGTAATGAATCTTTCTTATATATGGGTGCAGTACATCCTTCAACATAGTTTACTGATGCACCTTCATCAACAATAATTAAAGTTCTTTCAAATTGACCCATTTGGTCAGAGTTGATTCTAAAATACGATTGAAGAGGTTTTGTTACTTTTACACCTTTAGGAACATAAATAAATGATCCACCACTCCAAACTGCACTATTTAATGCAGCATATTTATTATCATTTTTTGGAATAATCGTTCCAAAATACTTCTTCACCAAATCAGGATAATCTCTTAGTGCTGTGTCAGTGTCAACATAAATAACACCTAAGTCTTCAAGTTCTTTTTGTGTATTATGATAAACGACTTCACTTTCAAATTGGGTAGATACGCCAGCTAAAAAGTTTCTTTCAGCTTCAGGTATCCCTAATTTTTCAAATGTGTCTTTAATTGCTTGAGGCACTTCATCCCAACTTGTTTCAGCGCGATCACTCGCTCTAAGGAAGTACGTAAACTCATCAAAGTTGATAAATGATAAGTCTGGACCCCATTTGGGATTCTTCAATTCTAAAAACTTTTTATAACTTTCTAAACGGTAATTAAGCATCCATTCTGGTTCATTCTTTGTTTTGCTAATCACACGTATAATGTCTTCATTAAGACCTTTTCCCGTATCAAATACAGGCTTTGATTCTGTATGGAAACCAAATTGATACTCGCCTATAATTGCATCTATCTTCTTCTTGTTCTCATCCATTTAGCTCATCCTCCTTTATTTTTATTATACCTTGTTCTGCAGCTTTCCATGCCAATGTTGCACATTTAACACGAGCTGGAAACTGAGCAACACCTTGATAGACCACTGCATCGCCTTTAAGAATTTCTGGATTAAAAGGGTAACCTTTAATCAATTCATAAAATTCATGTAGTATTGATATTGCTTCATCTAGTGATTTATTTTTTAGTGTTTCACTCATTACACTTGCACTTGAACAGCATATAGAACAACCGGTTCCTTGGTGCAAAATATCTATGATTTTGTGATTATCGACTTTCAATTGAACGGTCATCTCATCCCCACAACTGGGGTTGTTTAAATGAACGGTCATGTAACTGTTATCAGCTACAAACCCTTTGTTTTTTGGGTTTTTATAATGTTCCATTATCACTTGTCTATATAAATGCTCAATATTCATAATATCTCCTAAAACGATAAAAAGAATTCTTTTGCAGCTTTTACACTGTCTATAAATGTATCACAATCTGCGATGTTATTATATACATGGAATGACGCTCGCAATGTAGAATTCACTCCTAAAAATTTTGTTACAAGTTGTGCACAATGATGTCCAGCACGAACACTGATGTTATATTGATCTAACATTGTTGCAATATCGTGTGGATGTACATCATCAACATTAAATGCTATGACTGGATTATCAGCTGTTGGGTTATAGATTGTCACACCTTCAACGTTTTTTAGTTTATCTAATGTGTATTGATGTAGTTGATGTGTATGTTCATGAATCTCATGGATTCCAATAGATTCAATATATCGGATTGCTTCTGCTAATCCTATCGCACCACTAATCACTGGTGTTCCTGCTTCAAATTTAAGTGGTGCTTCTTTATAAGTAGCATGATCTTTAAATACTTGATCAGCCATTTCTCCACCAAACTCAAAGGGTTCTATGCTGTTTAGCAAATTTTCTTTACCATATAGCACTCCTACACCAGATGGCCCAAACATTTTGTGACCTGAAAATGCTAGAAAATCAACACCAAGTTCTTTAACATTAACTTCCATATGAGGTACAGATTGTGCTGCATCAAGAATAACGATTGCTTCTTTCTCATGCGCGAGTCTTGCGATTTCTTCAATAGGAGTTTTATAACCCATGACATTTGAGACATGTGTTATAGCAACCACCTTGGTTTGATTTGTTAGCACACTTTTGAAACCTTCAACTGTAATTCTTCCTTCTTTAGTTAATGGTATATAAATCAGTTTAGCACCAGTCTTTTTTGCGACTACCATCCATGGAAGTAGGGAAGAGTGGTGTTCTAGTTCACTGGTAATGATTTCATCACCAGGCTTTAAAATCTCTTTATATGCATGTGCAATAAGATTTAAAGCGGATGTCGTTCCACGAGTGAAGATGATTTCATCTTCCTGTGCACCAATAAATTTTGAGACTGTAATTCTTGCATCTTCATATAATTTTGTTGCTTCATAAGCTAACTCATATGCCCCTCTGTGTACATTCACACCTAAAGACATATAATAATGGTCAACCTGTTTGATAACAGATCTTACTTTGAGTGAAGATGCTGCAGAATCTAGATATGCTAGTTTTGGTTGTATATCATAGATTGGAAAATCTTTCCTAATTTTGTTAATATCTATCATATTCTTGAATTGACAACATGCACGAATCTTTCCTTAAGTGGTTCATCATCGATTTCATCGATAACTGGACGCAGGAATCCATTAATAATGAGTTTTTCTGCTTCCTGATGTGTTAATCCTCTGCTTCGCAAGTAAAACAATGCGTCTTCTGCAATTTTACCAATTGTTGCTCCATGACCTGCTTTAACGTCATATTCATCAATTAATAAGATTGGATTGACTTCAACTCTTGCTTCATCAGATGTAATAATACCTTTTAAGGTTTGGAAAGCATTAGCATGCTTCATCCCCTTTTCTATTTTTTCGACACCGTTCAAGACAATTTTACCACGTTTATTGGCAATTCCAATGTTCGTCATGTCTCCAAATGTGTTTGGTGCTTTATGTACAATTAGAACATCAATGCTTTGTTGATGGTCATCAGACGATACAGCAATCGCTCTTAATTTGACTTCTGCACCTTCGCCAACTAAATCAACATGCATTTTTGCTGTAAGTATATTGCTTACAAATCCACCAATTAAGTCTAATTTTGCATCTCTATCTACAACAAAATGATGCTCAAGATTAGCATTAAGACTCGATAATTCACTAATAAGTAAATATTTGACTTGTGTATTCGATTTCGCATGAAGCTTTATTTTGTAATTGTTGTCTGTAGTATCTTCACTAACAACTTCTAAAATAATCTTGATGCCTGTATTTTCAGACACAATGATTTCAAATGACTCGTTGCTATCATCTTCTAATGTTATTTTAAATGGATCTTGATATTGGATATTTTTTGGTATGGTTAATTGTTGGTTTTCATAAATGAAATCTTTAGGTAATCCCGATACAACTTCGTGATTTTTAATAACAATTGAATTCATTATTGATCCTCTTCAATGTAATCTATACCTAATTCATCTTTTATCCATAAATAACCATTTTGATCAATCTTTTCAATTAATTCTTGCCCACCACTTAATACGATTTTACCATCAATCATAATATGAACATTCGTTGGTTTGATATGGTCTAAAATACGTTGATAGTGTGTTATCAAAATACAACCAAACTCACTATTAACAAGACTACTTACGTTCTCTCCAACGATTTTTAATGCATCAACATCAAGTCCTGAATCAATCTCATCAAGAATTGCAAATTTTGGCTTTAAAACTTTTAACTGAAGAATTTCATTTCTTTTTCTTTCGCCACCACTAAAACCTTCGTTTAAATAACGATGTGCTAGATCTGGTCGCATTTTCAACTCTTCAACTTGTTTTTCATATGAAACAGCAAACTCAAAAAGACCAATATCTTTTCCTGAAGTTGCTCTAACTGCTTGACGCATAAAGTCAGAATTTGTTACGCCAGGAACTTCAGCTGGATACTGCATTGCAAGAAATAAACCTGCACGTGCTCTTTCATCAACTTCCATATCTAAAATGTTTTCTCCATCTAGATACGCTTCCCCTGCAGTCACTTCATATTTTGGATGGCCCATCAATGCGCTTGCTAGCGTTGATTTCCCTGTACCATTAGGACCCATAATTGCGTGTACTTCTCCTGAATTAACTGATAAGTTAACTCCTTTTAATATTTCTTTTCCTTCAATTTCAACATGTAGGTTGATAATTTCTAATTTTGCCATAAAAGACCTCCTTGAATTTCCATATCTATTATATAACAAAGGGCTTTTTATTGCTATTTATATGCTAATTTATAATTTGTTAAAATGAGGAAACGTTTTCAATGAAAATTTCATGTAAATAATCATTCATTTTCAGAAAACTGTATTATAATATGAATGTAGTCAGGTTTACTTTTTCTATTACAAGACTACATCAAATGTATTTTTCTCCCAAAAAATACAGCGTTAACCTCGCTATTAAAATATTTGGACTGCCATCCACGATTATTTTATAAAAAGGTTTTCCCAAAATTGGGCTTCTTAGGAAGCTCGTTTTTTTTATAAACTTGACAAAAAATGAAAAAAAATATATAAATAATATAATACATTATATTATGTATGGAGAAGGGGGCTTCAAATGAAACAAAAAATAGTATTTTTAATATTAATCATTACATTTGTTTTATCAGCATGTACTAAGAGTGAAACATACACCGTTTCATTTAACACACAAGGTGGGACAGAGATTACCGAAATAGTCGTTGAAAGTGGTGCAGTGATTGGATTCCCTGAACAGACAGAAAAAGATGCATATATTTTTGATGGATGGTTTACTGACACCATTTATAGTAAACCTTATGATTTTAGTGAGCCTGTTACAAAAAATATAACACTATATGCTAAATGGCTAGCTGATTCTACTATTCAAATAAATAGAATGGATCTTGACGCAGCACAAATTAACATTTCTGAAGACATGATTTTGTCATCAAAGATTGAATTACCAAAAACAGGTGAAATACATGGGTCTAGTATAACGTGGATATCTGATGATCCTGGTGTTATTACCTCAGGTGGTATTGTATTACATCCGCCTATGGGTAGCGATTCTATAACTGTTACATTAACTGCAAAGTTAAACTATGAACTAGAATCGAAAAACTATGATTTCGAACTTGAAGTTATGCCAATGAATGAGATTAACATCATTGAATCAACATCTCTACCATTTACAAATGTAACCTCAGAGTTTGAAGTATTTTCTGGCAACTTAATGACTTATTATGGCGAAAACAGTTCTATTCCTTATGTTGATGTTCAAGAATTCTTGCAATTGCTAGATGGTTTTCTACATTATGAAGACCTAGAGTTCACATATTTAAATGAGATCATGACCATCGCATATGAAGCTGAGTTCGATATCGAAGATGAATTTGGGAATGTCATCGATACAGAAATTGAAAGTTTTTTAATGACTATAGACTTCGATTTGAACACCGTTACAGTCGATCGATTAGGTTTTTTCGACTATTACGTTTATGAAACAGCTACTGAATATGGTGCTGGTATTACTTACTTAGACTCTTATGTTGAACCGGGAGATTCAATTACTTTTGAATTGACACCTTATCGCTTTGATTTGGTTATTGATAACGATAAATATTTATTCCCATTCCATATAGCCAACCTTTTATTTACAAGTGGCTCATACTATAATGTTTATTTTAACGGTAATAGTTATACGGGCATCTATGCTTTTCCGGATCCATCTGATACTAGCGGTTCAACTGAAGATGGTATTGCATTCAATACAATTAAGAATAGTTCATATAATGGGCACGATATACCTGCAGATTTAATCGTTGCAACCTACGATATGCTTGCTTTTACACTTGACTACTTCTTTGGATTAAAAGATGAGCGTGGTATTCAAACACATTATGATTTGCTAAAAATTTATAACAATACTATGTTAAATGGAACAACAAGAGGTTTATCTGATGGTATCTTTAGGTTTGTTACTAAGACGATGGATGATTTACATAGTTCTCATCACTTTCCAGGATACTATGAACCAAAGAATTTTAGTATACCATTAACAAATATCGCCCAAGTAGGGGCTTCTGTTAGAAGATGGTATGAAACATTATGGGATGTTCAGGAGGTCTTAGCAACTACTTACCCTACCAATATAGACAACTTACCACCAAACTATAGAATCATTGATGGTGGTAAAACAGCTGTCATTTATTTAGATGGTTTTCATACTGCAACTGTTGAAAATCCAGATGGAAAAGATTCCAATAAGTATATGAGAGAAACATTGAACAGTATCTTTGCTGAATCAATGAGTATTGAAAATATAGTTATTGATCTAAGTTATAATACTGGAGGAAATCTTGGAGCTTTACTTAGAGTTTTAGGTTATATGACTGAAGATCCTATTGAAATGAGCTATATGAACCCTTTAGATGGTTCTAGAGTTACATATTTCGCAAATATTGATACAGTTGCTTATACTGAAATCAATTGGTTCTTCTTAACTTCAAAAGTAACGTTTAGTGCAGCAAACCTAATGGCTTCAATTGGTCAGCATATGGGGTTTGCTGCAATTATTGGAACTCAATCTGGTGGTGGTGCATCATCAATCACACCTGTTGTTTTACCAGATGGTAGTTTCTTTCATATGAGTAGTCTAAATGTGTTAAGCTATCGTGAGGGTAATGAGATTGATGGTTATACTTATTATAGTATTGAACATGGTATCACACCTGACTATATTCTAGAAGTTGAGTTCGTTCAATCTAATGCCAAAATTATTGAAGCAATTTATCAAATCCTTGATTAATTTATTGAATGAGATAGAAAAAAAGCCAATCGAATTTGATTGGCTTTTTCATTATCCGAATAATAACAATAGAACAACTACAAAGATAGCTACAATAATAAGAAATACTGGCAACAAAACGATGAACGCTGCAATAAACATTGCTAAGATATCGTTCTTTTCTGGCGGAGTTTCAGCTAAATTTTTACGAGCTTGAGCTCTTTTAGCTGCTTTTTCTGCTTCAGTTTCGTATTTTCTCATTTTACTTCATATCTTTTGTCTTTTCATAATAGTGACATGCTACGAAGTGTCCTGGATTAATCTCGCGATATTCAGGAACTACCTTAGCACATTTATCTGTTGCCAGAGGACAGCGTGTTCTAAATTTACAACCTGATGGTGGGAAGATATTAGAAGGAATATCGCCTTCTAGGATAATCCGTGTACCTTTAATCTCATCAGTTGTAGGAATTGCTGATAATAAAGCTTTTGTATATGGGTGAAGTGGATCTGCATAAATTTCAGCAGATGGTCCAAGTTCAACCATATTACCTAAATACATAACTCCAATACGATCACTAATATGCTTAATAACGCTTAAGTCATGTGAAATAAATAGGTATGTTAAGTCTTCTTGTTCTTTAAGTTCCATTAACAAGTTAATAATTTGAGATTGAATCGATACGTCTAACGCACTAACTGCTTCATCACAAACAACAAATTCAGGTTTTAATGCTAGTGCTCTAGCGATACCAATACGTTGTCTTTGTCCACCAGAGAACTGGTGAGGGAAACGGTGTAACATATAACCGTCAAGACCACATTTTGACATCGTTTCTAAAATATATGTTTCAAGCTCTTTCGAACCCTTCTTATACATTCCATGCTCAACGACTGCTTCACCGATAATTTGCCCAACTGTCATACGAGAATCAAGAGATGAATATGGATCTTGGAAGATAATTTGTAACTTTCTTCTTAGATTTCTCATTTCTTCATCATCAAGTCTTGTTAAGTTGATACCCGTTTCACGGTTTTTCTCAAGTTTTGCTTGATATTTAGGATCTAAGGTACGTTCTGTAATAGCCAATGTTTTTTGACCTTTAAATCCACGAACTTTTTCAAATAATGATTTAACTTCTTCTGAGTACTTATCGCTATACTTACCTTCTAGACCACTGAAAATAACACTGTTATGTCCAAATAGAACGGTTGCTTTAAGGAGTAAGTCGCGAATTTGTTCGATATTTTCTTCTAAAATCAAACTACCAACTGTACGTGAACCTTCTCTAAGTTGTCTTGAAGCTTCCTTTTTTTGTTCTCTTGAAAGGTATGCTAGTTTTTCTACTCTTTTTTGTTTCTTTTCGTAATTCTTATCAGGCATTTCTTTGCTTTTTTCAATTGCATCAATTTCTTTTTTCAGAGATACTAATTCTTCATCATACTTAACACTCTTTTGATAACATTTGATAGCATGCTCTTGATATTTAGGAAGTTTTTCGATTTCTTTAACAATATAATTTAGATCCATATCTTCAACTCTAGAGCCATAATATACAGCACTACCACTTGTAGGTGGATATAATTGAAGAATTACGCGTCCAAGTGTAGATTTACCACAACCTGATTCGCCAACTAATCCAAATGTTTCACCTTTAATGATTCTTAAATTCACATCTTCAACAGCACGAACATAGATTTGATTTTTATCAAAGAATGAATTTCTTTTTAATGGAAAGAACTTTTTCAACTTATTCATTATAAGTAGAGGTTCTTGTTTACTTAGACTATTTTTCGCCATCGCTGCGCACCCCACTTTCTGGATAGAAACAACGAATGTGGTGATCTTTTTCCACTTCTACTAATTCAGGTTCTTCAACTCTACATTTGTCCGTTGCATATTTGCAACGTGGAGCAAATTTACATCCTGGAGGTAAATCCAGTGGATGTGGTACTGTACCTGGAATAACTTCTAGTTTCTTACCTTTTTCATCTGAAAGTCGAGGAATTGAATTCATCAAGCCTTCAGTATAAGGATGTGAGTATTTAGCTTTTCCACTAAAAATAACTTTTGAATTCGCACTCTCTACAACTTGTCCAGAATACATAACTGCAACATCATCAGCCATTTCGTTAATAACCCCAAGGTCATGTGTAACGAATATAATTGATGTTCCAAGTTCATCTTTCAACTCATTCATAAGTTTTAGAATTTGTGCCTGGATGGTTACGTCTAATGCGGTCGTTGGTTCGTCAGCGATTAGGAGTTTTGGACGACAAGCTAATGCCATCGCAATCATAACACGTTGACTCATACCACCGGAAAGCTGGAATGAGTATGCTTTCGCAATCTTTTCAGGATTACTAATACCTACAAGTCCTAATAATTCAATAGTACGCGCGTGAGCTTGGTCTTTTGTCATGTCTTGGTGAAGCATTAAAACTTCACTAATTTGTCGCGTAACTGTTAATACTGGATTCAAACTTGTCATCGGCTCTTGGAAAATAACAGAAATATCGTTCCCACGAATTTTTCTAAGCTCGTTTTGAGTTAAACTAGAAATTTTTTCACCATCAAACCAAATTTCACCAGAATGTATTTTTTGATTGTGTTCAAAGAGTTTTAAAATACTCATTGCTGTAACACTTTTACCACTTCCGGACTCTCCAACAATTCCTAATGTCTTACCATTTTGAACTTTAAGAGAAACACCATTAGCAGCTTTAATTAAACCTCTTTTAGTTGTGAAGTAGGTATGTAAATCTTTTATTTCTAATAAATACTTATCCATTTGTCATACCTCCTATCGTTCAGCATTCTTAGGATCCATAGCATCTCTTAGAGCATCACCAATTAAGTTGATACTTAAAGCTGCTGTTAGAATCGCTATACCAGGTAAAATCCAACGCCACCAATATGTACGAATAACGTTAACATCTTGCGCAGCTGTTAAAATATTACCCCATGATGGATTAGGTTTTTGAACCCCAAATCCCAAGAAGGATAATCCAGCCTCGGTTAAGAGTGATCCAGCATAACCAATCGTTAAGTTAACAATAACAATACTAATAACTGCCGGGAAAATATGACGCCAGATAATATGTTTTTGTTTAATACCTAATGCTTTTGCAGCAAGAACATAATCTCTTTCTCTTTCAGAAAGAATTTGCCCTCGAATAAGCCTTGCTAAACCGGTCCATGATAAGACCCCTAGAATAATCATGATGAGTAACATACGTTGAACTTCTGTTGTTGCTCCACCCATCAATAAAGCTGATAGTGTTATCGCGAACGGTAAGAACGGGAATGATGCAACAATTTCAGCAAAACGCATGAGTAAGTTATCAATTCTACCACCAAAGTATCCAGCAGTAAGACCAACAGTGACACCAATAACAAGTGAAATTAAAACAGCCACAGCCCCAACAGTAAGTGTAATCTTACCACCATGAATTAATTGGATAATAAAATCTCTACCTTGTTCGTCACTACCTAATAAGAAACCTTTGTTACCCCAAGTGTGTACGTTGCCCTCTTCATCAACAGCAAAGTTTTGATAAGAATCTACAAAAATATCTTTTATATTTGCATTACTTAATCCTCTTGGCAGTTCTGTTTGTCTTAAATCATTATTGCCCCATGCATAAACATGACCATCTTCTGTTAAAACAACAGCGTGTTCATAACCAACACCAAGTTGTTTAACATTTGTTTTTGCTTCTTCTGGTATGAATGGTCCATGAACTCCAAAACTTGTAGCTCCCCAAACATATAAGTTACCATTCGAATCAACTGCAAATGCATTATAAACCGTTACTCCAATTTGTGTAACTTGTACACTACCATCTATTAAAATCATCGGAAGTGTATTCACTAAATCTGATTGTACACCAATTAGTCTAACAGTACCATCTTCTAATAATACAAGTGCATTATTGAAGTTTGAAACAACATCAATAGCTTTAATTGGATTATCGAATTCATCATAATAAATATATGGTGAGCCTCTCATAACATCTCCGATATTGTTTGCTCCAACACCCCAGACGTAAACTGCACCTGATTCAGTAATCGCTAAAGTACGTTCGAATCCACCTTTTAAGTAAGTAATTGGGTCTTCCTCAAAGGCAGTTACAAATCGATCGTGAATTTTAGCTTGTTGTTGGTGATTGTATCCCCAAAAATACATATTACCATCAGCATCAACTGCCATAAGATGTTGTGAACCTGCAGAAACGTCTACAAAATTCGTTCCATTTTTCACTGCATCAGGCATATTTTGAACTTCACGATAACTTGCGCCCCACATATATACTTTACCCGCTTCTGATAAGCCAATTGAAAATGCATTACCAGACTCAATTTCAACAATACCTTCTCGTTCCAATTGTTTTGGTACGTTTAAGTATTGATAGTTTGGAGGTAAATTACGATGGAATGTATTCGTATAAAACATATTTAATGGGATAATTAGTGACAAACCAAATGAAAAGAAAAATATAAATGTGAAACCAATTATACCAATAACTGCTAATTTATTTTTAATAAATCTTCTTGCAATAACTTTACCTGGGCTGAGTAATGCTTCTTCAGCATAAACATCTACAGCCTTTTTTTGTGGTAAGAACAGGCGTTTAAATAGATTAACTATTGATGCCCATATTTTCTTTAAAGTATCCATCTATTTAGCCCTCCTATTCCAATTTAACACGTGGATCGACAAGTGCATAACTAATATCCATGACGATATTTGCTACAAGTGCCAATACAGCGTAGAACATGTTCATAACAAGTACGAGATTGTAGTCATTAACACGTAGTGCACGAATCAAGACTGTACCAATGCCGTTCCATACAAAGATTGCTTCTGTAATTGCAGACCCACCAAACAATCCAATAATTGAAAAGGATAAGATTGTTACAACAGGAATTAATGCATTTCTAAAAGCATGAGAATAAATAACAACTTTTTCTCTAAGCCCTTTTGATCTTGCAGTACGGATATAATCCTTACTTAATGCTTCAAGCATAGATCCACGGACGTATCGAATCGTTCCAGCTAATGCACCAATCGTAAGTGTTGTTACTGGTAAGATTAGATATCTTAGATATGATAGATAAAACGCAGTTGTACCAGGGTTCTCATAAGGCATACCCCCAGATGGTAACCATCCTAAGTTAAGTGCGAAGATGAAAATCAGAGTTAAACCGATAAAGAATGTAGGCATTGAAATACCAACAAGTGAAAAAATTTGCCATCCACGATCGTGGAATGAGTCTTTTTTCACAGCAGATTTAATCCCTACTGGAATTGATATTAAGAAAGCTAAAGAAATTGAGAAAACATTAATAATAATACTGTTTCTTAGAGGCTCTGCAAGAACATCTCTAACCGCAGCCTGATAATGCGAAGAATAACCAAAGTCGCCTATTACCATATTCTTAAACCAAATAAAATATTGAATAACTACGTGTTTATCCAATCCAAGTCTTCTCTCAGCAGCTTCGTATAATGTCCGATAAACATCTGGATCTTGAATGGTACCAGGCGGGATCATATAGCGCACGGGATCACCAGGCATCAACTTCATAATGGTAAAAAGCATCACTGAAATGATGATGATAACTGGGATCAAAGAGAGAAGTCTTTTCCCTAAAAATTTTAACATAGTGCCTCCTTTTTTTCGAAAAGTAAGGAGAGCGTATAAAACCTACTCTCCTCATTTTCTAGATTCTAATTAAGATTTATTTTGCGATTGTTTCTAGTTTCTTATTCGAAATACATGTTGTTAATCAATGCAGCCCAGTTCCAGAATGGAGTAGTTTCTACACCTTTAAGTTTGCTATTAAATACATCATAGTATTGGTTTGAATATAGAGGTACGTTTGGAATTAATGTGTTCCAACGAACTTGGTATTCTCTCCAAACAGCTAGATATTCAGCTGTATTTCCTGGTGCAACAGTACGTAATTCAACTGTTAATTCATCAAGTGTCTTAGTACCATTAGTTGCATTCAAAGGAGCAGCAGGACTTTCTGGACTATCTTCTAGTTGGTGACCATTCATCCAAGTTCCTAAGAAATCAGAATGCCAGCTGTAATATGGGTCATAAGCTACACCAAAGTTAGTTGCTAAGTTGAAGATGTGATATAACTTATCTTCTTCATCTAGTTCATATGCATAATAGTAATGATCTAGTAAGAATGCGAAGTCACTTTCTGTAACATCATACATAATACCAACTAATTGCATATTGATCTCGAATTTAGCAGCAAGTGAAGTTGTTACTTCATTATTTTCAGTACCTAAGTGTCTAATTTGTAGAACTTCACCATCAGAATTATAACGGTAATATTCGCTATTAGCAACAGCCTTAGTTACATCAAATGCAGTTGTTCCATCACTTTCATATACCCAGTCTGTAGTATCAAGAACAGTGTTTGCTTCTGTTACTGAGAATGAATATTTATTAATGTTTGCATCTACCCAGTCTTCACTTTGTACATACATCCATTGTGCTAGACCATATTCAGAATATGTAATTGAACCATATCCATCAAGAACTACGTCAGTAACATATTGACGATCAGTTAAATAAGCGATTGCTTGGCGCACTTTGTAATCCATTGTTGGACCAAAATGTGCTTGCATAGCTAATAGACCATAACCATTACGTGAATAGTAATTTGTACTAGTTGTTGTTGAAGCTTCAGCAGCTTGAATCTTAGATCCTTCAATAACGCCAGTAACTAAGTCAATTTCACCACTGATAACTAGATCAACGTCTAATGTTTGGTTTACTCTTCTAATAACAATTGTTTTAATTTTGGGAGTATCGCCATAAACGTTACCCTTGAAATTGTCATTTCTTTCTAATGTAACAACTTGGTTAATGAAACTTACAAATTTGTAAGGACCAGAACCAACGATTGGAGCATAACGGAATCCACCAATTTTAGCTGCATCAGCTAATAATGCGAATCCACCAGCACCAATTTTAGCACCACTACTGTTTGAATCAATTTCAGCACCTTCAGGAGCTAAAATATGCATTGGCATTGGAGCTATAGATGCGTATGATGTTTCATAGAAATATGGAAGTTCTTCTCCATCAATCGTAACTGAGAAAGAATAATCGCCAAGAAGTTTAACACCTTGGAATCTTACGTCAGCTGAAGTATCACCAGCACGGTATTCTGCATAACCAACTAATGAATCACCTAATGTAGATGAAGCACCAGCAGATACCCATTCTTTTGAAGCAGACATCAACAGGTTGAATACATAGTCTCTAGCCGTAATCGGCTCATCATCTGACCATAATAGATCATCATGAATAACAAATGTATACGTCTTGTCGCCATTTGAAGCTACAGATGTAGTTACAGTGTCAACAACTGTTGTATTAAGAACTATTTCACCGAGTTCAGTTGTAGAGTATGTACCATATGAGAAGATTAAATCTCTAACCCATACGTCATATGCACTGTTACCAAAACCAGTCATGAAGTTACCGCTGATTTCTGGTGAACCAACTACTAATGTTTGATCATCAGAGTCTCCACCGCAAGCAACGAGTACAAAGACGGTTGTTAATGCAATAATCAATGTTAATGCACTTTTAACAAATTTTTTCATTCAGTTTCCTCCTAATTTTTCTCTTTCTTCTTACACTTTCTGATTAAGTGTTTCCCTAATTATATATTTAAGAGCCTGACTTGTCAATAGTTTTTTGCATTTGTAAACGTTTACAGAAACAAAAGCAACCATTTTCAAGGTTTATATTTAATATAAAGGTTTATGTTTTTCATTATTTTTCGCACAATAAGCTTTATTTCTAATAGGAAAACGCTTCAAAAAACTTAACTGCTATATATATTTATTTAATAAATAAAATATCATTTTCATAGATGGTTAATAGAAAAAGGCGCTTTACGCCTTTTAATATAAAATTTATTACTG
Organism: Peloplasma aerotolerans; assembly: GCF_030012175.1. Lineage (GTDB taxonomy): Bacteria > Bacillota_I > Bacilli_A > Acholeplasmatales > Acholeplasmataceae > Peloplasma > Peloplasma aerotolerans. The sequence goes on from NZ_JASCXW010000014.1 coordinate 22,098, forward strand.
GTACTATTTTTTTATGATTAGATTGAGTAATCCATTGCTTGGTATCTCTTATACATGTTCCATCTTCTTTTCGCATCATTCATATTTTTATCTAATAGTTCTGATGCATGATCAGGGTTGATTTGTGCGAGTTGTGCATATCTTGACTCGCTAAGTAAGTAGTCGTGATATTTATCCCAAACTGGTTCTTTACTGTCAATAACGAATGGGTTCTTGCCTTCATCTTCTCTTCTTGGATCAAATCTAAAGGTTGGCCAGTATCCACATTCAGTTGCTAATTTTGCTTGTGCAAATGTATTTGTTAAACCACCTTTGATGCCATGTTCGATACATGGTGCGTACGCGATAATTATGGATGGTCCATCGAAACTTTCTGCTTCTTTAAACGCTCTAAGAACTTGAGCAGGTGATGCACCATGTGAGATTTGAGCAACATAGACATGCCCATAACTCATAGCGATTGCTGCTAAGTCTTTTTTCTTAGTGCCTTTGCCAGCTGCGGTAAATTTAGCAATTGATCCTGCAGGTGCAGATTTTGATGATTGACCACCAGTATTTGAGTAAACTTCAGTGTCTAGTACTAGAATGTTAACATCTTCACTGTTTGCAATAACGTGGTCGATTCCACCATAACCAATATCATATGCCCAGCCATCGCCACCCATAATCCATTGTGAAATTTTAACAAAATATTCTTTGATACTTAATAATTCTCTTGCATATGGTGCATCAATTTTTTCTAATTCTGTAACCATTTCTTTTTGTAGCTTTCTTGTGATTTCAGCACTCTTTCTATTTTCAATCCATGAATCAGCCATTGTTTGAAGTGACTCAGGCATTTCTGCTTTATGGTTGTTTAATAGTGTTTGTACTCTATCTCTCATGGTTTCATATGCGATACGCATTCCAAATCCAAATTCAGCGTTGTCTTCAAACAATGAATTCGCCCAAGCTGGTCCAAATCCTTCAGCATTTGTTGTATAAGGAGTTGCAGGAAATGATCCGCCATAAATTGATGTACAACCTGTCGCATTAGCGAAAACCATATGGTCTCCATATAATTGCGTTAAAGCCTTAATATAAGGTGTTTCACCGCAACCAGCACACGCTCCAGAAAATTCGAACAATGGTTGATTGAAACTTAAATTTTTAGGGTTGTTTGTTCCCATATCTTTATAGGTAACTTCGTTGAAGAAATAATCAGCAATTTGTTGTGAGTTTTTAGCAAGTTCATCACCAATTGGCACCATAGCTAAAGACTTTTCTGGTGTAGGACATACTTGAACACAAACACCACATTCAGTACAGTCAAGTGTTGATACTTGAATTGTAAACTTCATGCCTGCCATATCTTTACCTTTAGCATCTAACATTTTAGCGCCTTCAGGTGCATTTGCTGCTTCGGTTTCGTCTGCTAAGAATCCACGGATAACAGCATGTGGGCATGCAAATACACATTGATTACATTGAATACAATTTTCAGCTCTCCACTCAGGAACGAAGTTTGCGATACCGCGTTTTTCATAAGCTGATGATCCGTTTTCCATGTGTGCATCTTCATATCCTAAAAATGCAGAAACAGGTAGTGAATCTCCTTCAATTGCGTTAACAATATCAGCAATTTTTCTAACAAAATCAGGGCGATTTGATGTATCTTCTTTGACTTCATCTGTTAACATTGCCCATTCTTTTTTAACGTCAACTTCAATTAAATGTTTATATCCAGCATCAATTGCAGCATTGTTTAATTCAACAATAGCATCGCCTTTTCTACCGTATGTTTTTTCAGCATAAGACTTCATGTATTTATTTGCATCATTTGCGTCCATTAACTGTTCGTTAAGTTTGAAGAATGCTGATTGCATAATCGTATTAATACGTCTACCTAAGCCAATTTCATAAGCTAAATCAACAGCATTAATAATATAGAATTTAGCTTTCTTTTGAGCTAATTGACGTTTCACTCTATTAGGTAATAAAGTTTCAATTTCTTCAACAGGTGTTGTTGTATTTAATAAGAATGTTCCACCTTCTCTAAGTCCTTTAATCATGTCATATTTTTGCAAATATGTATCTGTAGAGCATGAGACGAAATGTGGATAATTCACTAAGAATGTCGAACGAATAGGTTTTTTGGCAAAACGAAGATGCATGCGTGTAACCCCACCAGCTTTTTTAGAGTCATATGACGCGTAAGCTTGTGAGTAAAGTGTTGTATGATCACCAATGATTTTTGTAATATTTTTAGATGCTCCAACGGTTCCATCAGAACCCAATCCAAACAATAATACTTCGGTAGCATCTTTATCACCGATAACTAAGTTTCTATCGATTGGAAGTGATGAATTTGTTACATCGTCTTCAATACCTAATGTGAACTTATTTTTATGCTCGCCAACCATATTTTCAAAGACTGACAAGATCATTGCAGGTGTTGTATCTTTCGAAGAAAGTCCGTATCTTCCACCTAAAATCAAAGGTTGATTTTCTTTTCCGTAATAAACTGATTTAACATCAAGATATAATGGATCTCCTTCAGCACCTGATTCAAGAGTTCTATCTAGTACAGTAATTCTTTTAACTGTCTTAGGCATAGCTTTTAATAAATATTCAGCACTAAATGGACGATATAAATGAACGTTTAACAAACCTACTTTTTTGCCTTCATCCATTAAATGATCTACTGTTTGTTGAGCCGTTTCAATAACAGATCCCATAGCAATAATTACATCTGTCGCTTCTTTATCACCATAATAAACAAATGGAGCGTATTCTCTACCTGTCAATTTAGAAATTTCTTGCATATAATCATTCACCATGTCTGGAACTCCAGCATAATGAGAATTTTGAAGAACTTTCGTTTGGAAATAAACATCTTCACCTTGTGCTGTACCACGTGTTACTGGATGCGCTGGGTTTAATCCTCTAGATCTAAATTTAGCAACTGCTTCTTTATCAAGCAAACGGTCAAAAACTTCATAATCTATAACTTCGATTGATTGTACTTCATGTGAAGTTCTAAAACCATCAAAGAAATGCACAAAAGGTACACCTGACTTAATTGCTGTTAAGTGTGCGATACCAGCTAAATCCATTGATTGTTGTACTGATGCTGATGCTATCATACCCCAACCTGTTTGACGTGCTGCATAAATATCTTGATGATCTCCAAATATTGACAATGCTTGAGCTGCAATACTACGTGCAGCTACATGAATAACACCAGGCAATAATTGCCCCGCGATTTTATACATGTTAGGTATCTTTAATAATAACCCTTGAGATGCAGTGTATGTTGTTGTTAGAACACCCATTTGCAATGAACCATGAACGGTCCCTGCAGCGCCTGCCTCACTTTGCATTTCAATAACCTTAACTGGCATTCCGAATAAATTCTTTTTGCCTTCCGATGCCCAAAGGTCAACGTATTGAGCCATTGGTGACGATGGTGTAATCGGGTAAATTCCGGCTACTTCACTGAATGCATATGAACAATATGCTGCAGCTTCATTACCGTCCATCGACTTAATAACTTTCTTTGCTACCATAAATACTCCCTTCTGAGTCCTATCCTATTGTAAGACCTTTAATATATCTGATGCATTCTCTTTAGGAGATGCTTTTTCAAAAACGTGTGTAATCATACATTGTTCATCTAAAACAAATGTTGAACGACTTATCCCCATATATTTTTTGCCATACATGCTTTTTTCGACATATACACCGAAATAATTGGAAACCTCTAAATCTTCATCACTTAACAATATAAAAGGTAGATCATATTTTTCAATAAAGTTGCGGTGACTTTTCGAATCATCTTTACTAATACCAATGACCACAACTTCATTTTTTTTAAAATCATCATAAGCTTCTTTAAATGCACATGCTTGAGATGTGCAGCCTGGAGTATCATCTTTTGGATAAAAATAAATGACTATTTTTTTGCCATAGTAATCTGACAATTGATGTCTTTTTTCAAAAGCATCTACTAAACTGAAATTTCTAACCTTAGTTCCAACTTTTAACATCATGCTCCTACCAATCCGTTGATTTTATCAACATTACTATTATACCCTATAAGGGCATAAAAATTAAGGGCAATTTTACATTTTCACATGATATTACAAAACTTCTAAAATATCGGTTCCAAATAAAAAAACGACATTGTCGTCTTTTTGATATGTTTGGTGCGGGTGACAGGAGTTGAACCTGCACGCCGTTAGGCGCTAGATCCTAAGTCTAGTGCGTCTGCCAATTTCGCCACACCCGCGCAAAAAGAATTATACCCTTTTTTTTGAAGAGTGTCAATTCTTTTCTAAAATATTATATCTTTTTCTTTTTTATTATAAAAAAGGTAAGAAATCCTAATGAAACTGAACCACCAATGGTTCCTATGAGTAAATAGTTGGGTTCTATTTTTTCTTCTTTTACATCAATTCTTATTCTTGAAGTTTGTATTTGACCATCTAGTTCATAATTCAAATATACATAGTAACTTCCACCTAATTTTTCATTTCCTTCATACTCATTATATAAAACACTCACTTGGGACACTGTCAATCCACTTGACATTGTTAGATTTTTAAACCAATCAATGATGTCTTGATCTGTCATGTTTTCTGCAGAGCTTGCTTGAATAATCGTTTCATCTTCAATAAATATAGGTCCTCTATTCTCAATCACATGAATTTCAATATTTTTATAAGTAAAGTTATATTGAGTATCTCCAGCTCTTAGAGCCATTTGATAAATACCAGGAGAGGTTTGTTGATTATAGTTGTTCGTAATGATGTCAAATGAAACATTTGAACCGTCAACATCATCATACACATTAAACCTATTTAATATTTGCTGATTTGTTAATGCTGGATCCGTCGTGTATAGAAATATGGAAAACGGACCAGAAATTGTTGGTCCAACCAAATCAACAAGTTGTATTGGCACAACAAGGCTTGATATATTACCACTTAAATCTGTTGCTTCAACTGTAATTGAATAATGACCAACTGTTGTAGCACTACTGTAGGTATCCTGAATAACAACAAGATCTGATGGTGATATCTCATCAACATTATCTGTAACACTAATCAATTGCTTAATCTCGTCAATTGTCAATTTTTCGCTCAATTGAACTTGAATATCACCAGATAAAGTAATGATTGGACTAGTAAGATCAAAGACTCTAATGTCTAAAAAATATTTTTTGGAAATTCGATTAAATGTTGATACGAAAACCATTTCATAAGATCCAGGTGTTTTTAAACTTGATGAATAATCATCAGTTTCTACTACATACTCTAAAGATCCACCATATGGGTCTTTCGCTATTATAAAACTTTTAATTTGCTCAGTTGTAAGTTGATGATCATAATCAATGGGTAAGGTCCCACCATATTCTAGAATTTCTGTCTCACATATATATGGTTCATATCCGAAAAAATCAGTATATAAACCTTCATACAAAATCGCATCATAGTTTCTAGTATTATCAACTGGTATTTCATGCAATCGAATCCAGTCCAATACTGGCATAAATTCGACATATACACGACCATTGTATGGATCATCTGTCATATACTCATAATAAAAATCATCACCGAATCCTTCTTCTATTAATACTTTAATGTACTCTGGATAACCAGCATGTTGTCCAATGAACTCATAATCTAGAACAAGAGTATACCAAACAAATGATTTAACTCTGATATGCTCAAATGTATCTCCAAGATCTGTTCTATCATTGTGATATCTGAAATTTTGCAAATTGAGATAGTTTTTTCCTCTTGGATAACTAACAGACTCTTCAGCGAATGTTGACGACATAAAAGCAACACAACTTAGTAAAAACATACATAATAAAATCAATATTTTTTTCATCTTATTTCCTCCTGCTTTATATTAGAAAAGAAATAATTAAATTACTTTAAAGCAAAAAAAAATAGAAACAAAAGTCTCTATAAATTTTTATTATGGCAGGCCCAGCTGGATTTGAACCAACGATGAGGGAGTCAAAGTCCCTTGCCTTACCCCTTGGCTATGGGCCTATTAAAGATATGGGGCGGCTGAAGGGAATCGAACCCTCGAGTGTCGGAACCACAATCCGATGCGTTAACCACTTCGCCACAACCGCCATGCTAATGCGCAACTACTATTATACAATAATTTTGGTTTTTGTAAAGTGAAATTGTGTAATTTTATTATTTTGGTTGTTTATTATTCTAAATTCTTGTATCATATTCAAGAAAGGCGTGATGCACATGTTTAAATGGGTCATAAGATTCTTATACATTATGATTATATCAATTGCAACTATCTATGTCTATGGTAGTGCCAATTATTCGAGATTGGAAGCTTATTATGCAGATCATATGGCAGATTCCATAGATGATACAACAACATACCTAGAAGGTATAAATACAATTATGGGACTTGATTATTTTTCAAGTAATCCTATTTATCAATTTAAACAAGACTCAGGAGATTATCAGTTTACTTTAGGTATTTATGCGATTGGCGTGACCCTTGAAAATCAACTTTATGATGGACTTATGGTTTTTGTGAATAATGTTAGAATTGTAGAAAATAATGAGGTTATCGAACATCCCAAACTTAAAATTGTAGTAGCGCTCGATCAAAGCACTTATAAAAGTGGTGATGATAGACTTAACACAGCAACTGTTTTATTTGATTCAGAAAAAGTTTTCCCATATTCATATGTTCCTGCAGTATTTCTATTAGATGCAGATGGTTATTTACAAAGACAAGTTGAGAATTCAGAGGAAATCATTCAGGCACATATATCTCAAATATCAATCGCTTACTCGAATGGCACAAAAAATGATACTGGTGCCTTAGTATATAATGATTCTTTATTGTTTGTAAGTTCTATGGAACCTTATGGTGAAGCTGCATTTGTTAAAACTACAGATTTAGCTATTGATACTAATGAATATAGATTAAGCACTCAATTTGAAGGAAGTCAACCAACAGATGCTGAGTTAGCAACCTTTAACTTAAACACAAACCGTGGAAATCTAGGTGATTACAATAACCTTATTTGGAGAACCATGGCAATCTATATACTTATCACTGGTGTTATAACATATTTCTTGTTCTTCCATAAAGGGGTACGAGAAAGAAAGCAAGCTAAACGATACTTACAAAAAGATGGTGAAACAAGAACTGTAACCGCACAACCTATTTTTAAAGATACGGAAGAGAATGAAAAAGATAGAAAATAATCTATCTTTTTTTCTTTCCGTAGTTGAATAATTAACTTTCTTTTCTAGGATATCGCGCAGTTTTTGACAGATTCACTTGTGTTTAAGACCAATTCAAAATAAAAGAACCAAAAATTAGTTGATTTATTTATAGAATGTGATAAGATGAAATTGTAAATATAGACATTTGATTTCACACTAAAAATCACTGATTAACTTACGCTGACAGTGTAAGTTGCGCGATTGGGTTTTAGTGTTTCTTGTCAAAAGTCTATACCTACATTATTTAACCAGGTTTGGGGTTAAATGAATAGAGTCAGGGTCAATGGCCTTGACTTTTAATTTGTCCAAGATATCTTTACCAAAATGTGTTTTCATCATGTGATAAGCTGTAAGAAATTGGTTGGATCTTAGTTTATAACTATTGATACAGTTAATGAAAACGTTGAGTTTATCTTGTGTGAGAAAATCTAGTGATTTACCTTTGGGAAAAACATATCTAAGTAAACGATGAATACTCTCGATTGCACCCTTTTGATAAGAGGCTAAGGGGTCACAGTAAAACACATAAGTTCGTCTTTCATGTGCATCATTAAACTCTAACTCTTCGGAATCACTAAACTCTGTACCGCGATCTGTTAGAATAACAGGCATGAGCCTTTTGAAATCATCATGACCTAGTTGTTGATATAACCATTTGAAAGCTCTTGTGACTGCACCTGTATGCTTAGGAATGACAAATGCATAGAAGAAATGAAATTCAATGAGGATTAGTGTTAGGATGTAGAATCGATCTGATTTTGCTCCATGAACAGTGTCCATTTGAATTGTAAAAGTTTGAGGGTGCTTTGCACAGTAAGTTAAGTAGTCCATGAATTGACGCCCTTCGATATGCGTTTTAATTTTTGTTTTTGTGGTTTTCTTGCGCTTTTTGAATCTGACCTTACGTCTTAAATCAAATGTTTTTATAGATAAAAGGTCTTGATCGATGTAGCGATATAATGATCTAACACTAATTGGTAAATCTGGATGGGTTGCTTTAATGTGCTCTAAAGATTGTCCGTTTTTAATACCTTTTTTGACGATACCATCTAGATAAACATATTCAGTTGCGGATAAGTTAATACCTTGTCTTGAAGTCTTTAGGACATGTTGATAAGCTTGATTTGCTTGTTTTGCTTCATAGGTAAAAAAATCACTTAGACAACTGGATTTAAATGCACATCCATCGCAGGTAAAAGGATATCGTTGATGCCTTTGACAATTTGTTTTACTGACGTTACTAAATCTAAAACGTTGATTTTCTTTTCTAATTAAGTGCGTTTTGATTTCATAAGATACTGTTCTAGGACTCTTATTGATTTCAAGTGCGATGTCTTGAAGGCTCTTGATTGCTTTAAGTCCAGCTTCTATAGTGATTCTTTCTGATAATGTTAAATGTTTATACTTTTCGCTCATGCTCATTACCCTTTCATATGACAAGAAACACCTTAAGTATAAACCTTGAATCATTAAAAAGTATTAAACCCTTTTATGAAATTATTGTCATACTAACTTTTCTTAATATGAAAAAAGGAAAATAAGTTTGTCAATTAAAGTCTTTTTTTCTTTTATGATTGCTTTTAATTGTTTTAATATGCTATACTTATAAATGCGCTTAGGGGTATAGTGTCAACGGTAGCATACCGGTCTCCAAAACCGTCGGTGCGGGTTCGAATCCTGCTACCCCTGCCATTTACAATACAAAGGACGAAAGAATCGTCCTTTTTTGTTACTCTATTTTTAGTTTAATGGTCATCTTAGTACCTTTACTTAATGTTGAAGAAAGCTCAACAGAGCCATTGTACTTAAGCGCAATATGCTTAACAATAGCTAAACCTAGTCCAGTCCCACCATCGAGTCTACCTTTATCTACTCTAAAAAATCTTTCGAATACTCTTTGTTGATATTCTGGTTCGATTCCGATACCCTGATCTTTAACACTAAAGATAATATCATCATCTTTTTGTTCTAAATCAATATTAACATTTTTATTTGGTTCACTATATTTTATAGCATTCTCAATTAAATTTTTATAAAGTTTTTGTAGATCTAATGGATCACACATAAAAGACAAAGGTTTTGAGTTTACATTAAGCTTGATATTTTTCGATTTAGCAAATGCGGACAGGTTATCAATGACTTCTTTTAACAGCTTATCAATGTCTTGTTTTGAATAGACTTTTTCTTTTAAGTTTTCTAATCTTGATAACATCAACATATCTTCAACCAAAGCACTCATTGTTTCAGTCTGTTTAACAATTTGATGTGATGATTCTATAATTTCTTCAGGTTTAACTAAACCATGTTCTATAAGTTCAGCGTACCCTCTAATTGCTGTTAAAGGTGATTTTAATTCATGAGATGCATGTGAGAAAAAATCACGCTTCATTTGCTCCATTGCACGTTCTTGACTTACATCTTTAAACAGTGTAAGCACAGTAGCTTCCTTACGATTAAACCCTTGAGCATCAACATTAAAAATTCTAACTTCAATGGTTTTACCATCAATTGTTGAATCAAATGTTGATGTCATCTTATCATGGTTTGCTTTTGTAATTGATTCCCTAATTTGAGCATCTCTAATACCATAATAACTCGGCTTTAAATAAGCATCATCGTCAAAATTAAACAATGTTTTAGCATCATCATTGAAAAATACAAACTGTTCATCTTTATCAAATAGTATAACACCTTGTTTAAGTTCATTTAGTATTTCACTAAGTTGCACACGGTATGCTTCAATTGCATTTAGGTTTCTTAATGTTGATAGATTAATATCGTTGATTTCACGAATAATTTCGTTGATTTCTGGATAAGGACTATTGATTGACATCATTTGAACGTTTCCTTGATTTAAATCGATTAATCCATCTTTAACTTTTTTCCATGGCTCAAGTAAATTCTTACTAACTTGTGTTAGACCTAAATAGAAAATCAAAATAAAACCAGCTGATGTCAAAACTAAAACGATGATAATAGAATTGTATGAAGCCTGTTTGGAATCAACTGGGATAGCAACCCTTAAATAATTGTCATCATCTAGTCTTCTCGCAATATATAAAAGGTTCACATCTATTGTATCTGAAGTCCTTTTATAAACAACACCTAAATTTCGAATTTCAGGTCTTCCACTTTTATCTGTTCCTATCGTTTCATCATGAGAATCTGCAAGAACAATTGCATTTTGATCTAAAATCGTTATTCTTCTACCATTTTCATTTTGATATGTTTCTACAAACTCAAGTGGTGTTCCAATAAAAACATTATATTCAACTTCAACTTCATCAATAATAAAGTTCATTAAATCCTCTTGATTTTTTCTTTCAAATGAATATAAAGCGAAAAAAACAACAACAAAAAACAGCATAAAAGCACCTAATAAAAGGAGAATGTTGTTTCTAATCAGTACCCTTTTCATTCGACTTGGTATCCTATTCCACGGATTGTTTTTATTGTTATTTTTGCATCATTTTCTCTTATTTTTTCGCGTAATGATTTTATGTGCATATCTAAAGTACGTGTTTCTCCAATAAAATCAGTCTCCCAAACTTCACTAAAAATTTTCTCTTTTGTCACAACAATATCTTTATTTTTCAACAAAAGTCTCAATATAGAAAACTCTTTATTAGTTAGATATACTTCATTATCATTCATCAAACAGACATGTTTTTTCTCATCTAAGACAACGTCTTTGAGTTGACTAACTTTATCATCAAACTGCTTTCTTAATTTTGCTTGAATTCTAGAAGTAAGCTCTAAAACACCAAATGGTTTTGTCATATAATCATCAGCACCTAAATCTAATGCAATCACTTTATCCATTTCGCTTTGTAAAGCAGATATCATCATGACCGGTGTCTCTTTATCACTTTTTCTGATTATTTTTAAAAGGTCTAAACCCGATATGTCAGGAAGCATAACATCAAGCAAAATCATATCTGGTTTTTCATGTTTATATGCATCTAAAAACAATTCGCCTTTTTGAAATCCTTTTCCCGTCATTCCAGCATGATTAATCGTTTTTTCAATAATATATCCTATTGCTTGATCATCTTCTACATAATAAATAACTGGCATAATCCCTCCTAAAATAATAAAGTTTCTTTGTGTTTCCCACTGACCATAAATATAATCCATTCAGCAATATTGACAGCATGATCACCAACACGTTCAATGTATTTCGCAACCATAAGCACATATACTGCTTCGTTCGGATCTAATTTATCCTCTTTCATTTCTTTTGTCATTTTAACAATGAGCTGTTGGAATAAATCATCGACTTCATCATCTCTATCAATGACTTCTTGGGCTTGTTTTTCATCAACTTTGACTAATGCATTAATACTTGAGAGAACCATTTGCTCAACAATTTCTGCCATTTTAGAAGTCAATGGTAGCATCCGTTGATTTCTATTATCTTCAAGATGCAAGGTCATTTCCGCTATATCACTTGCGTGATCTCCAATGCGTTCTAAATCTGTGATAAGCTTGAGAATCCCTGTAACTAACCTTAAATCACTGGCTACAGGTTGTTCTTTCCATATAATCTTTAATGCGTTTTTAGCAATATCTTCTTCAAACCTGTCTACTTCGTCATCTTTAGCCATAACTTCTTTTGCAAGTTTTAAATCAGTATTCTTAAATGCTCTTAATCCTTCTTTAAGGTTTGCTAACGCGATATCAGCCATTTGTGCAACTTCTTTTTTTAAATCTTCAATTGACTGCATGAGTGATTGTCTTAATGTCATTTTTAATTACCTCCATTATAGCATATTAACCGAATCGTCCGGTTATATATTCTTCAGTTTTTTTATGTTCAGGTGTAGAAAAAATACGTGCTGTGTCATCGTATTCAATAATCTCACCAAGTAAGAAGAATGCTGTTTTATCAGATATTCTAGCTGCTTGCTGCATGTTATGAGTCACGATAATGATTGTATATTTCTTTTTTAACTCTACAATTAAATCTTCTATTCTTGCTGTTGCAACTGGATCTAAAGCTGATGTAGGCTCATCCATTAAAATAACTTCAGGTTTCATAGCAATCGTTCTTGCAATACATAATCTTTGTTGCTGACCACCAGATAGCGATAGTGCAGATTCTTTTAAACGATCTTTGACTTCATCCCATAATGCTGCTTGTCTTAATGATTCTTCGACAATTTGTTTGAGTTCTGTTTTATCTTTAATCCCTTGACATTTAGGACCGTAAGTGATGTTATCATAGATACTCATTGGAAATGGATTTGGTTTTTGGAAAACCATACCGACTTTTTTCCTAAGACCAATGATATCTGTACCTTTTTCATAAATATTATCCAGATGATAATTGATATCACCTTCTATTGTACAATTTTCTATCAAATCATTCATCCTGTTTAACGTTCTTAAGAAAGTTGATTTTCCACATCCGCTGGGACCTATGAGTGCGGTGACCTCTTTTTCATAAATTTGAAGACTTATTTCTTTTAATGCTTGAGTCTCTCCATAAAAAAGATTTAATTTTTCTATATTAAATACTATGTTATTTTCTATTGTCATGCGCTAACACCAAACCTTTTCATATAGTTTTTAGAAATGAATTTAATCGATAAATTCAAGATGAGTACGATAAATAAAATGATTAAAGCAATGGTTGTTGATAGTTCAATATTAGCAGGTTCATCACCCATCATTGACCATATATGTACTGCTAAAGATGTTGATTGTCCAGTTAATGATATATCATCTTTTATTGCAGTACCAATTGCAAATACAAGTGCTGCACTTTCTCCTATAATTCTTCCAATAGCAAGTAGAGTTGCAGTCAATATCCCAGGAAATGCATTAGGCAATATAATATTGAATGTAGTTTGTGACTTACTTGCACCAAGTGCTAGAGATGCAAATCGATAATCATCTGGTACAACTTTTAAGCTTTCTTCAGTTGTTCTAATCACTACAGGTAGTAAAATCACTGCCAATGTCATAGCTCCAGATATAATACTTCCACCTGTAGCATCAGTGATACTCACAATGAATGGAACAAATACAGCTAGCCCCATTAATCCATAGATTATTGATGGAACGCCTGTCAATGTTTCAATAAAGGATCTTACTAATCTTGTAAATCGGTTGTTTTTTGCATATTCATTTAAATATACTGCTGCGCCAATACCAATAGGTAATGCAAATGCTAATGTTAAGACTATCAAATACAAAGTTGTAATAATAGATCCTCTAATACCTCCACCTGTAGTCGTAAACTCTAGTTCCCTAAAATCATACTGATTATCTAAATCTGATATCATTAATTCAGCACCATATCTTGATAACGATGTTGGACTGCCATCATAGGCAATTCGTATAATACTATAATCAGTATCTAAATGTAATAACTCTTCGCCAGTGCCTTTGTTAATTAAATCGTTAAGTGGTGAATTGGGATGAATATAATAAACTTCTACAATGTTTTTACCCAACAAATCTGTGCTATCAGTTAAAGCGATACCCCACCTGTTTGAATAATATGAATCATCTGGTATTTCTATAGTTGGTAAACAATTGCATAAGACCTGATCCTCTCTTGTATCAGCTATATAGTTGAACGCTTGATAGTTATTTGTAATTAAATCTATATTTAATAACTTAATCCCATTAGAAGCAACGTAAAATACAATCAACGATAATGTAACAAGGCTAAAGAATGCAGCACCATATGTAATGATTTGAAAAAACAAGTCTTTAGTTTTTCTCTTATTTAACATTGACATTACCTACCTTTCTTTTAATTGCATTTAATGTGAGATTTGTCAAAACAATAACAATCATTAAAACAAGTCCTACTGAAAAGCGAATGTTATAATCTAGACCTGCTGATTCTTTCATACCTTCAAGCATGGTTGTTGTCAATGTGCTTGTTGTATCTAAAATATCAAATGATAAACCAGATCTTCTTCCACCAGCAACCAAAGATACTGCTGTTGCTTCTCCTAAAGCTCTACCAACTCCTAAAATAGCTGATGTGAAAATTCCGGATTTCGCAGCTGCTAAAACAACTTTGAAATTGGTTTGTGTAGGACTTGCTCCAAGAGCTAGCGAACCATGGATTAAGGTTATATCAACAGATCTGATGGATACTTCTGAAATGGTCGTAATTGTTGGTATTGTCATTAAAGCTAAAATGATGACTGTTGACAAAACAGAGTTTCCACCTTTGGATTGATAACCAAGAATTGCACTAAAGTCATAAACAATTTTTAAGATAAATCCTGCACCAAATAAACCATAAATAATAGAGGGTATTGATGCCAAAATTTCTACAACACTTCTTAGTATTTCTGCTAATTTTTTAGGTGCGATTTTTGCTATAAACAATGCAGTTAAAACACCAATCGGAAATGAAATGAATAGTGATAATGAAACCACATAGATTGTACTAACGATAATAAATCCAACACTATATAGATTGGATTGAAATGTAGGTCCAGTAAGCCACGTATCACCTACTAAAAAGGGGAGTACTGGAACGCTTCCTAAACCTCCATTATTTGTTATAAATGGCGTTAATCCTTTAGCAATAATAACCCCAGCAATAATAAAGATAAAAGATCCTGATAAAATAGCCAATCCTTTAAGAATCTGTTCAACCGTTATATCTATAAGTGCGTTTTTTTGGAATTTTTTCTTCACTGTTTGTTGCATATGCCCGATTCCTTTCTACTGAAATAAGGGACTCAAGGAAGAGCCCCTTTTTCATATCTTTTTTATCTTATTATTCGTTTGGAACGTCTGACCATGTAAGGTATGTTCCTTCATAAATTTTTTTAAGTGTATCGGCTGTTACATTATTGATTGGATTGCTTAAATGTACGATTGCTACAATTGCATCCCATGCAAGTTGTCCATATTGTTCCTCTATAACATTAGATAGTTCTGTTGTTGTAAATGGTCTTGACGAAAACCCTACATCTTTACCAACAGTCTGATCTTTTGTGTCACCATTTGTTCTTTTCCAACCATCACCTGATCCTGTATGATCATGTTCAGCAACGAAATTCCCGGCTTTTGCAGTAAATGCTGCTGTCACTGCTTCAGCAATCTTTTGAATTGAATCAGATCCTCCAAATCTAACAGTTATCGAACTATTGTCTTGTTGTGTGATTGGAAAATCATTTTTAATTGAATCCCATGTTATTGATGATGGTAATGCGATTGCTCCTGAGTTATTGATAATATCAGCAGCATCTGTTGTTCCTAAAAAGGCAACGAATGCATGAACTAAGTCCTCTACATCTTGAGATGGAAAATCACCAACAGCTCTAATCATCCACATAAAAGGACGTTTTAAATCATAGGTGTTATTAATAACATTTGCTTCTGTTGGTTCAACACCATTAAAGTATAATCCTTTAACTGTGTTGTTCAAACTTGATGTTGAAATATAACCAATACCAAATTCATCAATAGACATTGCATTTAACTGTGCTGTGTTGTCTCTAATAACAAATCCAGTGACAAGTACTGAATCAGATTTTGCTGCTTCAGCAAATCCAATACCATTCATAAATCCATCACGTGTTCCAGACGTTGTGTCTCTTGTATACACGGTAATATTACTATCTAAATTAAAACCTGCGTCACTTGGTGTGCATGCAGTCAGTAATAATACAATTGCAAACACCATAATCAATATTATTTTTTTCATTTTCTCTAATCTCCTTATTTTTTTCAACTTAAGTATACGACAATAAAAAAAATAGAGATACCAAGAATCGGTAACTCTTTTGTAAAGAATATGTAAACAAAAAAATGCTCACGAGTTTGCGAGCATTTCAACTTAGTTTTTAATCTTTTTAGTCATATTTTTATAAGCGATAAGCATAAGTATAAATGATATGGCTATAATGCAACCCATAATGATCCACATATTGACTTCTTGTCCAAAAACACCTAGTTCAAGCGTACCATAGGGTAACTCGATTTCATCAACAAGTTCTTGTGAGACTTCTAGAGCAAGTAATCGATATGGCTCTTTTAGCAAAACTTGTTTTAAAACTATTGTCATATGGGTAAACGGAACAACTGATGCTACATATGTCATTGATTTACCTAAAACAAATAGTGGCATATAAATACCGCTAATAAAACCAACAATTGTTCCTAATATCCCTGAAAGTGCACCAAATGCATTTACAGATTTCATCAGTGTTGTTAAAAAAATCATTAAACTTGCAGAAATAAATGTATAAAAGATAATCAATCCAGAAGCTTGAATAATCGTACTAAAAGAATACCAATATCCCGAAATCAAACCTACGTAAAGAATCGTTAAAAACCACATCAGCAAAGATAAAATGGCTGTTACTATGATCGCGGATAAGTAGTAACTTAAAATAATTTTATATCTTTTTACTGGAGTTACTAAGAATCCATCTAATCTGCGATTTTCCAAATCAGTAATCACATTCCCCATCACACCAAGTGATAAGGATATGGTATTAATGACTAAGACACCACCCATAATGATACTGACACCTAGAAAAGTTCTTAGGTTTTCGTCAATCAAATCAAGCTGTCCTCCCGTCGTATATTGTCTACCTATAAATAGAAAATATAACGCTAACAAAATAATGACACTAAGGAATGAGAAGAATACAGCAGTTTTATCTCTTAAGAACTTATATATATTTCTTTTAACTAAGCAGGTAAGATCAAACATTGTTCTCACCTCCTATGACATTAATAAACACATCATCCATTGAGCCTTTAATGACTTCAAATTGTTTAATGTTATCTTTAATAACATTAATTAAATCGATTGCATCCTTTGCATCATCGATTGTGATGATATATTCACTAGAAACCTTAACATAACTTCTCTTTAAACCATCTAAATCAGCTGCTAAACGCTTTTTATCATATGGAACGACCTTGAGTCTATCATAACTGTACTTATCCTTAAGCGTTGTAGGAGTACCTTGAGCAACAATCTTACCTTTGCTAATAATCACAACATGATCAGAGTTAGCTGCTTCTTCCATATAATGTGTCGTCAAAAAAATAGTTAATCCTTTTTTGGTTCTTAAATCCTCAATAACTCTCCAAACTGTTTGTCTTGTTTCTGGATCTAGTCCTGTTGTAGGTTCATCAAGCAATAAAATTTCAGGGTCAGAAAATAAAGCTCTTGCAATTTCTGTTCTTCTTTTTTGTCCTCCAGAGAGTGTTTTATATCTTTGATTCTCAAACTCAACTAAGTTTAGATATTGACTTAATTCTTGATATCTTTGCTCAACTTTTTCTTTGTTGTTGATATAAAGTGATCCTCGATAAATTAAGTTTTCTTTTACAGTTAAATCGTCATCTAAGACATTGCCTTGAAAAACAACGCCTATCTTGTTTCTAAAATATGTTTCGTTTGTTTGATCGTTTAGATAAATCTTACCTGAATCTGCATTTAATAATGTTGTCATAATGTTTATCGTTGTTGTTTTCCCTGCTCCATTTGGCCCTAAAAATGCGAAAAGACTACCTCTTTTCACTTCAAACGATATGCCTCTTACGGCTAAAACATCCCCATAACTTTTGACAAGGTTTTCTACTTTTATAATTGCATCCATATCATTTTCCCTTCATGTTCACTTCATTTTTTTCATAATATAAGTATATCATAGATGAGTTATGAATAAAAACCATGGTTAAATCTGTTGTTTTTTCTTAAAACGAATCGCATAATCAAATGGGAGAAAGCCCATATTTAAATACACAGAGCGATTAGATCCAACAAAAATGTCGGTTGCTCCATCATTTCTAGCGCGTTGTATTGCATGATAAATACATGCTCTTGCAAGATGCTTTTTTCGATGTTCGGGAACAGTAGCAACAGGCTCTATTAAAGCTGTTTTAGTTCCTTTTTCATACCATACACCCGCATATGAAACATATTGATTGTTATGAACCGCTACATAAGTATAGTACTTTTTAAAATTTGGCGATGAAGTCATAAGTCTTCTATCTTCTAGGTTTTGTTTACTATAATCCATTTCATCTCCATGGTCAAAACCTCTCCATAATGCATGATGAATTTGATCTAGTCTATAATCTTCTTCTAGCGATACAATGTCATAACCTGGAGTTTCAGGTAATTCTATAGGTCCATTGTTTAATCGTGTTACTGGGTCTATCCAGTCTGTTTGTTCATAGTTTAGAGATAGCAATCTTTGCTTCATATCTTCATCATTAGGAATGATAATATCATCTTGTATATTGTTTTCAACCATGTAGTTTATAATAAAGTCTTTGAGTTCTTGACTGTCATCATAAACTAAAAAATATACACCTGGCTCATCTTCGATACTTAACAAACCTTTAATTTGATTATCTTTCATAAATAAGGTAATTAGTGATAAGTCTTCTGTTTGAAACGAATCTCTTGCGAACATCCATTCCCATCTACTCCAATGAAAATGAATGTTTTTTAGCATTTCATTGTGCTTTAATAAAAACTGTCTCACATCTTCAAATGTTTTTCCGTATGCTTTAGTTTTTGGATATAATTTTGTATAGTACATCATGGCCTCCTGCTTTGTCTAAATATCAAATTTATTCTAACATTTTAGTCTAGATAAATGAATAGGATTTTGATAATATACATTAAAATAGTCTCACAATACATCAAAACACAAAAATTCATGAATTGTTGTATAATGAAATTGGGAGGAGATATCTATGAAAATCAACAAGGTTGGACAAATAGCAATACCCATCCGTGATATGAAAAGAGCTATTGAATTCTATGAAAATGTTTTAGGACTTAAGCTATTGTTTAAGACTGATCAGCTAGGCTTTTTTGATTGTGATGGTGTAAGATTATTGTTAGCTTTACCTGAAAAAGAATCGAGCGATTATTTAAGTTCGATTATTTACTATCACGTTGATAACATCAATCAAGTTTATGATGAATTATTAAATCGTGGTGTGCAAATCGTTCAAAAACCACATATTATTGCAAAAACAAACAAGATAGAGACATGGATGACATTTTTTAAAGACTCCGAGGGAAACACTTTGGCTTTAATGAGTGAGAGCGAAGTTTAGACAACATTTTAATGCTTTATTAAGCCAAATAAATGGTATGTCTAAATATGCATTCCACAATTGTAATTTTGGATGATTGGCAAATTTAATTTATATGTTGCGTATGCTTTGTTTTTATAATGAAGAATATTTATAATGTATATATGTAAGGAAAAGGAGAATCAATTATGAAGAAAATATTACTTATTTTAACCATTACTATAGGAGCAATTATTTTATCCTCATGTGGACGTGATCAAAGAGTGTTACGCGTCGGTATGGACTTAAAGTATCCTCCATTTGAAACTGTTGATACCAGCAATAATCCTGAGGGTATTTCAGTTGATATCGCCTATGCTTTAGGCGAATTTCTAGGACGCGAAGTTGAGATTGTCAATACTGATTTTGGAGCCATTATTCCATCAATCCAATCTGGAGAAATCGATGTTGCTATTGCATCTATGAGTATAACTGAAGAAAGAAAGCAAATTGTAGACTTCTCAGAACCGTACTTCTACTTTAAGATTATTACTTTGGTTAATCAAAATTTCGCAACAGCGAATGGTATTAATGAAGATACAACTGTTCAAGAACTACTTGCTGTTGAAAATACCAGATATATCGGGATTGCTGCTCAAGTTTCAGCATCCATTCCTCAAAGTTATGGTAAGGAAGTAACTGAAGCTACTGATTTAGGTACTGCTGTTGAGTCTGTTGCTCAAGGTACTGCTGATGTTTTATTGATGAGTGCTAACCCTGTTGTTGATGGATTTAAAGCGAATCCAAATACGACAATGGTGATGTGGGATCCATTTGTAGCTAGTCCAATCGGAATGGCAGTGCGTAAAGGCAATACTGAGTTACTTGAACAAGTCAATGCGTTTATCGCAACATTTAGCGAACCCGATGGTTTATATGATGTTTTAGCAGCTAAATGGGATAACATTTTGCTAGATCGTCTTGGACGTTATGGCTTAGACTTCTATATCAATGAATAAGTTTGTTGCCTATGTGCTTGCAATACTGACAATCTTATCGCTTGTCGTATTCATTATTACACGTCAAGATGAGCCATTTACGTTGTCATCTTTTAGAGTTTATCAAAATTTGATTACAACAGGTATTGGTAATACAATCATTGTTTCAATAGTATCTTTATTGGGTAGTTTAGTTTTAGGTTTTATATTCTATTTATTTTCAATATCAAAAGTGAAGTATCTCAATGCGCTAACTGATGTTTTTACTGAGATTATTTATGGAACTCCTTTATTGGTTTTCATCGTGATTACTGCATTTGTAATCGGTCCTGCATTTGGTACATATAACCGTAATGCTATGGGTTATCTTGCATTAATTATTTATATGACGCCATATATGAAAAATGTATATCAATCTGCATTTTCAAGTATTGGTCGTGATCAATATATGACGATGGATTTATTTGGATTTACACCTTATCAGAGATATCGTTACATAATCATTCCACAAGTCATTCGGATATTAATGCCTCCAATGATGAACAATTTTACAATGATTATTAAAGGTAGTGCATTATTAAATGTCATCAGCTATACTGAACTTTATTATGCAATACGTGTTGCGCAATCACAAACATTCGCTTTCGTTGAAGGCTATATTTTGATGTGGGTCTTATACTTGATGATTACAATTCCACTATCTCAAGCAACTAAATATATTGAAAGGAAGTGGGCATTGTGAACATAGAAATCAAAAACATATCGCATTCCTATGATGTGGAAGTGTTAACAGACTTGAATTTATCGCTTTCAAACTATCATTCTGTAGCTATTATTGGAGTTTCAGGTTCTGGTAAATCTACTTTGATTCGGTTGATGTCAGGATTAGAACTTCCTTCATCTGGGTCAATAGAAATCAATGGATTTGATGTGCGTGATGAAATTTATAGAAAAAGCATAGGTTTTGTTTTTCAAAACCACAATCTATTTCCTCATTTATCACTTAAGAAAAATATTTCACTCGTATTAGAAAAAACAAGAAATATGGATAAAACTGAAGCTGATCGTACAGCTTTGAGATACTTATCTTTATTACATCTTGAAGACCAAGTCGATAAGCTTCCTAATAATGTCTCTGGTGGCCAAGCACAACGTGCTTCTATTGCCAGAGCACTTAGCATCAACCCTGAAATCATCTTTTTAGATGAACCTACATCTTCCTTGGACCCTATTTTAACCCATGAGGTTTTAACAGCTGTAGAGGAGCTTAAAGGTCTAGGAAAAGATTTCATATTTGTAACACATGTTATGAGCTTTGTTAAAGATTTTGCTGATTATGTTATTTTTATGGATCAAGGAAAAATTGCCGAACAAGGATTGCCAACAATCTTGGATCACCCCAAAAGTGAAGCATTAAAATCATTTATGCAAAAAGTAAGATAAACAACCGATAAATCTAAAATAAAAAAGAGTGAACCTATTTTAAATAACTTTTTAAATAGGCTTACTCTTTTTTGTTATGATTTCATATGGCCAATCGATTAAACCACCCATGTCATAGACAACATCATAACCCAATTGTTTCATAATTAGCAAGGCTGAATGACTTCTAATACCACTTCTACAATAAATTACATAAGTTAATTGCTTGTTTGGAAAATATGTTTCTATATGTTGTTCTACACGAGAAATAGGAAACAATATCGCATTTGGAATATGTGCATGTTCAAATTCACTTTGTGTACGTACATCAAGTAAAACTATAACTTTTTCTTCTATCATTTTTTTGTATGTTTTTGGATGTATCAAATAAGCTTTTTTTGATCTTTTAAATAAGTTTGATATATACATTTGAATCCCTCGTTATCTCTATATTGTATAATGTATAAAAAATAATCCCAATAAAATTGAGGTTATATTTGTATGTTAAACAGTTATAAAAACGAGTTGTCTAAAAAACCTAGAAAGTGTGAATATCTTCCTAGGTTTGCGATGATTAAAGATTTGTACCCGTCTGTAAAAAACGTTCTAAGTCAACGTGATTAATTCTCCAGTATTTGCCAATCTTGATTGCTTTAAGCATTCCACTTTTAATATAATTATAGATTGTTCTTTGTGTCACTTTAAGAATACCTGCAACCTCGTCAATTGTGTATAATTTAAATTCACTCATTTCATCACCTCAAATTGTACTGCTGCTCAGTGATTTCACTCAATGAACATTACAATTACATTATATTACTTAAATTACTTATTGTCAATCTTAAGTACATCTTATTGTAAATATATTACTTCATTATGTATTCTTTTACATTATATTATAATATCTTCATGTTGTATACACTATTTTCATATTATGGTATAATCAAATTGTCTTATAAAGGAAGATTGTTAGCACAAAGCTTCTATTAGATTTATATTTCTTATCGGGAGGTAAATTTTATGTATATTATATTATGGTTAATTTTTGGAGCACTTGTAGGTTGGATAGCTAGTATACTAATGAATAAAAACAGAAGTATGGGATTACTCGCAAATATTATTATTGGTATATTAGGTTCAATATTAGGTATGTGGTTACTAGGTATCTTCGGATTAGGTCAACCCAATACATTTTCGTTTATGGGATTTGTTGTTTCAGTTGGTGGAGCAGCATTACTCATTGCAATTATTACATCATTGAGAAGGAGATAAAAAATGAGAAAGATTACAGCAAATGAGTTTAAATTAAGCAGCATTATTGTTGGAGTTTTAGCGACACTTATGATTTTGTTTCCTGCATTAACTGTTGGGGATTCGAATACATCTTATTCAGGTATTCAGATAGCATTTGGACATGAGTTTGTTAATCTAGGTGGATTCGGTAGTGGGCAAATAGAATTTAGTATATTGAATTTGATCGCATATACATTACCTTTAATTGCCGTACTACTTCTAATATTTACTAAACAAGGAAATCTGGCAGCAACAATTATATTTGGAGCAGCTGCAGTAATGTTTTTCTTGATCCCAGAGTTTACAGTTGTTTCAACAACAATTCTTGGAAATACAAATGAGATAAATATTGATTGGACATTTGGTATTGGTTTAATCTTTGCAGCTTCATTATCATTGCTAGGCTTATTGATTGGATTATTTAGAATTTATAAAAAAGTATAAAGAAAAAAGATTAGTTTGTAACCAATATCATGTTGGAAACATTCTAATCTTTTTTTATGTCTTTATGCCTTAATATTAGTCGTTTGATTTAACAACAATAGTTGCATCAAGTGTAACTGCTGTTTGTGCATATAATCTACCATTGATTGAAGAATTAGTTCCCATTGATATATTTGTCATCGCAAGAATTGTTCCTTCAAAATGTGAGCCTGAACCGATTGCTACTGTATCTGCAACTTGCCATACGATGTTTTTAGCATCTGCCCCACCTGCTAGAATAATACTCATATCTGAAGCCATTGTAAGATTCCCTGATATTTGGAAAATCCATACATCAGTTGTACTACCTGTTAAGGTAAGATCTGTGTTAATTAATACTGAACTACCAAATTTATAAACGCCTGGAGTTAATGTTTTTCCACTTAAGTCTCCACTATATAGTTCTGTGTAGTTATTTGTTCTACCTGCTGCATCTGAATAAGCAATCATCATATCAGCTATTGCAGTTGTTAATTTATCAGGAGTTGGTGTTGTGTAATCAGCTGCATAGATCATACCAACAACTTGACTAGATGTTGAATATGTTCCTGATGAATCCATTATCAATGAAAAACCAGTAATGTATGATGCTGCTGATGGTGAAACACCTAAGTCACCTGTAATATCTGAAGTTGTTGCTGTTGATATGCCTGTTTCAGCTAAGATAACATAGTCACCTGCTGTACCTAAATTTACAGGATCTACTTGTGCTTCAAAAATAACATAATAAAATTTTTCAATATCTTCTGTTGTTGTGACAGCAATAGCTGTTGTACGTTCTAAGACATCAGTTGAAGTGACATCTACTGCATCTGTAATCACAACGGTTGAAGTTGTTTCATATTGAGTAGCTGTAACCACCGGTGTTACAATAATGCCATCTGACATGACATGCACATAACTAGTTACTAAAGGATTAAAGTCTAATACTGAACTACCATCAACATTTAAATGAGTTAGAGTAGCATCCATATTTGCTGCTAACTGATTCGAAATCGTGATAACTTTCGATCCATATACCCCAGTTGTTGCATTTGATGTTGCTGTAACAGTAACAATACCATCTGTTTCAGCTGTAAGTAATCCTGCAACAGTTATCGTAGCAGAACCAGTTCCATTGGTTACTGACCAAGTAAATGTTGGATCAGTTGCGTTTGCTGGTAACACAGTTGCTGACATTTGTAATGTTCCACCTAGTGCTGAAATAGTTGTTGCACTACCAGCTGCGGAAAGTTCAATTGATGTAACATCAATATCTTCTGTACGAATAACTTCTGTCGGAGTTGGAATGACTTCTGTTGGATCTTCTTCATTTGTTCCACAAGCTGAAACTAAGAATATCATCGTAACTAAGATTGCAAAAATCATCATCTTAGGATTAAATATTTTTTTGAGTGTTTTCATTTGAATACTCGCTTTTCTAACTTAAACAAGAATAAATTATCTTTAGTTCAAGTTAACCTCATTATATACCTTTATTTTCATTTTTTTTACTTTATTTTCATATTATGTGTTTTATCACACCTTATTTTACTTCTTTTTATTATATTTAATCTTATTTTCTTATATATGACGCTATAGTTGGAGTTAATATTGGTAAAACATTCATAAACATGTTGGAAGGGTAGGTTTTCTATTTATGATTAATGCATATTTCTTCTACTCTTTAGACATGGTGATATAATCAAGGTAATTAATAAAGAAAGGTTGGATGGTATGAAAATAGGGATAATTGGTGCTGGAGATGTCGCAAAAACACTTGCAGTTGGTTTATCTAAAAATCATGAGGTGAAAATAAGTTCTCGTAATCCTGATAACAACAAAGAGTTCATGAATTTACATCCTAAAGTTGAAGTTACTACATTTAATGGGGTTTCTAAATATGGAGAACTCATAATAAATGCTTTGCCTGGAAATGTTTGCTTAAATGTTTTGGAAACGATAAAACCTAATCTTGAGAACAAAGTAATGATTGATTTAGCAAATCCTTTAGACTTTTCTAAAGATTCATTTGAACTATTTGTAGCAAATAATGACTCTCTTGGAGAACAAATTCAAAGACTACTTCCTAATACTTATGTAGTAAAAGCTCTAAATACAGTAACAGCTAAATTGATGGTTGATCCTTCTTCTATAAAAAATCCTCATGATATTTTTATTTGTGGCAATCTTGATAATGCTAAACAAACAGTAAAAAATATTTTGATAAATGATTTGGGTTGGAAAACAATTCATGACTTAGGCGATATTCAAGGATCAAGATCAATGGAGCAACTGATGCATCTTTGGTTAAAATTGTGGGGTAATATTGGTCACACTCTATTTAATTTCCATATAGAAGTTAAGTAATCATAGAAAATAATGAAAAAATAAACCAATCGCTGAGATTGGTTTTTTGTGTAAAAATGCTCTTAACATTATTTATATTAATCATTGAATAAAGTTTTATTTTTTATCTGTCTAAATATCCACAGTGTATGAAAAGCTGCTAAAAGAGCAATGATGATTGTTATTACGGTTGTGAACTGATCATACCTACCATCTACTGTACCTAAATAAAACATAACTTGACCAAAAAAATTAAAAGTTGCATGCAACAACATGGTTAACCATAGATTACCAGTTTTTATGAATAATACAGCCCACATCATACCAACTAAAAAGGAATAACCAATCTGTAACATTGTACTATTAACTGATGCACCATTAAATATATTTATCACATGGATAAATCCAAATATTACTGATGACAGAATAATTGATTTCATAACGCCATTTTTTTCATCTTTTAGTTTATTTAACAAATATACTAAAATCATACCTCTAAAAATAATTTCTTCAAAAAAGCCAACACTAAGACTCTCTATAAAAAATAAAAAGACTCGATAAACGGGTTCTGTCAAAACTGCTCGCCCATCTAAAAAAGCGATGATTGGAAAGTTATTGATTGAAACAATAAATGCAGGAATCATAATTAATAGTGCTTTTGATACATTCTTAAATTTAAATATATGTCCATGTCCTAAACCATAAATGATAACGATAAAAACTAGTCCACCGAGTATTCTTAGTAATGAACCTGTAATCATTTGAGTATCTAGATTCTCTTGAAGTACGTTAATATCTATTAACACCAAAACAAACATGAGAATAATAAGCAAAAAGATTAAGTTTTTTTGATTCGTATAGCTTAATACGTCATTGTTCTTATCTTCCATATGAATTCACTTTCTAATAAAAATGATATCAATGTTACAGACTCAACATTGATATCATTAATGATTATTTGTCTAAAACTTTTGATGCATAAACATGTTTAGTAATGAGATAAACACCAAGTAACACCATTAGCAAACTCATTAGTTGAGATGGTGTTGGGAATATATTATATTGAGTTCTAAATAATGGTAATAGAACGCCACGATCATCACCACGAATAAATTCAATTAAAAATCTCCATACACCGTAACCAATAAGGTATACTTGTATTTCTTTATTTTTAAATGCTTTAACTTTATGCAACACAGCAAATAATATGAACAAGAATATAGCCTCGAACAACTGTGTTGGATAAACTGCAGCGTCCGGGTATAAGGTATGAGACTGCCCGTGTGGGAAAATAACACCTAAATAAGACTCAGTAGGTATACCAAAGCAACATCCAGCACAGAAACAACCTATACGACCAAATGCGTGTGCCAATACTACACCTGTAATAACCGTATTTCCTATTTGTCTCATATCTTTATTATCATCTTTGTAGAAGTATTTCATCAGAATTAAGAAAGCTGCGAAACCACCGATTAAACCACCTAGAAAGTTAATCGATCCAAATTCTAATTCACCTGCCTTGATAGAGTGGAAAATGCCATCTAAAATAAATGAAAAGAAAAGCGCAAACAATAAACTAATACCGACTAAAACAAGTATTCGATTGGTTTGTTGTTTCGTGAATCCATCTTTACTCTCAAGACGTTTTGCAACGTATATTAACATTAAGAATACACCGATGATTATTAATAGGTCATACATCGGTATTGTATACCCGAAAATCTCTGGAAATAGGTATGGATACATATTATCAACTCCTTATTATTTTTATTTTATCACGTTATACTTTTAATCTTTTAAATTTTGATTATATATTCGTTTATTGAAAATTCTTTACACAATAGACACAGTAAAATATATCGATTATAATATCAAAATAACACTACCA
>NZ_JASCXW010000015.1 GCF_030012175.1 Peloplasma aerotolerans
CAAGTGTAAAGCGTGGCGTAAGTAACGAACAGGTTTGTGTATTAATTGGAATTGATGAAACCGATCAAATAATAACGAAGGTTATTGGTCAAGGTAATCCACTTGGAGAAGATATTTACCAAGCCTTACATTCCAAAATTATTACACAAAGTACACTCATTACGGATAGTAAATCCGCTTATAAAGAAGTCTCTACTATGTTAGACTGTGAACTACATCAGATACCTTCTGGAAAACATCGATTAGGTGATTATAATCTAGGAGTTATGAATCAATATCATAGCGAATTAAAATCATGGTTTAAACGGTTCAAAGGTGTTTCGACAAAACACCTTGAAGGGTATTTGATGTGGTTTCGATTCATGAAAAGTCTAAATTATATATTAGATTTTAATCAACAAGAAAGATTTATGCTTAGTTATGTCATATCAAGAGAGACATCGATTAGAAATAGAGACGTTTCTCAACTACCTTTTCCTGTGGATATCTTTAAACCATATCAACACTTATCTTGAACACAGCTTTTTAATAAAAAGATGATAATCAAAAAAGCAATTAAAAGACCAACAATAGTTAATAATATAGGTAACCATATCATAAAACCACACTCCTTTAATCATGATTATAGTCCTTTTGCTTTCATTGTCAAATTAAACGGTGTAAAATAGAATATAATCTAAATCTATAATGATTTTGATATATATCATATTTATACATGATATAATCATGATAAAGGTGAGTGATGATTTTGAAACAGATCAAGTATTCGCATCAATCAAAAGAAACTAGTTACTTAATAGAAAAAGATCCTACATTAAAAAGTCTCTTTGAGAGAAAAAAAGAAATCATTGTCACTATTGACGATGATTATTTTGTATCTTTAGTTGGCACAATTATCAGTCAACAATTATCATCAAAAGTAGCATCAGTAATTAATAAAAGAGTTTTAGATTACTTTGAAAATGATATGACTACACAAAAAATTATCGATACACCAGATGAAGTATTAAGACCTTTGGGATTGTCATTTCCTAAAATTAAATATTTAAAGTCGCTTGCTGAATGCATTACAAATCATACGGTTGACTTATCAAATCTAGAGAACCTATCGAATGAAGAAGTGATTGAAATGCTTACGAAAATCAAAGGTATAGGTGTTTGGAGTGCTCAAATGTTTTTAATCTTTTCGTTAGGCAGAGAAGATGTCTTTTCAGTTTTAGATTTAGGTTTAAGAAATGCAGTTAAAACATTATATGAAAATCCTGACTTAACAAACCAAGAGATTGAAATTATAAGTGAAAAATGGATACCTTATCGCTCGATTGTTTCACATTACTTGTGGCATGCATGGGATAATGAATCTTAATGAAAAAGGAGAATGAAAATGAAAATTAGATTAATTGGATTAGGGAAAATGGGAAGAAGTATTGCTTTAAACTTGAAAGATCACAACCATGAAGTGCTAGGCTATGACATCAAAGAGTCAGCGAGAGACAAATTTGCTGAACTTAAACTCGATGTTGTTCATGATTTACCAAGTTTACTCAAAAGGGATGAAAAAGAAAGAGCTGTTGTTTTACTGTTTGTCCCAAATGAAGCAGTTGACTCTGTCTTAGAAAAACTGATTCCTATACTTAATAAAGATGACATTGTCATTGATGGTGGTAATTCTAACTTCAATATTTCTATAAAAAGATATCATCTCCTTAAGGGAAAAGGTATTGATTTTGTTGATTTAGGTACAAGCGGTGGTATCAGTGGTGCGAGATATGGGGTTTGCTTAATGGCTGGTGGTAGTAAAGAAGTAGTAACTTATCTAGAACCTATGTTTAAAGATATATCTCAAGAAAATGGTTATGCTTATGTAGGTAAACCAGGTGCTGGTCATTTTGTAAAAATGGTACATATTGGTATCGAGTATGGTATGATGCAAGCAATTAGTGAAGGGTTCAGCTTACTCGAAGCTTCTCCATTTGAACTTGACTACGAAGAGATATCAAGAGCATGGAGCAATGGATCACTAATAGAATCAGCACTCATTAAACATGCACACAATGCTTTTGCTAAAGATAGTCATCTAAATGATCTAGAAGGTAAAATCGATGATACTGGTGAAGGTATGTGGATGATTGAAGAAGCATTAAAATACAAAGTATCATTACCAGTGATTACACAATCACTTTATGCAAGATATAAATCAAAAGATAATCGCTTATTTGGAGAAAAAGTGGTTGCAGCAATGAGAAAGGAATTCGGTGGTCATGCCGTCTATAGGAAAAAATGAAGAAACTGATTATAACAATTTTTGGTTCTACAGGTGACCTAACATCTAGAAAGTTATTACCTGCACTCTCAAAGCTTTTTGTTGAAAAGCAAATTCCTGAGGAAACATTAATTATAGCATTAGGCAGAAAAGAGTATGATACAGATAGCTATCTTAAGCAAATGAAGCATAATTCTGCATCAGATTTAGATTCAGACATCTTAAAGAAACTGGTTAAGTATCTAAAACTTGATATTACTGATTTAAAACAATACAAACCATTAGTAGATTTAATTCAAGAGCACAAAGATTCAAAAACAAGAGAATTATATTATTTAGCTATAGGACCTGAATTGTTTCCTATTGTTTCAACTAACATTAATGCATCGAGCTTAGTAGAAATGGGAAATAAAAACCAGTCTATTATATTTGAAAAACCTTTTGGACATGATCTGAAAAGTGCTAAAGAGATTAACGAAATGCTTTGGAGTTGTTTTGATGAAAAACAAATTTATCGTATTGATCACTATTTAGGAAAAGAAATGATTCAAAACATTATGATGGTACGATTTGCAAATCGGATATTTGAAGATATCTGGCATAATCGTACGATTAAAAATGTTAAGATTATTGCTAAAGAAACCGATGGTGTACTAGGTAGAGCAGGTTATTATGATACTTCAGGTGCATTAAAAGATATGGTCCAAAGCCATTTGCTGCAAATGCTGAGTTTGATTGCTATGGATGTGCCTTTATCTTATTTTAGTGAGGATGTAAAAAACGAAAAAGTTCAAGTCCTTAAACATTTAAGTTTTGATAAAGACTTGATGTTATGTGGACAATATGATGGCTATCTTGAAGAAGATAACATACCAAATGATTCAAAAACAGAGACATTTGTCTTTCTAAAAACATTTGTGAATACACCAAGATTTAAAGGTGTACCTTTTTACTTGATGACAGGTAAAAAATTAGATCAAAAAGAATCGGTTATTATTATCGAGTTTGAAGAGACAAATGAACAAAGGAAATGGGATTTACCACTTTCAACAAACAAACTTTATATTAAAATCGCTCCACTAGATGGTGTCGGTCTTATTTTAAATTCAAAAGTACCTGGGTTAAGAGATGATGTTGAAACAGTTGAATTAGAGTATTGTATCGCATGCAATGCAGTAGGCAACATGTCAGAAGCATATGAGAAACTACTTTTAGATATACACAACCACCACAAAACTTTATTTACAAGATGGGATGAAATTGAGTATGCATGGCATTTTATTGAACAAGTAGATAAAGATAAAAAAGATCCTATCAAATATAAGAATTTCGAAGCATTAGAAGAAGAAATACTTAACATGACAGGAGAGAAAATGAAATGAAAGTCTATGATGTTTCAATGACTATATCTAAAAACATACAAGTTTATAAAAATAAACCGGAGAAAAAACCTACATTTGAAGTTGTTTCTGACTTCGATTATGCTTCAAGTCATGAAACCAACATGACGTTTAATTTGCACACAGGAACGCATATGGATTTTCCACTACATATGATACCTTTCGGAGAAACATCTGATACTCTAGATTTAGCAAGATTGATTAGAGAAGTTAAAGTTTTTGATTTATCTCATTTAAAAGATTGCATCGATATCAAAGATGTTGAAAAACTTGACATTCAAAAAGATGATTTTGTACTGTTCAAAACCAAAAATAGTGAAGAAGAAAACTTTAATTTCAAATTTATATACTTAAATGACAAAGCAAGTAAATACCTAGCTGAAAGAAAAATTAAAGGTGTTGGAGTTGATGGTTTAGGTGTTGAAAGAGATCAACCCAATCATCCTACCCACAAAACATTATTTAAACATGATATTATCATCATAGAAGGATTAAGACTGAAAGAAGTTAATGAAGGTGTCTATATGATGTATGCACTTCCCATTAAAATTAAAGGTGTTGATGCATTACCATTAAGTGTTATATTAACCAAGGAGTAAAACATGATTAGATCAGCAACTTATAATGATTTAACACAAGTATGGCAGTTAAGATTAGAAACAGCTCAACTATTGAAAGATCGCAAGATTGATCAATGGCAATATGAAAACCCTTCATATGAAACCATAAAAAAAGATATCGAAAACAACGAATTCTTTGTTTATGAAGAACAAGGTGTTATTTTAGGTATGATATCTATTAAAAGTGGTATTGAACGCACCTATAATGTGATCTATGATGGAAAATGGGGTTATGATCTACCTTACTTAACTATTCATAGATTAGCAGTTAAAAGAAGTCTATTAGGCCAAACAGTTGCTAAAGAACTGATGCAATTTGCAGAAGAACTAGGCAAATCAAAAGGTATTTATTATATAAGAATTGATACACATGAAAAAAATAGATATGCTATTAGATTATTTGAATCCTTTGAATATATCAAAAGAGGATGGATTATGCTAGACGATAAAGAAGGTGACCTTAAAAGGTTAGCCTATGATAAGAAACTAAAGGAGGATATGCATGAAGATCTGGATAGATATGACAATGCTTAAAGATGAACATTTTGATTATTTCGTTGAAAAATATCCAAAAATAACTTTCGAAAGCAATATAGAAAATGCATACGATGCTGACGCAATCTTTTGTATGCCAGGAATTGCTATTAAAAATAAACTAGAATTATTTCCAAATTTGAAGTGGATTCAATTATTGACCGCAGGATATGATCCTGTAGATGTCGATTATATACACCAAAGAAACATAGTGTTAACCAATGCAAAGGATGTCTTTAGCATCCAAATTGCAGAGGATGTCATTTCCAAGATTTTGTATTTCAATAAAAACATAAAAGCTTATGCAAAACAAATGGAAAATGGACTTTGGAAACACCATAAAGTCGATTACGAAATCTCATTATCAACTATAGGGATTATTGGAACAGGCTCTATTGGTCTAGAAGTTGCTAAAAGATTAAAAGCATTTGAGACAAATGTTGTTGGTTATAAAAGAACAAGAGTAGACTTACCTTACTTTGATAAAATATATTATGGTAAAGAAGGACTACATCAAGTCTTAAAAGAAAGCGATTATGTAATCATCTCACTACCCCTTAATAAAAATACTTATCATCTCATCGGGAAAAAAGAACTAGAAATGATGAAACCAAGTGCATTACTAATCAATGTGGCAAGAGGTGATATCATTAATCAAGATGCTTTAGCAGAAGCACTAAGCAAAAAAACGATTAGAGGAGCTGGGTTAGATGTAACCTCTCCGGAACCCTTACCAAGTAATCATCTTCTATGGAAATTAGACAATGTCTTCATTACACCTCACAATTCTAGTTCGGGACCTTACATGATTCATAGATTAATTGATGAGGTCGATGATACTTTAAAGAGATATATAAACGAGCAAGAACTAGATAATACGATTTAGCACGTAGTGCCTATGATATATCATAGGCTTTTTAAATTATGTTAAAAAACCGTTTACATTTTAAAAATGTTGACATAATCTTAATATATGATAGAATAAATGCAGGTATATTCTTTGAATTTCAAATCATTTGAAATGCAAAGCGAAAGGGGTGCTGCTTCAAGCAATGGAATGGTAGTTTATTTCGTTGATTTAGAGGGGATTATTTTTTGAAACATACTCGATAAATAAACTGTCATTTGAGTTTTAAACATCTTAAATACTATCTAGTCTAATCAAGACGATTTGAACACACCTTACAGATAGATTTTCGGTGAAGAAATGATTTAAAAAAACAAATGAAAAGTGAAATGGTACATATATATGACAATTAAAGAAATACAAAACATCATCAAAGATTTCGAGAGTTCATCTTTGATGTCTCTTGAACTGGAAATGGATAATTTTAAATTAAGACTCTCGAAAAATAAGGACAACCATATTGTTGTCAATGGAGAATCAAAAGAAGAGGACAATGGAAAACAAACTAACAGTCAACAAGCTCAGTTAAAACAAAACAATCAAAACGTTATTCAATCACCACTCGTAGGAACCTTTTATGCATCTGCTACACCTAACGGAAAACCTTTCGTTGAAGTTGGTCAGCAAGTTAAAAAAGGTCAAGTCGTGTGTATTATAGAAGCGATGAAAATTATGAACGAAATAACATCCCCTTTTGACGGTGTCATTAAGGAAGTTTTTGTGCATAATGGTGAAGTCGTTGGATATAATCATACACTGATGCGTGTCGGTGACAAAAATGAAAAATAAAATATTAATCGCGAATCGTGGCGAAATTGCGGTTCGTGTGATTCGTGCAGCAAAAGAACTTGGAATTGAAACGGTTGCCGTGTATTCAACAGCCGATGAAACAAGTTTGCATGTTAAGTTAGCAGATGAAGCAATCTGTATCGGTGGAAATCAAAGTAAGCAAAGCTATTTAAATATGAATAGCGTGTTAAGTGCTGCAATTTCTACAGGGTGTAATGCAATTCATCCGGGATATGGATTTTTATCTGAAAACAGTGAGTTTGTTGAAATGGTTGAAAGATGTAATATTATATTTATTGGTCCTAAGTCAAAGACAATAGGTCTTATTGGTGATAAAGCATCAGCAAGAAAAATCGCTAAAGAAAATGGTGTGCCCATTGTAGAAGGTAGCGATGGAGTGGTTGAAGATGTCCATGAAGGACTAAAAATAGCTAAAAAAATAGGATACCCTGTTATGATCAAAGCTTCAAGTGGTGGCGGAGGTCGTGGCATTAGTATTGTGCGCTCAGACGAGGAGTTTATGGGTGCTTTTGAGCGTACCTCTATGGAAGCGGAGACAAGTTTTGGAGATAAAGCTTTATATATCGAGAAATTTATTGAATCTCCAAGACATATAGAAGTTCAAATCATGGCAGATACGAAAGGCAATGTTGTCCATTTATTTGAACGAGATTGTTCAATGCAACGCCGAAATCAAAAAATGATCGAAGAAGCACCATCTCCTGTTTTAAATGATATCTTAAGAAGAAAAATTGGTGCAGCATCAATCAAACTCGCAAAAGCAATTGATTATGTAAATGCAGGGACGATGGAGTATATCGTGGATTCTAAAGGGAATTTTTATTTTATTGAAATGAACACAAGAATTCAAGTAGAACATCCCGTCACTGAAGCGATAACTGGTATTGACTTAGTTAAAGAGCAAATCAAAGTTGCTTACGGAAAAGAGTTGTCATTTAAACAAAGAGACATTAAGATCAATGGCCATGCTATTGAATGTAGAATCAATGCGGAAAATGCCATGAAAGGATTTATTCCTACACCAGGTAAAATCAACAATATTTTATTTCCTGGTGGCTTAGGTATTCGTATTGATACCCATATTTATCCTGGGTATGAAGTACCTCCTTTTTATGATTCTATGATTGCAAAACTTATTGTCCATGCCCCAACGAGAAGAGAAGCGATTAAAAAAATGCGTGTTGCACTCGAACAATTTGTTGTAGAAGGAATCGCAACGAATATTGAATATCAATATTTAATTATGCACAATCCTGACTTTATCAAAGGTCAGTATGATACTGGGTTTATAGCTCGCTTCAATGTATTAGTGGAGGCAGAGAATCGTGAATGATTTTTTAAATGATCGTAAAACTAAATTAGAGGATTTTAAAAAAAATATCCGCAAGAAGCAAACAAATTATGAGCCAATCGATATTCCTGATGGCTTGTTTGTTAAATGCGAGCATTGTGGTGCAGCTATTTATGAAAAATCATTAGAGGCAAATCATTCGATTTGTCCTTATTGTGAATTTCATTTTAGAATGGGTGCATTTAAAAGACTTGATTTAACAGTTGATCAAGGAAGCTTTCAAGAAATTGATCAAATGATTATGTCTTCGAATCCCCTAGATATGCCTGATTATCCTGATAAGATAAAAAAAGGCAAGAAATTATCTAAAATGAATGAAGCATTTCTTAGTGGAACAGCAACCATCGTTGGTCTACCTTGTGCAATCGGTATATTGGATAGCAATTTCATGATGGGAAGTATGGGAAGTGCTGTTGGTGAAAAAGTAACTAGATTAATAGAGTATGCTATGAAACAAAAATTGCCACTCATCATTTTCTCAGCTTCAGGTGGAGCACGTATGCAAGAAGGTATTTTATCATTAATGCAAATGGCAAAAACAAGTGCTGCACTTCACTATTTTGATCAAAGAAAACTACTATATATCAGTGTTTTAACAAACCCAACAACTGGTGGTGTAGCTGCAAGTTTCGCTTCATTAGGCGATATCAATATTGCTGAAAAGTCATCACTTATTGGCTTTGCGGGAGCAAGAGTTATTAAACAAACGATTAGGCAAGATTTACCAGATGGTTTTCAAACTGATCAATTCCAACTTGACCGTGGTCAAGTCGATATGGTAGTTCACCGTAAAGATATGAGGAAAACCTTGTATAAATTACTACAACTTCATCTAGAAAGAGGTGAAAAGCATGAGTGAAACGAATACAGCTTGGCAGAAAGTCAAACTCGCTAGACACCCTAAACGACCTACCAGTCAATATTTAATTAAGGAATTATTTACTGATTTTATTGAATTACATGGTGATCGAGGATTTGGTGATGATTATGCAATTATTGGTGGTATTGGAACGATTAACAGTATTCCAGTAACAATTATTGCTGAAGAAAAAGGCGTTACGACTGAGGAAAAAATCAGGCATAATTTTGGAATGCCACACCCTGAAGGCTATCGCAAAGCGATACGTTTAATGAAACAAGCAGAAAAATTTAATCGACCGATTATTTGTATCATTGATACACCAGGTGCTTATCCAGGTATCGGTGCAGAAGAACGTGGTCAAGCACAAGCGATTGCTTATAACCTAAAAACGATGATGGGTCTAAAGACCCCAATTATTGTAGTTGTATTAAGTGAAGGTGGATCCGGTGGGGCACTAGCCATTGGTGTTGGTGATCAAGTTTTAATGTTTGAAAATAGTATTTACGCTATTTTATCACCAGAAGGATACGCATCCATTATTTATAAAGACAGTTCGAAAGCAGATCATGCTGCTAGTATTATGAAATTAACCGCACAAGACCTTTTAGGTTTTGGTGTTATTGATACCATTGTTCCTGAAAATGAGGGACTACATATTGATCCTGATTTTGGAATAAAAGCACTAAAAAAAGAATTAACAAAATCTATTACAAAACTATCCAAACTTTCTACATCTAAATTATTAGATCAAAGATATCAAAAATATAGAAAGATGGGTGTGTTTGTCGAACAAGGAGAAGACAATGAAAGCAAACCAACCAATGGTTAAAGTTATTTCAAGTGGAAAGTATGCACCTTCTACATTGATAACTAACGAAGACCTAGAAAGATTAGTTGATACATCAGATGAATGGATTGTTACCCGTACAGGAATAAAAACTAGACATCGTGCAGTAGACGAAACAACCAGTGATATGGCATACAAAGCTGCTATGGAAGCGATTAATCGTGTAAATTATGATAAAGATAAAATTGATTTGATTATTATGGCAACCATTACTGGTGACCAAATGACACCAGCAACAGCAAATTTCGTACAAGCTAAGTTAGGATTAAATCATGAAGTGATGAGTTTTGATATTAATGCTGCATGTACAGGTTTTGTTTATGCACTAGAAACTGCTGCATCCTTATTACAAACAGGAAGATTTAGAGCTGCATTAGTTATTGGCGGCGAACAGTTAACCAAAATTGTTGACTACACAGATCGTAACACATGTGTCTTATTTGGTGATGGTGCTGGAGCAATGATTTTAGAACCCTCAACGCATGAAAGAAATCAAGCATTTTTCTTTAATGCAGCAAGAGGAGATACAAATAATACTTTAACTGTAGTTAATCATATCAAAATGGATGGTAAGCGTGTCTATTTATTCGCTATTGATGCTATGGAGCAAGCAATACGTAAAGTTTTAGAATCCTCTGGTTTAGCGATTGAAGATATTGATGTGATTATTCCACATCAAGCAAACGAACGAATTATTCAATCTGTTTCTAAATCAATGGGTATTCCAATGGATAAATTTA
Organism: Peloplasma aerotolerans; assembly: GCF_030012175.1. Classification (GTDB taxonomy): domain Bacteria; phylum Bacillota_I; class Bacilli_A; order Acholeplasmatales; family Acholeplasmataceae; genus Peloplasma; species Peloplasma aerotolerans. The sequence continues at coordinate 10,335 of NZ_JASCXW010000015.1, forward strand.
TGTTAAACTTAAGTGAATACGGTAATACTTCAGCCGCAAGTATTCCGATTACAATCGCTGAATATTATGATCAAAATGAAGTAAAAAATAAAAAAATATTGTTGGTTGCATTCGGTGGCGGATTTACATGGGGTAGTGCAATACTACAATTGTAAGGATTGAATCATGAAAAAATTAGCTTTAGTATTCGTAGGTCAAGGTAGTCAATATTTAAATATGGGTCTTGATTATGTTGATATGTTTCCAGAATTGAAAGAAAAAGAAGGGATTGCATCAAAACTTTTAGGTTATGATGTAAGAAACATGCTATCTTCTACTGATGGAAAAATCAATGATACAAGATATACTCAACCTTTAATGATGTTAGCAACCATTTTTGCTTATGAAGCTTTTTTAAAACTCAATGTAGAAGTTGATGCAGTTGCGGGGTTTAGCCTAGGCGAACATGGTGCATATTATGCTGCTCAAGTATTCAATTTTGAGCAAATCATGAAAATAGTTGATTATCGAGCTCAACATATGCAGACATGTGCCATAAATCATCCAGGTAAAATGGCTGCAATCATTGGATTAAATAAAGAATTAGTTGATCAAGCATGTCGCGAAGCAGCAGATCAAGGTATTGTTGTAAGTGCAAATTACAATTCACCTGTTCAAGTTGTTATTAGTGGCGAAGAAAAAGCAGTAATAAAGGCAATGGAAATTGCAAAATCATTAGGAGCTAAACGTGCTTTAGAACTTAATGTCAGTGGTGCTTTCCATTCACCATTAATGAAACAAGCAGCAGATCAAGTTTATGAATTTATTAAAAAAGAAAGTTATCAAGAACCCACTGTCCCACTTTATATGAACACAACAGCAAAACCTCTCGAATCATCAAAGCTTTTTGATGAGATGAGAAAGCAAATTCAATCACCTGTTTATTTTGAACAAATGATTAACCAGATGATTGAAGATGGTATAACCCATTTTGTAGAAATAGGACCAGGAACAGTTTTAAGTGGACTCATCAAAAAAATTAATATGAATGTAGAAGTAACTCATCTAGATCAGGCGAGTGAATTAGATTCATTGAAAGGATGGTTAAGCGACCATGAATTTAGAAAATAAAGTTGCAATCGTTACTGGAGGAGCTGCTGGAATCGGTAGATTCATTTCCTTAGAACTCGCTAGACGAGGCGCAAAAGTCGTTTTAAATTACAATAGAAGTGAACAAAAGGCAAACGAACTCGTTGAAGAAATCAAAGCATTCGGTGGACAAGCGTATGCTGTACAAGCAGACATCTCAAACTATGAAGATGCTGAAAGACTAGTCAAAGAAGCTATTAGCAAGTTTGGGACTTTAAACATTGTGATTAACAATGCAGGTATCACTGATGATGCATTAATCTTAAGAATGAGTGAAGATCAATTTGATCGAGTTATCAATACGAACCTAAAAGGTGTATGGAATGTATCAAAACATGCAGCAAAACCATTGCTCAAATCTGGTTATGGAAGAATCATTAACATATCAAGTGTTTCTGGTGTTTTAGGAAACGCTGGACAATCTAATTATAGTTCTGCGAAAGCAGGTGTCATTGGTTTAACCAAAGCACTAGCAAGAGAATTCGCATCTCGTGGTGTCACTGTCAACGCGGTTGCCCCAGGATTTATCGAAACAGAAATGACCAAAAAATTATCTCAAGAAATCTCAGATGCGTGGAGCAATCAAATTCCACTAAAACGTTTTGGTCAATCCGAGGAAGTTGCATATGCAGTATGTTTCCTAGCAAGTGAAGAAGCAAGTTATATAACTGGCCACACCTTAGAGGTTGATGGCGGATTAGTGATGTAGGTGAAAATATGAAAAAAAGAGTTGTTGTAACAGGAATGGGACTCGTAAGTCCTGTAGGAAACACGGTTGAAGAATCATTTAAAAATTTAGTTGAAGGAAAAAATGGTATTGACTTCATCACACTTTATGATGTTGAAACATGGAAAGTTAAAATTGCAGGAGAAGTCAAAAACTTAAATTTCGAAGATTTTCTTGATAAAAAAGAAATTAGAAGAAATGATCGTGTGATGAATCTTGCATTAGTCGCTACACATGAAGCTTTTGAACAATCAAAACTTGATATTAGTCAACTCAATCCCTTTAGAGTCGGGACTTTCATTGGTAGTGGTATTGGTGGACTAACGACGATTTTTGAAGAAACAAAAGTAAGCGTAACCCGTGGACAAGATCGAATATCTCCATTTTTCATACCTAACTCAATCATCAATCTTATTGGTGCGAAAATAGGTATCAAATATCAAGCAAAAGGACCTAATATGCCTCAAGTCACTGCTTGTTCAGCAGCAACCAACTCCATTGGTGAAGCATTTAGATACATTAGAGATGGTTATATAGATGTCGCAATCACTGGTGGTTCTGAAGCACCTATAAATGAACTTGGATTAGGTGGATTTTCAAGTTTAAAAGCTTTGAATTTCTCAAACGATCCAAATGCTGCATCAGTTCCATTTGACACCAGAAGAACAGGTTTCGTCATTGCAGAAGGCGCAGGCACATTAATCTTAGAAGAATATGAACATGCAAAGAAAAGAAATGCTCCTATTTTAGCTGAAATGGTTGGATATGGGACGACATCTGACGCATTCCATATGACAGCACCAGATGAAAATGCTGAAGGTATTGAAATGTGTTTAAGACTTGCTATGGAAGATGCTCATATAAAGCCTGAAGAACTTGGTTATATTAATGCGCATGGTACATCAACTGTTTTAAATGATAAATATGAAACATTAGGCTTTAAAAAAGCGATGGGTGATGCTGCTTATCAAGTGAGTATTAGCTCAACGAAGTCTATGACAGGACATGCTTTAGGTGCTGCAGGTGCGATTGAAACGATTGCTGCTATTATGGCACTTCGAACTAACACAATACCACCAACCATTAATTTAAACTCTCCAGATCCTGAGTGTGACCTAGATTACACACCACATAAAGCTGTCAATAGAGAATTAAATTATGTGATGAATGTCAACATAGGTTTTGGTGGACAAAATGCAGCTATTATTTTTAAGAAGGTGAACTCATGAAATTAAATCAAGAAGAAATCAAACAAATTATTCCACATCGTCATCCATTCTTGTTTTTAGATGAGATTATTGAACTTGAAAGTTTGAAATACGGTGTTGGTGTCAAATATGTCAAAGAAGATGATTACTTTTTTGAGGGGCATTTTCCAGGAAAACCAGTTATGCCTGGTGTTTTAATTATTGAATCTTTAGCACAAGTCGGTGCAGTTATCTTATTATCAAGTTCAGAATATAAAAATAAAATTGCCTATTTTACAGGCATTCAAAAAGCGAAATTTAGAAAAAGCGTCGTTCCAGGAGACAAATTAGTCTTAAAGTGTGAATTAACGAAAATTCGTAAATCATTTGGTTTTGGTTTAGCAAGAGCTTATGTCAATGACCAATTGGTGTGCGAAGCGGAAATATCTTTTGCCATAGGAGAGTTATGATATCTTATACATTGCTAGAATTTGATACATTAACATCCACGAGTGATTTTCTTAAGGAAAATTACTCTTATTTTCCACATATGACATTTATCAAAGCTAGTTATCAATCTCAAGGAAGAGGTCAATATGATAGAACTTGGGATTCCAATCCTAAAGAGAATCTACTATTTTCTATACTATTAAAAGATATTGGTGTTTCAAAAGCTTATGAAATTAAATTATGGATAATGGAAACACTCGTTCAACACATTCAAAACCATGGCATTAACGTCTATTTTAAAGAACCCAACGACTTATATGTAGGTGATCAAAAGATTTGTGGTATCTTAATTGAAACCAAATCTTCTGAAAATATATTTGATTATGTAGTTATTGGAATTGGTTTAAATATCAATCAAACTGAGTTTGAAAACTTTAGTGCAACTTCAATTAAAAATGAACTTCATAAATCAATTGACATTAAGAAACACTTTAATCAGTTATTAAGTTTACTGATTAGTCAATATGAAAAGTATATAAAATTGAAGTAAAAATATTAGAAAAAGAATGTTATAATACTTATAGAAAACATAAAAGCGAGGGATTCATATGTCGAAAAAATATCAGACGATGATTTGGATTTTCCTAATTTACATCGTTGCGTTTGCTATAGGGGGACTAACATTTTTTTATTTAATAGATCTCCTAAATCCAGCATCATATATACCTGTATTACTTATAGGTAATGTTGTTGCTACATTAGTTGTGTGGTTATTTACTTTACTGTTAAAAAATGCGAGTGTTTATGATCCATATTGGAGTGTGGCGCCTCCTGTTATCTTAGTCTTTGTCATTATTTATTTGAATATAACAATTAATTTAAGTAACTTTTTACTCATCGTTGGTATGATGATTTGGAGTGTTCGTCTTACCTATAATTGGGCAAGAAATTGGACTGGTTTTGGTGAACAAGACTGGCGTTATACAATGTTATATCAAAAATCACCAAAACTCTTTTTCTTTACCAACTTATTTGGGATTCAATTGATGCCGACAATGATTGTATTTATTCAATTAATCGGAGCTGTTTACTTTTTAATTCAAACACCTGCTATTAATCCAATCATTGCACTTGGTGCATTAATGATGGTTGCTGCAGCTTTAATACAGTATGTAGCAGACCAACAAATGAAAAACTTTAAAGAACGTCATCAAATCGAGAAAAGATGTATTGAAGAAGGGTTATGGAAATATTCAAGGCATCCTAATTATTTTGGAGAAGTTATGGTATGGTGGGGACTATACATCATGTATTTTGGAAGCACTTTGAAACTAGATTTAATCATACTTGCTCCTCTAGCGATGACAGCTCTGTTCTTATTTATTAGTATCCCTATGATGGAAAAGAAAATATTGAAAACACGTCCTGAATATGCATCATATCAAGAACGTGTTTCCATGCTTATTCCATTTTTAAGAAAAGAAAACGAAGAACAACCTGTACAAGAAAACTCTTGACAATCATTATTATATCTTTATAATATAACACAGGGAATGAACGTCTCCCTTAGCAATGCTAAAACCGCGCAAGCTAATGACTTCTACAACATTTTTGTTGTTGGAGTCTTTTATTTAAGGAGAAGGTCTATATGTTACTCAGTGCAGCATTAATTATTATGACAAGCTTATTATTAACTCAAATCTTTATCAAACTTAAATTACCTGGACTTATTGGAATGTTGGTTTCAGGTATTATTTTAGGACCATATGTATTGAACCTTATTGATCCTAGTATTTTAAGTCTATCAACAGATTTAAGACAAATTGCTTTAATTGTTATCTTAGTACGTGCAGGATTATCACTAGACCTAAAAGATTTAAATGAAGTTGGTAGACCAGCATTGCTACTATCTTTTATTCCTGCAACGATTGAAATGATTGCGATTATTATATTTGCACCGATATTTTTTCAGATTTCATATATTGAAGCAGCCATTTTAGGAGCAATCGTTGCTGCAGTATCACCTGCAATTGTTGTACCAAGAGTGCTAAAGTTAATGAAAACAGGATATGGTAAAGATAAGAAGATACCACAATTAATTTTAGCTAGTGCATCGATTGATGATGTTTATGTTATTATTCTATTTACATCTTTCATACATGCATATACAACTTCAACATTTAATTTATTGACCATCTTACTCATACCAATAGCAATTATTTTGGGTGTTTTATTAGGAATAATCATAGGAAGTATACTCGTATGGATCTTTAAAAAGTTCCATATTAGAGATACGCTTAAAGTGCTTATTATCTTTTCGGCAGCATTCTTACTCATTGTTTTAGAACATATATTATCAAATTATGTTCCTGTTTCAGGATTACTAGCAGTTATAGTGTTAGGTGGAACTATACTAAAACAATATGATTTACTCGCTCAAAGATTAGTGATTAAATTTGAAAAAATATGGGTTATTGCTGAAATTATGTTATTCGTTTTAGTTGGTGCTGCAGTTGATATTCGCGTCTTATCAAGTGTTGGGTTATTTGCTTTCATCCTCATTATGATTGCTATAATCTTTAGAATGCTTGGCGTCATCATTGCATTAATTAAATCGAATTTAAACAACAAGGAAAAATTATTTGTAGGATTTGCTTATTCACCAAAAGCTACAGTTCAAGCAGCAATCGGTGCGATTCCTTTAGCACTTGGTATACCAAGTGGTCATTTAATCTTAAGTATTGCTGTTTTAGCAATCTTAATCACTGCCCCATTTGGAGCGATTATGATGGATAGTTCCTACCTAAAATTACTTAAAAATAGCTAAATAACTATAAAAGAAGTATTAATAAGAGTAAAATATATGTATATATATCATAAGTTATTAGTGATTTATCTAAAAAAAATGTTAAAATGATATATGATTGAAAAATTAAATGTTTGATCTTCTATGTACTATGTACAAAACCAGCTCGAAGGAGATATCAAAATGAAGAGAAATAAATTTATTGTCATCGGTTCAGGTCGCTTAGGATCCAATATTGCAACCAAAATGTCTGAATTAGGTGAAGATGTTATCATCATTGATGCCACTGACGATTCCTTTAGAAAACTACAAGAATCTTTTTCAGGTTATCAAGTTGTCGGCGATGCAACTGATTTATCCGTTTTAGAGAATTCCTATATTAAACATGCAAAAACCGTCGTGATAACTACCGATAGTGATAATACAAATATCTATTTAGCTCATATTTGTTATTACGTCTACAATGTTCCTCATATTTTTGTACGTTTATCAGATACAGATAAAGGACGACTTCTAGAAGGCACATATATAAAAGCAATCTATCCTTTCACACTATCTTTAAACGAGTTTATCAACTTAAGTCATGAGGAGGATGAAAAATGAAAATCGTGATCACAGGCGGAAAACATGAAGCCGACTTTATTGTCAAGATGTTAAAAGAAGAACACCATCAACTCATTGTCATTAATCAAGATCGTGAGTTTGCTGAATATATTAGTTCTAACAATGATATCCCTGTGTTTCCAGGAGATCCAACAAAAGCATATTGTTTATCCGATGCTGAAGCAGATAATGCTGATGTGTTACTTGCTTTATCAGATAATGATACAGATAATTATATTACTTGTATTACTGCTAAAAGGTTATTTAATATTAAAAAAACAGTTTCTAAAGTTAGAAATCCTAAAAACGTTGAGTTATTCAAAAAACTGGGTATCGATAGTGTTATATCATCTACTTATTTACTAGCACAAACCATTTTAAATGAATCTTCAGTAGAAAACATTATTAAAACTTTATCCATAGAAGATGAAAAAATAGTTATGTTAGAACTAGGTGTAGAAGAAGATTTTGCACTCGTTAATAAGAGAGTTATGGATATTCAATTTCCTAGAAATATTAATATTGGATGTATTTTTAGAGACCCTCATGTCATTATTCCTAAAGGGGATACAGTTGTTAGGTCTGGAGATAAATTAATCATCATTTCAACACCATCTGAACAAGATGAAATTATCGAATTTATTCAAAAGAGAAGATAATCATATGGAAAAGAAAATCATCTCAGGATATCCATTAATCATTAATTATTTAGGTATATTTGCGATATTAGTAGGTATTATCAATATGATACCGCTTGTTTTGATTGCGTTTAGAACTAGTGAAATCGCCAATGCACACCTATTTCTAATACCAGGTATAGCTAGTATGCTAATTGGGTTTATCATTGTCCTTCTTTTTAAAGGTAGAGAAAAAGGCAAGTTGGAAAGACACCAAGATGCAATACTAGTTGTTTCAATATGGATTATGGCAATATTAATATCTTCTATCCCATTTCTACTGACAGGAAATTACACATTCACACAAAGTGTATTTGAAGCAACCAGTGGTTATTCAACAACTGGTTTAACCGTTACTGATGTTGAAAGTGCACCTGACTCGTTATTACTGTTTAGAAGTTTACTACAGTTTTTTGGTGGTATTGGGTTGGTCTTAGTCCTGACATCTGCAGTATCGGACAAATTTGGAATGAGATTATATAGTGCAGAAGGGCACAGCGATAAGCTAATGCCTAACTTAATACGCTCAGCACGCATGATTTTATCAATCTATATTGGATATATCATCATAGGATCAATCTTCTATATTATATTTGGTATGGAGCCTTTTGATGCAATTAACCATTCAATATCTGCTGTTGCTACTGGTGGTTTCTCGACAAAAGCATTAAGTATTGGTCATTATAATAGTCTCGCTATTGAAATAACAACAATCGTATTAATGATTTTGGGTGGAACAAATTTCTTCGTTCACCTGATGTTGCTACGAGGAAAACTTAAAAATGTCATTGCTCATGTCGAAATCAAGCTTTTAGGGATTATGATTCTAATTACACTACCGTTATTTACAATCAATTTATTGAGTGTTTATAATGGAGACCTTGGTCAATCACTGAGAGTTGGTATCTTTCAATTTTTCTCTGCTGTAACTGGTACTGGCTATCAAACAGTAGATACATTTGTTGGTCCTAATGTCCCCGTTTTATTTTTCTTTGGTCTTATTATTTTCATGGTATTAGGTGCAGGTATGGGTTCAACAGCAGGTGGGATGAAACAATATCGAGTCGCACTAGCATTTAAAAGTTTATACTGGAACATGAAAGAACAACTTTCACATAAAAAAACAATTAGAACTCATTTCATCAACAAAATTGGGACAAGAACAATTGTTGAAAAAGAAGATATTATCCAAAACCACTCGTTCATAATGATTTATATGATTGTATTGCTTATAGGGACGATTATATATACAGGATATGGACACTCATTATCCCTTTCATTATTTGAATTTTCATCAGCGTTAGGAACTGTAGGTCTATCTGTAGGTTTAACGAGTATAAGTACACCACCATTGCTTTTATGGACATCAATATTTGGAATGTTTTTAGGTAGACTTGAGTTTTATGTTATCTTTATTGCAATAACAAAAGTAACAATGGATATCAAACGAGGAAAACAACCGTTTAAAAGAGCTGAAGCATAAAAAGCAGCTCTTTTTTTTATCATAATTTCTATGGTATTATGATAAAATACTATTGCAATGCATCACATCGTTCTATTTTGCATCTTGTGGAAAAACACTTTTTTTATATACAAGGAAATACTATACTGAAGATAGGAGGAACTCCTGGATGTTAAAAATCATTTGGAATAAAGATGATTTCGAAAGAGTAAAATCGAAATTAGATCAAGAATATCATCTTTATATGACTCAAGATCCAAATGAAGTACCGGTAGGTAAAGTTGGTTTAATATTGTCTGAAAAAAATTTGCATAAATTAAGACCTATACTAGAAATTATAGCGCTTGAAAAAACACAAGTTTTATTACAGACCGTATCTGGATGGCTACAAATACATGTTCAAGAGATCATCTATCTAGAAGCTTTTGGTGATGAGATCTTTATGCACACAACAACCATGTCAAGTCAAGTCATCAAACAACCATTATATCAACTTGAAGAGATTTTAAAACCATATCATTTTGCACGTATTGGAAAATCATTTATTGTCAATGTATCTAAAATAAGATATATTCGAACAGCAATTAACGCAAAATTGGATTTAGAATTAATTAACGGTACTCACCTCGAGGTTTCACGTTCCTTCGTCAAAGATTTTAAGAATGCATTAGGCATTCAAAAAAGGGAGGATTAGTATGACCTTGTTCGGATGGATAGTTTTACTTTCTTTATCTGTTCTTGGTATCTATTTTGCAATACAATTGATTTCCGATATTTTTTGGAATCTTAAATTATACAAATATCACAACCATATCGGTGTCAAGACACCAAAAGTACCAAGAATCTATTGGATCAAGAGATCTTATGGATTGATTTTGACTTCATTATTTGTTATTACGACATTATTTTCAGGTGCATTTGCGCCACCAAATATGCTTGGTGAGCGAAGATTAGTGAATGCAATACCTGTTAATAGTCAATCAAAAATACAAGCTTTGTTAAGTCAAAATCAAAATAGTTGGTTTAGTGATTTCTTCAGAATGGCTGAAAATGATTTTGCAGTTGATGCTCCAGAAGCTATTGGAGATCAAGGTGCAGCAGAAAGAGATTACATAGGAACAAATGTTCAAGTAGATGGTGTTGATGAAGGTGATATTGTTAAAACTGATGGGTATGACATCTATTACGCAACACGTTATCAAAATCGAGTTCGCGTGTTTAACATTGCACTCAATGGCGATATATTACCTCAAGCAGATATTGATTTAGGTGATTTATATGCAGAGTCTATTTATATCACAGAAACACAACTCATTGTTATTGGTTATATATATTCATTTATGCCATCTTATTATCCTGAAGCGATGGATTACATTGGTTGGCCATATGCATCTTATACAGGATCAGTTCAAATTTATAACAGAGAAACATTGGATATTGAGTATACATTAGAGACTGATGCTAATTTCTATCAACATCGCTTAATCGATCAATCACTGTTTTTAGTGTCTAACAAACAGTTGTATAATACAGATGACTATCGTCCTATGTTTAAAGAAACTAAGAATGATACAACAGAAACAACTAGACTTAGTTATTCAGATATTTATTATTTTGAAGACATTCCAATCAGTTCTATGACTGTTGTTACAGGGATTAAGCTAGACACATATGAAGTGAATTCACAAGCATTTTTAGGCAGTGTTAGCCAAATATATGCAACCAAAGATACTTTGTATACAGCTTATAATTACTATGGATATGAATTTAATGAGTACAAAGGATATGTTCAAATCATAAAATATAACCTTGATAGTGAAACCGGGACTGTGACTTATGTAGGACAAAAACAGTTGAGTGGATTTATTCATGACCAATATTGGATGGACGAGCATCAAGGATACTTTAGAGTGGTCACGAGTGCATGGAATCCAATTAAAAACGAACTTCACATTTTAGAAGAAGATCCAAACACAGATGAACTCAAGATTGTTGGATCAATTACAAATGGTTTAGGTAAAGTTAACGAAACCGTCAAATCGGTTCGCTTTAATGAAGATTTAGCTTATGTTGTGACATTTGAACAAACGGACCCACTCTATACGATTGACTTATCAAACCCTGAAAATCCAGTGATTTTATCAGCAATAGAAGAACCTGGATATAGTACATATTTACACGTTTGGGGTCAAAATGATCGCTTAATAGGATTTGGGTTTTCTGCTGATGAAACAGGAAGAGTTACAGGTTTAAAAATCAGTGCTTATGATACAGCATTAACTGAACCACTTGATACCTATCAATTAAATGATCAAGATGATGATGGTATATATAGTTATAGTTATTCAGAAGCATCATATAATCCAAAAGCAATGCTTGTATCTCCAGAAAAGAACATTATAGCATTCCCTGTAATGTCATGGAGATACTACACCCTTGAAACTGATCAAGGATGGTCATTTAGTTACTTAAGTCATTATTTAATATTTTATATTAATTTTGATGCTGAAGACCCGAATGATGTTATTTCTGATCCAATCGTAGTAAGTCATGAGGAAACGGGTTATTATAATAGTATTGATCGTGGTGTCTATATTGACAATATGATTTATACATTATCATTTAATCAAATTGTGAGTTTTGATTTAAGTACAATGTCGATTCGTGAAAGTATCATCTTTGATACATACTTTGACGATAAAGAATAAACGTTATACCATAGAGTTATGAAGAAGCCGGCAACGGCTTTTTCTATGTCTTATGTGCTATAATAAGTATGACATCTATCAGAAAGGTTTATCTATGAAAAAGCTATTATTTATTGTATTGATTACCTTTATTTTAATCGTTTTAGGAGCTTGTGACTTAGTATTAGTCCCAAATAACCCACAAAACACATTAGACGATGATTTTTTATCTCCTGATGCCTTTAATGTCGAGTCTTTTGATCGTCTTTTTAATGATGAAGTTGCGAAGTCAATCACAATTAAGATTACGTCTAGTGCGTGGCATGAACTCGATCAATCGATGAAGGATTATCATAAACAATTTGGAACATACCGTGCAGGTCTTTATGTAAGAGCAGATATGATATTTGATGATGGTTCTGATGAATTACTGGAAGTTAAAGATATTGGGTTAAGAACAAGAGGTAATTTATCAAGAGTTAGAATTCAAGATGATTCAGGAAATCTCAATCCTTCTCATTTTAAAATATCATTTGATGAAGACTTTGGATTAGAATCATTAAGAGCTAATGGCAACAGAAGTGTTTTTGAGTTAGAAGAAATTGATTTAAAATATAATAAAAATTTAGATGATACTTATTTAACTGAAAAGTATTCTCTTGATTTATTTGATAAATTCGGTGTTTATGCACAAAAAACTACGTTGACTAAACTATATATTCAAATTGGTGATACAACACATTTTTATGGATTATATACCGCATTTGAACCCATTGATAAGAAGTTTTTGGAGCGTCGACTTGATGTTATAGAGACCAAAGGGAATTTATACAAATCCTTGTGGCAACAATTCGGTCCTGCATCACTTCAAAACAATTATCCTTCTTTAGCTATTGGTATTCGTGATCTTGATACGAACTACCGTCCAACTTATGATTTGAAAACGAATAAGAGAGTTCATGATACATCTGATTTAGTTGATTTCATTACACAAATCAATATACTAAATCATCAAGCATTTCAAACCTATATAGAAACTCATGTTGATGTTGATCGCCTCATTAGGTTGTTAGCAGTAGGTGTTCTGCTCGGAAATCCTGATGATTATCGTGCGATGGGCAATAATTACTATTTATACAATCAATCAAATTCAAATGTTTGGACAATGATACCATACGATTATGATCATGGGCTTGCTCAAGGATGGGATGGATCACCAATTTTTTCCAATTGGACCGTTGGTGCAGATATTTATACATGGGGAAATTTGAATGCTCATATGTTAAGCATTGAAAACTATCCTCATCCATTAGTTGATAAAATTTTAAATATTGAACCTTATCAAGTGTTATATGAAACTTATTTAAGTGAATTAATCAATCCTGAAAATGAACTTTTTAGTTTCGATGCATTTGATCAGTTATACCAACAACAAAAAGCTTTATATGATCAAGATTTAGATCATGCAATGGTCAATCTTCGATTTGATCTAAGAAATATTGAATGGTATATCAACGCTAAAATAGCTGATATTTCGAATCAATTAAGCTATTATCATCAAAATCCTAATCAAAGAGGAAACTAGAGGCTTTTAGCCTTTTTTTTGTATGATAAACGTGTTAAAATAAAGTCAAATTGGGAGGTTCATATGAAACATATAAAAATAGCTTATATTGGTGGAGGCTCAAAAGAATGGGCTAAAGTTTTTATGAATGATTTGGCACAAGCAGAAGGTATCACTGGAGAAATAGCATTATATGATATCGATATTGATGCAGCAAAAAGAAACCAAAAGATCGGTAATAGAATCAACTCACATGAAAAAGCGATTAGTAAATGGGATTATCAAGTATATGAGAAGATTGATGGAGCTCTAAAAAATGCTGATTTTGTAGCGATTTCAATTCTTCCAGGTACTTTTGATGAAATGATGAGCGACGTTCATACACCTGAAGCGTATGGCATTTACCAAAGTGTTGGAGATACCGCAGGTCCAGGTGGCGTTATTAGAAGTATGAGAACCGTCCCTATTTTCGAATTTTTCGCTAAAAAAATAAAGGAACATTGTCCAAAAGCTTGGGTATTAAATTTTACCAATCCTATGACAATATGCGTTAAAACATTATATGATATTTTTCCAGAAATTAAAGCTTTCGGATGTTGCCATGAAGTGTTTCACACTCAAGATTTCTTGTGTAGTGTGCTAGAGGAAGAAAAAGGCATTAAGGTTCATAGAAATCAAATATATACAGATGTAACAGGCATTAATCATTTTACATGGATTACAGAAGCGAAGTATCAAGATATCGATCTTATAGGTTTGCTTCCATCATTTCTGGATAAATACTATGAAACTGGTTTCAATGAAAATGGAAGTTCTGATTTATATTTAGAGTCTCCTTTTGCACAAGCAAACCGCGTTAAGATGGATTTATATAAACAATATGGAATACTAGCTGCTGCTGGAGATCGTCATTTAGTCGAATTTTTAAATCACAATTGGTATTTAAGAGATAAAGAAATGATTGATTACTGGAAGTTTGCTTTAACGACTGTTGATTTTAGAATTGAACTAAGAGAAGAAAGAATCAAAAAACTTGAATTAGAAGCTGAAGGGAAAAAAGATATTGATCTTTATACTTCTGATGAAGAGGCTATTGATTTGATGAAAGCTATATTAGGCTTTAATCAAAAAGTGTCGAATGTGAATACCATTAATTTAGGACAAGTTAAAGACTTACCCTTAGGTTCGATTGTTGAAACAAATGCATTATTCACAAACGATCAAGTCATTCCTTTAATGGCGAAGCCCCTGCCTAAAACAGTTAAGAACTTAGTCCTCAGAAATGCAAATAACATCGAATCCTTATATGAGGGAATTAAAAATAGAGATTTAAATCATATTTTCGAATCTTTTATAAATCAACCATTGTTAGATGGTTTAACCATTGTTCAAGCAAGAGCACTATTTAAAGAAATGATCGAAAATACAAAAGAATATCTTAATCAATATTTCAATATTGATGGATTTTTAAATAACTAAAATAAATGTCTTGATTATTAAAAAGTTAGTGATATAATAAGTCAGGTGATTAATATGTGGGAAACAATATGGGGGTTTTTAACAGCAGTTCCATTATGGGAACTTGTGTTGATTTTATTCTCTAAAATAATTGAAGTAACAATAAGTACAATGCGAATCATTTTAATTAGTAAAGGCTATCGTAAACCAGGAACTATCCTTTCATTTTTTGAAATCATTTTATGGGTATTCATAGCATCTAGAGTGATTATGGGAATTGCAGAATATCCGATGAAGGGTATTGTTTATAGTGTAGGTTTTGCAGTAGGTGTCTATATTGGATCGCTACTTGAAAGTAGAGTTGCAGTAGGTAAAATATTGATTCATGTTATAAGTGATGATGATGTCGCTAAAAAAATCATGAAAGTTCTAAGAGATAAAGGACATGGTGTCACAAGCGTTGATGCACATGGTAAAGATAGTGATCGTACAGTACTGATGGTATTTGCGAATCGCAAGAATAAGCAAACCATTATTGACTTAATCGAAGCAACAAGCACAAAGGCACTCATTGTTGCTAATGAAGTATCCATACTGCAAGGTGGATATGTAAGCCCATGGCGGCGAATCGCAAAATAGATTTTAGCATTGTAATAAAGCACAAAAATACGTATAATATAAATGGTTGGAGTTATAGCTCAGCGGGAGAGCACTACCTTGACGTGGTAGGGGTCCTGGGTTCGATCCCCAGTAACTTCACCATTTTTTTATAAGACAACCTTTGTGGTTGTTTTTTTATTTTAATCAAATGAGTGAATTATCAATAAAAATTAACAAAATTAATATGAAAATTAAGAATATTAATTAAAAGACAAATAAATGGTTGACAAATCAAAAATAAAATATTATAATTTGAATATATGTTATCATTTGTATAAACTTCATAAAGGTTAGGTAAAAAATGAAATCACTATTATATGAACACAAAACAAAGTTTATCCTCTATGTCATCGCTTGTTTCATGCCTGTTGTTTCACAGTTAATGCAAATCGGTGTTATAGCACTCATTTTTGAAACTGTAGAAAGACAATCTATGGAATTTTTTAGATTGGTTATCTTTATAGCAGCAGGATTCTTAATTTTCAATGCAGGAACATTTATATTTTCAAGAATGCTTAGAATCTCTTATATGAAAGATGTTTTGTTATCTTTAAGAATTCGCGCATTTGATAAGATAATTGCTATGGAGTATAAACAATTTAATCAACAGTCCAGAGATGTCTACATATCACATTTAATTAACGACATTAACACTTTTGAAAATTCGTTTTTCTTATCACTCATTAACTTTATTTTTAGATGTGGACTATACATTTGTGTATTAGTCATTCTCTTTTTCTTAAATTGGATTATTGGTGTTGTTGTTTTTGCGGTATCTATATTCGTTTTACTATTTTCATTATTGTTTCAAAAGAAGACAGTACAACTTCAAAAAGATGTATCTGATCAAAATGAAGCATTTACAGTCGATGTTGCAAACACATTAAATGGCTTAGAAATACTGAAATTAAACAATATTGAACAAACATTCCTCAAGAAGAATGAAGAGCAAATCTTAAAACTTGAGGGAAAAAAGAAGAAGTTCAATGTTTTTACATCTTTGCAGATATATACAAATGTAACGATTGGTTACTTACTATTTATGGGTTTACTGATTTACTTAATGTATCAAACAAGAGAAGGTCTGGGATATGGTGAACTTGTTTTGACAATTCAACTATCGTCAAGTGCAATTTTTCCTTTAGTCAATATGATGCCACTGATCAATGTCTTAAAATCTTCAAAAGCAATTTATGAAAAAATAACAGTTCCTGAAGAAACAGTCATAACGAATCATGCTCCTAATACATTTAAGTTTAATGATGAAATCGTATTAAATGAAGTTGCCTTCTCATATGATGATCGTCAATTGTTGAAACCAACAAATCTCACATTGAAAAAAGGTCAAAAATATTTAATGAAAGGACCAAGTGGTTCAGGAAAATCAACTTTTATAAAACTTGTTTCACAAATCATTGATGATTATGAAGGACAAATTACTGTTGATGGTATCGATTTAAAAACAATTTCAGGGCAATCATTTTCTCAACATGTATCTTATATTTACCAAGATGTATTTCTCTTTGAAGCAACACTTAAAGATAACATTGCTTTATTTAAAGATGTTGATGATCAAAAAGTTATTGAGGCCTGCCATCAAGCAGGATTAAAAGAGTTTTTAGACGCATTACCTCTTGGTATACATACACCAATATCTGAAAACGGCAAAAACTTATCTGGTGGAGAAAGACAAAGAATTTCGATTGCTAGAGCTTTACTTAAAAAAGCAGACATCTTATTCGTTGATGAAGCTACATCAGCCTTAAACGATGAATTAGGTAGACGAATCGAGCAAACATTGCTAGATCTTAATGTTACATTAATTGCGATTAGTCATAAAACATTTGAAGGTATTACATCATCTTACGATTGGGTTTTAGAAATTAAAGATGGATTTGTGGTTCCATATAAAGCATCAGTCTATTTCAATGGGGTGACAACATGAAAAAACGTTTCCGTTATTTTATTATTCTATATCGTGTTTTTATCATTATGCTTTTGGTTGCATTTATCAGCTTCAAATTATCATTTGCGATATTTGATACGGTTAACGCATCAACATCAGCCAATTGGGAAGCATTTTGGGAAAGTGCAAAATGGATGATGATTTATGCATTTGCATTAATGCCAGCAAACTTGATGTTTTCTTATATTAAAGCTGATACAACAAAACGCATTGTGACGCGTATGAAAACGGATTACTTAAGTGCTGTGTTCGAAAAAAATATTAGTGAGTTCCAAAAAGACAATAATCAGCAATATGTTTCAGCTATGACCAATGACTTTAATTTAATAGAAAAAGATTATGTTGAACAAATTATCAATATTATCGAAGCGATAGTTAACTTCTTAACCGCGATATTGATTATTACTTTAATTAGTCCAATCATTCTATTAATTGGCTTAGGTATCGTAGTATTTAATGTCATTATCTCAGCCTTATCATCAAGACCTATCAAAAAACATAATAAAGAGCGTAGCGAAATGATGGGAGAATATGGTGGCTTCATCAAAGAGATTTTATCAGCGTTTCATATTATTAAGACAAATGATCTTGAATCAAGAATCGTCGAAAACTATCGAGATAGAAGTGAAAAAGTTCAACACAAAAAATACATTATTGATAAAATTATGAGTTATATCTATGCAATTCAAAATGCAAATTTCTCATTAATATTCTTAGTTCTAATGTTTGTCGTTAGCTACTTAACCATTCAAGGTGTCATCTTGTTTGCTGGTGTTGTCGTTGTTGCTCAAAATGTTGATAATATCATCGGTCCAGTTTCTCAAATATCAGAAGCAGTGCCTAGAATATTATCGGTTAAATCAATATTTACTAGAATTGACCAAACATTGAAAAACCAATATGTTCATGAAGAAACATTGAGTTTTGATCAATTGAACACAAGTATTCAATTAAATCATGTATCATTTGCTTACAATGAAGAAAATGAGATACTAAAAGATGTTAATCTTAATTTTGAAAAAGGTAAGAAGTACTTAGTCATTGGTCCAAGCGGTGGTGGAAAATCAACCCTCTTGAGATTGTTAAGAAAATATTTTGAACCTAATGAAGGGCAAATTCTTATCGATGATCAAAACTTGAATGATATCAAAAAAATAGATTACTTCTCAAAAATCGCAAATATCGAACAACAAATTTTCTTGTTTGAAGATACACTTAGAAATAATTTAACTTTATATAAAGATTATAGTGATGAAGAAATATATGATGCTATTAAGCGCGCAGGTCTAGAACACTTTGTTAAACAACACCCTGATGGATTAAATCGACTGATCCTTGATAATGGTAAAAACATATCAGGTGGAGAAAAAAGCAGGGTTGCGATTGCTAGAGGTTTACTCAATCATGCAGAAATCATTTTGCTTGATGAAGCCTTCGCATCACTTGATCCTAAAAGTGCAATTGCTATTGAGGCAAGCTTATTAGCACTAAAAAACGTGACAGTCATTAATGTTAGTCATGTTATCTTAGAAGAAAACAAATCATCATATGACGATATCGTGATGGTGAAAAACAAGAAAGCAGTTTTAATGAGCACATAATAATAACCTTAGGAGATAAACACAGAGGATATCTGTGTTTTTCTTTTTGACTTTTTTTAAAAAGAAATTACAATGAAAGTGAAAATATGTTATAATTTTTTATTGGAGACATAAGATGACAAAAGATGAAAAAAAGCGCAATTTAATATTAAAGGATCCAAACATTTATAAAGGATTATTTATATTAGCGATTCCATTGATGCTGAATAACTTTATAAAGACAATTCATGATGTTATAGATATGTACTTTGTTAGTGAGATACCAGGATTTTCTGCAGATGCTGTTAGTTCTATATCACTAACTTTTCCTGTTGTCTTTACCTTTATATCGCTAGGAATTGGGTTAAGTGCAGCAGGTACTGCATTAATTAGTCAACATGTTGGGTCTGGACAAATGGAACAAGCTAAAAAATATGCTACCAACTTAGTGATATTATCATTAATTGCAGGTATCATATTAAATGTTTTTTCCTACATTGGAGCACCACTCATTATGAGATTAATGGGTACTGAAGGTTTCGTTTTCGAAAATAGCGTTAAATATTTGCAAATACGTTCCTTTGAGTTGCCTGTCGTTTTTCTATTCTTTGCATTCACCTCGATTAGGCAATCTAGTGGTGATACAGTTACACCTGTTATCTATGGTGTTATAACCATGATAGTCAATATCATTTTGTCACCGATACTTATATCAACACTCGGTTTTGGTGTTGCTGGTGCTGCTTACGCAACTTTATTTGCTAATGTCGTCATTATGCCATTAGGTTTACTACAACTATTTAGATCAAAGAGCGGTGTAACCATCGCTTGGAAATATTTAAAATTAGATGCATTTGTATCATCAAAAATAATTAATACAGCAGTCCCTGCTGCATTAGGTCAAGCATTTACTGCAATTGGATTTGCGGTGATGAACGGAATTATTGTATCTTATGGAGTACAAACTGTTGCAGCATTTAGTGTTGGTAATCGCTTAAGCAGTTTGATTTTACATCCTATTATGGCTATTGGTGGGGTATTAGCTGCATATTTAGGTCAAAATATTGGGAATCAAAATATAGAAAGAGCAAAAGAATCATTTAAAAAAGCGATGATTCTATCCGTTGGTTTAATGGTAGTAGGTAGTGCATTGATACTTAATTTTAGAGAATTTTTTGCAAGTTTCTTTATTAAAGATGACCCAGTAGCTTTAGCGTTAACCGCTGAGTATATGTTTTTCCTACTCATTGGATTGCCATTAATGGCTGTTTTTCAAACCTTTATGGGAACTTTTAATGGTACTGGAAATACGAAATTCACTTTTATTCTTACCATTACAAGATTATGGATTCTAAGAGTACCATTAGTCTTTTTCTTCAAGTACTTTACAGATTTAGGTAGCAGCGGTATTTGGTATGCGATGTTAGCGAGTAATTTAATTATTGCATTTGTAGGACTATTCTTATACTCAAAAGTTGATTTCAAGCCTAAAGTGTCAATAGAAAGAACGGCTTAAATAATTCATGTTATACTAAAGATAGACGTGAGGTATTCATTATGAAGAAGATTTTAGCTAAAAAATCTGTATCTAAAATGATTAAAAGCATTATTGTCATGGTTTTGTCAATGACCGTTATATTGCAGGTTCTTATGTATTACAATTTTAGATTTGAAAATATGCCACCAATTATTAGGGTCGTATTGGCCATCTTTATTGTCTTATCGATATTTTCAATGATTCAAATTGTTATCCTTTCATTTGTCCCTACGATTATTATGGAATATGATGATACTGGATTATATATCCACAAAATTAACCAAAAGACAACTTATGTTAAATTTGCGGATATTACGAATGTTAAAGCAACCATCAATATATGGGCGAAACCTTTCTTAGTTTATACTGCAGTCGTTATTGACACAGATCAAAAAGAGTATGTTGTTAGGCATCTAGATAAGATGGATGATGTCAAAGATATCATTCATCATCTCGCATTTGAAGTCAATGAAGAAATAACTTAATCAACCGAAAATAAACATATGAAGTTAGCCTAATTGGGTAACTTCATATTTTTGATTAAACTAGCTTATAACCTTTTTTCATCTTTATTTTTATGCTATAATAATAGGGTTAAACAATAAGACGAAAATGGAAGAGTATCAATGAAAAAAGACAGAGAAGAAATGCTTGGGAAATATGATGTCAAAAAGCTATTAATCAAACTATCCGTACCTGCTGTATTAGGTATGGTTGTTAATGCTTTATATAATTTTGTCGATACGCTTTTTGTCGCTCAAGGAGCTGGAGAAATAGCGATTGGTGGACTTGCATTAGCATTTCCAATACAGATGATTGCGATTGCATTTAGTTTAATGATTGGCATTGGTGGTGCATCTGTATTTTCTAGAGCATTTGGTAGAAGAGATTACAAAAAAATGGACCATGCAGTTAACTCTGCACTTCGGGTTGGATTTGTTGGTGCTTTAGCTATTGCTGTTTTAGGTACGATATATATTGATGAACTCCTTATATTCTTTGGTGCAACATCATCAAACATAGGATTTGCCAAAGATTATTTATCTATTGTTTTAATCGGCCTTGTTTTCACATCGTTAAATATGATTTTAAATAACTTAACAAGAGCAGAAGGTAGACCGAATATCGCAATGGTTTCAATGATGATTGGTACCGGATTAAATATTATATTAGATCCAATATTTATTTTCAATTTTGGATTTGGACTAGGTGTACAAGGTGCTGCGATTGCAACCGTTATTTCGCAAATTGCAGCTTTTGGTTATATATTCACGCAAGCTTTAACTAAAAAATCATCTTTAAATATTAATTTTAAAGGTGGACTCCTTGTTGATTTTCAAACAGTTAAGGAAACGATAGCTGTAGGGTTTCCAACATTTTTAAGAAATTCCTTGGGGGCATTTTTAGCGATTGTTATTTATCGCTTGATTAATCAATATGCAGAAGGGGATCCAGCGATTTATATTTCTATCTATGGTGTAATCAATCGAGTCGTTATGTTTATTTTCTTACCAGGATTTGGAGTTGTTCAAGGGCTTGTTCCTATCGTTGGTTTTAATTATGGTGCGCAAAACTTTGATCGACTTAAATTGGCAATTAAATTAGCAACCAAATTTATTGCTTTGTATTTCGTTGGTGGATTTATTTTCATTCAATTGTTCTCGAAATATATATTCACTATTTTTAGTGAAGATCATAATCTGCTATTCATCAATTATGGTTCTCAAGCTTTTAGAATAATGTCATTTGGATTCTTACTTGTTGGATTTCAAATCGTTGTGAGTTCTATATTCCAAGCTTTAGGCTATCCACTCCGTGCAATGCTTATCGCACTTTCTAGACAAATTTTATTTTTTATACCTATTGCGTATCTTTTAACACGTTATATGGGAATTGATGGAATTTGGATTGCTTTTGCAACAGCGGATATTTTATCTGGTCTAATCAGTATTATCTTATTGGTTTATGCAATTAAAGGCATTGGTAAAATTGAAATGCAATCTTATAAACCAACAAACGAAATCATTCAAGAAGTCATTTAATACTAAATTAAAGGATTTAACCTACAAGATTCAATGTGGTTAAGTCCTTTTTAATAAACACATGATTTTACAGTAATTTAGAGCATGTAAGCGTTGACACATCTTTATATCTTATGATATAATAATATATATACGGACGCAGTCTATATATACGGACGATAAGTCAGAGATAAGCAAAAAAAATTAAGTTTTATTGTTTTTCTATGTCAATAACAAAACCAATGATGACCAATACAGTCAAGGAGGATTTAAGATGTCTTTTTTACATGAGTTTATTTTATCTTTGCCAAACACAACCGATGCTGAAAAATTAGGTGTATATGAAAATTCTATTAACCAATTTGAAGAGTCATGGGTTTTTATGATCAAGGGGGAAACATCTGACTTTCTGATTGTAGCTGGACCAGCTTCGAAAAAATTTGAGGGTGACGAATTTTTAGTTGATTCAATAACTTGCATAAAAGCAAATTTAACACATAAAAACGGGAATGTTTTAAGAGAGATGTTTCCATTTACAAAACCAATACCTGTTTTACAGTCGCAAAGAAGTTTTGGTGTTGGAGATCGCTTAGGTCTAGCTGGACCTGGTCATATTAAAGTTTTTAAAGAATATGATGCGTATCCAATATTAGCCCAACAATCGATTAGAGAATTAACACTTACAAATAGAACATACGAAGATGTCTTGGATAGTGCATCTTTTTATGCATTTAGAGAAGGTTATAAAGATGGATTTGGAGCGGATGGAGATCATTTAAAAAAACCATCAGAAGTTGAGTATGCACTTTCATTAGGTTATACGATGATTACTCTAGATTGTAGTGATTATATTCGTAATGATGTCCAAGAGATGTCAAAAGAACAAGTTGATGAAGAAACTAAGTTAACAGAGGTTCTAAAAAAACGTTATTTAAATCAAACATTTGATGTAGAAGGTATGAAGATTCATTTTACTGAAGAAGAGTTAAAAAGAAACGTTTTGGTTTATGGTGAAGCTATCGAGTTTGCTACGGCTATTTACAAAAAATACTTTATCGAACAAAAAGCTAATGCAAATTTTGAAATATCAATTGATGAAACTGCAACACCTACATCACCAACCCAACATTACTTTGTAGCAAATGAACTAACATTGAATGAAGTTAAATTAGACACGATGGCACCTCGTTTTTGTGGTGAGTTCCAAAAAGGTGTAGATTATATTGGTGATATTACACAGTTTGAAGAAGAATTGAAGATTCATGCAGCAATCGCTAGAAAATATGGATATAAGTTAAGTATTCACTCTGGATCAGATAAGTTTTCAATTTTTGCTTTAATTGGAAAACATACGAGAGGTAACTTTCATGTTAAGACAGCTGGAACGAATTGGCTAGAAGCCATGAGAGCTGTTGCTGCATGTGATGCAAAACTTTATCGTGAAATTCACAAATATGCATTATCAATGTTTGATGAAGCACAGAAGTTCTACCATGTAACAACCGATTTGACTAAAATCCCTAATATTGATGAATTAATAGATGAAGAACTCGTTGATTTATTTAAACAAAATGATGCAAGACAACTGATTCATATCACTTATGGCTTTATTTTAAGTGCTAAAGATAATCAAGGTGAATATTTATTTAAAACAAAATTATACAATTTATGGCACAAAGAGGCTGATGTTTATGCTGAAATGTTGTATCAACATATTGGAAAACATCTCAAATTGTTATATAGTGGAATTGAAAAATAAAAAAGGTAGGTATGAATTATGAAATTTAGAGAACAATATAAATATGCAATGATCGTTCCATCAAGCATGGGTGTAAGACTAACACCAGTCGATAGACAACCAGTACATACAAGTGAAATGTTTCATTTAAGAGCAACCAGTGCTGAAACTAATGTTTTAAGTATTTCTTCAGGATTAGGTTTACCTGTTAAAGTTTTAACAACTTTCGTAAAGGGGAGTCCAATTGCGCAACTTATTAAAAACGAATTGAAAAGAAGACATATCGATTACGAAGGTGTAGAGGTTATTCAAGATACCCCTTGGGGATATCGTCACCAATTCAACATCGCAGATAGTGGATATGGTATGCGTGGACCTCGTGTTCAAAACGATCGTGCTGGAGAAGTTGGTAAAACACTAAATCTTAAAGATTTTGATCTAGATCGTATCTTTAAAGATGAAGGTGTACAATTATTACATTTATCTGGTTTAATCGCTGCT
Organism: Peloplasma aerotolerans; assembly: GCF_030012175.1. Taxonomy (GTDB): domain Bacteria; phylum Bacillota_I; class Bacilli_A; order Acholeplasmatales; family Acholeplasmataceae; genus Peloplasma; species Peloplasma aerotolerans. Next base: position 35,087 of record NZ_JASCXW010000015.1, read on the forward strand.
TTATCTCCTGAAACAGGATTGTTTTGTCTTGAACTTGCTAGAATAGCAAAAAAACATGGAACAAAGATCTCGTTTGACTTAAATCATCGTGCTTCTTTTTGGAAAGATAGAGAAGAAGAACTATCAGCAATTTTTAAAGAAATTGCTAGTGTTACTGATATACTAATAGGGAACGAGGAAGATTTTCAATTAGCACTTGGAATCCATGGTCCTGAAGCTGGTGGTAAAAACATTGGCGATAAAATAGACAGTTTCAAACAACTGATTATGAATGTTAAAAAAGAGTTTCCAAATGCAACAACTTACGCAACAACATTGCGTCAAGTTGAAAGTGCTAATGAACATTATTGGGGAGCAATCCTTTTAGATGGATCAACATGGACAGTCATTGAACCAAGAAACATTCCTGTATTAGATCGTATTGGTGGTGGAGATGGTTTTGTTGGTGGACTTTTATATGGGTTCTTAAAAGGTTGGTCATCAGAAAAATGTGCTCAATTTGGTTGGGCAACAGGTGCACTTGCTACAACATTATTAGATGACTTTGCACTACCCGCAGATGAAGAACAAGTATGGAGTATTTGGGAAGGTAATGCAAGAGTTAAACGATAAAATCTTGGAGGGATATAATGAAAAAAGCTGATATAGGTATGATTGGACTTGCTGTTATGGGTGAAAACCTTGCCATGAATATGGAATCTAAAGGATTTAGAGTTGCAGCATTTGATATTGATGAAAAAAGAGTCTCTGATTTTGAAAAAGGACGCGCAAAAGGTAAAAATATTATACCTACTTATAAACTAGAGGATTTTGTTGATGCTCTAGAAAAACCACGGAAAATCATGATGATGATTCGTGCAGGCTCTCCAGTTGATAGTGTTATTGATCAATTGATTCCTTTATTAGATCAAAACGATATTATTATTGATGGTGGGAACTCGAATTATCAAGATTCAATAAGAAGAACAAAATATGTTGAAGACAAAGGTTTACTTTTTATAGGATCAGGTGTTTCTGGTGGAGAAGAAGGTGCTTTGATTGGTCCTTCAATTATGCCAGGTGGTTCTAAAAAAGCTTGGAAACATATTGAACCAATTTTTAAAGCAATTGCTGCCGATGTTGATGGTGACAAGTGCTGTACATGGATTGGTGATGATGGTGCTGGGCATTTTGTAAAAATGGTTCATAATGGTATTGAGTATGGGGATATTCAATTAATAACTGAAGCATACCATTTAATGAAAGATTTATTAAATTTAAGTGCAGATGAAATGCATGAAGTTTTTGTTAACTGGAATCAAACAGAATTAGACAGTTATTTAATTGAAATCACTGGTGATATCTTGAAAGTTAAAGATGAAGATGGACTTCCATTGGTTGACAAAATATTGGATACTGCTGGACAAAAAGGTACTGGAAAATGGACTGCAGTTACTGCTTTAGAAGAAGGTGTGCCATTGACACTGATTACGGAAGCAGTTCACTCTAGATTTATCTCATCTTTAAAAGAAGAAAGAGTTAAAGCTAGTAAGCAATTTCCAAAGAAACCAAGAAACTTCTTAGGTGATAAACAACAGTTTATCGAAGAAATTAGAAAAGCACTTTATGCAGCTAAAATCGTTTCATATACTCAAGGCTATGATCTTATGAGAATAGTTGCACAAACATATAAGTGGGACCTCAATTATGGTGATATCGCCTTAATATGGCGTGGTGGATGCATTATCCGTTCTGCATTCTTAAACAAAATAAAAGATGCTTATCAAAATAATCCTAAACTAGAAAATATGTTGATGGATCAATATTTTGCAGAAACAATTAAAGATTTAACTGATAGTTGGAGAAAAGTGATTGCTACTGCAGTCTTAAATGGTATACCCACCCCAGCAATGGCATCAGCACTTAATTATTTTGATAGTTATACAACAGAAAACTTACCAGCTAATTTATTACAAGCACAAAGAGATTATTTTGGTGCACACACATATGAAAGAAAAGATAAACCACGTGGTGAATTTTTTCATACAAACTGGACAGGTCGTGGTGGAGATACATCATCAACAACTTACAATAATTAACCAATAGGGAGGATATAAAATGAAATTACCGTTTAAACCAAACATCAAAGATAAAGTCGTTGTCATTACTGGTGGTGCAGGTGTTTTAGGAAGTGATTTCGCTAAAGCAATTGCAGCATGTGGAGCAAAAGTAGCAATCCTAGACTTATCTTTAGAAAGAGCACAAGAAGTAGCTCTTGAAATAAAAAGAGTAGGATTCGAAGCGATTGGTGTAAAAGCTAATGTTTTAGAAAAAGATAGTTTAGTTGAAGCTAGAGAAACTGTATTAAAAGTATATGGAACATGTGATATATTAATTAATGGTGCCGGAGGTAATCATCCAAAGGCAACAACTACTGATGAGTTTTTCAATAAAGAAACATTTGGTAAAGAAGATAACAAAAGTTTCTTTGACCTAGATTTAAATAGTTTTAATTTTGTTTTTGGTTTAAACTTTACAGGTACTTTACTCCCAACACAAATATTTGCAGTTGATATGGTAGATAAACCAGGTTCTGTTATTTTAAATGTTAGTTCAATGAATGCTTTTACACCATTAACTAAAATTCCTGCTTACAGTGCAGCAAAAGCTGCAGTATCTAATTTTACTCAATGGTTAGCAGTACATTTCGCAAAAAGCAATATTAGAGTCAACGCGATTGCTCCAGGTTTCTTTTCTACTGAACAAAACAAAGCATTGTTATGGAATGAAGATGGAACACAAACTGCAAGATCGCACAAAATATTAAACAATACACCAATGGGACGTTATGGTGAGCCTGAAGAGCTTATAGGCACATTGTTATGGCTAATTGATAATGATAGTTCAGGATTTGTAACTGGCGTTGTCATCCCTGTTGATGGAGGATTTTCAGCGTATTCAGGCGTATAAGAGGTGAATTCAATGACTGAGATATTTATTAAAGAAACAAGCAACAATGGATTGAGTGATCAACAAATTAAAGATGCTGTTAAAAAATCAATAGCTGGAAAATCTTTAAAAAAGGTATTACTTGTTCCACCTGATTTTACAAGATTTTATTCTAATGCTGGCTTGATCACGAACACTTATTACCACTTATTAAAAGATTATGCACAAGTTGATATTTTACCAGCACTTGGAACACATGAAGCTATGACTAAAGAAGAATGTGAAGAAATGTATGGTGACATACCTTTTGAAAAATTCATTTATCATAATTGGCGTGAAGATGTTATAAATATTGGTGAAGTTCCAAAAGAGTACTTACTTGAAGTATCAGAAGGTTTATGGGATCAGCCGATTCAAGTGGAAATAAATAAACTTATTATGGATGAAAGTTATGATTTAGTTATTTCCATTGGACAAATCGTTCCTCATGAAGTTGTCGGTATTGCAAATCATTCAAAAAACTTATTTGTCGGATGTGGTGGAAAAAACATTATCAGTCAATCGCATATGCTAGGCGCCGTTTATGGTATGGAACGTATGATGGGTAAAGATCATACACCAGTTAGAAAAGTACTAGATTACAGTTTAAAACACTTTCTAAACAAAAGACCTGTCTTATTTGCTTTAACAGTAACAACAGCACCAGAAGGAAAAACAAAAACACACGGTCTCTTTATAAGTGAATCTAGAAAAGGATTTGAACTTGCAATTGAGTTAGTTCAAGAAAAGAATCTCAACTTTTTAGATAAAGGTATTAAAAAATGTGTAGTATACTTAGAACCCAAAGAGTTTAGAAGTACTTGGTTGGGGAATAAAGCAGTTTACCGCACACGTATGGCAATTGAAGATGGTGGAGAACTCATTGTTTTAGCACCAGGCATTACAAAATTTGGTGAAGACTTACATAACGATCATTTGATTCGTAAATATGGTTATCAAGGACGACTAAAAGTCTTAGAGCTTTTTAAAACAAATGAAGAACTGCAACAAAACATGAGTATTGCAGCTCATTTAATTCATGGTTCATCAGATGGCAGATTTTCTGTCACTTATGCAGTTAAAAAAATAAGTAAAGAAGAAATAGAAAGTGTACACTTTCAAGCAGCAGATTATGATGTAATGATTAAAAAATATCCACCTGATCAATTAAAAGCTGGTTGGAATACATTACCTGATGGAGAGGAAATCTTTTATGTTCCTAATCCAGCATTAGGTTTATGGATTGATAAAAATCGATTTTAACAAGAATTTAAGCATTCACACGTAACTTTTTGTTGCATGAGAATGCTTCTTTCATTAAAATAATAGATATAGAAAATAAAAAAGACTAGAGGACAAAATAATGAATTCAAATAATGAACAGTTTCAAAAAATCAAAAACAATCCAATTAAAAAAATGGTATTGGCAAGTTTATTTATGGCCCTTGGTATCATCTTGCCTTTCTTTACAGCAGGACCTGAACTAGGCAGTATATTTTTACCAATGCATATTCCAATTTTATTATGTGGACTCATATGCGGACCTAAATATGGTTTAACTGTTGGTTTAATCACACCAATCTTTAGAAGTGTTTTGTTTGGATTACCTCCGATGTTTCCAATTGCATTAACAATGACTTTTGAGCTTGCAGCATATGGTTTCTTTATCGGTTTATTCTATTTGATGTTTCCTAAAAAAATCGGTTATGTTTATGCATCATTAGCGATTGCCATGTTATTAGGTAGATTTGTTTATGGAGCAGCTGCAGCAATATTTTATCCTATGGCAGGATTTAATTTTTCATTTGAAATTTTTATTACAGCAGCATTTGTCACTGGATTACCTGGTATATTAATTCAAATAACGTTCATTCCTATCTTTTTCCATTACTTGATGAGAGCAAATATACTACCTGATTTCGAACAAAGATAATGGAAAAATACTATTTTGGTAAAATAATAAGATTGAAAAAGAATTATGTTTTGGTTGCCTTATCAAATGATGAGAAGAATCTCATAACAAAAGAAAGTCTTAGTTATCTAGTTAATAAATCACTAATTTCAGAGAAAGATAAGATGTTTAAAGATCTAGTAGAATCAAACAAAAAAAAATACAATGGATCTTTAAGTTCAGATTATGCAATTATTCATAAAAAGATGATAAGCATGCTTTTTGTGATGTCAGAAATAGATACAGCAATCAATCAAAAGGAAAAAGTAAATATTGCTATTGATGGTCATGCATCATCTGGTAAAACAACATTATCATATATGCTTAAAGAAGTCTATGACTGTAATATATTTCATATTGATGATTTCTTTAAAAAGCCAGAAATCAATCAAAATGAACCTTTTTCAATTTATGGAAGTAATATCGATTTTCAGAAAATAAAAGAAAATATTTTTAATCAAATAGAAAAAGAAGAAGATATCATGTATGAAGAACTAGATTTGTCGACGCATCAACATAAAAAACCTATCTTGATTCCATATAAAAAATTGAATATCATTGAAGGTTCATTTAGTATGCATCCTAGACTTATTCATTATTATGATTTAAAAATATTCGTTAAACTTAGATATCTATCGCAATTAAGACGTATTAGAAAAAGAAATGGATTCATTAAACTTTTTGAGTTTAAGACAAAGTGGATTCCTAATGAGAATAAGTATTTTAAAGATTTGGATATAATCAACCAAGCTGATTTATCTATTTCATTAAAAGTCAAATAAAAAAAAGACACTGCCAGTGTCTTTCTTTATGATAGAATGTTATGGAGAAACTACTTTTGAACCGGTAGATTCAGCTAACTCTTTTGCATACCCAATGGCTTCAGCCTTTGTATCGAAATATTTAATAGTTTTTGTGGAACCATCCTTTTTAACACCCCATTTTTCGAAATATTGAGATTTCTTACTCTTATTTTGTGACACATAATAATCAGGTTCTTGATTCTTCTCAACTTTTTCTTTAGGTACAGGTTCCTTTTTGGGCTCTTTACGAATGAGTTCTTCATCAATAGGTTCAAGTTCTTCATAATCTTTCCTAATGGCATCTTCAGCAACTGGTTGATGCTCATCGATGTTTACGAATTGCGTCGGTGCAATGGTTTCGTCAACAGGTTTTTTAGTAAGATTTTTTTCATCTTCCTTAAATTTTTTTCTTCCAAATAACTTTTTGAATAGATTCATCATTCATCCCTCTTTTCTATTTATAGTATTATTATACAAAAATTAGGCTTAAATTGAAAATAATATACGATTTCAGTTGAAAAACAACCTTAAAATGGCCGAATTATCGAAAAAAACTCATTCTTAGTAGTATCGATGATTTAGTTAGTACAACGATAAATTCAATAACAATATAAGGTTAATATCATTTAAATATTAGTATAATATCAAATTTCATGATAATATATTTGTGGCATAACATAATAAAAAGGTGTTGAACTTATGCAAACAACGATTTATCAAAAACAAGACTTAAAAAAATCAAAAGTAAAAAAACATATTGAAACTGTCTTCCATCAAGGAGGACTTGTTGTGTTTCCTACTGAGACGGTTTATGGTATTGGTGCGAATGCAACCAATAAAGATGCCGTCAATCGAATATTTCAAGCAAAGGGGAGACCATCTGATAATCCCTTAATCGTTCATTTGTCCCATCGTAATGATTTAACAGAGTATGTTAAAAATATACCTGATATTGCTTATACCTTAATCGATCAATTTTGGCCTGGACCATTAACACTAATTTTTGAAAAAAATGAAAAGATTCCTTATGAAGTTACAGGTGGATTAGATACAGTAGCAATACGCATTCCTGATCATGGGGTTGCTCTTGATGTTATTCATATTTCTAAATGTCCAGTTTGTGCACCAAGTGCTAATGTCAGTGGTAAACCTTCTTCTACTTTATTTGAACATGTTGTTCAAGACTTTGATGGAAAAGTAGATATTATCATCAATGGTGGTAAAACAAAAATTGGTTTAGAATCAACCGTTCTTGATATAACATTACCAATACCTACGATATTAAGACCTGGTTCAATTACACAAAAGATGATAGAAATAGCATTAAACACAGGGATTATTGATGGATCAGAAGTTGATATTAGCGATATTCCAAAATCTCCTGGAATGAAATATACACATTATAAACCCAAAGGTAGTATTTATCTCGTTGATGGAAAGATGGATCAGGTTATTGAATATATCAACTCAAAAATTGAGTTAACAGATGAAAGTAAAAGTGCAGTTATTTGTGTTGACGAATATATGAGTCAAATACAGGCAAGATATAAGATTAATTTAGGACATATGCATGATTTAAATGAAATTGCTTCAAACATCTTTATAGCGCTTAGACAGATGGATGCTCTTGATATTGAAACAATTTATATCCCTACGTTACCAGTAGACGATATCGGGCGTGCAATTATGAATCGATTATCTAAAGCAGCATCTTATCAAATTATTAAACTATAAATAACTTAAAGAAAAAGCACTTCGCAAAGTGCTTTTTTTCTACATTCTAAAGAATACAAAGAGTGAAACAAATACCATATATAAGATAAATAAATAATTCGCATTCTCAAATGAAATTGTAAACTCCCTAATTTGCTGTAATGGTCTATAATCTTTAACAATAATATAACGATAAACAACTAATCCAATCATCACAAATATCGCATAATCAATCCATTGTCTAATATCAAATATCTTGACATACGATAAATCAACATTAAAGACGAACTGACCAATTTCTTTATAAAAAATACCAATAGCAATACAAGATACTCCAAGTAACGACATACCTAGTTGTTGCTTCAAGTCATTTCTCTTTAAAACACGAACCTTTGGACCAAATAAGATTTGCGAGAACTTAATAAATGAAGCAATCGTTCCTATATTAACCAAAGTAAATAAAAACATTTTAAACATATCGTCTTTAAAATCATACTTCACCATTGTCTTTGAGACAAACCCATTAAATAGTGGAGCTCCACTAATAGAAAGCATTCCGATAATTAATAAAATACCAGTCCAGGGCATTGATTTCATCACACCTCTAATCTCATAGACCTTCTTGGTTTGATAACCGTAGATAACGATACCAGCCCCTAAGAATAGTAGTGATTTGAACAAAGCATGATTTAAAATATGCATGATGCCGCCTAAATAGGATAACTGAACGGCTGATGATATACCCATAATCATAATTCCAATTTGTGATACAGTATGATAAGCTAAAATTTGTTTTAAGTCTTTTTGAGTTAAGGCAAACATCACACCAACTAAAGCAGTGATCACACCAATGTAGAAGAAGATATCGCTTAATCCATAATTTGCTGAGTTGAACATATGGAAATTAACTCTAATAAAAATATATAAAGCTCCTTTAACGACAAGACCTGATAATAGTGCAGATATACTAGTTTGAGCTACTGCATGTGCTTTTGGTAACCAAGTAAATAAAGGGAAGAATGCAGCTTTAATTCCAATACCACAAATCATCATAATATAGGCTAATTTAACTAAGTCATGTTGACTGTGCAATTGAATGTTATGAACTAAATACTGAATATTGATTGTCCCATAAACATAATAAATAAAGATAATACCAAATAAGAAGAACATCGCACCTATAGTATTTAATAGTAAGTAATAAATGGCTGCTCTAAATGAAGGTCCAGTTTTTTTATAAGCGATTAAAATTGTAATAATAACCGTCATTAATTCTAAGAAAACAAATAAGTTAAATAGATCATTGGTTTGAATCAATCCTAAGAAAATACCTTGTAAAAACATTAAGAAAAATAAAAACTTATTTTCTCTATAATTTGTCTTATGTGTATACATGAGTAAGACAAGCCACATAAACAAGGTTAGACCCACAAAAGTTAAGGATAATGTATCATTATAAAAACTGATTGCAAAAAGTTCGTTCCATCCACCAAAGATTAGCAGCGATAAATCTGGATTTGTAGGCAGTAAATATAAGTATATACCAAACAATACAATCATAGCAAATTGAGCAACAAACAAGATCCAGGTTACCAATTTATGATTAAAGAGATAAACAATGATTGCTGCAACAATTGGAATGAAAACGAACAAGACAGGGATTAAATGCATTATTTATCCCCCTTTAAAACAGTTTTCCACTCAATGGTTCCATAATGATGGAATATTTTTATGCAAAGCATCAAAGCCATTGATGTTATTGTAGAGCCAATAACGATTGTTGTAATCATTAAAGCTTGTGGAAGTGGATCTACGACATCTAATCCAATGGCAGTTAATATTGGAATTACGCCACCTTCATAAACACCAAAATTAAGGAATAACAAAATAAGACCTGCTTCAATAATGGTTACACAAAAAACAGATTTAATAATATTTCTACTTGTTGCTAGTCCATAGACGCCAACGAGAATAACAATGAATGATAAAATTGGATTCATTAACGTCCCTCCTTAAGAAATGCAGTAAAAATAGCAATTAAACCTAATGATACTTTTGCACCAATAATAATGTTAAGCAAGATTAAATAGATAGATTTTTGGCTCATCGTACCATCTAGTGGTACAAAGTTTGTAAAAACTTCATTTCTTGTAATTAAGCTTGAAAATGCAATAATCAAAAGAGATATAAACAAAAATTTCTCAATGGTTAAGATCTTATTAACATCGATTGTTTTTGTTATATCGATATAATAAAGAATTAAAATCGCAGTCGCAACGATTGCACCCCCTTGGAACCCTCCACCAGGAGATAAATGTCCATTGATAATTACATACATCCCAAACATAAGCATGATTGGATAGAGTAAACGACTGAATGTAATAAACAGTTCAGGTGTTTTTTGTTTGTCCAACATAAAATTAGCATTTTTTTCACCAATGTTATGCTGCGAAATCCACATTACACCAGAAACTGCAATTAATAGAATTCCAGCTTCAAATATACTATCAAAAAGACGATAGTCAAGATATATCGCAGATACAAGGTTTCTACTACCCGTATCATAAAAACCATTTTCTCTAAAAAAGACTTTACCTGCTGAATTATAGATAACATCTAAATCTTGAACAGAAATGATAAATAAATATAAGATGAAACCTAGTAAAAACACTAGACTTACCTTTTTTAACCGACTTAAAGTATTAATCAATGCTTTCACCTTCTTCCAAGGTGATAACTTCAATAAAAGCGTGTCCGCTCGTTTTTTCAGTTAGGTGTTTCATTAAAACACTACTAGATTTCCCTTTTAAAACAAAACTTTGCTTAGTTTCATCATAAGAGATAATTAAATCAACGTTTAATTCACTTGTCAAATCTTCATCAGTACCTTTGATATCCGAACAAATATTAAGTCTTAAGTCATAAGTTTGTACGAAATCAGACATGACTTCGTATAAAGCTTCATTGATATCATCTAAGTCATGTCTGTCATGATCAACTCGGTCAAGTACAATAAATTCTCTTTGTCTAGAAATTGAAATCACGTAAATCAAAGGAATAATCGCACTACCGATTGCAACTTCAGCTATTGCAACATCAGGTGCCTGATTAATTGCATAAAGCGTAGCTGCAACTAATGAAAATGCAGAAATCAAAATAATAATTGTAAAATTCTCTTTATGAAGTACGATTGCAAGGGCAATAATAATTAAAAGGATTTGAAGGATAAATGGAACATACTCATTCATTTTTTTCCACCATCCATTTCATGGATAGGAACACCAATTAAGTATGCTGAACGGATATTGACATGAGAACTAATTGGGTTCGTAATCATTAAGAAAATAATAAGCACAAACAAACGTATGCCATAAGCATATTGGGCAGCAGCAAACATTAATGCAAACAACATCAAAAAGCTAGCAACCGTATCAATTGTTGCTGCTGTTAAAATTCTCGTATAAACATTCTTAAGTTTAAATATGGCGATCATACCAAAGATTAAGAATAACCAGGATAAAATGAGAATGAAATAAGTGACATAGTTCATTTTTCACGTCCCCCAGTCATAATAAACTTGGATAATAAGGTCATGGTTAAGAAACCAATAATACCATATGAGATTGCAATATCAAGAAGAACTACACGTTCCATATAGATTGCGTATACTGCGATGAATAAAATGACTTTAGCTGAAATCAGATTGAGCATCAAAATGCGATCCCATAATGTTTTACCTCTAACCAATTGAACAAAGGATAAAATCATTGCAAGAACTAATAATAGTAATGTGATGAGTAAAAATGTTTGAAGCGTTGTCATGATTTGTCCCCCTTGATTTTAAGTAGTTTTTCAAATTTTTGTCTAATGGGTCTTTCAAGATCCTCATGACTTGTTCCTGGCTTTGCTAAAACCATAACAAAAATTGTATGATCAACAATATCCACTGTAATCGTACCAGGTGTTAAAGTAATTGAATTGGCAACGATAGCAACTTGAACAGGATCTTCAAGGTCAAGTACAATTTTAAAAATAACAGGCTCATATTGTTTAGAAATCAAGTTAACAATATAGATAAAACTCGCTTTAAATATTTCTATAAATAAAACGACAAAGTAAAATAACAATCTATGTATCTTAATGCCTTTATACCTAAATCCATGCTCATCATGTAGAATTTCATAAGCAAAAATAGACACAAAGAAAGAGATTATGATACCGAAGAGTATTGTCGTTATCTCAAAATTGAAATTGAGTATAAACCAAAATACAAGCATCACAATAAAAAATTTTATTCTTGGTATGATGTTTTTCATATGACTGACTCCTGTGAAAATTATAAATTTA
>NZ_JASCXW010000016.1 GCF_030012175.1 Peloplasma aerotolerans
GCATATAGAGACCCCAAAGTGTATAATCTAGACCAATTGCTTTTTCAAATGTTTTATCGCTCAAAGTCATATTTTCATATTCAACTCGTAGAGATACATAGTAATGCTTCCCATCTTTCTTGATTGTAGCTGCTTTAATCATAGAACATTGAGGTAAGGCTCTATGAAGTTTGATCTTAACCAGTCCTAGTTTAGGCAGTTTAAGATAAGAACCTTCTATACGAATATTATTATTGGTTGTATGCGTTGTATAAGACTGTCTGGGGTTATGTCTGGATTTATAATTGGGTTCATCATGAGATTAGTTAAAGAAGTGACTATAGGCTTGTTTCAGATGTAGCCATGCAGTAGTCAAACTTTGAGAGTCGACATCATACATATATGGAAATTGTTCCTTAATGGTTTTAGGATTCATATACTGATGACTGTTTAGTAGTTCTGGATACTTCCCGTAGAGTTCATAGATGGACTTTCGTTCTAAAAGGAGTAGATTCCACATTTTTCTAACACAGCCAAATGTTTGGTTGATGAGATTGATTTGTTTGGTTGTAGGTTTCAGTCTATAGACATAACCTTTCACGGTTTCATTCATCTCCCACTTAATCCTTTAAAGAGGGAGTTTTCTGAAACATATTAGATAAAATCATATTGTTTGGATCTTATGCAAAAGGTCAAGCTTATCCTTAAGTGATATTGACTTGGCAATTGATGGCTATTTCAAAGGTTTATCCTACTTTGGCCTTTTAGAAGAACTTAATGAGTTAATTGTTAAAGATATTGATTTAATATATATCAAGGAAGTTAATGAAGTTTCTGATACTTTAAGTGAGATTAACGCTGGGATTGTCTTTAGTCTTTTACAAATTTGAGAGTTATCGAATAATAAACCTACTGATGATTTCAAAAAAGCACACAAGCTTATACTTTGGAAACAAATATATGGCTTAAGAAATCGAATTGTACATGGATATGACTCCATTTATGCTCGTTTAGTTTGCCAAACAATTACAAAAACCTTTTCGAATTTGCAAAAGAAGTTGAATGCTTGATTAAATAATCATTCAAATCGTAAAACCAATGATTAAGACATGAACCATCAATCATTATACCTTTGAAGACATCGAGTGGTTTGAAATATATTTTAACGATATATTGGTGACCCATATTATTGTTTGATTTGATATAATAAGTTTAAGATCATAAAGGAAGATAAGGAGTTGCCATGCCAAGTAAGCAAGCCAAAATGGTTGAAAAAGTCATACGTCTTTTAAACTATAAAGAAAATCTAGCCAAAGCACTTTTGAGCCCGCCTTATCGAAATGATAAAGCAATGCCTAAAAAAAGCATGCTTAAATCCTATGATATCAAAACTAAAGGTATGCTCACACGTGAGATTTTAATCTTAAAACCCAAAGAAAACGTCAAAAACGTCGTCGTTTTATATCTTCATGGTGGTGCTTATTTACATGGATTTCAATCGATTCACTGGACATGGATCAATCATCTTTTAAAACAAACTCATGCAACCATTATCGCCCCTGATTACCCTTTAATTCCAAAGACAGTCAATGATGCCTATGATCTTTTAATACCCCTTTATGAATCTATTATAGAAGATTATCCCAATCATAAAATCATCATCATGGGTGATTCCGCTGGTGGCGGACTTGCGTTAGGACTTACTCAAGTTTTAGTTCAAAAGATCATTCAACTACCAGATCATATCATCTTGTTATCCCCATGGCTTGATGTGACACTTGAAGACCTCAGAGTTTTAGAGATTGACAAAAAAGATCCTATTTTAAACATCAACGCTTTAAAAAAAGCAGGCAAACTTTATCAAGGTACCCTAGATCTTAAAGATCCTAAACTCAGTCCAATTTATGGAAATTTCAAGAATTTTCCAGGAATCACTGTATTTTCAGGCACTCATGATTTATTATATCCTGATACATTAAGACTTATTGAGACACTAGGGGATAAAATCACGACCCATCTTTATGAAGAAATGATGCATGTATGGATGTTTTTTGGACTCCCTGAGTCTAAAAAAGCTTTAAAAGAAGTGATTGATATCATTCATAAAGCTCATTAAATAATACATATAATAATAAAGAATTTTGTTACCAAATGAACCGCTCTTGTCAAGTAGAGAGTAAAAATAATTGAATATTTAGTTGATTTAAGACTTGATTTCGATATTCAATCGGAGTTAAGTCTTTTAATTTCTCTTGATATCGTTGTTCATTGTAAAAAATGATGTATTTGTTGATAGCTTCTTTGAGTTAATCGATATCATGAAACTTATTCGAATACTACATCTCTGATTTGAGTGTATCCCAAATATTTTATTTCGGTCCTTTGTCAATACATTTACCCGTTCTAGATACGTTGAGTCTATCACACTGCTTTCATTAAAAAGCGCATAACAAAGCTATTCTTATTGTAGTAACAGAAGCATCTAATCCTCTGAAATGTGGTTAAATGCCTCTTTTTTACTTTATGTCCAATATGGAAACATCAATTTCTTAAAAAAATATATGATTGCAATCTAATGTTTCAACCTAGTTAAGCCATTTTTTGTGTGATATGTTCCCACAACGATTGATGCATTTTTTAAAAACTCTAAATGGCGTTCATTGAACTCTTTGTCGAAATAATTCTTGGGTTCCTGTGATACAATAAACAATCTCATTTGGCCTTACAGAGATTATTTTGTATATGATTGAACGCAAAATGTCTAGCTCTAATTCATCAATCACAAGATGCTTTTGTCCTAATATTTCATTGATCTTACCCATGGTTTACTTGAAGTCATAGTTTTTAACTGTTACAAATGTAAAAAGTGTTGCAAATGTAACATCTGAATGATATAATGCTAATAGAAACTTTACTGACTACAGTAGAGTTTCTGAAGATAAGATTATAATAGGAGAATTTAAAAAATGATAGAAGTGAAAAATCTAACAAAAGATTTTGGATTTAATAGAGGTGTTTTTGATATATCATTTGAAGTTAAGAAAGGCGAAGCATATGGTTTTCTTGGACCGAATGGAGCTGGGAAAACAACTACTATGCGAATGCTCATGGGCTTTTCTCAACCCGGAAAGGGTATTGCAACAATCAATAATAGCGATTGTTGGAAAAATTACTATGATATTTTAGGTGAAGTTGGATATATTCCTGGAGAAGTTGCTTTGCCTGAGGGATTGAGCGGACTAGAGTTCATAGAAATGATGAAAAAAATGAAACATGCAGATGATTCTCGAATCAGTTATTTGCTTGATATGTTTGAATTAAACCCGGATCAAAGTATGAAGAAAATGTCGATTGGTGACAAACGTAAATTAGCCATTGTTTCAGCGTTTATGTCAGATCCTAACATTTTAATCCTTGATGAACCCACAAGTGGGTTGGATCCAATCATGCAGAATAAATTTATTGAATTAATTAAAAGCGAGAAAAAAAGAGGAAAAACTATTTTACTTTCAACACATATATTCGAAGAAGTTGACGCGTGTTGTGATCGATTATCAATTATCAAGGATGGAAAAATCATTTCAACGACTGATACTGATACGATAAGAAATAACGAAAACAAGGTTTATAAAATTGAATTTTTGCAAGATGAAGATTTTAATCAATTTATGAAATCAAATATGAATATAGTTTACAGTAATAAAACCAAAAGAAAAGTAAGGGTTGCAATTAATGACAAAGAAATAAATCGGTTAATCAAGATTATTTCTACATATCAAATAAAATATTTCTCTGAATCACAATTTACTCTTGAAGACTATTTTCTAAAATACTATAAAGACAGAAAGGGTGAATCATCATTATGAGTATTATTGAAGTTCGGAACTTGACGAAAGATTATGGATTATCGAAAGGTATTTTTAATATTAATCTTGAAGTTAAACAGGGTGAAATATTTGGCTTTGTTGGGACAAATGGAAGTGGAAAAACAACAACAATCAGAAACTTGATGGGGTTTATCAGACCAAACTCTGGAAATGTATATATTTTAGACCAAGAAGTGAACTACAACACAACACAAATTATGAAGCATATAGGCTATGTCCCTGGAGAGATATCATTCCCTGATATCGGTGATGGTGATGTTTTTATAAAAAGTCAGGCCGAAATGATTGGGTTAAAAAATATGGATTATGCCAATTATTTGATCAAGAAATTCGGATTAGACACAACAGCAAATTTAAAACATATGAGTAAAGGTATGAAACAAAAAACAGCTATTGTATCTGCGTTTATGGCTAAACCAGATATTTTGATTCTTGATGAACCATCTACTGGACTTGATCCTTTGATGCGAGAGATTTTTGTTGAGGTGTTAATTGAAGCAAAGCAAAGAGGTTCAACCATTTTTATGAGTAGTCATGTATTCGAAGAAGTGGAGAAAACATGTGATCGCATAGCACTTTTACACAATGGTAGAATTGTTGATGTCGTTGACATGAAAAAGATCCGTCACAACGAGTTAAAGACATATAAAATAGGATTTGAAAATGAAATAGATTATCAAAAATACATGAATGAGAATATCTATTTGACTTCTAAAAATAATAAATATTTACAAACAACAGTTGATGTTAAGGATGAACAAATTAATGAATTTATGAAAGAATTATCTCAATATAAAGTGAAATACATCAAAGAGGTCAAATATACGCTTAAAAAATATTTTTTAAAAAAAATAAGTGAGGATAAAAAAAATGATTAGTATTCCATTATTAAAACAAACAATTAAATCAAATTGGGGGCTATGGTTAGCAACAACACTTACTTTAACCTTGCTCTATATCGTTATTAAAATTGCTATGGGATTGATAACTGTTTCAGGAGATACTGATCCAAATATTTTAATTCCATATATCATAGCGTTAAATGAAGCTGGATTAACGCTGGATGGGCTTTTTGTTGCAATCGGAATCAATCCTGATATCTTAACTGGATTTGCATCAATGGATTCAAATGTTTTGATTAGTTTCATTTTTTATCCAGTCGTATCGGTATTAATGCCTTTGGTCTATACGGTCATAGTTGGAAATAAATTGTTTGCAAATCAAATTGATAGAGGATCTATGGCGTTTGTTTTATCCACTTCGATTAAAAGATCAAAGATAGCATTGACGCAAATGTTCTTTTTGGTTATGTCATTGGTACTAATGTTTTTCGTTACTACCTTAGTAGATGTTACATTAGCATTAACCATTGAAAATTCTTTAGCCATTGATCAAGTTTTATTACTCAATGTGGGTTTATTATTATTCTCTGTTGCGATGGGATCTATTACGTTTATGTTTTCTGCGGTTTTCAACTACACCAAACACTCTATATCTTTAGGTGGAGGAGTTGCCTTAATATTCTTTATTTCAAAAATATTAGGATTGTTTGGCTCCGATCTTTTTATGAATATGGGCATTGGAATTGAACCGATGGGATACTTTAATAATATCACGATGATAACACTGTTTAACACGCAATCAATTCTTGATGGATCAACATCTTACTTGGTACAATTTGCAATATTGCTAATCATTTCAATAACCTGTTTCACAGTTGGCTCTATTTGGTTCACAAAGAAAGATATTCCGGTTTAGGTTTCTCTTGATTACTAGATTACATAAAAGAAGAAGGTAAAAAATGAAAAAAATAGTTATTTTCGATTTAGATGGGACATTGAGTAATAATGTAAATCAATCTGAAATTATATATCAACGCATTTCTGAACGCTATAATATGAAGAAACTATCAAAAGAAGAGATTCGTGAACTCAAGACGAACCCAGGATTAAAACGATTGTTTGAGCTGGGAATTCCAATCCATAAGTTACCTAAAATGTACAAAGAATCGCGTGAAATAGCTTCTGAGTTTGTCGATGAATGCAGCCTAATTCCTGGCATGAAGGAACTTTTAATTAATCTGAATGATAAAAAAATCAAATTAGCAATTGTTTCTTCAAATAGCGTTTCAAATATCAATAAAATTCTGGCTAATAATGAGATCAGCATATTTTCCTTCATAGAGGGGAAAGCTAAAATGAAAGGTAAAAAACGCAAGATAAAGAAGTTGTTAAAAAAGAGTGGGTATAAAACAAATGACGCCATCTACATCGGTGATGAAGTCCGCGATGTGTTAGCTTGTCAACCTATCCCCCTAGAAGTAGCAGCGGTAACATGGGGATTTGAAACGAAAACGAAATTAGAAGAATCAAATCCAAATTATATTGTAGAATCTATAGATGAACTTTCTCAATTGCTTTTGAATTAATGTCTGAAGTTGTAAAAATAAAATAAAAATGATACTAGAAAGGTTGATAAAATATGGAAAAAAGAATCGTAATTGACACATCAACTGGAGGATTAGATTATTATCCAGTTGAACATGGAATTGAAATTTTACGCATCAAAATTTATATTGATGGGAAAGAGTATGAAGATGGTTCGACACTTAAAGCTGATCAATTCTACGATATGTTAAAAAACGATAAAGATTTATTGCCTAAGACTAGTCAACCATCTGTTGGCGAAGTGATGGCATTATTTCAAAAATACTTAGATGAGGGTGTTGAAGAAATCTTGGTGGTTACGATTTCAGCAAAGATGAGCGGAACATACAATTCCTGCATCATGGCAGCTCAAGAATTTGAAGATAAGTTAAAAATTAAGGTGTTTGACTCAAAGACAGTTTGTTTTTCAGAAGGTATTTTTGCTTTGGAAGCAAAAAGAATGATTGATGAGGGATTTTCACTTGAAGCAGTTGAAAACAGGCTCAATAATATGATATACACCAACACAATCTATTTTGCTGTAAACTCTTTGAGCTATCTCGTTAAAAATGGTCGTTTGAGCAATGCGAAGGGATATATTGGCAAGCTCTTAGACATCAAGCCTGTTCTGCAAGTAAAAGAATCTGGAGAAATCGTTTCAATTGGGAATAGACGAACAATTAAGTCGGTTTTGTTATCAATAACAGCATTGGTAAAGGAGTATGTAAATAATCAGCCTTATCAAGCCTATTTAATTTATACAGGAAATCCTAATTTGAAACAGTATTTTGTGAGCATTATTAAAGATAATCTAGGATTAGAAAATTTATATGAGTCACCATCTACTCCAGTTGTAGGTGCACATGTAGGTCCAGATGTAATTGGAATTGGTATTTTTCTTAATGACGATGAGAATTTAAATATAAATGGGAGAAACGTATGAAAGAAAATATTCAAGTCACTAGAAGCAAAGAATGGCTATATAATGCATTGATATACTTGCTCAAAAAAAATGCGTTCAGAAAAATTTCAATTGAAGATATTACAAAAAGAGCGGGCGTCGCAAGACCAACATTTTATCGTAATTTTGGATCAAAAGAAGATATTTTGATTGATCAGGGACGAAAGATATATGAAAGATTGATGATTGATCTTGAATCAGGCATGAAAGAAGGTAACGTTACATATAATTCAATTAATAAAATGATTCAAGTTTTCGATGAGTACTCTGAATTATTCGAAGTGCTTATAAAGAACAATTTGGAATATCTTATCTTTCAATCTTTTGAAGTCGAGATTTCTCATTTGCTAAAAAAAATATTTGGTGTTGATAAAGAAGATAAATATAAAACCAAATTTTTTGAAGGAGCGCTTTTTTCTATAGTGGTTGAATGGATTAAAAACTCAAAGGCTGAATCCGTTGAAGAAATGACTGAAATCATTTATAATCTCGTCACATTCAATAAATAGTTCATAGAATTAAATCATGTGATAAGTATTGAAAATGTTATATGGGATTGAATCACTGAAAAAAAAGCGCGATCTTGACTTACCCGAATTATATTGTTCATACATGATCAACAATATCATCATTCTCGATTAGTGTAGCAAATACATTGTTGCAACTACTTATTTTATAGAGATAATAATGTGAATTTCGAAGTATTCTGAGTTAACAATCGTCATAACAATATTATACATATTTAGAGTTCTTCGTAGATATATAATAAATAATTTCGTAGGATGGTAAATCTGAGGTTTCTGAAAGGATATTATTATGAAAAAAATTGGAATTTGTTTATCGGGAGGCGGCGCAAGAGGTGCATATCAAATTGGTGCTCTTAAAGCGCTAGAAGAATTAGGTATATTGCAAAAAGCGAGTGCATTTTCTGGAACTTCAATTGGAGCGGCCAATGTTATTTTTGTGGCAACAGGTGCAATGGATGTTGCTAAAGAGATATGGTTTAATGTTCCAGAAAACCCTTTAGGTGATAATCCATCAATTGTTAAGACGCTAAGAGATCAAAAGCTAAAAGTAATTGACAGTGGATTGTTTTCAATTAAGAAATTGAATCAATTACTAGATGAAAATATTGATTTTGAATTGTTAAAAAATCAGGATGTTTTCATTGCAATAGCAGACAGCGGAGACTCTGACAAAGGAATAATTGATTTATTAAAGTCTACTTTTTCTCATTATATTCAAAAAGATTCTCAAGTCCAATATATTTCACTTAAAGAATTAAATAAGGATTTACAAATTGATACAGTGGTTGCGTCCTGTTCAATTCCAGTTTTTTTCCCTCCGGTAGTAACAAACAGCAGGAAGTATCGTGATGGAGGGT
Organism: Peloplasma aerotolerans; assembly: GCF_030012175.1. Classification (GTDB taxonomy): domain Bacteria; phylum Bacillota_I; class Bacilli_A; order Acholeplasmatales; family Acholeplasmataceae; genus Peloplasma; species Peloplasma aerotolerans. The sequence goes on from NZ_JASCXW010000016.1 coordinate 8,638, forward strand.
ATTTTGACAATACACCCATTAAACCATTAATTGATTTTGGTTGCGACGAGATTATATGCATTACAATTTCAATGCTGTCATCAATACGATCTATAAAACAGAAATACAAAAACGTTAAGATTCATGAAATTAAAGCTACTAGAAGATTAGGGAAAGTACTTGATTTTTCATCAGAGCATTCAAAAAGAATCTATGAGTATGGATATAGAGACGCAATGAAGTATTTTGCTAAAATGAGTTTAGAGTAATTCAGGGTAATAAAGCAAGTCCGAAAATGAGATATATTGTTATAGTTCTAAATAAAAATATAACTGTATGATACAAAGAAATATAAACGTTTCGCATAATAGTTTAAGAAAAGACATTGATGTGAATTATTGAGAGGTATTTTATGAATCAAGATACTGTTTTATTGTATAGCCTTTATCTCGGGTTAAATCTATTTAACACATTTATAGTTTCTCATAAAGCATTGAACAAGTATATTGTTCCCTTTAAGCATACGCTAAAAGGAGAGTTAAACGCATTTTTGGGTAACCTATTTACACTAAATTTATTTGGATTTATAATCTTGTTTTTTGTTAATAACCTTTATTGGTATTCCATTGCGCTTGTAATACTTTCGGGAACTCTTAATTTATTGTTATTTGCACTTAACATCTTTAATTTATATTTTGGCAATGCATTCACTAGAGACAGTATCGATATATTCAAAAACCCTGTTAATGGAATTTCTAAAGGACTCTCAAAGGAGATATTTAATGAGCTTTTTGGCTATTATCGTATTATATTATTTATACCATCAATTATTCTAATCTTGTTCATTTCATTCATAGGTCAATCAAATTTGAATCAAGTGGTAATTCCGATTAATGACTTGTGGATATTCATTACGATTTTTGTTTCACTTTTCATAATATTTTTAGCATGGATTAATTATGAAAAAATGTATCTCAAAGATTTAACTATAAAAGCTGTCAAATCCACATACGGAATTCAAAACTTTGGAGTTTATCCGTTTTATTTGACCATACTATTTAAATTTACATCAATACCAGAATTGTTAGTTAAATCTAAAAAGAATAATTTTACTGAGCTATCAAAAGAATATATTTTATACAATAAGAACGCTTTACGCTATACAAATTTCATAAATAATAAAGAATATGGTAATGATTTGGTTTATAGCAAAATGCCTAAAAGTATTAGGATTGATTCGTCTCTTTTCAATGCCGATAAGTCACTTAACGGTATTTTTGCGGGCAAAAACCTTGTATTAGTTCAAATGGAATCAATGAGTCGTTTTTTATTAGACATACCTGCTCTTAAAAATGAATTTCCTTTTATCAGAGTTTTACTTGAAGAGAGTGTTGATTTTACTGAATTTTATTCTAGCGTTGGGTTGGGGGTAAGTTCAGACGCAGAAATAACTACTTTGACTGGACTCTATCCCACTGGGTATAATTCATTATATTGGTCGAATTTTAATTATTTTGAAAAACGCTATAAAATAAAAATGGATTTAGCAACATTGCCAAAGCACTTTAACAATCATGGATACAATACAAAAGCTATACATGGTGATTATAAGCGGTTTTATAATAGAGAATTTGCATATCCTGATATCATGGGATTTCAAAAATTCTTCGGATTAGAAGATTTTCCAGATAAGAAAGCAAGTAAGAGAGATGGAATAATTGAGATGTTTTCATATGAATATTCTTGTGATAAACATCATATAACTCCGTGGATTAGTGATTATCAACTTGCTGATAAAGTACGTAATGAAATTAATACTTTTAATAAACCAACCTTTCTTTTCCCTATTACAATGATGCCGCATACACCATTTGAATTTTATCCCAAAAAAGATAAAGCATACATTGAGGAGTATGATTTAAAAGAACTCACAAAAAAATATCTAAGGTTTTCTGATTATTATGATGAAGTCATAAAACGATTTTTTATTGATGAAAATGATAATTTAATGATTGATAGTAACACAGTTTACTTATTCTATGGGGATCATGGGTGTGGAATAAAAAATGGTGATATTTCTAAATTGTTTCAAAGAAAACTTTCATTAATTGAGGAAAGAAAAATATTACAGCAGTTGGTTTGTTTTTTATATGTGCCTGGAAGTAAAGAGATTATCAAAAATGGTACTATCATAAAAGAAGGACTAGTTAAGGGAAAGCAAAATCTTGTAAGAGGACATATGGATATTTACCGTAGTCTCATAGAACTTTTTGGTTTGATCACAAATAAAGATGCATATTTTGGAGTTCATCTTTTAAGTAATGAACCAACATTCGTATTGGATAACAAATTGCAAGATGTAATTATGGATCAGTCAATGTTCTCAATGAGAAATAGAAAAATAAAATTTCCTAAGTATAATGTGATTGATGATAAGATATTTGAAAACATCAAGAAATTTAAAATATTGAATGATATTTTGATTGAAGAGAATGGGGTTCAAAAGGAGCTTGATTCAACTTGTCAATAAGATTTTCTTTTCTTAATACGATGATGCTTAAAGCTGTAAGCTTATAGATCACAAATATAAATGCGAATATAAGAATACCCAATAGTGTGCAGATAAGAATCCCCAATTCTAATCGCTAAAGGTATTCTTTTTTATAGGCATATTGAAAAGAAAGTTTGAAATGAGGGACATAGGGTCTTTGAATTCCAAGTTCGTAAAAAAAGTGTCTTTTTGTTATAAATCGTATAGAAACTTGATTCATATCAAGGAAATTATCACGATTTCTTGATATATTTAGGTTAGAAAGGGTGATAAAAATGAAAAAAACAATGATACAACTAGAAACTTTAACATGTCCATCATGCATTAAAAGGATTGAAGGAACACTTGAGAAAACAAAAGGTGTAAATCGTGTAGAGGTTAAATTTAACTCATCAAAAGTTGAGATCGATTATGATGAAGAAAGTATTTCTGTAGATAATTTAAGTCATATTCTAGTTAAATTAGGGTACAAGGTGTTGAGTGCAAAATGAAATGGTTAAAGCATAATTACTATATCGTCATAATATCTATATTGTTCGTAATCTTAATTGTATCAAATGAAATAAATTCAACACATATTGTATCTATTTCATTAATGAGCTTATTAACAATATTAGCGGGCTTTCATATATTTAAGAAAGCATTCATGGATGTTAGATATAAGATTTTTGGCATTGATTTGTTAGTAACTATAGCAGTGGTTGCTGCATTCATTATTGGTGACTTATTTGAAGCAGCAGCTGTTACTTATTTATTTACATTAGGTCATGTCCTAGAAAAAAAATCTCTAGAAAAAACAAGAAGCGCTCTAAGTGCACTCATTGATCTAAAACCTACTTTTGCCAGAGTCATCAAGGGAAATAAAGAAGAAATGGTTGCTCTTGATAGGTTAAAACCAGAAGACATATTACTAGTTAAACCAGGCGAGAAAATTCCAACAGATGGCATTATTATTGAAGGCTCTGTGATGATTGATGAACAAATGATGACAGGTGAATCAATGCCTGTCCATAAAAAGATTCAAGATCAGGTTTTTGGTGCGACACTCCTACAATCAGGATACATAAAAATAAAAGTAACAAAAGTGGGTAGTGATACAAGGTTAAGCCAAATAATACACATGGTTGAAGAAGCTCAGGACAAAAAAGCGCACACACAAAAATTTATGGAAGTGTTTTCTAAATACTATACACCTTTAGTTGTTTTGTTTGCGATAGTAATTTTTATTGTTACATTAGATATTAGACTAGCAATTACGATGCTTGTTATCGCATGTCCAGGGGCTCTAGTAATTTCAACGCCTGTGTCCTTTGTTGCAGGTATAGGAAATGCTGCAAGAAAAGGTATATTATTTAAAGGTGGAGATGCCGTAGAAAATTTATCAAAAGGTAACATAGTATTTTTTGATAAGACAGGTACATTAACTTTAGGAAAACCTGTGTTAAGTGATATAAAAACATTTGGTATTGATGAATACGAGTTACTAAATATTGCTGCTATAGGAGAATCTTTTAGTGAACATCCATTATCAAACGCAATCATTGATGCTGCTAGAAAAAAAGACATTTTGATTGACGAAGAACCTAAAAATGTGAACATGGTAATTGGTAAAGGTATTATCTTTGAGTACAAAGATGTCAAGTACTCAATTGGAAATCAAAAGTTGTTATCTTTCAACGTATCAAAAGAAGTAGAAAAACATATATTACATATGGAAGAAAATGGAATGACTACTTTAATAATGGCAAATGAAGACAAAGTGTTGGGGCTTTTTGGTATCGAAGATGGTGTAAGAAGTGAATCCATGAATCTTATTAAGAGTTTAAAAAAAATAGGTATTAAAAAGACAATTATGCTTACAGGTGATCAAAAACGAGTCGCTAAACATATAAGCAATCAGTTAGACATCGATCAATACTATGCAGGTTTACTACCAGAAGATAAAGGATCCATTATAGAATCATATAATAAAGATTACCATACAATTTTTGTTGGAGATGGAATTAATGATGCCCTAGCACTATCAACTGCTAAATCATCAGTTGCAATTGGTGGGAAGGGTAAAGATATAGCCATGGAGACAGCTGATGTAGTTCTGCTTAGCGAAAACATAGGAAAATTGAAGGATGCAATTAAAATTAGCAAAAAGGTTAAACTCAATATGATACAAAATGTAACATTTTCGTTATTTGTGGTATTATTTCTAATAATAGGTGTAATATTTAGACAAGTAACGATGTCGATTGGTATGCTTGTTCATGAATTCTCTGTATTATTAGTGATTATGAATGCGATTAGATTATTAAGGTATCAATCTGGAGGTTTAAATGAAAAAAAATCTAGAACCAAGCAATTGCATAAAATCAGTCCCAATATTTAAAAATCTTAGTGAACAGGAACTAAATCAGATTATAATGATTTCTAGCCATCGAAAGTTAGAAAAAGGCCAATTCATTTTCACTGCTGGCGACTATATTCAAAATCTATATGTCATTCATCAAGGAAAAATAAAGATTACTAGATATACAGAATCAGGTAAAGAACAGGTTATTAGAATTCTTTCTCATGGAGATTTTTTAGGTGAACTTGCGTTGTTTAATGACTCTAAAGTTAATACTTACGCAGAAGTACTTGAGCCTGCTATAGTATGCTTAGTCGAACATAAAGATTTAAAAAGTCTAATGGCGAACAGCCCTACATTATCGTTTAAAATGTTGGATGAATTATCTAATAGACTAGAAAAAGCTGAAGCGCTAATTGAGCATAACAATTTATATTCTGCTATAGCTAAAGTCTCAAAACTTCTACTAGATTTACAAAAAAATGGTATAGTGAGATTCCATACAACAAAAGTAAACTTGTCCTCACAAATCGGGATAACACCTGAGACATTCAGTAGAAAACTTAAAGAGCTAGAAGAACAAGAATACATTGATATCATTAATAATAAACTCATCAGAATCAAGGATTCATATAGCCTTGAACTATTAATTAATCCTGATCATATTTAAAAATAACTGTATAGTAGTATTTATACAAATATTGATAAGATTATTTTGGCATTACCAACATAGAGAAAAATAAAGGAGAAAAAAATTGGAGAAATATATTTTACCTGCGCTAATTGCAAATGCTTCAACACTGGGTATACATTGGATATATGACCACAAATATATCGAAAAAATCGCATCAAAGCAATCCATACTATTTTTAACTCAAGACCCAAAACACTACGAAGAAGCAGAAAACGCTTATTATAGTTATCCTAACCATAATTTAGGTGATGTGACTGTCCAAGGACAAATATTGAAATGGCTATATCACGCGATGAAAGAAAAAAGAGGTTTTACACAACTTGATTATTCAAAACTTCTATATCAAAAATTCAAATTTGGTGGAACATACCAGGGCTATGTGGAAAGTTATGCCAAAAAACACGCATTAACAATATCAGCAAAGAGTTTGGATGTTGATATACCAGTATTGCCAGTTATGGATGATCACTTGGTAGGCTTTATGCCATATTTGGTTTGTAAAGAGCTAGAAATAGATACAAAAAAAGCTTGGGAATTGACACAAGTCTATTCCCAAGATGAAGATTATTATATTTATTTTAAAATGTTTGATCAATTATTTGAACTGCTACCTATAATAGGTCTTAAAAAAGCCATCGAAAAAGTTATCAATCTAGGTCCCCAAAAATATCAATTGCCACTCCATAAAGCAATAGAAATCAACGATCCAAATGTATTTATTCAAGATTATTCAGGAAGAGCTTGTGCGATCAAGTATTCGATACCTTTAGTTATTCACATATTATATCACACGAATTCTTACAGGGAAGCGATTTTATATAATGCCTTACTTGGAGGTGCTATTTCAGATAGAAATATGCTTATTGGCGCGGTATTTGCTCAAATAACTGAGGTTCCTAAAGATTGGAAAGACAAAGTTATTCACCAATTGATGCTTTAATCTGATTTGCTGCAACAAGTAATGGATCCCATACAGGTGAAAATGGTGGTGCATATGCAAAGTCTAGTTGTGAGAATTCACTTGCAGTTAGACTTTTTGTTATGGCTAAAGCCATAATATTGATTCTATCTGATACACCTTTTTCACCAACGAGTTGTGCACCTTTTAAAACCCCAGTTTTTTTCTCATAGACAATGCGCATGAAAAGATCAGTTGCACCAGGATAATATGACGTTTGATGTTTGGCAGTTACATCTACATAAGCGTAATCTAAGTTTAATTGCAATGCTTGATCAATACCAAGACCTGTCTTTGCAAACGCAAGATGCCCAACCTTAATGATATTTGATCCAACAATACCAGGAAAAGCGGTTTTTAATCCAGCGATATTTTCAGCAACAATTCTTCCTGTTTTATTCGCATGTGTACCGAGCGGTACATAGACATAATCTTTTGTAATCTGATGGTAATAAGCTGCACAATCACCAGCTGCATATATGCTTGGTAACGAAGTTTCACAAAACGAATTGATTAAAATTGCTCCATTTTTGAGCATCTTTAATCCGGTGTCCTGTAAAAACATTGTATTGGGTCTTACACCAATCGATTCAATTACAAAATCCACAGTAAATGTTTGCTTATCAGTTATTACAACAATTTGATCGCCTGATGTCTCATAAGCTTGCAGTTTTTCTTCTAAATGTACTAAGACACCCATGTTTTCTAATTCAACTCTGGCTTTTTTGGCAACATCATAATCATAAACACTTAACAGTTGGTTGCCACGTTGAATGATATGAACAACAAGACCTTGATGGATTAAGTTTTCAGCAACCTCGACTCCAATATATCCGCCGCCAATGATGGCTACTTGTCTACCTGATACAACTTCAGGCTTAATATGTCGCATATCGGGTAACTGATTGAGTACATAGATATGGGCTTGCTTACTCCCAAGAACATTGGTTTTGTTTGCAGTCGTTCCTGTTCCAATGACAAGGTAATCATATGAGTCAACAAAAGTTACTCCAGTCTTAAGGTTTAAGACAGTAACTTGCTTGCTTTTGGGATTCACTTTAGTCACTTCGTGAGACAAAAACACATCAATTCCTTGTTTTTTGAAATCACTTTGATATCTAGCGATGAGTTTACTTTCATCTGTGACTATATCTCCCAGAAAATAAGGCATACCGCAACCACTGTAACTTAAATCAGTGCCTTTTTCATAAACATGTATGATATGTTTGGGATCTAGTCTTTTTAACTTTGCTGCTGAAGTCATACCAGCAGCAACTCCACCAATAATTATTGTTTTCAATGTTTATACCTCCAATAATATAATATGATTATTATAACACATGGATGTCAAAGATAGAAAGATACACGATATGACGCATGAAAGTATTAATGTATACTCTCATCTTTTTTTCGATGAAAAAAATGACTCAAATAGTGTATAATAAAAATAGAAAACATGAAAAGGAGACAAAAGATGAAACATTTAGTTGTCCTATGGAAGACAAGTAATCTCACAGATATCAATGAACTTGTATTCCCATATATTTATAATTCAAAAATAAAAAAATGGTGGGATGAAGTAGAAGTCATTATATGGGGAGACTCACAAAGAGCCATTTATGAAAATGTAGTTGTGCAAAATAACATAAAAAAAATGATGGAAGCAGGCGTTATGTTCCATGCATGCAAGAAATGTGCTGAAGATCTTTGTCTTATTGATTTTTTAGAATCTCAAAACATTGATGTTCAATATACAGGTGTATTGTTAACAGAAAGATTACAAAGTGATGCGAAAGTCATCACATTTTAAGGAGAAAAACATGGCATGGATTAAAGAAGTTTCAAGAGAAGAAGATGAATTACTTAAAAGTATCTACGAGAGTGCAGAAAAAAGAACAGGTGAAAAGACAGCAAATGTATTAAAAGTGCATAGTCAAGATCCAAAAACATTAGAAATTCATATGAATTTATATGAAAGACTCATGTTTGAAGAAGGTGAGTTATCAAGAAAAGAACGAGAAATGATTGGTGTTGTTGTATCCAAATCAAATGAATGTTCTTATTGTGTCACACATCACGGGCAATCACTTGCTCATGTGACTGAAAACATTGAGCTTATGAAAAAGATTTCTGAGGACTACCATCTAGCAGAACTTAGTGACAAAGAATTAGAAATATGCAAGTATGCTGAAAAATTAACAAAATATCCATATCGCATGGAAGAAGAAGATATCATTGCATTAAGGTCATTTAATTTAAGCGATTTAGCTATTTTTCAGATCAATCAGATTTGTGCATACTTTAATTACGTTAATCGTATAGTTTTCGGACTTGGTGTAGAACTAGAATAAAAAAATGATTAACCCCTAACTTAGCAAAACTAAGTAAGGGGTTCTTTTTTTTATTTTTTAAATAGTATTTTCTTAAGTAAGTTAGCTTTCCAAGGCTTAAATGAATCACGAAGCAATTGCAATGAAGCTGTTTTAAATATTTCTGATTCTGTAGGATATGAAAAAATAATATTCATAAAAACGTTAGGCTTCAATTTTTGTTGAATAGCTAAAGATGCTATAGGAATCATTTCACCTGCTTTTTCACCTACAAGTGTCGCTCCAATGAGTGTGCCTTTTTTACCAATAATCAATTTTAAAAATCCAATGACATCATTTTCAGCCTTTGCACGATCATTACTTTCTAAAGGAACATGAATAGTTTTTTTGAAAAGGTTTAACTCTTTAGCTGTTTGCTCTGTATAACCGACATGCGCAACCTCTGGTTTTGTATAGGTTGTCCAAGGCACGTTATAATAGTTAACTTTCGAACCAAGGTGAAAGATAGCATTTCTAATGACTAGTCCAGCTTGATATCCAGCCATATGCGTAAACTGATATGGACCTACAACATCACCACAAGCATAGATGTTTTTCACATGAGTTTGTAGTTTTTTGTTTGTTTGAATATAACCTCTTGCATTTAGTTTAACACCAATTTCTTCTAATCCAAGATCTTGTGTATTGGGAATTCTACCTAAAGCAACTAATAACTCGTCACCAATAATCTCAATTCTGTTATTGTCTTTTTCAACGATAACTTTAATCGCTTCATTTTCTTTTATAATCTCAATGATTTTACTATTGAGTAACAATTGAACACCATCTTTTAGTAATACTTTTTCCATCAATGGACCGACCTCATTATCGTCTTTCGTGAATAAAGACTTACTTTGGTCTATCATCGTTACTTCAACACCAAGATGTCTAAAACCTTGACCCAGTTCTAAACCAATTGGGCCAGCGCCTAATACAATTAAGTGCTTTGGTGTGTGGTTCATCTCAAAAATATTGAGGTTTGTTAAATAAGAAACTTGATCTAGTCCTTTAATTTTTGGAATATATGGTTTTGATCCTGTGGACACAACAATGTTTTTAGCAGTTAGTGTTTTACTACCGACAACAACTTCATGTTTGCTTTTGATTTTTGCTTCACCTATTACAACCGATACACCCAATCCTTCATATCTTTCTATCGAATCATGTGGGGCAATTTGATCGATGACTCCATGCACACGATGCATGAGTTCACCTATTTCGATGGATTCAATCGTTGAATGTATGCCAAATTGATCAGCATCCTTCATTTCTTTAGCAAGATGAGCACCTTTAAGAAAGCTTTTACTAGGAACACATCCTGAGTTTAAACAATCGCCACCCATTTTTTCTTTTTCAATGAGCGTTACTCGCGCACCTAATGCCGCAGCACCTGATGCGACTACTAATCCACCGCTACCAGCACCAATTACAATTAAGTCATTTTGATATTTCATAGTTTTGTTCAAACTCCTTCAGTTCATTTTTCTTAATACTTATTTTCAGTCTTCCAGAAACGATGATACCTTCTCTAGCAAGTTCTTTAAGGGTAACTGAAACCGATTCTCTTGTTGCTCCTATCATATTTGCGAGTTCTTGATGACTTAAATGTAGGTCAATGGAAACATAATCTTTTTCATCCTGACCATAATCAACCGCAAGTTTTCTTAGCCAATAAATGATGCGATCTCTAATACTATATAAAGCAAGTTGCTCTAGCATTTTATTTTGTTCTTGTATTTTTTTACCTAAGTCTCGGAGTATCTTAACAAGCAAATCAGGTTTTGACATTAAAAATGTCTCAAGATTCTCTTGATCAAACCTGCAGATCAGTGTATCTTCTAAGGTTTCTATATAAACATCTTGTGTACCAAAAGATAAAAGCGAAGTGTTTCCAAAAGTATTGCCACTTCCAATAATGCCGAGTGTATACTGTTTTCCATCCTCACTCAATTGATAGAGTCTAAGTTTTCCTTCTTTGACTAAAAAAACACCTTGTGATTGGTTATAAGGAGTTTGAACAATTGTTTCTTTTGGGATGGTCGACATTTTTGTAATCTTATGGATATATTGCATATCCTTATGATCTAGACCATCAAACATCTTTACTCTAGATAAATACCATAGTTTTTGCATAATTCGCCTCAACTTTCACCAATTTTTTTATATGTACTTATTATATATCAAAAAAAACTGTTTCTTTGTGAAATACTTCACATAAATAAAAACTTTATTTTGATAGACTACATATAATCATCCTAAAATGATGGATAGAAAGTGGAGTGGATTAAATGAAGTCATTGAATGATAAAATAGAACAACTCAAAAATATTTCTAATAAAAAACTTGATCCAGAAAAAGAAAAACTCTTTTTACAAGCGATTAAAGAATTAGAAATGTCTGAGCAAGCCAAAGGCATTAAGGTTGGAGATAAAGCTAAAGATTTTATACTACCAGATCAAAATCAGAAACAGGTGCGTCTTTTTGATCTACTTAAAAACGGACCTATTGTTTTAACTTTTTATCGTGGAGGGTGGTGTCCTTATTGTAACCTTCAGCTAAGAGCATATCAGGAAATTCTAGATAAGATCCATGAGTTAGGTGCAAGTTTAGTTGCAGTTAGTCCGCAAAAACCAGATAGACATACCTATAAGAGTCTAATTGATGGGCTTACTTTTACGGTTTTAAGTGATGAGAATAATGAAGTTTCAAAGCTGTATCATGTACTCTATGAACTTCCTGAATATCTGGTTAAACCTTATCAAGAACTGGGTATCAATTTGGAACTTGAAAACATTAACCGCAAATGGATATTGCCATCACCAGCAACTTATATTATTGATCGAACAGGTTTAATTGTACATGCGAATATTCATTCTGACTTTAAAAAACGCATGGAACCAGAACATATATTATCAATACTAGAGATTTTGAATTAAGGAGTATTCATTTATGATTGATACTAAATTAAGAAAATATGTCCAACCAGTCTTTAATCAAGTGGGTAAAGGGTTTGTTAGATTGAAAATGACACCTAATATGATTACTGTAATGGCATTTATCATTGGTGTATCAGCTGGTGTTTTTATCGCATTTGGACACATTGTGATTCCTATTGTTTTATTATGGACATCGGGATTACTCGATGTTGTTGATGGAACAGTTGCTAGATTGACAAATAAACATTCTAAAATTGGAGCATACTTAGATCTTATCTTTGATCGCATGGTAGAAGCAGCAATCATTTTAGGCTTTTATTTCTTGTTTAAAGAATATGCACTTGCTTATTTATTATTCTTTATTTCCGTTATTTTTAATTTCACAACATTTTTGGTTGCTGCAAGTCTGTTTAAAAATGAGGGTGAAAAAAGTGTGCATTATGATATAGGCATCGCTGAACGAACCGAGACATTTATTGTTTTCACACTGATGATGGTATTTAGTCAGCATGTATTTATTATATTGATGGTATTTAATGTAATCATCTTTTTAACAGGTATTTTAAGATTTATACGCACAATAAGGTATGCTTCAAAATTAAACAAGCAGGTACAACTCCATGAAGCATAAAAATTTACTGATTTTTACAATCATTGTCTTTATTTTTATAGCTGTTTATTTTATTTGGAAAACAGAAATAATTCATCTTTATCATACACTTAATCAAGGTGAAGCATCAGATATTGTATCAATCATACAATCTTGGGGTATTTGGGCGCCAATTCTGAGCATTCTACTCATGATTTTACAAGCTATCATCGCTCCCATTCCTTCCTTTTTAATTACAGGAGCAAATGGTATTGTATTTGGTGTATTTTGGGGCATCATCATCTCATGGATAGGTGCAATGTTCGGTGCAGCTATTACATATTATTTAGCGAGATTGCTTGGTGAAGAATTTGTTAAGAAAAAAGAAAAAAATTCAAATCTCTTAAAAACGGTTAGTGAGATGAGCGACAAAAAAGGATTCAAAGTTGTATTTATAGCAAGATTACTACCTTTTATTTCATTTGATTTCATTAGTTATGCAGCTGGATTAAGTACCATGAAGGCATGGAAGTTTTTCATAGCAACAGCACTTGGTATGATACCAGGAACTATTTTATATGTATTTTTTGGTAGACAGATAGTTTTATTAAGCCAATATTCCCTACTTTTCACACTAATATTTATCGGGTTAATCATCATTTATATAGCCATATCATTTTATAAGAATCAAAAATTAAAGGAGAAAGAAAATGAAAATAAATAAAGTTTTAATCAGTGTAATAGTGGTATTAATTATAACTATTTTATCTGCATGTCAGAACAATGATGAAGTAATCGATATAAGTTCTCTTCAAGATTGGGACGAGGTCCTAGAATTTGGGAGGAATAAAGAAGTCAATATATTGATGTGGGGCGGTAATGAGAGCATCAATCAATATATGGATACGTATGTTTCTGACAATGTTATGGAACTATATGGTATCAAATTAGTAAGAACACCCATGAACGCACCAGAGTTTTTAACGAAATTAATTAATGAGAAAAAAGCAAATCAATCAAGAGGGACAGCAGATTTATTATGGATTAATGCTGAAAATTTTCTAACTGCAAAAGAAGGTAATCTTCTTGATGGACCATTTACTGATTTGTTACCTAATTTAAATACATATTACGATCTAGAAGCATCAGACTTAAATTATGATTCCGGTATACCTATCGATGGGTATGAAGGTATTTGGGGACGCGCTCAGCTTGTATTTAGTTATGATGAAGCTGTGATAACAAATCCACCTAAAACCTATGAAGAACTCAAAACATGGGTAATCGCAAATCCAGGTAAATTCACCTATCCAAGATTACCAGATGATTTTGTTGGTGCAGCATTCGTTCGTAATGCTTTTTATGAACTAACTGGTGATTCCAACATATTTCAAACTGATGTAAGTGAAGCTCAGAGATTTGCATTATCACAAAACGTTAAAGACTATTTCATATCTTTAAATCCATATCTTTGGAATCAGGGTACATCATTTCCAGCGACACAAGCTCAACTAGATGCTTTATTCAAAAACGGTGAAGTTACATTGACTATGGGATTTGAAATAGGAAAGACAGCTGGACTCATTCAATCGGGGGTTTATCCAAATACGGTCAAATCATATGTTTTTGATTCAGGTACAATTGGCAATTCTCATTATTTAGCTATCCCGTTTAATTCACCAAAAAAAGCTGCTGCGCTACTTGTCATGGATTTTCTTCAGAGTCCTGAAGCACAAATTGAGAAAATGAAAGCAAATGTTTGGGGAGATATGCCGGCTTTTGATGTCAGTCTTTTAACAGAAGCACAACAAATTGAGCTATCAGCAATTCAAAGTGTTTCAGGTATGATTTCGCTTGATGAACTAACTTCGAAAAGATTACCCGAAATGAATGCGCTATGGATTTCATGGATTAAAGAATTGTGGGTGAATGATATTGCAGGAAAGTCATAAGATAAAAACACTCGTTTTAGTCGGTGGTGGGCATGCTCATATTCACATATTAAATAAATATAATAAAAAAAGATATCAAAACATAAAAATCATATTAATCTCATCTGATACATATCAGTATTACTCTGGTATGGCTTCTGGGTATTTAGAAGGTATTTATCAACAAGATGATTTTAGGTTTAATCTTAAAGCAATATGTAACGAAAGGGGTATCGTTTTCATTGAGGACTCTGTCGTAAAAATTGATTATGAGAACCAAGTTTTGCACACAAAAGGTAATCAAAAAATAGAATATGACTTTCTTTCATTGAATACAGGATCAATTGTTAAAGTAAAAAAGAAAGAATTAGGACCAAATGTGTTTTCCGTCAAACCATTAAGTAACTTAAAAAAGATTAAAAATGCTATCGAAAGTCTAGTGAAATTGGATAAGTCAATCGTTATTATGGGTGGTGGAGCTGCTGGCATCGAAATTGCACTAGCACTTTCTATGTATCAACAAAATGATTCAAATATTCATTTGACATTAATTGATCGTCATAACACACTTTTGAACGGGAGTCCAAAACGAGTTCAAGAAATTGTGACATCTAGAATGAAAGAAGTGGGCATCGAAACATATTTAGGTGGTTTTGTAACAGATATAAATGAAAACTATGTATATTTAGAAAATGGACAAAAAATAGCGTTTGATGTTTTAGTTCTTGCATCTGGGGTTGCTCAAACCTCACTCTATAAGGACAGCAACTTTATTGTTGACGATTCTTCGAGTATGTTGGTTAATGACAATTTACAATCTTTATCAGCAGATAATGTATTTGGTGCTGGAGATTGTATTCAAATAAGGAATAATAACTTAGTTAAGAAAAATGGTGTATATGCAATTAGACAGGCACCAATCTTATGGAAAAACATACTTAAAGTCATTAAAGGAAAATCTTTAAAGCGTTTCAAAGCACAAAAAACATATCTTCAAATCATTTCACTTGGCCAAAAGAAGGGTATATTGATCTATGGAAAGCTAGTCATATCAGGTTATTTCGCATGGAAAATAAAAGATCTTATTGATACAAGTTATATGAAGAAAAATAAGAAATAAGGAGTTTGACATGAGTGATAAAAAGCATCATCTAAGAAAATATAATATCCACCCAATGTGGCTTTTATCACCAGTCATCATCCTTTACGCTATATTTATTTTTGGTGGGATTGTACTTACATGGATTGAAAGCCTAGGTCATATCCCAACACTTGGTCTTTACTATCAAGGATTTGCAGCATATATCCAAGTGTTTCAAATGAATGATATTTGGTTAAGTATTGTTTACTCAGTAGGTATAGCACTGATATCGACACTGATATCGACATTCATTGGAGTCAAACTTGCGTATGGTCTTGCTAATAACACGCACAAGTTTTCTATAATCATTCAAAAAAATATGCTTCGCCTAGGACTTATCTTACCCTACTTACTGATCTTGTTTATGATCATAATACTTGCATCAAGAACAGGGTTTCTCTCTAGACTGTTATTTCAATCACATTTCATTTCAAGCAGTCAACAATTTCCGCAACTTGTATATGACCGCTTGGGTATTGGTATCATGCTCACATTTATATTAAAAGGCATACCTTTTGTTGGACTATTTACTTATTATACGATGTCACAAATAACTGAAAATTTTAAAGATGTAGCAAAAACACTCGGAAGCAACGAAAAAGTCATTTATAGAAAACTATATATTCCATTGTCAGCAAATACTATTATTTGGACTTCTGTTATCATTTTCGCTTATTATCTTGGTTCATTTGAAATTCCATATTTATTAGGCAGTGTGGACCTTCAGACCATATCTTCTCGTGTTTATAGTCTTTATGTGCAAGCAGGTATTGATAAGATTCCTGTTTCAATGGCCATGCATATGGTTTTGCTTGTTATTGGGATGATAAGCGTAGGTATATATGCATATATTCTTAAGCGTTATTTGGTGGGGTATCAATCATGAAAACACTAAAAAACGGCATTGTCTTAGTCTTGTTGTTAATCCCTATAGTCATCATGGTGTTGCTTTCTCTTTTTAGTTACTATCGTTATCCAATTTTGTTTCCAAGATCTTTTAATTTGATTTACTGGGAAACACTATTCTTAAGAAATCAGTTATTTATTCAAGCAATCAAACAAACCTTAATTGTTTCAACATTAACTGCCTTTTTTTCAACCCTCGTTGGATTTACTTCTGCCAAAGCACTTGTCGATCAAAGGTTAAAAGCAAATAAAATTTTAATGGTCTTCATATCGTTACCTCTATTTATTCCCGCAATTGCTCTTTTCATCGGTGTTCATCACATTCTGATTCGTATGAATCTAGCAAATACGTATACAGGAGTTATTCTAGCACACGTTCTTATTTCGTTACCATATACTACAAGTATAGGTATAACATTTTTTAAAGGCATTGATCCCAATTATACAAAAATAGCGCAAACATTGGGGGCTAAACAATCTAGAATTATTACTAAAATCATGGTTCCACTTTTGTTGCCGGGATTAATCTTATCTTTTTCAATTGGGTTTTTATTGTCAACTTCAGAATATTTTTCAACCTTTATTATCGGTGGAGGTCGTGTGATTACCTTATCCACAATCTTATATCCCTATATTGAAAATGCTGATGATGGGAATGCAGCTGCAGTCAGTGTTGTATTTATCTTATTTAATATTTTGGTATTTGTTTTTGCTGATCGATTAAGTAGAAGATTAACAAAAGGTAGAAAATACTTATATGAGTAAAGGAGAAAGCCTATGATTTTAGAAATCAATCAAGTTTCACAATCATATGATCAACACTCGGTTTTAGATCATATCACTTTCGGAGTAGAAAAAGGTCAACTATTAACAGTGTTTGGACCATCAGGAAGCGGAAAAAGCACGTTGCTTAAATCAATTACAGGTTTACTAGAAGTCGATAAAGGTAGTATCTTGCTTAATGGAAAAGATATTACTGATCAAAAACCACATGAGCGAGGTATTGCATATGTCTTTCAATCACCTTTATTATTTCCTCACTTAACGGTCAAAAAAAATATAGCGTTTGGTCTTGAAGTTAAAAAGTTAAACAAAAAAGAGATTGACATGAAAGTCAATACATTATTAGGTTTACTCAAAATTGAAGATATCAAAGATCATTACCCCAATCAAATTTCAGGTGGACAGCAGCAACGTGCATCGATTGCACGCGCGCTTGCAGTTGATCCAGCGGTTATACTGATGGATGAACCGTTTTCCGCACTAGACTCAGCTTTAAGAACCAAAATGGGTGAGCTCATTAAATCTTTGCAGAAAAAACTTGGATTAACCATTGTATTTGTTACACATGATTTAAATGAGTGTTTATACTTATCAGATGAAATTGTTTTATTAAATCATGGAAAAATAGTAGATCAAGGCGCAACACATGATGTTTATTATCATCCGAAAACTATAGAAAGTGCAAAGCTTATGGGTGAAATGAATTGGATTCACGGGAAAAAAATAGATCAACAGTTTGTAACTCCGATTGGATCTTTTCCGTGTGATTTTCCATATGATCAAGAAGGTCTTTTATCATTTCGTCCTCAATCGATAAAAATAGTAAAAAATAAGGATGACAATATATTCAAAGTAATCTCAATCGATATAATCGGTAGAGAACACCGAGTTGTACTTCGCTATGACAATTTAGAAATCATTGTTTACACATATCCTGATCACTTTTTGCAAATAGGGGATGAGGTAAGTTTATTATTTCCTAAAGATTATTTGCATTATTGTGTTGATGACACAAATAAAACAAATAAGTTAGGAGAAAACTCAGGATGAAATTTAAATTTAAGATTTTAGTTATCTTATCTTTAATGATGTTGATTGTTCTTTATGTCATCAATTTAGAATCAGTTAAAATTTTTTTTCACACAATTTCAAATGCAAGTCTTGATGAGTTAACTTCAATCATCCGAGCATGGGGTATATGGGGTCCTATCTTGAGTATTATCCTTATGATTATTCAGTCATTTACAGCTTTTGTACCTTCATTTATTCTGACAGGAGCAAATGGCATCATATATGGTCTTTTCTGGGGTTCTGTTATTTCTTGGTCAGCAGCAATGATTGGTGCTACAATTACTTTTTCTATGACCAGACTCATTGGAGAATCTTTTATAAATCATCGTATCAAAGACTCAAAATTTAAAAAATACGTTGATGAAATTAGTCAAAAACAAGGATTTAAAGTCGTTTTGATTGCTAGATTATTACCTATTGTTTCTTTTGTGATGATTAGCTATGCATCAGGATTAAGTACGATTCGATTTAGAAAATACATATTAGCAACCGGTGTTGGTATGATTCCAGGGACCATAGCTTATGTGTATTTTGGGAGTCAGATTATTGAATTCACACGGTACTCACAGATTTTTAGTTATTTATTCTTAAGTTTTATAGCAGTCTACATTGGTTTATCCATAGTAAGAAAATACAAAAAAAATAAATTAGATAATACATTAATAATTAAAGAAAAAGGAGATTTATTATGAATATAGGATTGATTGGTCTTGGAAAAATGGGTTTAAATTTAGCTAGACATATGATTGATGATGGCTATGGAGTCGTAGGATACGATAAGTATTTAAAAGATGATGTTAAATCATTATATCCAGACATTACATTTATTGATCAACTCGAATCATTACTTATCAAATTAGAAAAGCCACGTGTGATTTGGTTAATGGTGCCATCTGGAGATGCGACTGAACAATTGATTAACGAGTTAAGTGCGATTTTAGAACCTGGCGATATCATGATTGATGGTGGTAATTCAAGATATACCGACACCACTAGAAGATTTAATGAACTTAAGAAAAGGGAAATTAACTTTATCGATTGTGGAACGAGTGGCGGCACAGAAGGTGCACGATATGGTGCATCACTGATGGTTGGTGGCGAAAAAACAGTCGTTGAAAGTATCAAACACTTGTTTGAAGCATTAGCAGTCAAAGATGGATATGCATACATGGGGAGTTCAGGTAGTGGACATTTTGTTAAGATGGTTCATAATGGCATTGAATATGGCATGATGCAAGCAATAGGTGAAGGATTTGACCTACTCAATGCCAGTCAATACGACCTTGATTATAAAAAAGTTGCTAGAGTATGGGCAAATGGTTCAATCATTAAAGGATTACTGATGGATACAGTTTTGAGTGCATTTACAAAAGATCAAACATTAGATGATATTGTCGGTAAAATAGATGACTCTGGAGAAGGTCAATGGACGATTGAAGAAGCACTGTTACTTAAAGTATCAATACCCGTCATTGCGCATGCTTTATTTACACGATATAAATCCAAAGATGATGATAAATTTTCAGAAAAGGTGGTTGCAGCGATGCGTAATGAGTTTGGTGGTCATAAGGTATATAAAAAATGATTAAGAAAATCATTACTATTTTTGGATCTACAGGAAATTTAATGTATAAAAAGCTTTTTCCTGCACTTGATGCACTCATCAAAAAAGGACTTATTAATCAAGATGTGAAAATATTATGTATTGCACGTAAGGATTGTACATTAGAAGATTATGTTGAAGAGGCTAAAAAGGAAGTTAAGGAAAACTTGGATTGGGATAGCATAATACCTTATTTGACTTATATTAAGATGGATTTATTTGAAATGACAGATTATATAATGTTAAAAGATATGATTCATGCTGAAGGAAAAGATTTGGATGTTATGTTTTACTTAGCAGTTCCTCCCACTTTATTTGAACCGATTGCTAAAGGGTTAAGCATATCGAAAATTATGACAAAAGCACAGGAAAACCGACGTATCTTATTTGAAAAACCATTTGGTTCAGATTTTGAGGATGCTAAACATATTAATCAAACACTACAAGAACTATTTGACGAGAAGCAAATCTATCGAATCGATCACTATTTAGGAAAAGAAATGATTCAGAACATATTCATCATGCGATTCGCAAATAGTTTATTTAAACATCAGTGGGATAATAAAAGAATTAAAAGTATTACTGTTTTAGCCAAAGAAAGTGAAACAGTAATGATGCGTGGTGGTTATTATGATGGTGTTGGGGCACTTAAAGATATGGTTCAAAGTCATCTTTTGCAAATGGTCTCACTGATCACGATGAACCAACCCATTGAAAATAAATCCAGTGCCATTAAAGATTCGAAAGTTGATATCTTAAATAAAGTAGAGTTTGATCTAAATTCAAGTATTTTTGGTCAATATGATGGCTATCTTGATGAAAGTGGAATTCAAAAAGATTCAAATACAGAAACATTTGTTTTTTTGAAAGCTCACATCAATCATAAAAATTGGAAAGGTGTTCCTATTTATTTCTTGACAGGCAAAAAGCTAAATGAGAAACGTTCTGAAATAATCATAGAGTTTGAATCTGATGATATCAATCAAAAAGGCTGGGAATTCAATAATTTAGATTATAATCAACTCATCATCAGAATTGCTCCAGAAGAAGGAGTCACTCTAAAGATGAATGTAAAAACACCAGGCTTAAATGCATCCATCATACCAGCAGAATTAACGTATTGTCATGCGTGTCAATCCGTTGGAAATACACCTGAAGCATACGAAAAACTGCTACTAGACTTACTTAATAAAGATGATACACTTTATACAAGGTGGGACGAGATTGTTGCTAGCTGGCAAACCATTGCAAAACTAAAAGATAAATCACACGAGTTAGTTAACTATCAGTCGTTTGAGGAGCTTAAACAGCTTATTTTGGAAACACATGTAGATGTGTATAAAAATATATAAAACATAGGAGGATCACATGAAATTATTTATAGATTCAGCAAATTTAGAAGATATTAAAAATGCAAGCAAATGGAAGATTATCGAAGGTGTAACAACCAATCCATCACTGATTGCAAAAGAAGGTAAAGACCTTGTTGATGTCATCAAAACTATAACCACACTAATCGATGGACCGATTAGTGCAGAAGTTAAAGAAGGTTTAGTAGATGATATGGTTGATGAAGCATTTGAATATGCCAAAATACATCATAATATTGTCATCAAAATACCTATGACATTTGAAGGACTTAAGGCAGTCTCAATTTTGAATGCCCATCGAATTAAAACCAATGTTACTTTGGTTTTTAGTGTTTCACAAGCCATGATGGCAGCAAAAGCTGGTGCTACTTATGTCTCTCCATTTATGGGACGCTTAGATGATTTTCATAATCAAGAAGATAAAGGGCATGAACTCATCAGTCATATTCGTAAAGGTTTCGACAATTATGGCATAAAAACAGAAATCATTGCTGCATCAATTCGTTCACCTCGCCATGTCGAACAAGCAATTTCAGCAGGTTCAGATATAGCAACAATCCCATACAAAATATTTTCAGAAATGATTAAACACCCACTGACAGATAAAGGGTTAGAGATTTTTAGAAATGCACAGTTAAAGGAGAAATAAAACATGAAAAAAATATTAGAACGCAGTGCAACAACATTCCATGGTAGAGATGGATTGATTAAAGATACAGATTCAGGATTAGAATTAAAGCTTAGTAAACCTAAAGAAATGGGTGGACTAGGTGAAAATGGAACAAACCCGGAGGAGTTGTTTGCTGCAGGTTATAGTTCATGTTTAGCAAGTTCAATGGAATATCTACTAAAAAATGACAAGATTGATTATAAAGATTTGCAGGTTAGTGCAGTTGCTAGTCTTGTTATGCATCAAGAAAAAGGGTTTTTGTTTCAATTAGTAGTTGATGCTCAGATTCAAGGAGTAACAAAAGAAGTAGAAAAAGAATACATTGAAAAGGCTTATAACTTTTGTCCGTATTCAAAAGCTATAAAGGGTAATGTAGAGGTAAGATTTATGTAGTTTTATTTTAAGTTTCATTGCAGATAGATTTTATCGTATGAATGGCATATAATTTGTATAATTGTAAGGGGATAATCGGTATCAACTGATAAAAGAAATTTACTTAGTATAGGGGTGCTAAAATTATTCTAAGGGTGCTAATTTGTATTAGATTAGGTAACATCACACAGTAAAGGATAAACAGGCTTCCAATTATTGGAAAATGGTATTATTAGTATACCTATTTTGATTGAAGGGAACTGTTTTTTTTCGTAATAACCATATTCATATAAATCGTGATAGAATAATTTTGAAGTAAACAGAAAGGAAAAAACACATGAAAATTGCAATCTTCTTATTTAGTGGTACAGGAAACACCTATTTTATAGGAAAGAAACTTCAAGATGGATTTAAAGAAAAAAGTATTTTCTGTGATCTTTTTACTATCGAAAAGAAACGTAATGATAATCAATTAATAGAGGATTATGATGTCATAGGTTTAGGTTATCCAATCTATGGATCTGATGTACCTTTATTGATTAAAAAGTGGATTGATGGATTGAAAATGCAAAATCATAAAAAGGCTTTTGTTTTTTGTACACAAATGATGTATTCTGGTGATAGCGCTGCTTATGGTGGAAGATTGCTGGAAAAGAAAGGCTTTATTATTCGACAGCAAGCTCATTTTAATATGCCTAATAACATTACAGATTACAAGATTTTAAGACCTTTCAATAAACATAACTTAAAAAAAATTGAACAAAGGAAAAACAAACAAGTCAATCGATTCGTAAAAAAAATTTTGATTGACAAAAAAAGTAGAAAAGGATCAAACTTGATATCTTTATGTCTTGGTCTTTTGCAAAGAATCCCATATCAGAAGATAGAAATGAAGTGGATATCTGACACAATCAAAATTGAGGATCAATGCATTTTATGTGAAAAATGTATTGAATTATGTCCTACAGAAAATTTTGAAATTAAGGATGGCATTCTCAAGACAAAAAATATGTGTATTGCATGCTATAGATGTATCAATCATTGCCCTGTTAATGCACTTCACAGCAGTAAAAATGCTCTTGTTAAATATCCTTATAAAGGTCCAGTTGAGAATTTCAACATCAAAGATGTGATGGAAGATTGCATAACAACCCATGAAATGAATTGAGTCGAAATAAAAATAATGGTTGATCTAAGTTTTAGATGCTTATACTAATTCTTGAAATATATAGATTATATAAGAATACATTAAGAGATATCTTGATTTTTCTTGTAATATGGTAAATAGTGGTGAGAATGACATCAAATCATTCATATTCACATATTTGGTGAAATATAGCGAATTATATAGTAATTCTAACCATGCGATGGCTTAATTGTCTCTATTATGCACAAATATTAGGGTTTTCACTAATAAAAGTGTATACTTATATATGGTTAAGTCAGCAATGACTATAGATCATAATAAAAAAAAGGAGTAATCGACATGACAGGAACAGTAAAATGGTTTAATTCAGACAAGGGATATGGATTTATCTCTACAGAAGAAGGCAAAGATGTATTCGTACACTTTAGCGCAATTCAAACTGATGGATACAAATCACTTGATGAAGGTAGTAAAGTTGAATTTGATGTTGTAAATAGCGATCGCGGCGAAACAGCTGCAAACGTTATTAAAATATAATATTCAATGAGTCTATAGGTAAGCTCTAAAAAAAGTGGTAAATCAACTTATTATGAATAGGCATATATATCTACTACTCAATTTTTAATTATCTATAAAAACATAAAAGCTCTTCTCATTCTGATATGATCCCCTTAAAGTAGACACTACAAATAATTAATTGTAGATGTTTATAGAAAGGGGATTTTTTCTTTTGTGGGAAGAAAACAAAAATATAGTAAAGAGATCAAATTATTAGCAATCCAGAAATATCAAGATGGGTTTAAATCGAAGTGCGAGTTAGCAATTGAACTTGAGTGTAGCATAAAATCGATAGATCAATGGATAAGAAATTATAAGTCGATAGGAGAGTCTGCATTCAATAATAAACCAAGAAACCAAGCCTATACAAAAGAGCTAAAGACTGAAGTTATTTTAACTGGTGGATTGTTAGCTGAAAATACATATTGGGTTGTTGCTGACACAGTGGCAATTGGAGTTGGTTCAACTTTCCAAGGTGTTATTCTAACAGCAATGAATGTAAGTATGAATACAGGATCATCAATTGTAGGGATGATTTATGCACAAACAAGTGTAT
The DNA here is from genome assembly GCF_030012175.1 of Peloplasma aerotolerans. Taxonomy (GTDB): domain Bacteria; phylum Bacillota_I; class Bacilli_A; order Acholeplasmatales; family Acholeplasmataceae; genus Peloplasma; species Peloplasma aerotolerans. The sequence goes on from NZ_JASCXW010000016.1 coordinate 33,163, forward strand.
CGTTTGATGCAACTACAGCAGCGAAGGCTTAATTAGAAGAAATAAATAGTAAGAAGTAAGAAAATAAGAAGATAATGTAATATTGAAAAGATACTATTTCTATTAGAAGTAGTGTTTTTTTAGTGTTTTGCTACACTTTTTTTGATGGATAGTGTGGTGGAATGAAAGACACGCATGTTTAAAGATACATGTGGCTGAATAGTAGTGTGAGTATAAATCACATAGACACACCAACTTTTTGTTGAATTAGATATCTCATGTAAATTTTTTTATGCTAGAAGAATTGCATAGGTCAATTTTGTAACTATTTAGACAATACATCATCTACAGGTTTTATGCAAGGAGGTGTTTTTCATTTGGTGAGTTGAAATCAATTCTGGTAGAGAACAACGGATTTTAGATGTTTTCAAGTGATTTGGTAATTTATACTATGTGCAATAATAAATACACATTCTTTTTCTTTTTTTATATGTGAACTGAAAAATTCCATAATAACTATTTTAATTTAGAAAAAATCTGGAATAAAAGCCTGAAGAAAGTGTTCATTGATCATCACCTCATCAATATATCTAATCCTAAAGTAGAAGTCTTGCTCTTTATGTCAACTAAACTATTTTTACATCGATTTTCTATCAAAAACAAAGATAAGCAATGAAACACTTCATTAATATGTTATAATTTTTTACATAGACAGTAATAAAAACGTTTTCTTATAGATAGGAGGGGCAGTTTTGATACATGATTACTTATCTAGATTAGATGATGATGTTTTTTTTGAGTTGTTTAATTCTGAGTTTAGCATAAAAGAATTATCAATCCTTGATATCGATGACTCGGCAAAATCAAAACTGCATGACAAGAAATTTATAATTAGCAATGCAGGGAACTATTTACAAGAGAAAATAATTAGTAATAACAAATACTTAACATTAATTTGTACTATACTAGATTCGAATGAACAATCTGATTTATCATTGAAACTATTTCAGCGAAATTTGACTGCACAACAATTTTTGGCAGATGTTTATAGTTTAGATTTAAATGATAAAAAAATTATAAATATACTTAACTCATTTTTTGGATTGCACCACAATCCAAAATCTGACTCTATTGAATATAAAACTCACTTTCAACATAATAAGGGTAATTTTTATGAACTACTAAATTACCAGTTTATTGCTAAAGAGCAGATAATATCAATATTAGACACTAACAAAATTTTACCTAGAATGATTTTACACATGCCAACTGGGACAGGGAAAACAAAAACAGCAGTACATACAGTTATACATGATTATGTTTTTAACAAACAAGGTAAAGGGATTATAATTTGGTTAGCTCATACACATGAGTTACTTAAACAGGCATATAAAGCATTTGAGAATGCATGGAATGTACTAGGCAAAAAAGATATTAATGTCCATTTTAATGATATAGATTCAATTGACACAGAATACAGTGTATATTTTATTAGTTATCAAAAACTAATATCAACACAAAAAAATAAAACTGATTATTTCAAAAATATCAGGAAAAATGCTGTTGCTATAGTAGCGGATGAGGCACACAAATGTTTAGCTGATGAAACTAGAAAATCTATTGAGCAGTTGATGAGGATGTTTGAGTTTGATAACAACAAATATCTGCTTGGATTGACCGCAACGCCTGGTAGACAACTTTTTAATTTTGATGAAAATATGGAGAATCAAATACTGTCAGAAATGTTCGAGAAACGTATTATTAGCATCAATCCTGAAAAGATTGAATCCATCAGAATTGATGAGAGTCTCTTGATAACAGACTCAATTAAAAATATTTTTGATAACGATACTAAAGTTATTCATTATTTTCAAAAAAATAGAATTCTTGCAAAAATAATCAGAGAAGAAATAGAGTATCGAGAGTCTGTTGTGGAAGTCGATAAAGCTAAATTAAAAAAGAGTGCATCTGGTGATTTCAGCCGTATAGTTTTAGATAAAATATCTAAATATTCATCTAGAAATAATACAATTATAAGAAGGCTTATTAAGTTACATAATGAAAAAGTTCCAACTATATTGTTTGCATGTTCTGTTCAACATGGACAATATTTGGAATTAATTATGTCATTATTAGGTATCTCTGCTGTAGGGGTATATGGACATACTTCACCAATTACAAGGGATAAAATAATTGATGGTTTTAATAATGGAGAGTTTAATATCCTTATTAACTGTGAAGTTTTGACTACAGGTTTTGATTCTCCAAGAATAAAATGTGTTTTTATAACTCGACCCACCAATTCAATTGTCCTTTATAGTCAAATGCTTGGAAGAGGACTAAGGGGACCGCGAATGGGTGGAAACGAGACATGTTTATTGATTGACATAAAAGATAATCTTGGCAAATTTTCTGATGAAAATCAAGCTTTTTCATATTTTGAGGAATACTGGAGGTAGTGTTTAAGAATGAATAACAAATCTAACAATAGAAAAGAAATTTATAATGTTAAAGGTATGGCTGAAAGTGCAAGGTACACAGAATACAAACACCTAGAGAGTGCTATTTCAGAAATAGTGGATAATTCAGTTGAAGCAACTGCAGATAGAATAATAATAATTATTTCAAATAAACTTAATCCATTGACTGGTAGGAAAGAAATTAGTGACATCGCTTTTCTTGATAATGGATTAGGAATGGATGTTGACACTTTACATGCATCGTTAGCATATGGAGAAGGTAGTAGAAAAGCTAGAAAAGGTATGGGAAGATTTGGAGTTGGACTTGCACAAGCATCACTTTTTGCTTGTCCTAGGGTTGAAGTTTACTCGTGGCAGCAACCAGATGAAGTTTATAGTGTATTTTTAGACAGTGATTTGATGAAAAGTGGTGAGCAAGAATACTTAGATGAACCTAAGCTAACCAATCTTCCTGTTGATTATACAACTTTTAAATCTCATTTTAGGTTTAATACAGGAACAATGGTTCTTTGGAAATCAGTTGATAAGTCCTCTGTAAAAACTGTTTCAGCATTAATGAATAGATTAGAGATTGAGTTGGGAAAGACTTATCGTTACTTCATAACAGGTGGGAGAGTTTCTATATCTATTGTTGATAATGAAAACAAGTCAAATATTAAGAAGATTAAACCGCGCGATCCACTTTTTCTTATGGAAGATGATTATGCTCTTGCAAACCCTAATAATCCAGGAGAACTATTTAAAGGTGGGAAAAAAGGTGAGCCAATATTCGAAAGATTCATACCAAAATATACTGCTAATAGTGTAATTGAAAAAGAAATCACTTACTTAAATAGTTATGGTACACAGCTAGAAGCAAAAGTTAAGGTTAAGTTTTCTATAGTAAAAGAAAAGTTTTATGTCCTAGGTAAGAGATTCAATAATCCTGGTGACAGTCCTATTGGTAAATACATAAAAGATTACACTGGGATATCTATAGTTAGGGCAGAACGAGAAGTGGATTGGGGAAAATTTGGATTTTTCGACATACAAAATAGTCCATATCATAGATGGTGGGGAGTAGAAATACAGTTTGAACCACTATTAGATGAAATATTTAAGATAAGCAATAATAAACAACATGTTGAGCTAAAAAAACCTAGTTCTTCTGAGATTGCTGAAGCAGAATCCAACCAAACAGAATTGTTATGGGTTGAGTTGAATAAAATTATACAACCAGGAATAACTGAAATGGTCAATCTAAATAAGGCTAGACAAAAGGGAACAAGACTAAGATTTGAAGAAGATAGTAAACAAGGTAGCTTAAATGAACCCAAAACAACATCTAATGAACTTAAGGAGAAGCAAATTGATGAAAAACCTACAGGATTGATTGATAGAGTAATTGATGATGTAATTGGTGAAAATCACAAAAATATTCATAGGAATAAGCTGTTAAGTATACTATCAGAATACACTAATGATTATGGGAAATATTTAGAGGTAGTTGAAGATAATAAATCGAAAGAACTTCTTAAAGTGTATTTTGAAACTGATCACTTCGTAATTCGAATCAATTCAAGTGTATTAACTGAAGTGGAATCAAAAAAAATGCTTGATATAAGATACACATCAGGTGTGTTGTTAAAATCCCTCTGTGAGACATATTCTCAACAGAGTGTACCTAAGGAAAGTTACATGTTTATTCGTGGATTCACAGAAATGATTAATAATGAGATGCAATTATCACAAAAAAAAGAAGGTGATTTAGATTGAAATCTTCAGCGTTTACAATAAATGAATATATAAGTAAAATAAAAAACAAAAAAATCATTATTCCAAATTTTCAAAGAGAATATGTTTGGAGTAATGATGATATAAAATTTTTAATTTCTTCATACTTTTATAAACTGCAAATTGGAGCTGTCCTTTTCTATAGAAATGAGAAACACAGTGGCGATTTGGATGAAAAAATCCTTCCTTATTTGACATTTGATAGTACTGAAATTAAGAATAGTATTGAAGGTTTACCTGATGGGATTAAACACACTTATTATGTGATTGATGGGCAACAAAGATTAACATCAACAATGATTTCATTTACTGACTATTTTGACGATAAAAGCACATTAGCAAGAAAATATAAGAGAAAGTATTTTCTGAGTATTCCTTATAAAACTGAAATGTTTGGTTTACGTAATCTTGAATTTAAACCTCTTTCTATAGGTGGGGATTATGACTATGAAGATTTCGCATTAAATAACATTGACTATATTTCGGCTAATGAAAAAAATTATCCTCAAAAACCGAATGCATACATTATACCATTAGAAGATCTTTATAATGATGAGGAGAAAATTAGAAACAACAACATTAGAAAACATGGAGTAAAATTGGCAACAGATTCATATTTCAATTTGATTCATGGACTTGATTCGAATGATCCCAAATTTACTGAATATACTGACAAATATGAGCAATGGAAAACAGAGTTTTTCGATTATCTTAGGGCTATATTAGAACATGAAATTACATATATCGAAGTGAACGACAATTTACTCGAGGCAATAAAAACTTATGAAATACTAAATAAAAGCGGGAAACCTTTGACAGATTTGGATATTTTAGCAGCAAGCTATTCGGGAGATTACACATCTAAAGCGTCAAAGGACATGAGACTTTATGACGTAATTCGAGCTGAGTTTAAGAAACCTATGGGAAAAGGTGAAATCGAAGGTGTTGATATCTATCGTATGTTGAAAAAAACATGCAATCAGCATAAGAATGAACTTGAGACCGAGCATGAAACAAAAGGGTGGGATTTTTATCGATTTATGATTGATGTAAAAGGTGAGAAAGATATTCCTGCAAGGGTTCTTGAACAGCTAATAAAACTTTTAAAATACATGAGTCTATCTGAAAAACATTCGAATTCCAGAGAGAAATTTAATATTTCAAAATATAAGTCAAATGAGATTTTGAAGTTAACTGGGAGTGAAATAGATCAATATATAAAGAAATCTATTGATAGTATAAGTTGGGCAGCTATGTTGCTTCAAATAAGATGTGGGTTAAAAGACATAAATAAACTCAATTATTTTTGGCAACTGTTCGTAATTGCTGCTTTAAAATTTGAAAAACCTAAAATGTCAAATGATGATATTGATACTATAATTGCTTGGTATTTTTTATCGAGATTTAGCGGTAGATATAGAATTGATCAAAACTCTAATGCCTTAAATGACCTTGAAGGTTTAATCTTACATATAAAAGAAAATACACCATATATAAAGTTAACTGAAATGTTAAAAGAGATTAGAATTAACACTAATAATATAGATTGCAGAGAATTAAGAAGAGAGATGTTAATTCCTAAAAGCGATTTAATTGAGCCTTATGATAAAATTGGTGACTTTATATGTGAGTATTCTATAAGAAATGGCTATGACAGCAAGATATTGATTCAAAACGGTATAGAAATGTTTGTGTCAACATTACTCTATCCTGTTACAAGTAATGAAAATTTTGCACTGAATATACATCATATTTTCCCGCTAGATCAGAATAAAACAATTGGTGAAAATACAGAATATTTGCGAAATGACAAGAAGAATATATACAATTCACCACTAAATAAAACTTATTTAACGTTTAGTGAGAACAATTATATTGGCACAAAAAAATTATCTGACTATTTTGGAAAACTGAGCAATACATTTATCAACGAATCAAGTATTTCTAACGGGTCTTTGTTAAATGATTGGTTGGATGAGAGATATTTGATGTTTTTTAACAAATTATATAATGAACTTAAACTTAATTTAAAAATATAGTACTGGAGATGTCTTCTCCAATAAAAAAATGTTATAATAGTGGTAATTAAAAATGTTGCTGCTATTTTTTTATAAAAAATGCATCATGGAGATTAGTTCTCCATAAGAAAGGTATGTTATGAGCTACGGAAGACATCAAAGTTTTTATTTGAAAAATCATTGGATCAACAAAGGACTGAAAGCATTAAAATTAGAAGAAAACTGGCAAGTTTTGATTGATAAGCATGGGTATAAGGATTTAGGGATTGGAAAAAACATGCAACAATCCTTGAGATATTGGCTTGAAGCAACAAAAATCATTGAACTATCGGATGATAAGAAGTCACATAAGTTAACTCACTTTGGAGAACAAGTCGATAAGTTTGATTCTGGATGCACATACTACTTCACACTATTATTGATACACTACTTTTTGACAACATCAGTTGAAAATAGTGGAGAACCTATATCTCACTGTTTCTATTGGTTTTTTATTGAAAACAAAGATCATTTCTTGACAAAAGAGAAAATCAAAGAGGGATTATTGAATTTTAGTAGTCACAATATAGCTGATAATACGATTAATAAAGATGTGGATTGTTTGATTCAAAGTTATACTAATAAAGAAAAAAATCATCCCGAGGACAAGAATGTATCACTATTAGCGGATTTAGGTCTTATTAAACGTGATAAAACATTTTATGTAAAGTCTAGAATTCATATAAATAGGCAAAGTGCTTATGCATTTTATTATGCATTAGTATTATCAAAAGATGATTTTATTTATACAGTTGATTTAGTCACACAAAATATAGGAAGTGTTTTTAATTTAAATCGTACAGAAGTTATCGAACTGATTGAAATACTTCTTGAAGAGTCTTTCCCGATAAATTTGACTCGAACTAATAATTTGGACACTGTACAAATTAAAGAAATTAGAAGTAACAAAGAGTTGTTACAATATATTTATGAAAGGGCTATAAAGCATGAGAACTAGTATAAATATTAAGTATGATATAGGGAATGCTGAATTAGTTAAAAGTTATTATGCAACAAATACTCACTCTGAGATTATATCAGGAGTTTTACAAGGTTTATTAGGTTCTAAAACAACTAAAGCGCACATCGCTTATGGTCCTTATGGAAGCGGAAAATCATATATAGCATCAATTTTAGCAAGCTTACTAAGTAAAAATTTCACTGCAGGCGATCTCAAAACGATAACCCAAAAATTTAGTCTTGTTGATGATTCCACAACTAAAAATTTCCAACAGTACTCAAGACACAATATCAAGTATCTCCCTGTCATATTAAATGGATATGAAGGAAATTTTAATGATGCAATAATTAAAGCATTAGAAAAAACGATTGTAAAATATAATACTAAAATACTATTACCAGGTATTCATAATTCAATTCTAAAAGTAATTAAAAGGTGGGAAAAAGAGTATCCTCACACATATTTTTTGTTTGAAAGAGAAATTAATGCTATAGATTTAAACCTCGAAGGGTTCTATAATTTAATAGAAGTACGAGATGAAAATATTGTAGATGTTTTCTATACCATTCACAGTAAACTCACAGCAGGAGCTGAGTTTTCATCCTATGAAGGATTGAATTTTATTGAAATCATTGAAAACGTTTCTACTCAGCTCTATAGCAAAAAAATGGGGTTATTCTTTATATATGATGAGTTTGGGAGAATGTTGCAAAACATAAATTCAGAAAACATAAATAATTTCATGCAATCATTACAAGATTTAGCGGAACTCGCTAACAATGGGAGTAAAAATTTGTCTGTTTTGTTTATCGCACACAGACCAATTAATTACTACTTTACTTTTGCGAGTAAAGAGTTAAGATCTGAATTTGCAAAAGTCGAAAAACGTTTCTCAGTTTATGAAATCAAGAGTGATTATATAACTTTTTTACAGATAACACACGGGTATATTGATTCTAAATTGAAAAATAAAAATGTTGTTTCACATGACTTGATTAATGCAACACTTAAATTCAATGTCTTTTATGGGATACTCTCTGATACTGAGGTGGAAAACATAATAATAAATAAGTTATATCCATTGCATCCCATTTCGACATATCTGTTACCAAGAGTATCAAGTGTTTTTGGTCAAAATGAACGAACACTATTCTCTTTTTTGTCGGATCAATCTTCATATGGGTTAGACAAATTCTTAATTAATAATAACGAACTTTATTATCCCGATTATTTAGTAGATTATTTTATCAATGGGATTGATGATTCATATGTTGAAGATGTAAAAGAATATGGAATATTTAGAAAAAACTATTCAAATATCTCCACATTAATAAATAGGAAATATGTGGATAGCGCAAAAAGAATATACAAGTTTCTCCTTATATGGAAGATAACAAAAAGCACGTCTGGAGTAAAATTGTCATCTGAATTTGTTGCCTATTCTCTAGGTATTGATATAGATAATGTTGAAGTTGCACTGCAAATGCTTTCGGATAAAAAAATTGCGCGATTTAATATTATACAAGATCAATGGGAGCTTTTTGAAGGAAGTTCTTTGGATATTAACAAAGAGATTAAGAAAAAGAAACAACTAGATGTATTTACAGAAAAAAATTTCATTGACATTCTAGAAAAATCAAACCCATATCATTATGTATTTCCAAATGAATACAACGCTCGGCATGAAATGACACGTTTCGCTACAATTCAATTCATAACTGAAGAGTATGCTGAAGAATTTCAAATTGTTGATAAAACGGATTATTCAATTGTTGTCTCATTAGGAGAAAATTGTCACGTTGAATGTGATAAAAATATAATTAAACCAAAAGAGTCCTTAAAGTTGAGAAGTCAAATTCATCGATTGAAAATAATAAACGAACTCCTTAAGGATAATGCTTTGCTGAGTGAATATCCAAATGTAGATATTGAGTTGGATTATGAGAAGAATAAAATCATTTTTAATTTAAACAAGTTTTACGAAAATCTTATTTTTTCTGAATTTAAAAGTCATAATCAATTATCACGGTTTTTAAGTGATGAAATGGAAAGAAAATATTATAGAACTTTACATATAGTTAATGATCAAATTAACATGTTTTATTTGACTTCAATCCAAGCAAATGCAGTAAACCTTGTTCTAGAAAAAATACTTGAAAATCTTTCAGTTGATTTAGGAAATTTATTTACAGGCACAAAACCCGCTGATTTAGTCTTTTATACTGTGATTGAGAAAATGCCTCGAATGAGTAAAAACAGAGTTTCATACGAAGACTTGAGTAAAGATTTAGATGATTTTTTATTAAAAAACACATCAGGTGATCTATCAGAGTTAATAGAAATAGCAATAAAAGAGCCTTACGGAATAAGACCTAGACTTGCTATTTTGGTTACTTTCATGATTATCATTGATAAATGGAAAGATGTATTATTATTCAACAAAGGTAACTTTATTCCTCGAATTAATACTGTAGAATTAGTAGATGGTATACTATATAACTCTGGAATGAGGTATGTATTCAGTAGATTTGATAACACACACAGAGAATACCTAGAGGGGTTAAATGACTTGTTCGGTGAATCTGGTGAAAATGTTAAAGCAAGGACCCTTTCTGTCAGAGTTTGCAGCAGCATGTATAACTGGTATCTTAATTTGCCTGTTATAACTCAGCAAATGCAAGATTTGAGTTTATCTGAGCAAAAGCTCTTAGGCATAATTGCTAAGGCAAGAATTAACCCAAAAGAATCCATAGATGATTTAATAGTTACTTTTGGTGAAATAAATGACATTGTGCAGTTTAAAAACAATCTAGAGAATCATTTTGAAGATTATAAAAATAGGTTCCTTAAGCTTACTTTTAAAAAAATTGGAATACATAATCCTATGGATTGGGCAAGAGAACAGCAAGAGATTCATAGAAAAAATAACAGATTAGTTAGAACTATTCTTGCAGGAAGAGACATCTATGATGAATATGCTACAGATGTAGAGAACATTGATATTTCAAGATGGACAGTAAGTAGCTTTAAGTCGTTGCAGAGTAGGATTACAGAGGATTTTAATAAGCTTGATAGAAATAACTCTTATCAAACTATTGTTGTCAACGGTATCAGCAAATTCGTACAGGATGTTGAGCTTTCGTTAAAAGCGGAAACAACCTTAAAAAATTTGGAAGCAACTATTGACGCTACAAAAAGATATTATAGTGATGAAGAATTGGAATATGTAATATTGAGTTTAATAGATAAGTATATAAAATAAAAGAGGAAACAATATGAAAAATAGAACAGATAAACATGTAATTATGTATAGTGGTGGTGCGTCAAGTGCATACGTAGCAAAATGGGTTGTAGACAAATATGGTAAGGAAAACTGCATATTGTTTTTCACAGACACTTTATGGGAAGATAAAGACAACTATCGGTTTCTCGAAGAATGTGCTGACTATATAGGTATTGAAATAACAAAACGGATTGATGGTAGAACACCAGAAGAAGTATTTTTTGAACAAAAATTTCTTGGTAATGCGAGGTTCGCTCAGTGTTCCGAAGAACTAAAAGTAAAACAAACATTAATATATATAGAAGACTTGAGGATGGAAGACTTTGAACCAATATTATATTTTGGTATTGATCCGAAAGAAAAACATCGGGCAGATAGTCTTACTAGGCATTATGAGCATTTTCCACTTGAACCAGTTGAATGTAGATTTCCAATGATAGATTCAATTAGTGGTGACATTAAAGCGAAACAAATAATAGAAAATGAATGGAAGATTAAATTGCCCAGAATGTATGAGCTTGGATTTCATCATGCTAACTGTTCTGGAAGATGTGTTAGAGCTGGATTTCACCATTATGCAAATCTATACTTGGTATGGCCAGAAACATATAAACTTCAAGAAGATATGGAAGAGAAATTCAGAACAGAGTTCAATATGGATGTTTCAATGATGAAAAAAGACGGAAAACCTTATACATTAAAAAGACACAGAGAAGATGTGTTAGAAAAGATGAGTAAGGAAGAACTTACAGAATACGCTAAAAAGAAAGATGATGATGGTATTCCATGTTTTTGTTCGTTTTCATAAAAAAGTTAACATAATATACAACATCACAGGTTTGCTCTCTCGTGATGTTTTTTTTCTGACGTTTGATGTTAAGTGTTGGAAACACTCTTCAGCGCTTCTCCAAAATGTCAGTGATACCTCGATCATTGAGGTAAGTTTTATAAGTAATTGATTTAGTTGTTTTCAGTACTCTTTTATATAAATCTAAGATCATTTAATTTTTTGCTTGAAGTTGTTCAGTTTTGTTTTTAGAGTCTGATAGTATAAGTTGATTATATCGATAAACAAAAAAATTTAGATAATGTTGTAGATATTTCAACCGAAATCCTGCATGTTTGAACAAATAGCGTTTGATGTTACTATGCAGCGAGTCAACGATGATGGTAGAATATTCCTCACTATCATTTCTACGCGCATTAATCTTTTCAATGTCAAACTGATTCATAAATTGTACTTGCTTGGGATTTCCATCATGTAGAAATTTGTTAACTGATCCTATGTTTTGATTGAACAATCTGATAAAATCACCAGGGCTTGCCATGCCTCTTGAAGACACTTTGGCTAAGCATAATCCTCTCAGGTTAATCATGGTGATTACACATAACTGATTAAAGGATAAACCTCTAATATCCTTTCCATCAAGCCGTAAAATCTTATATTTCTTTTCTCTTATACTCAAGAATGTCTCATCAATCATGATACTATCTGAGAGTTCAATCTCATCCTGATAGTTGAGAAGCGTGTGAAATACAATATAACGATAATAATGAGCTGTTTTGATATTGATTTCTAAGTTTCTTGCTGCGACATCTAGTGTAACATCATCAATCATATAACCAATAAACTTCTTAATTAGTTTTGAACTGTTCTTGAAGTGTTTGGTTGGTGATTGATCAGACATGAATGTTTTTAGGCATAATTGGCATCGATATCTTTGAACACCTGATTTAGTCTTTCCATTCTTATAGATATGATTCCCACATAAAGGGCATTTGATTCTATTTGACATATTGACGTTCCTAGATTACAAAAGCGAGCACTTTATCCCAAGGAACGTCGCCAAACAATTCAAGGATAAAATACTCGCTTTTGTAGTTCCTTTTACATTGTTTGGCAATATTATTATATCATAATTTGGGTATGCACTTTATGTTGAATTTATGAATGGTTTATTCTCAGCCTAAAAAAAGTGTAATTATATACTTTCACCAACACTTAACACCAAACGTCAGTTTTTTTTTACAAATAAGGAATATTTGGGTTATGATGTGAACAATGATATAA
>NZ_JASCXW010000017.1 GCF_030012175.1 Peloplasma aerotolerans
GTTGAATCAATCAAATCAAATTTATAAGTTAAAAAGTTTGTAGTCTATTATTATTCATTTACTGTTATAATTATAATAAATAACCTATCCAAGGGGGATTAACCATGATTGAAAGTATATCTAGTACAATTAATGAAGTATTGATTCATAAGGTTGAGGCAATTCATAAACGTCCTTCACTGATTAACACACGAGAATTTGAAAAAGAGATCACGGCTGTTTCTAAAGACATGAAAAAATTAACGGAAAAAGAGTTAAGTGTTTTAGAAAACGAAATGACTCAAAAAATTGATTTATTATTGGCGACCAAAGAACCAAATGATATCAACATTGCCTTTGTATATTATTTTCTTTTATTTACCTTTTATCGACGAAATCGCGTGATGAATCCATTAAATGATTTGATTTCATCATATGCTCAATTATTTGAGTCGATTCCATTCAATGAGCATATCTTGATTTTATACAACGCCCTAAAACCTTATCAAAACAGTAAGAGAAAGGAGTTATTAAACCAAGCAGAAAAACTGGCTAATAACGAGACATTTTCTTCACATACTGGGGTCTTACATCATTATGCAGAGCTTTGTGCAGAATATTATGAGTTTAATATAGAGGAACTAAATCAAACTATGAGTCAGGAGCAAATCAAAAATGCTTATCTAGTTGCTCAAGAAATTGTCCACATCGAATCAAACTATGCTAAGTTCTATGTAACATTAGGTAGACTAGCTTCTTTAAATAAAGACTATAATGAATCTTATGAAGCATTTTCTAGAGCACTAGCTCTTGAAGATGTTGAATCTGCTAGAAGCACATATAGTCTTTATCAAATGCAAGCCTTAGCTGTTAAAAAGAATTTTGAGACATCTGAATTCATCCATAAGCAGTTAAATCAACAAATTGAAGACTTTAATGATAAAATGAGTAAGACAAAAGCAGAAAATATTAGAACCATTGGTCTATTTGCTGGTCTTGTTACATTTATACTAGGTAATATTAATATTGTTTTATCAGGTTCTCAAAGTACTGTTCAAGTTATGGCACTATTCACATCAGTATTTCTCATTTATTTTGCCTTAGTTGTTTTATATAGTTCAATCGATACAACGAACATTAAGACGAAGTTCAGTAGATACTTTCCACAGTTTTTAATATTACTTACATTTCTATCGGGTATCATGATTATTATTTTATTGTTGACAGGAGTTCTTTAATGATAAAGTATCAAAAACTATCAATTCCCTCGAAATCATATAATGAAGATGGATATATCATACAACCACCAATGTATGTTGTTTTTGATGGTGCAACACCGTTATTCAATCAAGACAGCAATGAATCAAGTGCATCCCATATGGTTCGCTTTTTAGAAAGCAATTTATACAGTAAATATAATGAATTTCATTCTTTTGAAAAAGCTTTACATGAGTTAAGCAAAGCATATCATCATGCTCAAGATACAATTGATTATGATAAAGCTAAAACACCTTCTGCTGGTATTGCTGCTGTTATTGAAGATAAAGACTATTTTAACTTATATGTTTTAGGAGATTGTGAGATCGTTTATTTAAATCAAAACGATCATGCAAAACGGTTCGCTTATTATGATTTACAAAATCTTGATCGAAAAGCAATAAAACAAATGAAAGAAATTGCAAAAAAACAAAATATAGATTTTAAAACTGCAAGATCATACATTGATGATACCATCATCAGCAATCGTCGCTTGATGAACGAAAAAGATGGATACAATGTATTTGCCCCATCAAAATGTCCAACTTTTCAAATAAAAACTAAGAGAATTCTTAAGTCTACTACGAAAACAATATTTATATATACTGATGGGTTTGGTCAAGCATTTGATAATCTTAAGATTGCCAAAGGGTACACAAATTTATTTAAATCATCACTTGATATTGAATACATAAAAACAGAGATCATTAACAGATGGAATCATGATCAAAATTTCAATATGTATCCAAGATTTAAAGAGCGAGATGATTTAACAATTATTAAAATAGAGAACACATAAATCGTGCCATGATTTATGTTTTTTTATTAAAGATTTATATATCCTTCTTCATTCATCAAAAATTATCATTTTAATACTCGAAATAAATCTTAACATATGTTAAAATTGTTATGGAAGCACTTTCATAACCTTTTTTTATATAAAACTACAAGGAGAAACATAAAAAATGCCTATAAAAATCGTTGAAACATCACTACGTGACGGTCATCAATCATTAATGGCGACACGGATGACAACAAAAGATATCTTATCCATCGTTCCAGAACTCGATAAAGCTGGATTTCATGCATTAGAAGTATGGGGTGGAGCAACCTTTGACGCTTGTCTACGCTTTTTAAATGAAGATCCATGGGAAAGACTTAGAGAAATTAAGAAACTAGCACCAAATACGAAACTTCAAATGTTATTTAGAGGACAAAATATTTTAGGATATCGTCATTATCCTGACGATATCGTTGATAAATTCGTCCAAAAGTCTATTGAAAATGGCATTGATATTATTCGTATCTTTGATGCTTTAAATGATATTCGTAATCTTAAATCAGCAGTTGATGCTACTAAAAAATACGGTGGACATTGTCAAATCGCCTTATCTTATACAACTTCTCCTGTTCATACGGTAGACTATTACGTTAAACTCGCTCAAGAAGTTGAACAAATGGGTGCTGATTCTTTATGTATTAAAGATATGGCTGGTATACTTCTACCTCATGATGCATATAACTTAATCTCACAACTCAAACAAAACACAAAACTTCCGATTAACCTTCATAGTCACGCAACAGCAGGCATTATGGAAGCAACCTACCTTAAGGCAATTGAAGCTGGTGTCGATATCATCGACACAGCACTATCACCTTTATCGGGTGGTACTTCTCAAGTTGCTACTGAGTCATTTCACTATATTTTAAAAGGTACACAATATGATCCAAAATTAGATATTCATAAATTAAATCAAGCAGCAACCAAGCTTACGATTATTAAAGATGAATACTTAAAAAACGGAATACTCAATCCAAAAGCACTAACATCAAATCCTAGCATTCTAGAATACCAAGTTCCTGGTGGGATGTTATCTAACTTAATGAGTCAACTCAAAGAGCAAGATCAAATGAAGGATTTTGAAAAAGTTTTAAAAGAGATTCCAATCGTAAGAAAAGACTTAGGTTATCCACCTTTAGTTACACCAATCTCTCAAATGGTTGGTACTCAAGCATTGATGAATGTGATGACGGATAACCCCTATAAAATCGTTCCTAAAGAAATTAAAGAATACCTTCGCGGTTTGTATGGTCAAGCCCCTGCAAAGGTCAACTCGCTTGTTTTGGCGAAAATTATCGGAAACGATAAAATCATTACCCATCGTCCAGCAGATGATTTAAAGCCAGAATTTGAAGCTTTAAAAGAAAAATATAAAGATTTCGCAAAATCTGATGAAGATTTATTATCGATTGCGTTATTTGAAAAAGTCGCAATTGAGTTTCTAGAAAAGAAATACAAAGAAAAACCTAAACCTAAAAATGAAATTTATGCATTTAGCGTTACCATCGGAGGTGACGCAACATGACCATTTTCATAAGTACTTTAGAAGAAGGACTGTTTATCTCATTATTTAGTGTCTCGATCGTCTTTTTACTTCTCAGTTTAATCGCATTTACAATTCAACTACTTAAGTATGTTCAAGAAAAACCAATACCAATGATTCCAATAATCGAAAAGAAACAAACGAAACCCTTTGATTTATCGGATATTAAAGATGAAAACATGATGGTAGCAGCATTAATCGCTTCCATAGATTATTATGAAGAAATTAAACAAGATGTACGCGTGATCTCTGTCAAAGAGATTACGGTATCCTGAAAGGAATAGACCATGAAACTTTATAAAATAAATGTTAACGGAAAGACTTACGAAGTTGAAGTTGAAAGTGTTACAGAAAAGGAATCCAAACCTCAACAAAAAAAAGATGAAAATGTCAATGAGACGACAACGAACGTCTTAGCTCCAATGCAAGGAAAAATAACAAAACTAAATATTAAAGTCGGTAGTGAAGTCAAAAAAGGTGATGTCTTAATGGTTTTAGAAGCGATGAAACTAGAAAACGACATCTTATGTCCTGTTAATGGATATGTAAGACAATTATTGATTAAAGAAAATCAGAAAGTGGAGCTTAATCAACTGATGTTGGTTATTGGGTGACCCATATGTGGCAAGCACTCCAAGAATTTTTCGAAAGTACAGGACTTTACTACTTTTTTCAAGATGATGGTTGGAAAAATCTAGTCATGATATTGATATCACTGACTTTGATTTATTTAGCTGTCTTTAAAAAGTTTGAACCGTATTTATTAATTCCTATTGGGTTTGCGATGTTGCTCGTCAACATCCCAAACACTGGTATGTTTGTTGAAACTATATCAATCGTTGATGGTGAAGAAGTTGCGTCATATAGTGGACTCTTAGGATTTCTCTATTATGGAGTGAAACTGGGTATATACCCTCCTTTAATATTTTTAGGTATAGGTGCAACCACTGACTTTGGTCCTTTAATTGCGAACCCTAAAAGCATGTTATTAGGTGCTGCTGCTCAAGTTGGGATCTTCTTAACCTTTATCGGTGCGATTATACTAGGCTTTAGTGGTCCAGAATCGGCTTCTATAGGGATTATCGGTGGTGCAGATGGACCAACATCCATCTTGCTTGCGAGTCGCCTTGCACCGCATTTAATTGGTGCGATATCACTTGCTGCTTATTCTTATATGGCATTAGTTCCGATGATCCAACCACCAATAATCAATTTGCTAACAACTAAAAAAGAACGTGCCATTAAAATGGAGCAATTAAGAGAAGTTAAACAAACAGAAAAAGTTATATTTCCAATTATTGTAAGTGTTGTCTGCATGACATTTATTCCATCATCAGCACCCATTATCGGTATGCTCATGTTAGGAAATTTAATTAAAGAATCTAATGTTGTACCCAATTTAACAAAGACTGCTGGAGAATCATTATTATATATTATTACGATTCTACTCGGTCTATCGATTGGTGCTACAACAATGGGAAGTTCATTTTTAAGATTAGAAACATTAATGATTATTGCATTAGGTCTATTTGCATTTTCTGTTGCTACTGCTTCTGGTGTCTTAGGTGGTAAGGTGATGTGTAAACTTACCCATGGTAAAGTCAATCCAATGATTGGTGCAGCTGGTGTTTCAGCAGTCCCAATGGCTGCTAGAGTCGTTCATATTGAAGGACAAAAGAATGACCCTAACAATTATTTATTAATGCATGCGATGGGGCCAAACGTTGCTGGTGTTATTGGTAGTGCAATTGCTGCTGGTCTATTCTTGATGTTCTTTATGTAATCATGAATAAACTCTATTTTGAAACCATAGATTCAACCAATACTTACCTCAAGAAAAACTATTTAGATCTTAAGCATAATACATGGTTATCAACCAATCATCAAACATCTGGTAAAGGTCGCATTTCAAAATCATGGTATGGCAATGAAAATTCCTTAATGTGTTCTTTATTACTTAAAACAAATTTAGCTTATGATCAGATCTCATTAATACCACTCCTTGCAGCTAAATCACTCCATCAAGTTTTAATCAAATATCATCCAGATATTAAAATCAAATGGCCAAATGATTTATTAATTGATAACAAAAAAATTGCAGGTATTCTTGTAGAATCAATGACTCAAGAAAACAAGGTAACTGCAATCATTATTGGATTTGGAATAAACATTAATCATCAAACATTTACACCTGAGATTAAGGATCTTGCGACTTCATTATTTTTAAAAACAAATCAAGTCTATGATAAAGAAGTCATCTATCAAGAACTCATTAAACAGTTTGATATGGATTATCAAGCATATCAAAAAGACTCCCAATTTATTATCGATTATTGTAATCTACATCATGCTCTAACAAATAAGACAATAACATTTACCGATCTAGAGGTATATCAACAAGCAAAAGTTATCACAATTTTAGATAACGGACACCTCTTAGTCAAAGCAAAAGACAAAGAAATGTCTTTATCAAGCGGAGAAGTATCAATTATAAAATAAAAAAGCGGGTTACTCATCATCTTGAGTAACCCGTTATCTTTTGATTTATTTTCCGTTTGTTTTATACGTCTTAACAACCTTTTTAACCATCAGTTTCACATCGTAATTTGTCTTTTCTTCAAATGTCTTTATAATCTGATCTAACTCTAACTCACTCGCTTCAACATGTTTTTGCTTCTCAATATATATTTTATCATTTGCTGTTCTTAAGTGATGGTCATACTCATGATCTATTAATAATTCTTCATATAACTTCTCACCAGGTCTAAGACCAACATACTCAACCATAATATCGACATTTGGACGAAGTCCTGCTAAACTAATCATCTTTTCTGCTAAATCTTTTATCTTAACAGGTTCACCCATATCTAAGATAAAGACTTCGCCACCTTGTGCATAAACAGCACACTGTAAAATCAAACCAACAGCTTCAGGAATCGTCATAAAGTATCTTGTAATTTCTGGATCTGTAACAGTGATAGGTCCACCATCTTGAATTTGCTTTTTAAATAGTGGAATAACACTACCATTACTTCCTAAAACATTACCAAAACGAACAGCACTAAACTTCGTGACTTTACTATGATTATTTTGCTCTTCAATAATAAGTTCTGCAAATCTTTTGGTTGCTCCCATGACATTGGTACTTCTTACTGCTTTATCACTACTTACCAAGACAAACTTTTTAACTTCATACTGGTTAGCAAGTCTTGCTGCATGATGCGTACCTATAACATTGGTTCTAACAGCTTCTACAGCACTATCTTCCATAAGTGGTACATGTTTATAAGCTGCAGCATGGAAAACGACCGTAGGTCTATATTCTTTAAACACACTTTCTAAACGTATAGGATTATAAACACTACCTATTAAGACTTTTAAATTTAAGTACTCACCAGACTTTTTGAACTTGCGTTCTAATTCCATTTGAGTATCATAAGCATTGTTTTCATAAATATCAAAGATAATCAGTTGTTTTGGTTTTAACTCGGCGATTTGTCGACAAAGTTCACTACCGATTGATCCACCACCACCAGTCACTAACACGACCTCATCTTTAATAAATCCTTCAATACCTCTATCATCTAGTATAATTTCTTCACGATTTAATAAGTCTTCAATTTTGACATCAATAATTTGAGTTCTTTCACCTTGTGTGACGTCTGTAATCGATGTTAATCTCTTTAATCTAACATTTTTTTGTGACACAAGTTCAATTAATGCTTTTAATTTTCTTAATGGAAAATCATTGATAGCTATAATGACTTCTTCGATTTTATATAAATCTAAGAAATATTGAATATCATTAATTGGACCAACGATTTTAATACCAGATAATTTATTGCCTATTTTATTTGGATCATCATCTAAAAATGCTACAGGTATATTACTTAAGTCTTTGTTTCGATAAACCTCTTTAACAACTATCTCACCTGCAGAACCTGCACCAACGATTAAGGTTCTTCTACCTAATGCTCTATTCCAATCCATTGTTGTCTTGAAATATATAACTAAGCGATTTAAAATTCTAGGTAATGTAACAAGTCCTACTTCAGCAATTGTAATAAAGAAAAATGCTGATTTATACATGAAAGTGATATTTGAGAAGAAAATAAAGAGTACGATAGCCACATTGGAAACAATGACGACAATCGCAATCTTAATCACATCTTCAAAACCAACATGATTAACCAACATTTTATAGAGTCCTGAAAAGTGAAAGACAATTAGTTTGAAAACAATAACTAAAGGAACTGCATAAAAAACTAAATTATGATCGACAGGGATTTCTAAAACAAAGAACATGAAAACAGCGATAAGATATGTGACAGCTATTGCCATCGCATCAAATACCATGTACTTGGAAAGATTCACATATCTTTGGAAATTCGTACGTTTCATTTATTGTTCCCCTATACAGTGTTGTTTATATAAATCCTATTATTAGGATATCATAAATTTAAGAAAAACTTAAGATTTCACTTAAAAGCCTACAATATGGTAACGTATTTCTATTCTAATGCATTTTTAATCGCAAGCAAAATGACCTTTGATGAATAGGTTGCTCCTGCGACTACATCTACTTCTAGACTTTGAAAGAATACGACATCAAAGATAATATCTTCAGCAGCTCTACCTTGTCCAGTTAAATGTTTTACGATCTCGATATTAGTAATCATATGGTTCTCGATGGTCACTAAAACAATTGCTTCTACTGGAAAAGACTTATATTCACCTTGGTAAACACCATCATCAATTGCACTTAAGTCGACATTTGTAATTTCTACTTCTCGCAATTTTGCAAACTCTGCATTTGATCGGTTTACAAAGTAAATAACTCCGGCTATAATTGCTAGAATAATCATCGTAAGAACTACTAAAAGTATAAAGTGTTTTTTCATGAATGATAAGTATGAATCATATTCGATATATCAGACTCTCTTTTTTTAGAAGACCAGTTGACAGAAGTCGTATAACGAACTGTACCGTTTTTGTTTTCAATAATTTTTTTCATTTGTTTAAGTGTTCGATTACCACCCATCCAAGCAAACGGAAAGTGATGTGTAATAAATAAATCAACTGTCTTCTCGCTTAGATCAGGCAATTGATTTAAATATGTATTCATAACATGACTTAATGAAAATCCATGTACAGGGGATGCGAAGACCAAATGGTCATAATCACCTACTTGAGGAACTTCTGTTAATTCAACGTTTTGAATACTCGGATTGTCAGAAGTTGCCTTAACTTCAAAAAAATCACAGCTTAAAACTTCATTTAATCGATTGGCAACACTTCTCGTATTGCCTGTTTTAGAATATATAATAATACATTTTTTCATAAAACACCTTTTAAAACTTATATCTAAGATATAGTTTGATATTCATATCATACCATATCAAATAAGTGTCGTAAAGGTGCAATGATAAAATCTTTATGAATTTGTCTCGTCTTTATACTCACAAGCCTTTAAATTCAGACGGTAACCAAGTCCCCATACGGTTTCAATCATTTGGATGTCGTCTTGGCATTTCAATTTTTTTCTAAGTCTAGTAATATGAATACCTAATGCATTATCTGTTGCAGATAGATCATCATCCCAAACATAACGAATGATCTTATCCTTTGAAACTAGGTTATCGTGGTGCTCGACAAGTATTTTTAATAATTTATATTCAACGTTTGTCAATTTTATACGATGACCTTCATAAACAACTTCGCGATTATCAAAATTAATAACAAGTTTACCAATCTTAATGGATTGATGTGAATTCCTTTTTACATTATTTAAGAATCTTAAAACTGCTTTGATTCTTGATGAGACTTCTTGACTAGAAAATGGGATATCAATATGACCTTCAGCACCATGCTCCATCAACAATGCTTTTTCAGTTGGTAGATGGTTTCTAGAAAAAAGATACAAAGGACAAACTGCGTGTTGTTTGATCAATTGTATCATCTTGATGTTGTTCGCTTCTGATGCATTTAAATGTAATAAAATAAAATCATATGAATCTAATTCTTGAGGACTTGAATCCAAATAATCTAAAGCTTCTGAATAAACATTAAAAAAATCTCTTTTAAAATAGTCAATCAATTCGATGTAAGGCGTTACATCATTAGAAATGAGTAATAAATTGTACAATTCAATAACCTCCCCAGGCATTGCATATATATCATTATTATAGTGAATAACCTATTTCTTAATTACTTCAAAATGAAATAATTATGAATATTGTAAGAATATTTAGACGATTTTTGTCAAATTATGACGATTTATTCAGTATTATATATTATTTGCGAATAAAAGTGCAATACTTTGCTTATTTGACATCTTTCCTATAAACCACAATATAATTCAATTAATAAAAAATTAATATTTATCTTTTTATTTAGAAAGAATTACGAAATGAATAAAACATATAATGAATAATGTATGCTATCGATGAAAATCTACAATATCCGGGGTGAATATGATGTTTGGATTTAAAAAAGAATTAGAAGAAAATTATGAGTATGTAGTTGCTAAAGAAAAACCATTTTCTTATACTACAGAGTGTATTCAAAAAGTCATTGCAAACATGGAAATGACAAATGTTGACCAAAAAAATAAAATCATTCAATTTACTTCTTCTTTATCTGGAGAAGGTAAAACAACGATTATATCTAACATTGCATATCTCATGTCAAGAAAAAACAAAAAAGTGATTGTTGTCGATCTCGATTTGAGAAAACCAAAAATGCAACGTGTTTTTGATGTCCCTAATCGTCATGGATTAACAGATTACTTAAAAGGCAACATCACTCAAGATGAAATGATTCGTCATTCACTATCACATGGTGTGGACTATATTCTTACAGGTGAACAAACAAATGCAATCATCAATGTTTTAGAATCACAAAAACTAAAAGATTTAATTTCAACGCTTAGGTTAGCTTATGATTACATCTTAATAGACTCTCCACCAGTCATTGCAGTATCTGACCCACTATATATTTCTCGACTTGTTGATGGTATCTTATTTTGTGTCGCTGACAAAAGAGCTTCAAAACCACTCGTTAAAGAAGCTGTTCAAACCGTACAGCGTGCAAACTCAAATATATTAGGTATGCTCATGACAAGATCGATTGTTATGGAAAAAGGTTATCGATATCGTTATGAATATGTCTATAACTACGGTAAAATTTCAACATAAATCAAAACAACAGCTCGAAATTGAGCAGTTGTCTTTTTATTTAAAGCTTCGAATAGTCACAAGTATAGCATGTGCAGCATTTTCCCAATTTGGATCAATCGTTAGAAAATGACATAAATCATTCAAGATGATTGGTGCTACATTAAAAGCACTTGCAGTCTTCATAATCTTAGACTCATCAATAATCATATCATCTTTAGAACCAATCACACCTATGGGTATCGTAATCCTTGTATAATCATCAATAAAAGGCTCTAAGAGGTCTTTTTTTACTAAAGACGACTCTTTGGTCAAACGTTTTCTAATTTCACTTAATTCGGTCGGATTCATGCGGTTGCTAAAAATCGTTTGGTTTAATAAGTGATCTAAAGTTATTTTCTCATTTGGATTTTCTTTTTTCAATTTCCTAAGGAAATCCCTTGTGTCATTAAAAAATAAACCTAAATGAGAATCTTTATCAATACCACCAGCTTCTGCTGATGATAATAGGATAGCAGCATGAATTTCATCTTGGTAATCAGAAATAAAACGTTGCGTGATTGCTCCACCCATTGAATGTCCGATTAAAATAGGTTTCTTCTTTAAAATACTAACAACAGATTTAACATCACTGACATAATCATCAAGACGGTAAGTATCAATATCTTCATAACCTTCACTTTTTCCATGACCTCTTAAGCTCAACGCATAACAGTCATATCCATGATTAGAAAAATATGATAAAAAGTGCTTGAAATACCAAGCACCACCTGCAGCTCCATGAATAAATAATAATGGAGGTTGATTCGTTTTTTTCTTTGCTAGTTTCCTTAAGACTTCTAGTTTCATGAAATCACCTTATCTACATTTTACCATAAAAAACGTTTATTCGATGTGTACCTAGAGCACAATCTCATAAACGTTTAGTTTTTGTTTACCAATGACATAAAAGATATGATCTTTGGGAACATCTTGTTCAAAGGCTATTAATGTACCACCAGATCTTGAAATCGTTCGGATTGACTTATTATTATTGCTTTCGCTTGTTATGAGGAGCATGCGATATCCATGCTCTCTAGCGATATCTTTAATCATTTCAAGAGCATAGTAGCTATAATGATGTCCTTGATAATCTAGTTGAATTTCATATCCGATATGACCATGGACCATTGTTTCTTCGTTATATCCTAAGCGAAGCGTGATGGTTCCAATGGATTGCTTACCGCAAGTGATTTGAAACATGTAATAGGGTAGTGCATCTTTTTCCTTAGGAAAAAAACTAATCAGTTTTAAATCAACGACTGGACCATAGATAAAGTCTTTCTTTAGCAGTTGATGATGTATTAAGCAATCATATTTACTTCTCATAACTTCTTACTCAAAATTA
Organism: Peloplasma aerotolerans; assembly: GCF_030012175.1. Lineage (GTDB taxonomy): Bacteria > Bacillota_I > Bacilli_A > Acholeplasmatales > Acholeplasmataceae > Peloplasma > Peloplasma aerotolerans. The sequence continues at coordinate 12,183 of NZ_JASCXW010000017.1, forward strand.
AGTCGTGTTTACCCCTACCATTTGCATCTGGCATAATACCTATCAATTGGTATCCATGTTTCATATAAAAGCGTGCTGGATGATTTTTTGGATCAAAATGTTTCATTTTGTCATAAATATCATCATATCCATCAGCATCTCTTAAACTTGATCTTCGATCATCTGACTCATCATCTGATGCAGCATAAATGGTCAATCCACCTAAAAATCGTGCTTTATCTTCTAAATACTTGATTAATAAACCACCAAAACCTTTGTTTTGATATTTTGAATCAATGACCATTGGGTGTATTTCGTAAACGTTTCCGCTATAGCAAGGTAAAATACCACCCCAACCAATGAGTTGTCCAGAATCGATTAAAGCGTAAAAATAACCATCAGCCTCTAATTGCTCTGATATTTCATTTTGTGCATCTTCTACCTTATTCCAGCCGATTGGTAACTCTTTATTTAATAATAACGCACATTGATATAATTGTTTTTTACTCAAATCTCTTAAATCATGAAATTCCATGGGATTCTCCTTTTATATTCTAAATTGAATACCACAATGATTACAAAGCTTAGAACTAACTTGATTAAGTTCTTTACATTCTGGGCATTTTTTAAACATTGCACATCCACAATTATCACAATACATCGCATCAGGAAACATTTCCTTACCACATTGTGGACAGGTTTTTGATGGCAATGGTGTGTTTTTGAGTTGTTCAAAAAACGCACCAGTTGAATCTTTTGATTTATTTAATATATCGCTTTTAATCGAATTATGAGCAACAAACTCATCATCACTTATTTGATACTTTTTAGTTTTTTTAATATAACCAAATAACAACATCATCAATCCAAGTAAAAGGATTAGACCACCTATATAAGTTAAGTATATGATATTAGAGGAATCTGATGCAAAAAAATCGATCATTGCAATCAACATGATGAAACATCCAATAACAATGAGTGCGACACCACTTTTTTTAAATCTATTTTTTATTTTTGCTAGGTCTTTTAAGTCATAATCCTTCATCTAAAACCCCACCTATATTTCTTATTCCTTTGTATCCTTGAAATATACTTCACTTTCAAGATAACGATAAAACAATTTTTTTCTAATCCGTGATTCATGACTTGTAAAAAAGAATACAGTAAATGCTTCCCACAATAGAAACCAACCACCAATAAATAAACCTTCTACCATAATCGAAAACAATAATTCAAATTGATCAACATTACGTAAAGTATAAGCTCCAATTAAAAACATAATACTTAATGTCATGTAAGTTAGCAATTGTCTATAATTAATTCTAAGAGTTTTTTGGATAAAGAAAATAACAACTTTAAAATTGTTTTTTATGCCGGTAATGCTTTTTGATTCTTTATCATCATCTTTAATGGATAAAGGACGATAAAAACACAACTCTACAGATTCTTTTAATGGAATCTCGGTTGCTGCTTGTTCTAAGTAATCAATAAGCTCAGGCTCTAAGTCCTTTCTTCTTAATGGAGAGGCATCCCATCCATTAAATAGTTCAGAATAGTCGTCTAACGAGACTTCAATCACATACGCACCTGTTTCAGGATTTTTATTATAAATATTTTGAAACTCATGTTTTTTCTTTTTATTAAACATGTATATCACCTACTTTTCTATAACAAACGTTAAAGCATCATACTTTTGACCATAAATGATTCTAAAGTCTTTAAACCGATTAATTTCATAAAAACCTATTTTTATTGCTGTATGAATCATAGGTGTATTTCCAGACCATGTCTGCAAATACACTTTTTGATATCCATGTGACCAAACAAGATCTAAATATAATTGGATTGCCTTGCTTCCAAAACCAAGATTTCTATATTTAACTTCAGGAATAACTAAGCCTATAGCAACATGTTTTCCTTCTACATCATATTCGAAGTTATCATTCATAAGATAATGACTTACCCATCCAATATGAGTTATTCCATCCAAATATATTTCCATTCTTGGTTGCAATTGATACATATTTCTTGTTTCAATTTGTTTTAACTTATTGGCTTTATATTGATTTGCATCAAAAGGATCATCTTTTTCCCATGGTGCATCCCAATCCATCCATTCAATTTCTTTTGTAAACCAGTAAATGGCATCTTCAACATCTCTTTCATTAAAAAGACGAAGTTCTATGTTATGTTCATTATTCATCATTCACCTTTTAATTCGTTATGGATACATGTTTGATAAACATCAGGTCTATAGTGTTTTAAAACCTTTAAGGCTCTTAAAGTATTAAAGCGACCATAGGTTGTCATTTCAAGTTGAAAGTGGATTAAACCGGGAATTTGAGTACCTCTTTTTAAACGTCCATCCTTTATGTTGTTTAGCAAAATTGTCATCACTTGATTAAGACGTTGATCATATGGATACTTCATATCTGCTAAGAGTTCAAGTACTCTTAAATAATCATATTTCCATCTTGGAGGATAATGATATTTAACCATACTTGGATGCAATGGTTGTTTTGATTTTTTGTTTAGAATAACATCTCTAGATAATAAACACTCTATACCTTGTTGTATAGCTTTTTTAACATCTTCTAAACGATAAGTATAATTATTTTTAACAAATTCATGTAAGCCTTCTAAAACAGATATGGTTGTATGAACTGAACTGATTTTAGGATTTCTTCCACTATCCCACTGGCAGTTCCATCCACCATCATCAAACTGATGATCTAATATGTAGTCCATCATTCTAGGGTTTCTTTGTTCATGGATGTTTGCGTAAGTAACTAATTGAATGAGCATACCAACAATGCACATATCTTGCTGTCTTTGACCTTTTTTTGGTTTCTCATCAATCCATAAATGATCAACTAAATTTTTAACTGCTTCATGATAAACATTGTGCATTGGATCAATTTCCATATACTTAAGTTCCAATAAAGTGTAATGCGTAGAAATCCATTTTGGAGAATAGATACCATGCCCCCATCTTTTACTTTCAGAATCATATAAATGAATATATTTTTGTATATATCCATCATCAATATATTTAACATCTTGATCAAGCAAATACTTATTGACAAGTCTTGCAATAACAGGGTCTCCCTGTTTTAGCCATGTTAATACGTTCATTGTTTTATCCTTTACTTAATATTTCCACACATTTTTGATTCAACTGTTCTAAATCAAATATAAAAACATCCACTTCTAGCTTTCCATCAATTTGTAAATCCTTCTTAAATATTTTACCACCTAAGTAGAGATAATATTGATTTGAAGGTGCATAATGGTGATTATAGACAACTAAAGATGTCTTTTTAAGTGGTAAGTAAATATCAATCAAGTGTTTGAGTAATAATATTGATAGTTTTTTTCCTCGATGATTTGGGTATACCCATAAACCATTGAGCTCAAATGCATCTTTTCCATCTTCTTCTTCAGCAAAACTAGCAAAAGCTACACCGAGCATTTCGTTATGCTCAAATGCGCCAATTAAGGTTCTAACATCGTTGTTTTCTTTAGCATGATGCATCCAATGAACCCAAAAAGAAAGTTCTTCTTCAAAAATGAGTTGATGTTCTAACTTTCCTGCAAGTTCTTCTTGCCATGAAGATATTTTTAAACGAACAACCTCTGGCATGTCTTTTTCTGTCAAGTTTCTTATTTCTATCATAAGTCTTCTCCGCTAATATGTTCTTATTTCATTATACAAAAAAAAAGAGTAAATAAAAACACCCCAAACGAGTGTTTTTATGTTTTTCAAACTAAAATCCCCATATTGCGAGTGCAATGATTGCAATCACGATAAAGATACCAAATGCAATCACTAGATTTTTTACAGTCTGACTACTTCCTTTTCTAATGAATATCCATAATATAAACGCTAAATTTACAAACGGAACAGCCATTAACCCAATAATCAACATCCATTCAAGTACTGTTACACGATCACTTTTAAACATAAAATACCTACTTTACTTTCATTTATTGTCTCTATTATACAAGACTTGAATAAATAAAATGTGAATAAAGCACTATTCTTTATGTTTCTTTTTTGCAAATCCCATCCGACACATCGACCAATGAAATGATGATTGTTGAATTTGATGCATGATGTCAAACAACTCATCAACTGCATGAAATTCAATCTCAAAAGCTTCAAGGGCTTTTCGAAGATTAGTTATTTGATAAGATGCAATAGGCACTTCTATATGTTTGCTAACATAATATCCGGCAACTTCATCTTGTAAAACAAAGTTTTTAGGATCAAATTCATAGATGGTTAATGTTGTTTGATCGATTTGTTCTAGCCAATCTTTTTCAACGTAGATAGCGTGTTGACTTTTTTTATTTTGAAAATACTGATTGATATCTTCTTGTTTCGTATCTTTAGATACATGAAAAGTAACTCTTGGACAATTTCTTGGTGTCAAAAAGTTAGGTAAAGTTCTTTCGCATAATGCCCATACCAATCCTTCTTCACTCGTTAAGTCTTTTCGGTATGGCTTTCTTGGATGAAATATTTGAATGTTATGATCTTCACTCACATGAAATAAACGCATAGTACTCCTTAATCGATATAAGTGACTATTTTTTCAATATCTTTTCTAAGTTTTTGTCTAGCTTCTTTTTCATCTGTATAACCTAAACTAACAATCAAACGAACTCTTTTCTTTTTAGGAATATCAAGTACTTGTTTCACTTTAGACTCATCAAACCATCCAATGATACAATTTGAAATACCTAGAGAAGTTGCTGCTAAAGCTATATAAGACGTTACAATTCCAACATCCATTTGCGTATAATCTTGATGTTTAATCTTACTACCTATCGTTGATGTTATATTTGATTTTTCTTCAATAACGACAATAAAACCACCAGCTTTTGCATTAAATGCTTGCATATGTGATGCGACATTTTTCATAACTTCTTGATTTGTGATTGCTATAAAATGCCATGGTTGTCCATTGCATGCTGAAGGAGCAAGTCTTGCTGCTTCAATGATTGCTTCAACATCACTTTTTGAAACAGGTTTCCCATTAAACTTACGACAACTTTCTCTTTTTAAAATGAGTTCTTTGAAATTTTTCATAAGCCCTCCTAGACTTTTGTCATGCGGTCAAATACATATCCCCAAGATTGATCAAAATAATCATATGCTTCATCCCAAAGTTTACCTTCTGGCCAACCTAAATGAATCAATTCAACAAGTGTTTGCTTATCATCTATCTTTTTAAATGTCAAAACGACCCATGTCTTATACTCATGATTTCTAACAGTCTCCATATTTGGAGGTGCATTCCAAGTAAATGATAACATCTCATTTGGGATAAACGATAATACCTGACACCCCTCACTACCCTTTAATCCTTTTTCTGCATCTGGCAAAAAATACAGCTCATAAGCACCAAATGGTCTTAATTCAATTTTAGAATCAATGCCTAAAAGTCTTTGAAGCCCCTCAGGTGTTGACCATAAATGCCAAACATATTCGATTTCTCGATTCACAAATATTGACTTAATCAAGCGCTTATCCGTTACTTTTAATTTTTCCATCATAGCCTCCTATTTATTTTTCCATACAAATAAAATATCTTGGTCATCACGTGGTGTTACTTGGGTTGCTCCTGCCTTACGATAAAGATTCATTGCTGCATCATTGGTATGATTTGTAATAACAAAAGCATCCCGATAATAACCAGTTTCTAAAGGTTTCAATATATGTTCTAATAGTTTTGTTGCGACATGTTTTTTTCGGTAATCCTTTAATACGTCAATGGAATAAATAAACAATTGTTTTTCTTTTCCATCTGGTCGATCAAACTCATATCCATAGACCATACCAATAACCATTGTCTCATCTAATGCAACATACATAACATTATTTGGTAAATCTAAAAAATCCTGATTAAACGTTTTTTTATCAAAAAATAACTCAATACTTTGTCTACCATATTCTAGATTCTCTTTTGTAACTTTAACGATTTTCATGTCATACTCCTTTGGTTGTGATGTATTGACAACTTATAACAGTCAAATCATCATCTATTTCGACAACACCTGTATTGAAGATAAACTCTTGTTTTCCTTCAGGATTAATGAGCGCAAAAAATCCAGGACAATAAATATAATATTTATAAGCTCTTGCATTGTATGGATCAACACCTAATAACTTATATTTTCCTTCATGCTTTGCATTACATTTTTTTAAGGTTTCTTCAATCAGTATCTTGTTTTCATTTTCAAATTGAATCACCATCTTTTCAATATCAGAATCAACATTTAATGTCTTTGATTCTGATAAAATCAAATAACGATTAAAAAGTATCTCACTTAACGTTAGTGTAGTACTCGATAAATCGTGATGCCAATCCATTTCATTTTCTTTACATAAGATAGCGATCAATCCACCTATATCATAACATATTAGACGAATTGGAAAATAGTTTTCTTCATTTAAAATTTTGTCTTTTAATACACTTAAAGTTTTTAAATATTTAGTTTGATCAAGCATCTTTAAAGCCATTAACTCAACATAAGTCGCAAAGCCTTCAATCACTTCCGTTTTTGCTTCATAGTCAAATTGAGAGGGAAATTGTTGTTGTCTAGATTTTCTGGTTCTCAAAAAATCTTTAAACAACTCCATATCAAACTGATCTAGACACGTAAATAACATTTCATTTTCTTGTTTTTTTATAGATAGATTAACTGCATCATATTGATAAGTCAATAAAGATTTCACTTCATGTGGCCATCTTTGTTCACCTTGTTCAAATTGATATGCATGAAACATTTCATGAACTATTTTAGATAGGAGTACTGTAGAATCTTTTTCATATTTTTCTATGTCTTTTGGGTTGATATACCAAATTGCTAAAAAGGTATTTTGATACTTAATCGCAGTATTACCATAAAATCTTTCATCTTTTTGGATAACTTCATCTTTTAGAAAGACTTCATTATCGTTATATAAAGCAAAATCAAAGACATGAAATCCTTTCCAGATGTTATTAAAATCGATAAGATTTAGTTGTTTTTGAAGTTGCTGATATAGTTTTCTGATAACATTCACCTCTACTTTAATAAGTTTGTTTGTATATCAATTGTATGACAATCATTAAATGTCATAAAACGATCGAGACAATTGAGTATATTATTTTTGAGCGTCTTCGTTAACTTAATATGATCTTCAAACCAAATATTTTTAACAAGTAATGTTTTTTCTTTCTTTTGATTGATCACTTCAATGCGTCCTATAAATTCTGTATTTGAGATAATAGGAAGTACATAATAACCATAAACCCTGTCTTCTTCTTTATTGTATATCTCCCATTTATATCGAAAATCAAAAATGGTTTCGGTTAATTTTCTATCCCATATAAAGCCATCTAGTGGAGCAATCAATTCTGTTCTGCCTTCAAATGTTTTTCCACTGATGATATCTAATAGAATCTGTTCATCTGAATTTAGAGCATAAAAGAGTTCATTAATGCCTTCAATTTCAATTTCTACAATCTTATCTTCTTTTAACAAAGATTGATAAACTTCAGTTCTTTCTTTTGCTCTTAAGCCATGGATAAACAAATAAGCTTCGGTTGGTCTATTCCATAATAGGCCAATTGCTGAAATTCTTCTTAAAACACGATATTTATAAAATTCCAAATCAGTTTGAAAAGGATCATCTGCTTCATAATCTTCTTTTGGGATATAATCTCTTGCTAATGCATAATACTTAATCGTATTTTTTTTATGGTGAACAATTAGTTCACCATGGAAATACATCAATTCGATTGCTGCTTTAGCAATCGATGTTTTATTCCAGTTCCATTCCACTTTTTGATCATTTGCAAAATCTTTTGAACATACATATCCTTTTTCTTCAATCTTTTTCTTTATCTCTTCCTTCATTTCAGCTAGATGAGGATGGTTTTCTTCTGTTTCATCATAACGATCTCTAACCCTTTTAAAGTACTTCCAATCATCAATAGATAAGATAGACATCACCTTATCATAATAATCCATAAGCTTTCGATCTTTATATAATAAATCATATAACATCTCTTTTTTAAAACCTTTAACACGAGATTGCAAAACAAGCTCTGCATTTTTACCACAAACATCAATAGGATCGTATTGAATGCACCCTACTTCTTTAATGTAATCTAGTGCTCCTTTTTTACCTACATATTTATAATGACCCATGAGGCCTTGCTTTATTAAAATAAACTTTCTAGTCTGTTCATTGCTTAAATTATATTTCATCTAATCATCCTTTATAATGGTTTGACTAACAGTAAGCATGGTGAATCTTTACCCCAAAGCTCTTTAAATGTTTCAACAGGAATAAACCCTACTGATAAGTAAAAGTCTCTTGTCATCTTATAATAAGGGTCTGGGTGAGATGCATCTAACGTTTTGACTTCAAGGAGTTTGTAATGTTTGGCCTTTGCGTATCTAGATGCATAATCTACTAATAACTGACCAATGCCTTTTCTGTGATGTTCTTTTAGAATGCCCATGACATGAATTTCAATCGTTGATTCATGATGAGGATTAAGTGATAGAAAACCAATGGGTTGTTCATTCTCATAATAAGCGAACATCAGCATATCTTTAACATCATTAATATATTCTAAATTCGACTCAGGACGTCCGAACCAATTTGGTAATGCTTCAATGATATGTTTCGTAACATTTTGTTTTAAAGTGGGTTCAAATATTTCTTTAATCACTTATTATCTCCTTTAAATCATATTTGATTTTAAACTTAATAAAAACATCAATTAAGTATAGAAATGAAATGATGAACATGAATCTTTGAAAAAGTCCACGTAGTGGTTCAATCGAAAAGATCAGTATCGACAATAGCGTTGATATCAGGACCATGAGTATCGATAGCTGCTTTCTTTTCATACTTTCTTCGATAAAAAACATACTCATCGAAAAAACCACAAAAGTAAACCCTACAACCGTTGCGAAAATTGAATGAAGCTGATCTTCAATATTATGTGTAATATAAGATACAACATAAACATGCTCATGTTTAAAAATGGCAGTTAAAATTAAAGCACCTCCAAATATGATTAATAAAACTTGCTGAACAGGATAATCTTTAAATGATTTTCTTGAATCAAGAATAGTAGCAGCACCTAATAATATAAAAACCATATTCATAATCCAAGCATTAGGAGTTAATTGAGCTCCTAAGTGACTTGTTGTATGTTTCAAGATGCTATATCCTTCAAAACTAAAAAAAGGTAAAACAAACATAACAACAATCAATAATGGGTAAATATAGATTAATAACGGTTTATAAGCTTTCATGATTTAACTTCCAATCTTTTGTTGATGATATGATGTGTTTTCTTAATAAGTATTGATTAAGACGTCTTCTATTATTAAATATCAAGACTTTATTCGGATAATTATTTTTTAAAGATTTATATAAGTTTTTTCGTTTTATAGATCTACCTTTATAGATTAACCAAATAAAGAACTCCCAATCAATCTTTTCTGGACAGTTGTTGGTTATGCTTTCTCTTGACTTGTTTCGATAAATAAATCTTCTTTTAATAGCATTTAGTAAACATGTCATACGATGATAGTTTAAGATATAAATTTGATCAGCTAATGATACTCTTAAATCAAAGAAAGCACCTTGATAATTGCCATCGATGACCCATTGCTCATGTGTATTGATAAAATCTAATAAATCTTGATTTCTATCTTCTACCTTCCGTTGGACCCAATTGGCTTCAAACTGTAAGGTATCGATATAAAGTAAAGGTAGAGCTTCATGTTTTGCTAAAAGTTTTGCTAGTGTTGACTTACCTGAACCAGAATAACCAATGACCATAATCCTCATCGTGTCACCTCAAACGTATTATAAATAATAAATAGACCAAACCAATCATTTAAAACTAGATTGCTGATACCAAGAGGGTATAGATTGCCTAAAGTTATCAAAATGAATCATTGTCTTTCTACAAATATCCATCATAACATGAACTTCATCTATACCAAATGGTTCAGCCCATTTGATAGAGTATAATGCTGAATGTGCACAATATATAACAAATATTTCCCAAAAGTCATTGGGTATATGATCATTGAAATATGCTTCAATTTGACCGATACAAAAAGGAATGCTAACTTTTGTGCCAAAACTTTCCAACTTATAAAACTCTTCATAGGGGTCACCAATTTCCCAACGATTGAAATCAATCACACCAATATTTTGATCAGGTGTTAAAATCAAGTTTCCTGGATGGAAATCTCCATGCAAATAAACAGGAGGTTTTGTCCATATTTGGTCAATATGATCCTTAAGAAACTTTAAAGCTATTTCATCACCATCAATTCTTAGTTGTGAAGTTTCGTATAACTCAATCTGTTTTTTCTTCTTAGGAATTTTTGTTGTTTGTGGTATTTCATCATCAGGAAGAGGAATACTATGGATAGCTTTTAAAATGGCACCTGCTTGACGACCAAGTGCATACTGCTTACTGATATCAAGCTTGGGTAATACATCATCAAGGTCTTGACCTTCTACCCAAGTTAGTAACATATAGACTTCTTGATGGTTATTAAACCATCCAAAATCAAGAGCTTTTGACATATGAATATCTAGTTTTGAGAACTTGGCAATCATCTCAAACTCTTTTTTCTTCTTATCAAAAGCTTCTTTCGCTGAAGTTCTTAACAATAGCTTTTCACCGTTGATTGTCTCAATATAATACTTTGTATCTCTTGACCATCCACGCTCGATTTTTTTGATTCGTTGCCATGTTTCATGGCCTTTGATATCTTCAAACATGATGCCTCCAAATTAGATATTTTGAAATAAAACGAAGATAAAATAATAAGTAAAAATAGTATATAGAATGCTAAACATGGTTCCTATAATAAAATACTCACCAAACTTTGTGACTTCTAAGGTTTTAAATCTAGCAATTGATTTTGCTGCTAGGATTAATCCAATCGTCATATAACTACCGACAATGAGTGAAATCATTAAAAGAATTCTTTCAAGAATACCAATCGTTCGGCCAGCTTTCTGGTTTGAACTAAACACATGAAATCCATGTTCCTTGGCTTCATCAACATCTTCTTGAGATGGCTTATACTTTCCTAATAGCTCTTTAAAAAACACATTGCCAGTTTTTCCTATGAGTAAGAATGCTAAAACATATTGTAAGACTGAAAAATAAGTACTATCTGTTAAAAAATAATTTCCTAAGTTGGTTAAAGTAAAATTGAAGATAATATAAAGACCTAATAATATCAAAATAACAACATGCAATAATTGATCGATGAAGAAGAGATAAGGCCTTTTGTCTTCATTTGTTTTTTGATAAAGTTTAACTTTAATCAAATCAATCACGCCATGACTTAATCCTGCAATTAAAAAGATAATGATATCGAGCCATTGGTTAGGTATATAGACTAAAAATATTAAAAATGTACAAATGATGTAAATCAAGGTATGTTTAAAGAGCCTACTTTTAAATATAGTCTTTATTGATAAAACTTCTGCTAATTTTTCATCAGAAGCTTTTTCTGATTGAAAGTAAAAATCAACTAAGACATGAATAATTAGTAGAAAAAACATTAAAAACATCATGATCCCTCCCTATTTTTAATAAATAAGCTTAATGCTTCTATCATCTCAACATATTCATAAAACTTAGTTCTCTTAAGTTTTTCATTAACTGTGGGTGGTGCTTCATCTAAAAGTTTAGCAAGATCGACTTGTTTAAAGTGACGCGTCAAGCCATAATGATGAATAATCATTTCAATCATTTTTAGTTGCGTACCTGTCCATCCACTTTTAATGATATAGAGTAAATCAAAGACTTTATTGATCATCAAATCAAAAGCTGCGTTATTTGTTTTCATCATGATATTAGAAAAATCGGTAACTTTTTGTTTTTCTTCAAGTTCTTTGATTGCCTTAATGGCATCTCTTGCAAACCACCATGCCTCGCCATCGCTATCATAAGGTGATGCATCCTTGGATTCATCGAATAAGATATCACCGATGCCTAGGCCAAATCTAATCTCAACAGGTTCTAGGTTAAACATAATTTTGTGCATAATTTCAAAGATATCATCAAACGTACGAAAAACACCTTGGAATTCATCACCCAATGTGATATACATTTTCTTGACTAATGTATCTTGGTATTCTTCATTAATCCTATTTAAGATATCTCTTAGTCTATGTTGTACTTCGATTCGATTTTGAATCGTTTTAGACTTTTTCAAGTCACCGATTAACGTATAATACATAAAACCACCTCAATATCATCATTATATAATAAAAATGTTCGCTTGTAAATACGAATTTAAATTATATTAGGTTATTTATGCTAATATCGCATATATTAGGTTAAATATACGAATATATTGGTGTTTTTTTACTAATAAGTCAAAAATATAGTCGAATAGACGAAGACTACAACTTCTCCAATCAAACGATTAGAAAATTTAGTCACTTTAGTATGTTCAAATATTGGATGATCAATTAAGTTCATTAAATCATCTTTATTGGCTTTATAATTTGATATATAAATATTCTTTTTAAACCCTTTTGTTACAATCATTAAATAATCAGTAGACCCCGTTAAATCTTTTTGAATCGAATATAATAATTTTTTAACGTCACGAATAGGTACTTCGCACTTCTTTTCTTTACGTTCAATCCATAGACTTTGATCTATAATTTTAAAAGTATAGTGTCTTGAATGCGCCAAATTGACTAAATAATTTATAAAGGCAAGCATTAATAAATAACCTACAAATAACATCTCAATTAATGTAATCGACATTTGTTGGTTAACGATTGAACTAATCATCATAACACTTAAAATAAGCATAACGATTATCGGTATGGATGTAGTGATTAATATACTTTTATATTCTTTATAATTCTCATTGACGACTTCGATCATAAATATGCTCTTTTCTGTGTTCAAGAAGTTTTTAGAACTAATAAACTCACACTTTCGACTAGCGATGTATAAGGAAACATATCAATTGGAACAACTTCAACTAGATGATAACTATTTAATAAGTCTTTAAAATCTTTAGCTAGTGTTGAAGGATTACAAGAACCATATATGATTCGCTTAGGTTTAAATTCTAAAATTAAATCAATACTTTCTTTACCTAAGCCTACTCTTGGAGGATCAAAAAACATGACATCAATCTTCTTTTCCTTTAAGCCACTTAAAGCTCTTTTAAAATCACTTTGCAAGACTGTAACATTGGTTATATGATTTTGTTTTAAACTTAGTTTAGCACTTTCACATGCAGCTGAATCTAACTCGATTGCATAAACGTGTTTTGCATCTTTATGAATATAATGGCTTATTGGAGCAATCCCTGCATATGCATCGATTGCTATTTCATGAGGTTTTAAACTCGCAAGTCTTTTCATTTCTAAATAGAACTTATGTGCCTGAGGGGTATTGAGTTGAAAAAAAGCTTCAGGTTTTAATAAATAAGTTTGATTATTTAATGTTTCAGTAATCGTTTCTTTACCATAGAGTAATTTAACATCGTCTGTAAAATAACCAGGTTTCTTAATATCTGGATTTAAAACTTCAAATACTGATACAATGTTTTTCTCTTTTTCAACAAGTCTTTCAACTAAACTTGGTAATCGATTTGATTTATTCATCATAATAAAAGATACTTGAGCTTCTTTGTGATTCTCAGAGACTCTAACAACTAATGATCTAACATAACCTCTTCTTGTCTTTGCGTTTAACGCATCAACGCCAAGTTCATCCATTAATTGTATAATCGTTTTTAAGATTTGATTAATTAACTGATTTTGAACCGGACAATCCTCAATAATCACAAAATGACTAGAATTTCTAGCATACATACCTAACTTATTATTCATCTTAAACTTTTGAACGGGTAAAGATGCTTTATTGCGGTAGTATCTTGGTTGATCTGCACCCATCGTTTTTTTAATGAGATCTTCATCAATCTTTCTACCGGCGTATCTTTCAAAAGATTTGATTAAGATATCTCTTTTTTGCACCAAAGTTTCTTCATAATCAAGGTGTTGCGTTTGACAGCCACCACATGATTCATAAACTGGACAAAAAGGTTCTCTTCTCATCGAACTTGGTTTTAGGATATTCTTAATCTTACCAACTGCTCTATTTTCATAGACTTCAGTAATCACAACCTCAATATCTTCATCAGGAAGCGCATAGTCAACAAAAATAGCGAGTTTATTAAGATATCCAATACCCTCTCCATTAATGCCCATTCTTTTAATGTTTAATACAATTTGATCATCTACTTTGATCTCTTGATTCATGATTATCACCTAATATGATTATATCACATGAAACCCTTTCATTTTTTGATAAAAAAGGCCAAGTTTAACTTGGCGTTTATACGTAAGATGTAATGATTGACATTTTGCCAATCAATTGAATATGATTAACATTAGCTGTTACAATAAAATGATCACCTTTTTGAACTGGATTACCATTAACCTGTCCATAACCATCAATAATGCTCATCAGTCTAAAACGATCATTTTCACGATTAAAGTTTGAATTGATATCCCACTTTTCGACTGTAAAAAAATCATTATGAACAAATCTTGTGATCGAAGTATCCCCTAAATCAAAATATTTAATGCGAGGTTTAACATCTAAATGAGGGATTGTACTAACTTCGATACTTTCTTTAAGATGTAGTTCTCTTTGATTCCCTTGTTCGTCTTTTCTATCATAGTCATAAAGTCGATAAGTCGTATCAGATGATTGTTGGGTTTCTAATATTAATAAACCCTTTCCTAAAGCATGAATCGTTCCAGACGGAACATAGATAAAATCACCTTTTTTAACATGCTTTTTAATGAGTAGGTCATCCCACTGATTTTTTTTAATCATTTCCATAAACTCAGTTTTACTGTTAGCTCGGTGACCATAGATGATATAAGCATCTTGTTTTGCATCTAAGACATACCAACATTCAGTTTTACCCAAATCATCAGCAAACCTTTTTGCATATTGGTCATTAGGATGCACCTGAACACTTAAATCGTCATTAGCATCAAGTATTTTGGTCATTAAAGGAAATTTTTTTGAGTTATGGTAGTTGAATAGCTTTCTTTCTTTTGCATAAACATCACTTAATGTTCTATCCTTAAACTTTCCATTGATAATTCTACAATCCCCATTCGGATGTGCGGAAATCGCCCAGCATTCCCCAGTTTTTGGGTCTGGTATCGTATAACCAAATTCGGTTTGTAGTGCGTTACCGCCCCAAATACGTTGCTTAAAAATGGGTTCTAAAAATAATATGTCGTTCATTATACTCACCTACTTAAAAATATTATACCATGTAAAAAAAAAGATAAGTTGACTTATCTTCATTTAAGATATTCATCTAATGTTTTTGTGATTAAGGCATAACCTTGTTCATTTATATGAAGTCCTTCAACCGTATATTTTTTATTTAATTGTCCATGTTCATCTATTAGTAAATCAAATAGCTGTACATATTCTACATCTTTTATTTGACTTAATAAATCATTTAACTTTCGAATGATTTCATTTTTTCTTGGTAAAACTGTCATAGGGCTTAATGTTTCATTGACTGGATATACGGATTGTAAAATAATTTTAGTCTTTGGAAGTTTTATTTTTATTTTTTTAACGATGAGTTCAATATTCATATAAACTTCTTCTACGGTTGTTTTAAGAAGTGCGAAGTCATTGGTACCAATGAGAATAACAACGATTTTCGGTTCTAAATCAAAAATGCTTAAGTGTAAGCGTGATAAAAGACCCTTTGTTGTATCTCCTCCAATGCCTCTATTATATACGTTTAAACCATGAAAGTATTCATAAACATTATAGTCTTGGGTAATCGAATCACCAACAAAAACAATACCACCTTTTTCAATAAAGGTGTTTTGTATATTAAAAGCGTTTATTTTATGATCAAAACCGCTTGTTAAAAGGATTTTTAAAAAGTCATCCATACCCTTTTTTATGCCTTTTTTATACATGAAATAACCGGCCATGAAGACAAAGATAATACCAAGTCCTAAATAGATGAATTCCATACTCTACCTCACGTGAGCTTTAATCAACTTACATCCTTGTTGATCCAGGCATTTGACCCTAAATGTTTCAATCGTTGAAGGAACAACGAAGGTCTCAGCATAATGAATTTCATAATCATCAAAACTTCCATCTATAGAAGTAATTAAAGCTTTCTGTCCATCAACTAAGTTTGCCATATTCACTGACCCAAAAGTTTTTATATCCACTGCATCATCAAATGTATATCTTCTTGTTTCTAAAAATTCAGTTTCATGTAGTCCAGTTATTTCTTCATAATCACTAATCTTTTCAATTCGATTAATCAATTGATTTTCTACCCATTCTGTATTCCTATCATATTGAAGTGCTTTAAAACCATGTTCTAAATGAACAGGTCTTGGTCTACCATCTAAACCTTGTCTGCCCCAATCCCATAATTTAAAAGTAAAGATATAAACACAAGCACTAATTTCTAATACCATTGTATTTTTTCCACTACAATGGATGGTTCCAGCAGGAATTAAGAAATGGTCATGTTTTTTGGCTGGAAACACGTTAACGTATTTGTCTGCATCAAACATTTTTTCTCCAGACTCAGCAGATATTAAATCCTTTTCAAACGCGTCTTGACTCACAGAATCTTTGAATCCTAAATAAACTGTTCCATCATCTTTAGTATCCAAAATATAATAAGATTCATCTTGTGTATAAGTCATTCCAAATTGGTCTTGAATATATTCAGTTAATGGATGGACTTGAAGCGATAAATTCCCACCTTCCATAGTGTCAAGCAAATCAAAACGTATCGGGAATTTCTTACCAAAACGACCATAAACACGTGCCCCCATCAGTTCCTTTGGTCTAAATTGAACTAAATCTTGAGCAGGAATTTCAATAAATGTATCGTCAAAACCAAGTCGAATACTATTTTCTTCAGGTACACCATCAAAAGACCATGCGTAATTTTGTTCTTTAGGATCTAAATTACACACTTCTTTCATCCATTGTCCGCCCCAGATACCAGGATCAAAATATGGAACCATTCTAAAAGGACGATTCGTTAATTGATTTAAACTATTTTCATAAGCGATATAATCGATCATTTTCGGGTGATCTATATCATTGTAATCAATTAAGTAATTCATGCTTTGAATGTTATTTTCTTTAATTCGATCAGCAACTCTCCATTCGACAAAATATCCTCTTTTATATTTTCTAAGAATATCTTCATCTGAATTTTTTGACTGAAAGTTTGTTAAACCTTTACGATATCTTAGTTGGATTTCCCAACGTGTGATACTAACAAATATGAGTACGTCAGCTTTAATCAGGCTGGCACCAAATCCATATACAACTGTGAGCCCCTTTTTGTTGAATAGATCATTTCTTAATTTCAGAATCTGATCCATTTCATAGAAATCTTCAATTTGATGATGAGCATATAAACCAAAAACACGATCTTGAGTTAGATTTTTTTCTAACATCTTATCAATCGTTTTTTCTGACTTTGCGTATGTTTCTATATTGACTAATTTTGTAACATTAAGTTTACTTATGATATCTTGATTGAGTCGTTCTAAATCAACACCTGGATATGTCTCAAAAACAATAACGCCTTCTTGAACTCGACTTAACTCTTTCAAAATAGATGGCGTATCTTTAAATACACTTCCATTAGATTCTTTCATTTGAATGACAGGATATTTGTCATAAAAAGACTTAAAATGAATGTATCCCATAGTTTCAATTCCCTTCTTCATCCTCAATACTTCTAAATTGCATTAAATAAGGTTCAAATAATTTGTTTAAGTGAAAACTAACTAAAATACCATAAAAACCAATACCGATTAAAATCATCATCTCATGAACAAAAACAATTAGTAAAACAACAAAAGCTAAACTACCGATTAATTTAAAATTCGTCCACAAATTCATATTTGACAACAATAAAACATTTTTAAGTAATTGCCGATTGGTTTCTGTCTTGAATCTTGAAATCACTGGAAAAACAAATATCGTAAACATTAAGAGCTGATATCCCCCAACAATGCCAATAATTAACAAAACCATTTGATCTGTATTGATTGCATAATTAAACATCATATATAAAGGAATACCAACTGCTAGAATGGATAACCAAACCAATGTGCTTATTACAAAATTTTCTTTAAAACTTTGAATAAATTGATGAAGCACATTGGTTGGTTCATTCTTTTTTAAAATTTGAAATGTGACAGAAAACATTGCTGTTGTTGCTGCCCCTAGTGTAATGAGTATGCCTAAAAAACTTACTAACATCCATAGTAAATTAACAAAAACGATATCAGTTGTTTTTCTAAAAAGTTCTTTAAGCATGACAAACCAAATTTCTAATTATTTTTTAAGTTTTAAAACTAAGAATACACCACCAGCAATAACTGCTACTGCACCTACAATAATCCCTACAAGTAAACCCACGTTAGTTGCTTGACCAACAACAGTAAATGAGTCGTTTTCAACGAAAATCACTTTACCTGTGCCATCACCATCAACTGCATTTGGATCGTAATGTCTTAATTCTTCATATTCGCCATCACCGATAGTTACCGTGTAATTAGCTAATGCAGAAATATCAGCTTTTGTTACAAAACCAGCAAGATCTGCTTCATCATAAATGTCATTCCAAATGCCATCAATTGCCCAATCTAGTGATGCTTCAACGATTGCTCTTGATTCTTTGAAAGTAAGCGTTCTAGTTAAACCACCAGTTACTTCTAATGTTGGTTTTTCATCAGCATCAAAATCTGACCAAGATAAATTAGGTGATAAGTTAACAAGTTGTTCGTATTTATCTAAAAAGTCATCAAAGCTTGAAAAATCAAAGCTCATCTTGAAATAACGATGATAACCAGCAACTTCTGGATCATGAACAGTCATAAAGCTTGGTGCATTCGCTTCTAGCCATGCTTGAATAGCAATCACGCCACCATCAACATGCTTATCATTTAAGACAGCACCTTTACCTTCAGTTCCATCTGGATCATCAGGATTTGTTATTGGTGTTGTGGATAATAAATCATCCATGACATCAATAATAATCACTCTAGTTCCTGAACCGTCTGCATTAAAATGTGTTTCTACACCAACTTCTGCTGGCCAACAAGCAGATAATACTAATGCTAGGACAGCCAATACTAAAATCGAAAATACTTTTCTCATTTCTATTTCTCCCTTTTTCTTTTTTTATGTTTCGTCGCCTAAATAAACAACATATTTGTTTAAGCGTAGTGCCAATACCGTAATAATGAGTACGATGACAAGTAAAATCCATGCCATAGCGCTTGCCATACCCATTGCGCGATCAACCATCATTTTGTCAAATAAATAATATGCGTAGTAATAAGTCGATCTTGAAGGTCCTCCTGAGGTCATAATATATGCAATCGTAAAGACTTGGAATCCACCAATTAATCCCATAATGAAGTTAAAGAATATTGAAGGTGTCATCAGTGGTAATGTAATATAAAATGTTTTTTTAATCCAATTTGCTCCATCGACTTCTGCTGATTCATATAATGATGTAGGGATATCTTGCATTTGTGCAAGATAGATCACCATGGATCCACCAGCTGTCCATAACCCCATGATAATGAGTGTCATCTTGGATGTAGAAGCTGCTTGATGCCACCTTAGTGGCTCCATATTTAGCAATCTATAAATAGGTGCTAATACTTCATTAATCAAACCAAAACTTGGTTGAAACAGCCATAACCACAATAAACTCATCGCGACAATACTAACAACATTAGGTAAGTAGAACAATGTTCTAAAAGCACTCATACCTCTAATTTTGTTATTAAGAAGTAATGCAAGAGCAACACCGACAACAATACCTAATGGTATAGCTATAACGACATGATAGAACGTATTATATAAAGATTGCCAAAACAAATTATCATTTGTAAATAAAATCCGATAATTTTCAAATCCAATAAATCTTGGAAGTGAAATCATATTATATGTTGTAAAACTAATATAAAATGAAGCAAGAATTGGAAATGCACCAAAAATAATCAGCCCGAACAACCAAGGTGATACGAATAAATATCCCATTCTATTTTCTTTTTTCTTAAGTTGCTTAATCGTGACTGTCTTCATTTTCTACCTCAACATTTAATTAATTGGTTGCTTCGTAATTTGCCTTCTTTTGCAAGTAATTATTTCTTGCTTGTGTTAATGCTTGTTGTGCTGTTAATGTACCATCAAGTGCTTGTGTGTAATAAGGTTGCCAGTCGTTACCGTGCCATGATGGTGCATATGGAATATAAACTTTATCAGTTGCAAAGTCTACTTGCTCTAACAATGCTTGCATAATAGGTTTATCTGCTACATAGGCTTCCATTGCACTAATATGACTCATAATCCAACCATTAACTTCTGCCATTCTCATTTGAACTTCTTCTGACATCATATATTTAAGGAATTCAAATGCACCAGCTTTTTTAGCTTCCTCATTCTTACCATTGTCATAGAGTTCTATGGAAAAACCACTACCCCAATTGACATGAATTCCATCTTCATCTGGGATTGGTATTGGTGCAACTCCATAATTGAAATCAGCACCAGCATTAATGATTTGTTGATATAAACCATCAACTTCAACAATCATTGCAACGCGTTCGCTTGCAAATGGATTAAGTCCTAATAACTGATTACCTTCACCAAATGCTGTCAGTTGATTTCTAGTGAATTCATTATTAAAATTGATAATCCATTCTAAGACATCGACATGACCTTGAGTATTTAATGTAGGATTTTGATTTTCATCAAAGAAATCAAGACCAGTTTGCCATAACCATCCATGATATGTAGCATTACCATATGTTGGATCGAAACCAATTCTTGTAATTTGATTTTGGGTATTCACTTCGTCAAACATCTTAGCAATCGTTTTTAATTCACTCCATGTTGTTGGTACATCTTCAGCGGTTAATCCTTTTTCTGCAAACATATCTAAGTTATAATATAACGCTCTTGTTGTTGCAGTAAACGGTAATGCATAAAGTTGTCCATTATATGTTGCAAAATCTTTTTGAGACTGTCTAAATTCATTTAAGTCGATATTGTTATCTGACTCATCATTTGCAATAAGTTCGCTGATGTTATATAAAACACCACTTGATGCTCTTGCTTCAACATCATCAATCGTTGATAAGCCTAAGCTAGGTGCGGTTCTTGAAGATACAGCAATATTGATTTTGTCCCAATAATCCCAAAACGAGAATCCAGTCCCTCTAACAAAGTACTCTTCTTGACTATTATTAAAGTCAGTAATGATACTTCTCATGCCTGAATATGATTCGCTACCTACTGGAGACATATGCCAAAACTCAATGACAGTTCGATCTCCAACATCTTCACCTTGACATGATGCTATAAAGACTAAACTAAATGCAATAACCATCCATAGTAATATTTTTTTCATTTTTAACCCTCCTATCCTTTTATTCCGGTAAATGTTATACCTTCAATAAATGATTTTTGTGTAAAGAAGAACAAAACTAATGTCGGTAACATAATGAGGAGTGCTGCAGCCATCATCAGATCGAAACGCCCTCCATACTGCATTTGAAATGCTCTTAAACCTAAAGCTAATGTCCAATGATCTGGATTGCTTAAGAAAATCAATGGACCAAAATAATCATTCCATGTTCCCATAAATGTAAATAGTGCTACGGTAATTAATGCAGGTTTACAAAGAGGTAACATTATTTTTAAGAAGATCTGAATATGCGTTGCACCATCTATAATTGCACTTTCAGATAATTCTTTTGGAATACCTTTGAAAAACTGTCTTAATAAGAAAATATAAAATGCTGCACCACCACCAAAGAAAGCGGGTACAATTAATGGTAATCTCGTTCCTAACCATCCAATTTGTGCGTACATAATATAAGTTGGAATCAAGATAACTTGAATTGGGATCATCATGGTAGCAAGCATGACTAAAAACCACTTATCTCTACCTTTCCAATTAAGCTTCGCAAATGCATATGCTGCAGTTGTTGCAGAAAATAGTGTCCCTACTAAAACTAAAACAACAATTATTAAACTATTTTTTAAGTACATTAAGAAAGGTAATGCAGTGACTGCAGTTACGAAATTACCCCATTGAGGCGTTTGTGGGAAAAAGACTGATGTCCCTTGTAAAAGTTCTTGAGGTGTTTTTAGTGCGGTAAAAAGCATCCATAAAAATGGGAATATAAACCCAAAACTAGCTGCAGTTAAAACAATATACAATATTCCATTTTTAACGAATTTTCTTCTTCTTTTTGTCCACCAAGGCTTTTTAATCGTTTCAGTCATATAATCCCTCAATATTTCTTATTTTGTCGTATCTTTTAATCTAATAAATCTTGGTCTATAAACTAAGTTATTTGACATATTATGATCAAAATTATAAGTATTTGTATTATAAGAAACTAATACATCTGTACTCATCGATAAATGAGGATGAGCTTTTGCATTATAAGTGTAAGTTGTGCTCTTATATATTTCTTGTTCAGGAGTTACATAAATCTTTTGTGGCTTAGAGAATGGTCCCCAAGGACTTTCACCAATTGCATAGGATACGTATTTCGTATTGACATCATAGGTAAAGACTGCTAAATACTTATCTTTATATAAACCATCAAGAATAGGTGAGACGCTCATTTCACATGAAATATGTGATAAGAGTCCTACACTCTTAAAGATATCAGGTTGAAAATCGTTTCCATCGAAAAATGTCCAATCATCGAAATACTCAAAGTTTTCTTCTAAAACTCGGGCAAGAACCATTTCACGTAAACCCATCGTTGTTTTATAACCATAAATATAAATGAAACCATCAGGGTTCTTAGAACCTGCTTTTCTGGTGCTAGCCATAATAGCAGCTCCGAACAACCATTGACTTTCTTCGTTTTCAACAAGTAATGGTGCCATCTTTTGTGTTGCTTTTTCATAATTAATGTCTTTATTTTCAATAGGTGTTTTAAATAAAGCAACACCTTTGACACAAAACTGAAGACCTTCAGGTTGATTGAGGTCGCTATTGATGACCATGGGTATGAAATATAGATGATCACCGATAATAACGCCATCTTGTAGCCATATCCATGAATGTTCAGGATTTATTAATAGGGTTGATGAAGCATCAACTTTAAGATCTCTATATTGTTGATCCAAATTATAAAACTTAACTTGATTCAGTGCGAATAGTCCTTCAGTAAAGGTGTCATCATTATGATTGCCTACACCTGGCTTCGTTGGAACGATGAGTTTAATAAAGCGATGACTTTCGTGAATCTCAATGGTTTCATGGTTACCTAAGTACTCACTTTGACTTAAATTAATCTTTTTGATAAATGTGTAGGTCTCACCATTGAGTGATCCATGAATCTCTACTTCTTTTAAACCACGTTTTGCTAAATACTTTTCTTCATTGCTAAAATAATTGTAAAAATCTATATGTGTGATGTTTCTAATCTTATATAAATCAAAAACGATTTCTAAATCCTTTGGATAATATCCACTAACATAACCAGGATTTTCATCTTTACGATCGTAACGAATGATATTTTGAATAACAGTACCAGCATTATCGTATTGAGGATCCATACTATAAAACCCTGCTACAGAACCGTCGTCTTTAAAATTTACCTTGAATTCTATTTTTTGGTCTTGATAGTAACCTAAACTATTGTTAGGCATAAGATGTGGTTGAAATCTTTGATTGGTTTTAAGATCTGATGTTCCAACAAATGTATCACCAAAAACAAACAATGTTTTCATATCTTGTTTTTGGTCAAACTGATCATTTCCATCCGTTAGGTTAAACGAATAAATACCATCGCCACCTGACCATCCTTGGAATCTTAGAAACTTATTTGTCATTTCATCATCTTTTGAGGCAATGTATCCTTGTCCACAATAGATGTTTAAGTCCACCATTTCTTTTGAGTCGATCATCAGACGGTTTGCATATTTTGAATCCATGTTCAACTCATCATCAATAAAATATTCAACTTTATTGAATTTTGCTTGATCAAAATCTGCGATTGGATAAATACCATCCAATAAGATTTCATTTAAACCATCTTCTATTTGAACACTTTTAATTAAATCTAAATATTTCATCTTAATCTCCTTTATTCATTAACTTCTATGATTCTAATAAATCTTGGATAATAAATATTTGCGTCACTTAATGCACCTGTAATCAGTGTATTCACATTATAAGAAATCAAATAATTTCCTGGTTCGCTTAGGACTGGATGCATTTTAGCATTATAAGTAAATCCACCTCTAAGTGTCTGAGATTCAGTTGTTTGATAGATTTGAACATAGTCTCCGAATTGTCCATATGGTGTATCAGATAATGCATAACTAATTCTTCCACTTGTTGAATTTTCCATAACAACTAACATATATTTTCCAGCAAATTTTCCTGATTCAATATAAGTTACACTGAGTTCTGGTGAAACGCCATCTTTAAGTGTTTTTGCATTTTCAATTAAGCTTGTCCAGTTTTCACCATCAAAATATGTCCATTGATTAAAGTTTTCAATATCTTCAGGTAAGAATCTACCAACAACTAATTTTCTACCATCAAGATCCTTATAGCCATAAATATAGATATATCCATCTACATGAGTATTGTTCATCAAACCAGCACCGAAGTACATCACACCACTATCACTTGTTTTCACCATCAATGGTGCATTTAAATAGGTTGCGTTTTGATGATCGAATTTTTCATCAACAATAGGCATCTTAATCATTGAAACATTGTGAACTTTGAAGATTTCGCCATCATCTTTGATCAAAATTGGGAATACATAAAATGTATCGTTTAAGACAATGCCATCTTGAAGCCATAGTCTTGCGCTGTTTTCATTAGGTTCAATTGATGTTTCATATGATCCCTCAATTTCACCGAATAAAAAGTTGTCTTGTTCATCAAAGATCATGATTTTTCCTAAGCCAGTATAAGATTGACTATAACTTTCTAAGACTGTTAATTTTAAATATCTAGCATCAACTTGATTAAATGATATTTCAATCGTATAAGGTTCTTGAGCTGACCCTAAGGCCTTTTCGATATCAAAAGTGTCGATAGTTGTCCAAGTTGTTTTGTCTAAGCTTGAACTTAACTCAAACTTTTTAACACCATAGTTAGGATTTGCATTATAATTCCAAATGTTGAGTGAACCTAATTGATGAGTACTCATAAGATCAATAGTCAGTTCAGTTTCAATTTCGTCACTTAGCCACATTGCACCTTCTTTTTGGTTTGTTAATAGTGCATTTTTAGATCGAGTGATTGATAAACCTTCGTTATCCAATAAATTTCTTGGTCTGGATCCAATATAAGGTGTTGGCTCAAAAATCGATTTTGGTGTGATATCAGCCATATTGTAATCAAATGTGAATGCTTGATCAAAAGGTAGATGTTGATTCATGTAGCCTAAAGAGTTATTAATGATAATACCACTTTGACGTAGATGATTATGTGGATAGACTTTCCCAACAAATGTGTCACTAAAGATGAAACCAACTTGATCTTTTTCTGCACCAATACGTGTATCACCATTGGTCAAGTTAAATGAAAATATACCATCTGCACCAGTCCAGCCTTCATATCTTAAAAACGTTTTAGACCATGCATCATCTTCTTGAACAATAATACCTGGTGATAATTTGAAATGGATATCTTGAATACCTTTAACCTGATCATCGGCTGCAAACGTAATTCTAACACTTTTTGCCATAGTACCTCCAAAATTGATTGTATTTGTGACTTCTGATAATTCATAATTTGTTTGGTATCTCGAATAGTTATATAGGTTTAATGATGTATCGATTGAGATAGTTGGTATTGTTTCAGCTCGATCACCAACATATGATGTAAAAATCATCATATCTATTGGATAAACAGCATCAAAAATCAAAATCAATTGATGAGTTTTGATTAAAGAAGTTTCAAAAAATATAGGATTAAT
Organism: Peloplasma aerotolerans; assembly: GCF_030012175.1. Lineage (GTDB taxonomy): Bacteria > Bacillota_I > Bacilli_A > Acholeplasmatales > Acholeplasmataceae > Peloplasma > Peloplasma aerotolerans. The sequence goes on from NZ_JASCXW010000017.1 coordinate 38,272, forward strand.
ATCAATTGGTTTCCAATAATTGATGAAGTTGTCCAAATTGCCTTTTGTTGTTGAATGTGGAATATTAATATGAGTTACTGGTATTTTTTCTTGTGCGGTTTGAGTAAAAACTGTACCATCATCCTCAATAATAATTTCTTCTTCTTGTTCAGGTCTAGTACAAGATGATAAAACAAGAAACAACACTAGGATAAACATAAACACTATCTTTTTCATGCGATCACCAACTCTGCAAGCGTTTTCTATTTTTAATATATCATAGAAACCTTCAATTTACAATACATTTATAATACATTTATAATATTTTTACTACATTACAATAAAAAAAACCGTAAGTTTTTACTTCTTACGGTAATAAAGTCTAGTTCGATACTCATAATGTGCAGCATTATAAAATGTTTCTGTATACTCAATTAAACGATTTGATTCATCGTAACTGTATCTTTTTCTTTTGAGTTGTGGCGAATCATCTTGAATTTGAAGAATATTTCGTATCGTTTTAGGAGCTAAAACAGCACTTACATATTCTTCAAAAACATTGAAAAATATATTTTGTGAGGAAAGATACTTATATAATGATCCCATTAAAAAGGATTCAGTGTTCGGCAATTTTACAACAGGCAGTAAATATGTATCAGAATATAAAATTGGGATCACCGTTCCTCTAACACGGCGAAGGTTATATAGCATATCACCTTCATTAATGTTAAAAATACTGGCAAGTAACTTATCTGCTTCAATTTCCTTCAACTCTGATTCCATCGTTTTGCTAGGCAATCCCATTTCATTCATTTCATTTGTAAAACTACGAATCATTGTAAAATTTGACAATGAAGATTTATTTTTATAAACGGTTGTTCCAAAACCTGCACGCCTAGTTAAATATTGCTCTTGGACTAACTTTGAGATTGCTGTTCGAATGGTTACTCGACTAACACCATAGTGTTGAGCGAGTTCTTTTTCACTTGGAATTAAATCTCCTTCGTTCCATTCTCCAGTTTCAATCTTTTGTCTAAGGCTATTTCTTACTTGAAGATAAAACGGCATTTTATCAGCTAAGTCAATCGACATATCAATCACCTACACTTTGTATTTTACTTAA
>NZ_JASCXW010000018.1 GCF_030012175.1 Peloplasma aerotolerans
AAATCAAAAAAAGACTAAATGACTTTAGTCCTTTATCGTGTTGAAATATTTCTTATAGATTAATTTAGCTCTATAATTTCTTTTTGCTGGATAGACCTTCTTTTATAATTAATTATCAACTTAAGATCATTAAATAAAATGAAAAGTCCAATAATGATCATCAGATAAATTGGTATGGAATATAACCAATAATTTTGGAAAATAAATACTGCTAAGAACCCAAAAACAACCCATGATGCAGGTAACACTATAGATATAACTAACAATGATTTTCTCATACTGAAAAGATTAAAGACGCTTCTACATATTACCCACATGTAAAAACAAAATGCTAACAAATGAATATAAAATACATGAATTGTGTATTCAATAGGTAGTAGATAAATCAGAGGGAATCCATTTGTGTTAGGATACTTATATAGTGTTGCAATACGAAGTGCATACATTACAAAAGGAATTGCTGTTATCATCCATAGACCATTATACAAAGATTTTTTCGATGTGTTTATCTCAATATGATCTCTATTCAGGAATATAAATATCATTACTCCAATAATTAATATACCACCTTGAACTGAGATCCAATATATTGATTGATATCCTAATATAAAATTCCAATAAATCAAACGATAAATAAATGTCATTAAAGCAATCATTAAAGAAGTGAATTTGAAGATTATCATTTTTCTTTTCGACAAATAATCTGAATGTCGAACGTAGACAATAAGCAGAACTAGAATTAAAACAATACTTAAAGGTTCTATTAATCTGATCATTACCTGCAAAATCCCAACATTAGGAATATTTAAAGCAGAGAATATATTATATCCAATTAAAAAACCAATTGCGATAAATACAAGTTCTTCTATTTTACATGACTCCATCTCTTTAGGATATGTAGCAACTATTAGCAAGGTATATATTGCTATCCAGTAAAAATTAGGTGATACGAAAAAACTGTACTCCATATAACTTGATAAGTGAGTGAGTAGCAATATAAAAAACTGGTTACGGCCCCAATTATTAATAATAAATAAGCGAGATGACATAAATACTCCTATAAATAATAACAACAGTCCTAATATAAGTAATATGACATGTGTATACTTGCGTATAAATTGCATATAGATCTCCTTTTTTATTTAATCAATACTCAACTTCTTTTTATTGACAACCCATTCAAACAAATAAGGAAGACAGCTAGAGGTAATCCATACAATTGAAATAATCCCCATGCAATGACTCCTAAAACTGGAGCAAGCTCTTCAAATGTATAGTTTTGCAAAATATCCAAAATATCTTGCCATTCGAAAGCACCAAAACCAAGGCTCATAAATAGACTGTTAACTGAAATCGTAAACAAAATCATTGTTACTAAGCTGATAATCATAAAAATAAACATGATTAGTTTTCTCATTTTTCTCCCCTTTTATATACTTGATTATGATGACATATTATATTTATAATCCATATAATTATAACATCAAACTTGAAATAATGAAGCTTTTTATAATAACTGAATTATTAACAAAAAATAACAAAAACACACCATAAAAACAACTATGGTGTATCCGGATACCCAGCTAGAGAACGATGTAATATTAATGCTTCTTCATTTGGAATTTGAATGGTTACAACTTCAACAGTATCATGTGAGTATGTCCCACTTAAACTATATGGATTAATAGTACCTGAAGATACTTCAATATCTTGCATTCCAGAAACACTAACACTAATTAAATTTAAATTATCATCAATCAAAAGTATAAATGTGAAATATGGATTGTTTAATACACCTAATTCTATAAGATTTGGTTCTATTAAACATAGTGTTTCATAATCCAAAACTATTTCTATTTGATGAAACTCAAAAATTTCATTGTACGTGATATTTAACAGTGACAAATCAACAGTAGAAAAGTCAGGTTTTAATCTGGGTATGAGCTTGTAGTTACTTTGATTGGAATCACTTTTTCTGTCATGTGATACGTACTCATGAACACTAAAAGATTCCTTAAACTCTTCATCTTGTTCATCAAATATAAATCTTTGCTGGTAAATATAATCATTATTCTGTGCGTCTTGGAAAAACCAGTCATTAACTCTTGTTTTATTTCCATCGACCAATCTGTCAGATTTATAAGTAATCATCACTTGATCATTTGCAAAGTCAACAAGCATTTCCGTATCATTTTCAATCATTGAGTTTTCATCATAATATCTATTTAAGCTAAGATGCCCCCAATAATACTCTGATTCATTTATTTTGAGATTCTCAAGAATCATCTCTGGTGTGTAACTTTTTTGACAGCCCATCGTAATTAATGTAATACTAACGATTAATAAAATATAATATGTTTTTTTCATATATCCCCCTAATGTTTTTTATGGTGCCGAAAATAGGATTCGAACCTACGACCTGCTGATTACGAGACAGTTACTCTACCATCTGAGTTATTTCGGCCTTAGAAATATCTTTTCTTTCTTTTCGGACTTGCAAAAACCTTGATAGCTTTTTTTTGTGTTTTAATGACGATATTACCTTTACATGCATATTCCCCATCGACATTCCATTCAACATTTGAACTTGTTTCTATTTCAAATTTGGACGATACCAAATGAATATCTTCTCTTAATTTTTTGCCACCTCGAATAAACGATGACAAAAGTCTAAATCTCCAAAATGATTTAGCTCTCTTAAAAAATCTTAACTCGAATAAACCATCATTAAGCTTTGATTCTGAGAAATTAACTAAGCTCATTCCACCAACTCGATTTGTGCTCAAACCAAGTATCATTACACATTCACAGGATAAATATTGATGATCGTATTTAACTTTGACTGGATAACGATAATCATGTGAGAAATCTTTCATTGCTTCAATCACATATGCGAAGTATCCGTATTTCTTAATATGTCTTCTTGTTACATCATAACTGATTCTGCTTAGAATTCCAGATGCTACAGTATACAAGAAATATCTTTCATTGAGTTGATTAACATCCATTTCAACTGGCTTTTCATTGAAGTATATTTTTAGTGATCTTTTAATATTTTTGTTGATGCCCAAAATAGCAGCAATATCATTTGCTGTCCCACTTGGCAGTAGACCTAAAATAGGTTTTTTTTCGGAATTCATCATACCGTTAAGTACTTCATTAACAGTGCCATCTCCACCTGCAACTAAAAAAACATCATAATGTTTTGATTCTATTGCTGAAACCTTTTCTAAATCTTTAGGCTCTTTTGATTCATAGATATCAATTTCATGATTTGTTTTACTGAATTCTTTGATGATCTTAGCTAGATTTGATTTAAAATTAGCTCTACCACTGACCGGATTATACATTAACAGAAATTTCATATGTTATTTGCCTCTTTGTGACATTTTATCATAGTTTAAAAATAAAAAAAAGAGTTGTGGAGCAAACACACAACTCTTTTATGTATATTTTGTCTTAACTTAATTCATAGAAGCTAGATACTGCATTGAATGTCCATAAATCACTACTTGTAATATTTGCTAAATTTGTAGTCCACCATGCATCATCTACTGTTGTAATGCTTGTATCAATGATATATTCAGCATCGACTACTTGTCTATTGAGTGTACCTACCACTGTGATATCTATCATGTAAATATTTGTTATATTTGCATTACGATCACCTGATACATGACCTACATTAGTGCTTGATGCATTAATAGTTCCAGTGAAAACGACATCTGATAAATTCATTGTCATACCATCAACACTAGGTCTACCTAATATACCAGCGACATATTGTCCACCATTAACGGTTGCACTAATCACAACTCGATTTACATTAAGGATTAATGCTGCACCACCTTTGACTTCACCATATAAGCCACCAGAACGGTTAGCTGCATTGACTTCTACATTACGAATTTCAACATCACTAATTGTTATTGCTGCCCCATCAGTTAAACCAATGAGTCCACCAGCAGCTGCACCAGCATTAGTAATTGTTGTGTTTTGAATCAATACATTTGATATTGTGATTTCAAATCCTGGTTTTGTGTAACCTAATAAACCACCAACACCATTTGAGTTGTTACCTGATACTGAAGAGTTGATAACTTTAACATTATGTATATTAACATTGTTTCCATCAACTTCACCTACTAATGTACCTGCTCTACCAGTAGATATTATTTCTACATTATCAAGTGTAAGATTAGTTATGGTTGCTCCATTAACTCTACTGAATAAACCTAAACGGTCTCCACCATTTATGGTTAAATTCATAATAGACTTTCCATTTCCATCAAGTGTTCTTGTAAAATTATAATTGACTGGAGTCCAATTATAGCCAGTAAAATCTAAATCATTTTCTAAATAATATGCTGATTCAGTTCCACCTGTTGTTGCAATCGTATAAAACTCTTCAATAGTTGTAATTGCTGTTCCAACTGGACCTTCATCTACAACTTCTTCCCATTTAGCATATAATGTGATATCTTCTGTAACGACATCTACATCAAAATCCCATAAGGTATCAAATGTTGCTTCTATAAACCAACCTTCAAATGTATAGCCAAATTTTGAAGGTTCCGCAGGTTCAGTTATCAATTCATTTTCTTCAACTTGAACTGGACTAACTGATGATCCACCATCAACATCAAATGTGACAGTATAATAAACCGCAGGTTCAACTGGATCCAATTCAGGAACTGTATATGCTAATTGATAGAACTCTTGAGCATTAATGCTCCATGAAGTGTGTTCACTTATAGCTGGTAAGTTTGTTTCCCACCATGTTTGATTTAAACCTGATAAATCTTCTAGGTCATATGCTGGGTCATTTGCAACACCGATTGTTCCAATAACAGCATCAGCTAGATGAGTAAATACATCTGTAAATACTGGTGTTGTATTATCGGCTGTACCTACACGGCCAAGTAATCCACTAGATTGTGATTGTGAACCGTTGTAAGTGATTTGTAGATCAACAAACATATTTGATGCAGTAAGTGAGCCTCTATTATAATAACCAACAAGTGCACCAGTTGCTCTACCAATGAGTTCTGAATTTTCAATAACGATACGATCTAATGTAACTACAGCTGCTATGTCATTAGTATAACCTAGGACAGCTCCAACACCAGAATCAGTATTATCATTAGCACTACTTGCTGTTGTGCCGTAAACATAGAAATCAGTAATATTAGTTTCTGCTAATACTTGACCTCCAAAGAACCCAACGTTCTTAGCTGTTGTTTCTAAAACTGTATCAACAATAACTATATGGTTAGCAGTAACTTTATTCGCTATTTGTCCAATTAAGCCACCAACGCCTTCATTTGCAGTACCGGTTGCTTTAGAGTTGATAATTGTAACATTTTCTAAAATTGCTGGATTGTTTTGTAATCTACCCGCAATAATACCGGTACGACCACCAGAATTAAGTACTTCTGTGTTGACGATGATTAAATCATAAATGGTTGCACCATCAATCATTTGGAAAATACCCATTCTTCCGGATCCAGTAATTGTGATATTTGAAACAACAAAACCATTACCATTTAATACGCCATTAAATGCAACACCATTTCCTGTTTGTGTCCATGGAACTCCAGTAAAGTCGATATCATTTTCTAAAATATAATGAGTACCACTTGTATCAATTGTCATTGCCATGAATTCTGAAGCTGTTGAAATTGATGTTGGGATAATTTCTTCCCACTTCGCAAATAATGTGATATCTTCAGTTACTGTATCAACATCAAAATCCCATAAGTTATCAAATGTTGCTTCTTTATACCAACCTTTAAATGTATAACCATCTTTTGTTGGGTCTGCTGGTTTAGTCGCTAAACCATCTTCAGCAACAACTTGCATTTCAACACTTGTTCCACCATCAACATCAAATGTTACATTGTATGTAACTTCAGGTATGATTTCCCATTTCGCATACAATGTAGTGTTTTGTGTAACAACATCAATATCAAAATTCCATAAGTTGTCGAATGTTGCTTCTTTATACCAACCTTCAAATGTATAACCATCTTTTGTTGGTTCTGCAGGTTCAGTAATCATAGAACCTTCATAAACACCTAATATGGGATCAACACTAGAACCTTCATCAACATCAAATGTGACATCGTATGTAGGTAATGCTTCATATTTCCCATAAAGCGTGACATCTTGTGTTACAACGTATCCTTCTGAAAGCGGAATTGTCATTTCACTATCTGTGAACCATCCAACAAAGTTGTATCCTTCAACAAGCGGTGCGCCGTAACTAAATGTTAAGCCTTCTCTAACTTGAATCACTTCTTGAGGTTGTGAAGCATTATAAATAAGTGTGACATCAAATGTAGGTCTAGCTGCGTCTTTATAGTTAGCTAAAGCATATGTGCTATTTGTATCAAATGTCCAAAGCGGATGATCAACAAATACCGGTAAGTTCGAGCTCCACCATGCTTGGTTTTCAGGTATTGCAATATTCGTTAAATTTTGAACTTGAGCATGCTCTACTGTACCAGTCAGTGATCCAAAGATATGTGTTTGATCAAGATATGATGCTTCATCATTCACACGTCCGATTAAACCAGCATGTGTGCGATCAGGATGTGTAAATGCAACTTGAACGTATGCATGATTAATAGTTGCACTACCAGGTAAACGATTGTATCCAATTAAAGCTCCACCCATAACAGCATTAACTGTTGAACCGACAATAACAACACGTTCAGCTTCAACAACTGAAGTTAATGAATCTCTAATATATCCTACAAATCCTCCAGCAGCTAAGTCTGTTCCGGTTGCTGTAGAAATGACTGTAACATTATTAACGTAGATATCTTTTGCGTCTAGTAAGCCACCATCAACACGTCCAACAACGCCACCAACATTCTTTTGACCTGTTGCTTGTACTGTTGAATCGATAATTGCTATATTACTAAGTTCTGTCTTGCGTGAAACTAAACCGATGACACCGCCAACACCATTAGAGTTTTCAGCAGTTACGGATGAATTCATGATAACAATATTCATGACGACGGAATCATTATTTTCAACACGACCAACTAATACACCGCCCCGTTCAACAGAAGTTATGGTTGCATTGTCAATAACTAAATCACGTACTGTCGCCCCGTTTAATCTAGGGAAAATACCTCCATAATTGCCACCTGTGCGGTTAATTGTAATATTGGATAAAGTATGACCATTACCATAAATCTTGCCTCTAATCGAAGCATTATGTTCTGGGAATACTAAACCTGTAAAATCGAGATCTGCAACAATTGCAAAGCTTGTATTAATAACACCACTACTATCTGGAGTCGTTAGTGTGATAAAGTCTTGTGCTGTTGCAATTTCAGTTACTGCCTCAAATATTAATGTATGAGAAACTATATTTGACTCACCAAATAAATCAACAACAAAATGTATAAATGTATTGTTTCCCACTTCTATATCTTCTATTAACGTTGAAATGCCTGTGATTTCAACAGACGTTCCTGCCATAATTGTTTCTACGGTTTCAGTTTCATTACTTGACAAGATATAATATAAATCTCCTTGTGGTTGAATGGTTGTAACAGTTATATCTGTTGTATTTTCTAAATATCCTACAACTGTCGATACCACTTGAGTAATCTCATTAGGATCACCTACTGCATAAACAATAACCTCTTGTGTTACAACTTTATTATCTAATGGATTATCTAGGTTTGTAAATGTATATGTTACAACATAATCTCCCGCAACACTAGTGTCAACTGGATTATCAATTGTAAGTGTATAATCTATATCTAGTATAAGTTCTCTTTGTGTACCATATAGATTTCTAACAACTGGTGCATCCACAGTGAATGTACCATCTTCTTCAACTGATACTGATGGTCTAATACCAGTAACTTCACCAATTTCTATAAGTTCAGTTGGTCTTGGCATTGCTTCTATGCGATTTGCTAAAATATTTGTTATGTAAGCAGGAGGTCTAAGTTCAGTCGTTGTTGAACTACCAGAACGAATGAATAGACTTTGTAAACTGGTTGTACCTGTGAATTCGACTGGTCCTGGAGTCATACTCATAAGTTGTCCATTATCTTCATAATAGAAAACTTCAAGTGTTTTATCTGCCAAATTGACTTCTGCTCTTAATGTATACCACTTATTGACTTCGATGTCTGTCTTCATTAATGGTCCATTATCTGTACGATAGAATAATGCAGCACCATCAACCCCAAATGCTACAACTGGAGATGATGAAGATGACTGAATATTAATCGGTGAACCATTTGATGTTGCAGTTTGCATCACATCAACTTCAATAATAACCAAATCATACGCATGTACAATAGGTGCTTCTATTTGCAACTCTAATAAAGCTTCAAGTTTTAATGCTTGAGAGCCACCAGGTATTGCTGCTGGTGCAGAATCAACAACAGTAAATATTGAGTTGCCGCTCTTACCAGAAACTGGTCCCCAAATCGTTGTTTGATCCAAAACATTGCCAAGCGGATAATTGAACGTTTCATTGATGATAGGTTCAGTTTCCTCTAGACTCGGTAATGCAATCACTGTTGCAGTAAATTCTTTTGTCCGTGTGACTGAGCCTTTTGATAGTGTTGCAGTAAGTGTTACAGTTTGATCGCCTTCCTCAAAAGTAGGTTGTGTAATCACACCATTGGCTGCAATGTATTCAGTCTTATCAATAACCCAACTGATATCTACACCTTGAACTGGATATGTTGTAGGTAATATCAAACGAGGTGAGCTATTTGTTAACGCAGATAAGTCTGGTAACGTTAGCCATGTATGAGTTGCATCAACCGCTTCTTGATCTGTTGGACCAGAAGGCTCATTCCATTTTGCATACAATGTAATGTCTGCCACTACAACATCTGTTGCAAAATTCCACTGGTTGGTTAACTCGCTGTCTTTAAACCAACCTCCAAATTCATAATTTGCTCTTGTAGGTGCTGTAGGTGCTGTGATTGTTGAATCTTTTTCAACATCTGTAATCGCAGCAACAGCAGAACCTCCATTTGATTCAAATGTAACAGTATATGTTCTACTGCCACAAGCAACCAAAACGAAAATGAGCAATAATGCACTAAACGTACTTAATATTTTTCTCATAAATCCTCCCTTATCCTAAATATTTATTACATGTATACCCTTCAGCAGGGGCTACAACGAATAACAATTTGGCTGTTCTAACTTGACCTTGGTAGGTCATTGTAACATCAATAACAATAGGCCAGTTATCATTTAAGTTCTCGAATTCTTCTTTTGCAATGCCTTGTTGATCTCTACTTTCAATCCAGCACTCGTTTGGTTGTGTGACAACGCCATTGTCATCAATAATATCCTTGTTTCTTGAGCTATATAAAATTTGTACACCTTGATACTCTGTTGGAAGATTTAGACTACCTGGTGTTCGAATAACCGTTTTTGTTTGATTAGACATCCCTGATAAATCTTCTGCTTCTATTAACAATCTAAAAATATCATAATTTTCTGAATCAGTTTCTGTTGGTTCTTCAGTTTGAGCACAAGCGATTAAACCAAATACCATAATGCTCAAAATGATACCTAATAATATTTTTTTCATATCATCACTCCCAATCATAAATCGTCTTAGTATAAATTCGATGTTGAGTATAACTTCGATCTTCAAGAACACCATCATCTGCGAGTAAGTACCCGTGAATATAACCTGAATCAGCTAAATAGAAAGGCATGCTAGAAGCTGGAATGCCTCGAATAACTGCATCTAATGTTAGTAAAGCAAGTGTATCTGGTTGATCTAAGCGACTGTACAACATGATTTCACTATCTACAAAGAATCCACGATGGAATTTTTCTCTTACGATGTTATTACCGATAGTTCGAGCAACCTCAAGGTATTCAACATTTTTTGTATAATCATAAAGTTCAACCATTGTCATTAGCGCAAATGGATCATCAATTGATGTATCGACATCAAGTCTAGGTTTTGCACCACCTAACTCACCAATATCTCCTAAACCAAATGTATAGACGATATCTCTAAAGTATGTCCATAGTTTAATTTGATCTTCAGGGTTTGGTGTTTGGACAATTGTTCTTAAAATCGGCAATAAATATGTTGTAGGCATTGACACATAATCAAGTCTCATATTCGACGGTCCAAAATAACCAACCTCGGGAACAACGTATCCATAAGTTACTGTTCCATCATTAAACATTGGAATGATTTTGTTTTGTCCATCAACACGAATGTAAGCATATTCTAGATAACCTTCTAGATAAATTCTTGCCCAATCGTTAAAGTGAGAAATATTATATCTATCAGCTGCTTCTAGCAACATCAAAACATTATCTACATATACTGCCTGTGTATTTTTCCAAGCTACAAAAGATTCTCTAGCAATTGGACCAAAATCTCTAAACTGACGTGCAACTCGATCACCACAACCAGAATTTGTATACGCTGGATCAGCACATTCTAATGGTGATCTTGTAACAGCTGTTGACTTATATTGATATACGGTCATTCCAGTATTCGGATCTGATGCTAAATTATATTGACGCATTAAATATTCTGCCCAAGCTGCAGGAATTGGATCTCCTGTATGATTCGCAAGTGTAAATGCTGCATATGCTAAATCAGTTGCTGAATTAACAAATGGGAGTAGACCTGGTGAATCTGAAGGTATGATTGGCATACCATCTTCATCAAATGTTACAACATCAGGTGGAATTGTTTGACCAAATACATTTGAATCAAAGGCTGTACTATACGAACCATGTCGATTCATATCAGTCGTGCTCCAATAGAAATGGGCAGTCCATAGTTGACGCATAAACTTTAAAGTTGCTTCTTCATTAACTTCTAATAGAAGCTCATAATAAGGCATCATGTTTTTAAGTTCATGCGGCCCATTTGGACCTTCAAAGGATTGAACCTCCAAATTATCGAGATCAATTGCACGATGCCCACCCCAATGAAACAGACCATTGACATTTTGAAAATCTCTCATAAACTCATCCAATATTTCAACTGCCTCATCCTTATATTTAGGGCTTCCTGTTACATTAGATAACGCCACTAAAGTTCTAAAGAAGTTTTGTTGATTTGCTAAATTTGCATAAGGTACTTCTGCTCGATTAGGAAATGTCCATCGAGCTGGTTCACCTGTTAAAGTATTAATTGCATCAGGTAATAATTTTGTATTTGTATTATATTCATGTCCATATTTCAGGACATTTTCAACATGCTGAATCACAGCATGTAATCTTTGATAATCACTATCAGTATAGACAACACCATGTTGTGATGCTTGAACTTCAAAAGATGGTGCTAAGTACACTGTAAAGATAATAAGTATTGATAAGATTATCTTTTTCATTCTTATTCACCTTTCCTTTCGACAATTACATCATCTAAATATGCCCAACCAGGAAGGTTTTGCATCATCGTGACTCTTACAACATTAGGTACCATGATTTCTCCACTTGCTACCGCATTAACACGATTGCTAATATGAAACTCATCTGTATGTAATAGAATTTCATTTTCTCCATCTAAATGATATGCAGCAACCATATTTTCACTTGCATCCCATATAAACTTAAATCGATACCAAATACCTTTTGTCAAAGTTAAAGATGTGTTATAAATATCTCCACCATCTCCATTACCTGAATAATAGAAAAATGGACCTCCGACTCTAATTGTAACTGCCATATTCGAACCAATTTGGACACCTATTACATTAACTGCACCAGTTGCGACACCGACGTTAACTCCACTAGATGTTTCTTCTTCTGGAATCATAATAGAAGCATATGCAACACCTTTACGATCAATATCTAAGTTAAACTTAGTTGTAAAAATGAAAGATGGTTTGGTGATATTTGTTGATTGGGGGTAAGGTGGTGTGTTTCTACCATCAGAATACATGCGAACAAAACGATTACCACCATCTTCTTCACCAATAATGGTACGAACACCATTAATTGCATACTCTTCATTACGATACAATAACCAATTTCTTGGCATGCTTCCAACATTTTCACTATCGAATGTTTCACTAATCAAATACTCTTGAGGAATTGGAGAGATGTGATTTAAGTCTTCTGCAGGTATATAGCAACCTTCACCGAGTGGATTATCTTTGCAGATGTAATCTTCTATAATGGTAGGATCACTGGTGATTGGTATTTCAGTACAAGCACTTAATATAAAGATTAAAATGAACAATAAAGATATAGTATATTTTTTCATAATCGACCTCTTTTCTATCCTTTAATTGCTGAATCTGCATCATTTCCAACAAAATACTTCTGTGCTCCAAAGAAGATCAATATGAGTACAGAAACAGAAACGATGGATCTTGCAAACACATGTGCATATGTGTTGGTTGAATCAAGCCCAAGGAGTTGTAGGACTATAGGTAATGGGTATGTTGAGACATGCCCCCGATAAATAAGTGGTCCTTGGAAATCATTAAACTGTGAAATAAACATAAGTAAACCAACAGTAATAACAATTGGTTTTAATATTGGCATTAAAACGTAAAACAATACTTGAAACTTGTTTGCTCCATCCATATAAGCAGCTTCATCAAGATCTCTAGGAATTGTTCTAAAAAATTGAATAAACATGAAGATTGAGAATGAATTGACTGCGAATAATGAACCAGCCCATAACGGTAGATATGCAGTAAATGCCAAACGACTACCATCCCATAAGTTGACAATACCTGGACTTGTCCAAAATGCATAAAGGGGAATTCTAAAAATTGTAGCTGGCATCAATAATGTCCCAATAATAAGAGCAAACACTATTTTCTTACCTTTAAAATGCATTCTAGTAATAACATATGCTGTAATCAAACATGAGAATGTGCCAAATAAAACGTACGGAATTGTATACTGCAAAGTATTTGACAATGCTCTAAGTAATGAATAACCTTGTGCAGAACCCCATCCAGGGGCACTAAAAGCTGCTTGCCATCCAATAAGTGAAAAATCTTGAGGAATAAATGAAAATGATGGTATAGCACTACGGTCAAATGAAGCTCCGATAATCCATATAAGAGGATATAACATAATAATTGCTGCAAGTATGATTACCGTATACTTAATAACAGATTTTACATCACTTTTAAGACGGTGATTTCTAATTCTTTTTTGAGTTTCAGTCATGTCATCACCCTCCTAATCTTGATAGTGAACCCAATATCTTGATGATCTAAATATAAGGACAGTGAACACCATGATAATTAAGAATAATACCCATGACATTGCTGCACCTAAATTAAGATTACCTTGATAGAAGGCTACATTATAAATCAACAAGTTAATAACATTCGTTGATCTTGCTGGGCCACCTTGAGTAATCAAGTATGGTCCGTTGAAAATTTGGAATGTTTCAACTAAACGCATAACTGCGTTAAATAAAATAATAGGAGTAATCATTGGCAATGTGATTGCAAAAAACTGTCTGAACTTACCAGCTCCATCAATCGTTGCTGCTTCATATAGCGACTCAGGGACATTTTTAAGTGCATTCAAGAAGATTAACATTGTTGATCCAAATTGCCATACACGTAGGGTAATAATACTTGTCATTGCCCCAGCTGAAGTTCCTAACCACTGAACAGGACCAAGTCCGAATAGACCAATAATTTGATTAATAAGTCCCTCGTCTTGGAAAATAAAACGCCATAACAATATAATCGCAACATTTGTTCCTAAAACGGTTGGTATATAAAATGCTGTTCTAAAAAACCCTATACCTCTAAGTTTTAGAGCTAATACATAAGCAACAAAAAGCGATACGATTAAAATCAGGGGTACTGTGACAAACACGTAAATGAATGTGGTACCTAGTGATTGAACGAATTCTTCACCAATCGGATCCACTGTGTTAAAAATTTGAACAAAGTTATCAAATCCAACAAAAACTGAATTTCTTCCTTGAGTTCTAAATAAACTCATAATAAACGAATTAATAAAGGGATATAACTTAAATAATATAAACCCAATAATCCATGGTCCTAACAGGACATATGGAACCCATTTCTTTTCACCTACCATGATGACTATCCAATAACTTTCGCAAGTTCAGTGTCAAATCTATTGATGATGTTTTGAGCAGCCTGTACGGCTGTTATACGATTTAACAAGAAATTTTCGATAGGTTGTTCGTAAATTGCTCTAAATGTTGCATGTTCATAATATGGATGAATATAAAGATTAATATCGTTTTCAATTTGTGTTTGATAGAAAGTTTGAACAGTTTCATGTCCTTTCCATTCTAGTGTTTGTGTAAAGTCTTTTGATGTTGCTGTTCTTAATAAGTCCTGTGCTAGAGAGTGATTTGTCACACCACGGTCAACACCTAAAATTTCAAGCGCTTCAGGATCAGTTGTCATGAACTCAATAAATGTGCGCACTGCTTCTTTTTTAGCATCAGATTCTTCAACACGTTTAGAAACTGCATAAGCCATAGAGACCTTCTTATACATACCATAATTTGTATTTTCATTAGCTGTTTGTTGGAACATACCTACAGCAACAAGACTTTGACCTTGGTTTGGTAATGTATTTTGGTATTCAGAAATTGCAGTGTTCCAAGTTACAACACCACCATAACGTTGACTTGTCCAGTTAGGATTAGTTGGACCATCATTATGCGTATCAGTCACATTCGAGGAAATTAATACACCTGAACTTCTTAAATCACTTATAAAATTGAATGCATCAATGAGTTCTGCTTGTGTGAAGTTTAGTGTGTTATTTTCTGAAATAACGTTTTTGCCGGTTTTTTGTGATAACCAGGTGAACATCAATATGGCAGCTTGTTGAGCATCTAAGCGGCCTATTGCATAACGTCCAGGAAATGCACTAGAAATCTGTTGACCAGCATTCATTAAATCATCCCAAGTTTTGATTTCGTTAATATCAAGATCTACTAAATCATAAACATTTTTGTTCAAATAAAAGATATATCCTGTTTCCGATACTGATAAACCTAAAACTTTACCATTAATAGATAGTGGTGTATGTTCATTTGGTGGATAGTGAGATAAATCTAAACCTAATTCTGTAATATCCATAAAATAATCTTCACCATACATTGAATAGATCCAGTTATAGTTCACTTGAAATACATCTGCTTCAGTTCCACGGTTTAGTCTGTTGTTAAGGGTGGTTTGATATCCAGACCAAGGAGCTTGGTCAGGTTCCACTTTATATTGTGGATATCTTTCTTCAAATAGTTCTATTGCTTGATAGGTTGCGATATTTCGATCTGATGTGCCCCACCATGAAAATGAAATCGTAGATTCGTCATCTACTCTTCCTCCGCAAGATATAAGTATAATTGATACAATTAATAGAATTACTGCTAATAACATTTTTTTCATAATTTTGCTCCTTTAGTGTAAATTTGTGTCAATATATAACCAATCAAAATCATTAATAACTTGACGACCTGTTGGATAAATTGAAAATGTTTCTGGTAAAAAATAGACATCATTGAGTGTATATTGATATGGTATTTCTTCATAATTTCTCAATTGAAAGCCTATGGCTGGTTCTGGATTCGTGTGAACCCATAAAGAATTGAAGTCAGTTGAACTTCCAAAATATGTTCTATGACTTAAAACCAACTCGCTATTCCGTACTAAATAACTTCCCGTATATTTAGAATCTGGATTAGAGTCCTGATGATTTTTGATCGGAGTTGTTATGTATTTGAATATACTGTGTTCCATGAATATTGCACCTTGTTCTGTAGGTACTAATCCCTGATTAACAAACCCAAGACTTGTATTCGAATATTTACTTCTAAGGTTTAAAACATCTTGATTGTCAACAATAATATGATATATATGGACATCACCTTTTCTAAGTCTTGGCATTCTATCCATTAAGTTAAATACTTCTAAATGATGAAATGTCATCGTAATCGTCTCAAAACCTTCACCATCAGTTGTATTGCCTAAATTGAATCCTTTTTTCTGAAAACTAGAATATATAACTAAGTCTTCAGCTGTTATCCCTTGTTCTCTTAAACTTTTGTAGTAAGGGTTGTCCTCAATGTTTTCTTCTAAATATTCGATTTGAGCTTTAATAAAGTCATTGGGCATAAAATTTAATTTAGACCATGATAAGGTCATGTTTTCACTATGTTCTTTTGCGTCGATGATTCCATCATAGGCTTGATTAAATGTTAAGTGGTCAAACCAAATACCGTTAGATTTTTCAACTGTAAAATAATCCCAGTCGTTACGGTTGTATCCACCTTGCCCAAACTCATCCCATTCCCATAAATCTGCAAACTCTAAATTTCTAATAACGATGTTTGTTGAACCATCTATAAGAAATGATGCATGTCTAATTGTTGAACCATTCTTAGAGAAAATGGTTAAGTTATCTCTTAAAACAATTCTAACAAGTCCAACACCTGTTTCTTTTAGAATTGGGTGAAGAAGAGGTTGTCTAGAGTGTGCTCGATATACAGGTCGATAGTCCTCTAGATTTAATTGTTGATCTTCAAGCATATTTCTTACTTCAATAGAACCAAGGTTTAAATCATTTTTTATTTCAATGATTTTTGTATCTTGATCCATTAATGCATTAAGAAACTCAACTTCGTTTTCCACTTCATAGTATCCTTGATCAATGTTTGATCTATTTGTCACTATAAGCGAAGAAAAGCCAAATGAGTTCTCAAATAGCGATAAATCAAGTGGTGTCTCATTTGGTTGCGAGTCGATGGGTTCTGTAGGTATACTTGGTGTGATAGTTGGTTCTTCCGTTGGCAGCTTTCCCTCACACCCGGTAAGTATGATAACTGTCATCAAGAAGACAATCGTTACGATTAATTGTTTCATCATACATCTCTCCAAAGTGTCTGTATATACGGACGCTGTTTACACAATATATTATATCATAGATATCTATCGGATGTCAACGCTTTCATATGTATTCATGTCGTGTTGAATTTATATAGATTTTAGGAAACCGATATTCTATATCCATGCTTTTAAATCTCTTTTAAAATTAAAAAAACATTCAACCTGTGAACTGAATCACAATTGAATGTTTAGTTATTTTACATATGAATTGGCTTATCAACTGCGCCATGTGCAGCTTCCATAACGATTTCAGATAACGTAGGATGCGGGTGAATTGTTTTAGCAATCTCAAACGCTGTTCCCTCAAGCTCCATCGTTACACCTATCTCAGCAATTAAATCTGATGCATTATATGCTAAAATGTGTGTCCCAATTATTTCTTTATACTTTTCACTTACAATCATTTTGATTAAACCATCTTTTTCATTGTCAGCAAGTGATTTACCATTTCCAGCAAGTGGGAATGTTGATACTTTATATTTTAATCCTTTTTCTTTAGCTTCTTTTTCTGTTAATCCAATAGTTGCAATCTCTGGAGATCCATAGACTGCATTTGGTACACGATCATAACGCATTGATGCTTTATGACCCATAATATGTTCAGCAGCAACAATGCCTTCTGCTGAAGCGACATGTGCCAACATATATTTGCCATTAACGTCACCAATTGCGTATACATGATCAACACTTGTTTTCATGTGTTCATCTGTAACAATAGCATTTCGGTCCATTTTAAGATTTAGTGATTCTAACCCTTGCGAATTAGGCTTCATGCCTACTGATACTAAAATTGTATCTGCTTTAATTTTTTGATCTTTACCATCAAACGAGTAGGTAACTTCATGGTCTTTGACAGCTTTAACTTCAGCACCTGTAAAGATTTCAATGCCTTCTTTTTTAAGTACTTTGACATAAGCATTACGAATATCATCATCAATGGTTATTAAGATGTTATCCATTTTTTCTATAATCGTAACTTTTGATCCAAGTGCAGAAAAGATTGTTGCAAATTCAACACCGATAACTCCACCACCAATAACGACAAGTGATTTAGGTGCTTCTTTGATTTGTAATAACTCTTTATAGGTTACAGCAATTTCTTTTTCATATGCATCTTTTAAACCAGTAATTGGTGGAATAATTGGGCTTGCGCCTGTTGCGATTACTAAATTTTTAGTTTCATATGTTTCATCACCAACTTCTACTTTAGTTGGACTTAACACTTTACCAAATCCTTTAATGACATTCACACCATTTTTCTTTAATAGTGCTGATACACCTGTTGTCAAACGTTTAACGACTTGGTTTTTTCTTTTTAACATTTGAGTCCAATCAAAACTGATTTCACCATCAACAATAACACCATAATCTAGTGCATGTTGAATCGTTTTGTAGACTTTTGCGTTTTTTAACAATGTCTTAGTTGGTATACACCCATGATTCAAACAGATGCCACCAACATCTTCTTTCTCAATTAGGGCGACCTTAGCACCTAGTTGAGCTGCTTTAATAGCTGCAACATAACCACCTGGTCCACTACCTAAAATGATGATATCATATGTCTTCATTTTAATCACCTCAACTTAATAGTAACATCATCGGGTCATTTAATAAAGACTTAATTTTATTTAAAAATCTACCTGCTTCTGCTCCATCAATCACACGATGATCTACAGCGAGTGATAGTGGCAATGTATAAGCGGCTTTGATTTCTCCGTTTTCTACAATAGGTTTTTGTTCGATTTTACCTATACCCAAAATACCAACTTCTGGATGGTTAATAATTGGAGTTCCGTAAGCTACATCTGCAGCACCGAAATTGGTGATAGAAAATGTTGTGTTTTGCAATTGAGAAAGTTGTATTTTTCTTGCTACAGTTTTATCTGCAACATCTCTAATTTCTTTTGCAAGTTCAAGAATACTCATTTGGTCTGCATCTTTAATATTGGGTACAATTAAACCATCTGGTGTATCGACAGCCATACCTAGATTAATATATTTCTTGTAAATCATACGATCGTTTTCTTGATCAAAACTAGCATTGAAATTCGGGAACTCTTTAAGTGCTAATACAGTTGCTTTCATCACGAATGCCATGTAAGTTAACTTAATATCTTGAGCAGCTGCTTGCCCCTTTACCTTGTTTCTTAATTCAACAAGCTTATCAACAACAACTTCATCCATTAATACTGTATGTGGAATAATTTGCTTTGACAATGTCATTGATTTAACAATTGCTTTTCTAAGTTTAGATATTTCCACATATTCAACATCACCTTGTGCTGAAACAGTAACTTTTTGTTGTTGTCCTGAACTGCTAGATGAAGCCATTTTTTGGATGTCTTCTTTTAATACTCTTCCGTTTTCGCCAGTACCTTTAACTTTTTGGATATCAACGTTTAAGTCTTTAGCCATTTGTCTTGCAACTGGTGTAGCTAATACTTTTTTTGATTCTGAAGCATCAGATGATTCATTAGATTCATCACTTGCTTCCATTAAGTCTTCGGATACATCAATAGATCCAATGACACCTGGAGCAGCTTTACTTTCAGATACTTTTCCATCATCTTTATCTTCATCGTCTTCATCATCTTTTGTTTCTTTTTTAGTTTCTTTTTTCTCTTCTTTTTTAGTTTCTTCCTCAGGTTCATCTCCAGATCCATCATCGATAATGACAATTGTTTCACCAACATTAATGGTTTCTCCTTCTTGAGCACCTAATTTTTTAATAACGCCATTAACAGGTGAAGGTAGTTCAGCATTAACTTTATCTGTTTCAACAACAACTAAAGTTTCCCCTTCTTCTACCTTATCACCAACTTTGAAGTTCCATTTTAAAATCTTACCTTCATGAATACCTTCACCGACGTCAGCAAATTTAAAATCATACATAGTTTGACCTCCTCTTAGAATTTAGCTACTTTTAATATCTCAGCAGCAATTCTTTCTGGTTGAACAAAATGATAATGTTCACCTTTAGCTAAAGGAACAGTAATGTCATAACCAGTAACTCTAGCTGGTGCTGCTTCTAGGTGTAAAAATGCTTTCTCATTGACTAAAGAAATAAGTTCAGCACCTGGTCCATATGTTTTAACTGCTTCTTGTACTACCAAGAAACGACCAGTTTTTTTAACTGAGTTGATAATCGTTTCTTCATCAATTGGATTGATTGTTCTTAAATCAATTAATTCAATATCAATATTTTCATCTTTAATTAATTCCATTGCTTTTACAACTTCTCTCACGATTGGTCCCCAAGCAACGACAGTCATGTCTTTACCCTTTTTAACAACTTTCGCTTTTCCAATAGGTATGCGATACATTTCTTCAGGTACTTCTTGTTTACCTGCACGATAAATACGCTTAGGTTCCATAAAAATAACTGGGTCTGGATCTTCAATTGCTGAAATCATTAAGCCCTTAGCATCATATGGTGTTGAAGGCATTACGACTTTTAGACCAGGAATATGACCTAATAATGTTTCAAGACTCTCTGAGTGGTGTTCTAAGGCTCTAATACCTCCACCAACAGGAAATCTTACAACGATTGGTAGACCATAACGTCCTCTTGTTCTATTTCTATATCTAGCCATGTGAGTAACAATTTCAGTATAACCAGGAAATACGAATCCGTCAAATTGAATTTCGGCAATAGGAATCAATCCATTGATAGCCATGCCTACTGCACTACCTGTGATTGCTGCTTCAGCAATCGGAGTATCAAATACACGGTCTTCGCCATATTTCTTTTGTAATCCGGCAGTAACTCTAAACACGCCACCTTCAAAACCTGTATCTTCACCAAAAACAACGACACGTTCATCGTCTGCAAGTTTTTGATCAAGTGCTTGGTTGATTGCTCCTAATAATGTTAATGCTGCCATGATTATTTCCCTCCTTTATCTTCAAACTGCTTAGCGTACTCATATTGTTCTTTAAGTTGAGGTGTCATTTCTGCATATGTGTATTTGAAGATATCTTCAAGTTCTTCCACACCGCTTTCTTCAACTTTCTTAAATGTTTCGCCAACAAATTTTTTATTTTCTTCTTCTAATTTTTCTTCTTCTTTTTCGCTCCAATAACCTTTATCAATTAAATATTTCTTGAATCTAATCATCGGATCTTTCTTTTCCCACTCTGCAACTTCTTCATCCTTACGATATATCGTTGGATCATCAGAAGTGGTATGTGCTCCAAGACGATAAGTCACAGCTTCAATTAATACTGGACCTTTACCTGAACGTGCATGTTCAATTGCTTCTTTAGTTGCAACATACATCGCAAGCACATCATTACCATCGACTTGAATACCGGGAATTCCAAATGCAACAGCTTTTTGAGCTAATGTTTCAGCTTTGGTAGCCTTACTTCTGTGTGTTGAGATTGCATAATGATTATTTTGAATAACTGCAACCATAGGCACATCAAAAACACCTGCAAAGTTCATACCTTCGTAGAACTCTCCATGAGATGTTCCTCCATCACCAATCATAACAACAGAAACTTCTTTTTTCTTTAATATTTTACTTGCATATGCAATACCTGCTGCATGGTTAATTTGTGAACCGATGATCACATCGATTGGCAATACTTTAACACCTTCATCAAAGTGATTACCCCATTCATTACCATACCAATATAAATATGCTTGTTCTAAGGTGACACCACGATATAACATGGCGTTAAGTTCTCTAAATGCTGGTACAAACCAATCTTGTTCAGCCATAGCTGCTGCTGCACCAACTTGTGCTGCTTCTTGGCCACGATTTGGAGCATACGTCAACATACGTCCTTGTCTTTGATATTGTACAGCTTTTAAGTCAGCTACACGACCAAGCGACATGATTTTGTACATTTGTAGCAACTCTTTTTTACTAATTTTTGGTTCCAAATCAGGATTTGTAATTTTTCCTTTAGGATCTAAAATCTTGAGTTGTTGTTTCTTTTGTGGATCATATTTGTCAAATAACATGATTTAAATTCCTCCCTTGCTTTTGCACTATTATTATACTTGACGTAGTGCTTTTATTCAAAAGCTTTGCTTAAAGGAATGATAAATAATAAAATATAGGTTTTTGTGTGGGTTTTTCGTGTTAAATAAGCCATAAATTAGATTAAGTCATGTCAAGGAATATACATTTGAAATGGAATAAAAACATAAAAAAAAGGAAATTATTGAATAATCTCCTTATTTGTTTGATTAACGTTTTTCGCGATTCATTTGAAGAAGCAAAACCATTTCTCTAAGCGTTTTAGCTGCAACCGCAGTTGATGCACCGCTTGGATCAAGCATTGGTGCTAATTCAACAAAATCCGCTCCAACAAAGTTATTTAGTTTTTGAAATTGATCAAATGCCCATAATAAATCCTTATATTGCATTCCACCTGGTTCAGGTGTACCTGTACCTGGGAAAACTGCTGGATCTAAGACATCTAAATCAATGGTTACATAAACAGGAACATCTTTTAATTGCTCACAAATCTCATCTAAACCTTCAAAGTCAAACTTTCTCATATGTGTATGTCCTTGAGCTGACCAATCAAATTCTGGTTTTTCACCACTTCTAATTCCGAATTGATAGATTTTTCCATCACCAACAAACTTGTGAACATGTCTTAAAAATGTTGCATGAGATAAATCTCTACCATAAAATGATTCTCTCAAATCTGTGTGTGCGTCTAGTTGTATAATATGAAGATTTGGATATTTTTCAAATACTGCTTTAATGACTGGATAACTTACTAAATGTTCGCCACCAACCATCATTGGTGTTTTCCCATCATTTAAAATCTGTTTAGTTGTCTTGTAGACAATGTCTAATGCGTCTTCTACAGCACCAATAGGTAAATCAAGATCACCAACATCTGCAGTCTTAAATTCGTTTAAATCTCTTTCTCTATAAGGTGAGTACCACTCAACACCAATAGAATCTACACGAATCGCATTTCCTGCAAATCTTGTGCCTGGTCTAAAAGATGTTGTTGAATCCATAGGGACACTGAAGATCACCACATCTGCTTCTTCATAGCTGCTTTTACAGCTTTGAAAAGATAAATCAACTTTATTCATAATCGTCATCGCTCCATTTTTCCCAATATTCTTTATCAATTATTTTAATATAACCACCTTCAGTATCACTTAGAATTACTGAACCACTTCTTTGATAAAAGTCTAAGTCATCTAATATATCTTGACTAATAACTTCACCAGGAATAACGATTGGAATACCTGGTGGATAAATCATCACTGATTCTGCAGCAATTTCATCAACTGCTTGATTGAGAGGTACATACTTTTTAGGTGCATGATATGCCTCTCTCGGTCTTGTATAAGCTTCTGGATAAACATATTTGACTTTTGGAAGTAATGGTTCTAATTCCATTGGTATATACTTATCAGATATAATTTTGAGTGCTTTTACTAATGCATTTAAATCTTCTTGTTTTGTTCCTATGGATAACACAGCTAATATTAAATGTGTTTCAGCTAGTTCAAGCTGGATATGATGCTCATCAAATAACTCTTTATACACGTCAAAACCTGTAATACCGATATCAGATACTTTAACAATAATTTTTGTTTGATCATATCCATAAGCATTTTTGGTTTTGAAATATGTTTCATCAGCTGTTTTTAATCCGGGAATTTGATTGATTTCTTCTCTTGTCTTTTTTGCCATCTCAATTAAGATCGGTAACTGTTTTGGGCCATCATTATAAATGGTCTTTCTAGCGACATCTAAACTAGCCATAAGTAAACTACTTGGTGATGTGCTTTGAATCATGTTAATGGTTGATCTTAACCGAATATGATCTACACGAGGACCTTGTGTAATTAAAATAGAACTTTGTGTGAGTGAACCAACAGTTTTATGAAGTGAACAAGACCCCATATCAGCTCCAGCTTCCATGGATCCGATGGGAAGTTGGTCTGAAAAAGGGAAGTGTGAGCCATGTGCTTCGTCAACAATTACCATCATATCATGCTCATGTGCTAAATCTACGATTCGTTTTAAGTCACTTGTAACTCCAAAATAAGTGGGATTAATAACAAACACTGCTTGAGCATCTGGATTTTCTATAATTGCAGTTTCGATATCATGATATTCCATATGGTTTGCAATACCTAATACGCTGTCAATATAAGGTTTAACAAATATTGGTACAGCACCACTTAATATTAATGCATTGATTGCTGATTTATGGACATTTCGAGGTAAAATGATTTTTTCTTTAGCGCGGCAAACTGACATAATCATGGATAAGATACCCATGGTCGTTCCACCAGTTAAAAAATAAGCTTTTTCCGCTCCAAAAGCATCCGCCATTAATTCAGCAGCTTCTTTAATAACACCAGTCGGTCTATTTAAATTATCTAAACCTCTAGGGGCATTTGCGTCTAGTTTATACATCTGATTGCCTGCGTAGTCAATCATATCGTTTTTTAAGTGTCCGAGCTTATGCCCAGGCACGTCATGACAAATCGTATTGCTTTCGGCATATTCTAAAAGTTTTGTATAAAAGGGTGTCAATTGATGATCCTTTTCCATGGTTTACCCACCTTTCAAAATGCAAATCTATTTTAACACTTTTCTATACTTTTTTACAGTTTTTTATATTTTTTATTCAAGAAAACTTTTTTAATATCAGTTTCAACAGGTTTGTGGTTAAAAATGTTATAATATAGGAAAGTACGAAAGGAGTTAACTTATGAATCTTACATTATTTTTAAACGGGGTTGCTATTAATTCGATGTTAACTGCAGCAATCGTTGTTGGCATCGTTTGCTTGCTCATCGTAGAGCGTATTATTCTTAAAAAGCTTGAAGATATTATTAAAAAATGGATCGTCATTCTTGTATTTCTTTTTTCATTTGCATTATTGATTGCAGGAACATTTGCTATTTTACTCATATGGGGTGTTGAGATTATGCAATACCTTCAAGATTCGTGGTACTCTATAGTAACAACATTAATGAATAGCGTTGGAAAACTGGTTAGTAGTGCCATTATCATCTTTATTTCATTACTCATTTTAAAGTTTTCAAAAATGGCATTTAGGACAGTTGGAACAAAACCTGGTCCTATGCAAAGACGCAAAAGAACGATAGCTAAAGTATCAACAAGTATTATCAAATATCTAGTTGGCGTAATTACAATATTAATCGTATTATCTGTATGGGGTATCAATGTTGCTCCAGCGCTTGCTGGGTTAGGTATTATGGGACTTGTTATTGGACTTGGTGCACAAAAATTTATACATGATTTAATCAGTGGTTTCTTCATTGTATTCGAACATCATTTTGATGTTGGAGACGTTATTGAAGTTCAGGGTTTCAAAGGTGAAGTTACAAGTATCGGTCTTAAAACAACAAAATTAAGAAATTGGAAAGGTGATGTAAAGATTCTATCAAATGGTGAAATCTCTAATCTATTAAACTATTCCATTAATCCATCTACTGCTGTTGTTGAATTCGGTATTGCATATCAAGAAAACATGCAACAAACAATTGATTTACTCAATGAAGAATTACCTAAATTGAGAAAAGATTTACCTGACATTATTGAAGATCCGAAAGTTGTAGGAGTTATAAACTTAAATAGTAGTAGTGTCGACATGAGAGTTGTTGCAAAAACGCTTAATGAAAAACATTATGCAGTTGAAAGGGAATTAAGAAAACAAATCAAAATTATTCTTGATAACAATAACATTGAAATTCCATTCCCACAAGTTGTTGTTAATCAACCAACAGTAAGACCTAAAACAACAAAGAAAAAAAGTCAAGAAATAGACAGTCAAAGTATCGAAGATGGAAACGTTGAAAGTCAATTCCCTGAGAAGGTTAATACATAAGAAACTTAAGGTTAAAAATAAAACGGCATTAACTTAATGTCGTTTTTTTCTTTGTCGAACACTCATCTACACAACTTTTAGCATATGCACATCTAGAGCATATGTCATCATCTTTACGAACAACCATTCTAAATACGATTAGCCCTACCATTAACCCTATAACAATAACAATAACTATATCTGCTGCTGTCATAAAATGATCACCTCAATAAAACGTCCTATGTTAAATACAATAACAGCTAACCCCCATGCAATACCTGTTTGGAAAAACACAGCCCCCCACATTCTTTTTGCAGTCCCTAATTCTTGACGCATAGCACCTATTGCTCCAAAGCATGGTGCACTAAATAAATTAAATACCATGAATGCATAAGCTGATGCCCCAGTAAAGAAACTAAAAGCCCCACTTCCAAATATTAGTAGTCCTTCAGAAGTTTGCTCTGAGTATCCGGCTATAATTGCCATTGAAGCAACCACTTGTTCTTTAGCAACCAATCCTTGTACTGCAGATACCGTAGCTCCCCAGCTCCATTCGCCTAACATTGGATAAAAAATCCATGCAAGTGCATTACCGATGCTTGCTAACATACTTTGGTTTGCTTCAACACCATAAGTTAAGTTCCATGAAAAACTAATTAAAAACCAAATGACTATAGATGCCATTAATATAATTGAGCCAGCTCTTTGTATAAATGCTCCTGCTTTTGAAGTCACATCAAAAAAGACATATTTAAAATTAGGCATTTTATATTCTGGTAACTCTAAGATAAAACTTGAGGTTTTACCTTTAAATAACACTTTTTTCATTAAATAAGCTGATATTAAAATGACAAATACTGCTAAAAAGTATAATGAAGCGCTTGCTAAACCTGAATGATCTCTAAAGAAATATCCAGCAAATAATGAAATAATGGGTAGTTTTGCACTACAAGGAATAAAAGGTGTCAACATGATTGTCATCTTTTTTTCTGTTTCATCATTAATCGTTCTTGCCGATAAAATCGCTGGAACACTACATCCGCTACCAATAATGAATGGAATCAATGATTTTCCTGATAATCCAACTTTTTGGAAAATTCTATCTAAAAAGAATGCAATTCTTGACATATATCCTGTTGTTTCTAGTAATGATATGAGTAAGAATAAAATAATGAGTTGTGGTAGGAAGCTTAAGATTGCTCCTACACCGGCAATCATTCCATCAACTACTAAACTAACTGCCCACGGAGATGCTCCTATCGCATTGAGCCAAATTGAAGTCCATTCACCAAATGTTGTCATGAGGTCTTCAACAATCTCTACAGTAAATCCTCCTACTGGACCTGCAGCTAAATAATATACACCAAACATAATGACCATAAAAATTGGAATAGCGAAAAATCTGTTTAAGAAAACCGAATCAAGACGATCTGTCCATGTCAATTGTTCTTTTCTTGCACTAACTGCTTCATCCCTTATATTCTCTATATAGCGATATCTCTCATCTGCGATAATCTGTTCCATATCACGTTGATACTGTTTAGAAATATCCATAATGATTTGATTTGATTCTTCGTTTTGGAAATCATTAAATAATGGATCTTTTTCAATTAGCTTGACTGCTAAAAATCTTTTATGTTCAGTTTCATTTAAGTTCTCAAGTTTCTTTATCGCTTCTTCTAAATGAAGATCATAGATATGCGTGTAATAATTTTTCCTATAATCTTGACGTTTTATATATTGAATCAAGTTAAAAACATTAGTCTTTTTCAATGCTGAAATTGAAATAATGGTTGTGTCCAACTTTTCTTCTAACGTATGTAAATCGATTTTTATACCGCGCTTATCAGCAATATCACTCATATTTAAAGCTATTAATACAGGAATATTAAGTTCTAATAATTGTGTTGTTAAGTACAAACTTCTTTCAATTGAAGTTGAGTCGATAATGTTTAAAATTAAATCAACGTTTTCTTCAAATAAAAAGCGTCTCGATATCGCTTCTTCGATACTATATGGACTTAAAGAATAGATTCCTGGCAAATCAACGATCTCAAAATCAGTACCTCTAATCGTGCCAACTTTTCGTTCGATAGTAACTCCTGGCCAATTTCCTACTTTTTGATTTGTTCCAGTTAAGAGATTGAATAAGGTTGTTTTTCCTGAGTTTTGATTGCCAACCAGTGCAACTCTCATGACATAACCTCAACATCAATTAAGGACATATCGCGCTTTCTTAGACAAAGCTCATATCCTCTTAGTTCTATATCGACTGGATCTCCTAATGGAGCAATCTTTTTGACTTTTACTTGTACGCCTTCAGTAATACCCATATCGAGTAATCTTCTTCTTAAGGCCTTATCTTCCGTGTTTAAAAAAACCACTTTGGCTTTTTGTCCCTTTCTAAGGTTTGAGAGTATAGTTTGCTCTCCAGGACGACTTTTGTCTAATCTTATTCTCATGTCTTATACCCCTTGATATCGCTTGTAATCACCTTCATTATATGAGAATTATCAAAGAAGTCAAATAAAGCTGTAAAGTTTATAATTAGCATTATAAATAAGAAAAACAGGATTTCTCCTGTTTAAATTGATACGCTTAAATTTTGTTTAGATTTTGCCTTATCTTCATACATCTTACGATCTAAACTGTACAAGAAATTTTCCATGGATTCATAATACTTATCATGATATATGCCATATCCCATTGAAATGCTTAAACAGTAATCATGAACTGCTTTTTTATTGTAATCAGCGAGGTTTTTTTCAATTCTATTAATGATTTCGAATAACTTATCTTCTTTATCTATTTGCATAATAACACAAAACTCATCGCCACCAATACGTGCAATAAAATCATTTTTCCTAACACTTTTCGTTAAAATTCTGCCTAACTCAATCAAAGCTTTATCTCCAGCTTGATGACTCATATCATCATTGATGGATTTGAAATTGTTGATATCAATCAAAATAGCACCAATCGTTTTTTTAATATTTTTATTGTTTTCGATATTATAGACTTGATACTCATATTCTCTTCTATTAAATACTCCAGTTAGCGAATCAGTATTGGTTATTTTTGACTGTATATAAATATAAATAACTAAAATAGATAATGTCATCGACGGCCATAAGACTCGTAATTGAGGTTCAAACAATTGAACTGCAACAGCCAATATTAGAGGCACCGGGAAAAAGAGTAAGGCCTTAAAATCTGATATGGGGATATATTTTTGATTGAATACAATGTAGCCCATAGAAAAAGCAAATACACTAACATTAAAAACAATTAATGGTATAAGCATTTCGCCACGTTGATGAAAGCCATTAGCATCTACATAGAAAAAATAGCCTCGGTTAAAACTTAAGACCAGCAATACTAGATGAACAATCAATATCGGCCCAAAAATAACACAAATGCTTTTAATATTTTTCAATCTTTTGTTAATGCGATGATCAACATAAAATAACCAAGTAACCAAGATTGATAAGGCTACAATGAAATAAATAGTTAGTGCAGATAATAAGACATACCTACCAAGACTTGTTGCACTTCCATTAAATTGTACAATCAAAATATCACTAATTAATACAGCAACATTAAACCAAAGCAATGAAAAAAAGTAACGATTGCTATAATGAGATGCTTTCGTATGTTTTCTAAGACTGAAGTAAATAATGATTAAAATGATAATAGAAATGATGTTTGTTTGACTTAACTGAATCATAATTCTATTTCCCCTGTTTATCCTGTAACTTATGATAACAAAAAAATACCATAAAAAAAAGAATATTAATAAAAAATTAATCTATTCAACATAAGATATAAATACACATACAATAAATTCTACCATTATTATAGACAAAAATAACATTTATATCAATATTATTTATATTTTTTTTATTTGGCAGTTGCCAACTTTTTCTTTTCGCTCACATCATCAACATACTTTTGGATGTTAAATTTTCTTTCTAGTCCTTTATCATTCATGTATCTTAACTTCCCAAATACTGATCTTTCAGTCCATGCACGATCATGCTTGCCAAAACACCATGCAACACCTGCATAGCTGTTTGGATCTCTTCCATCTATAAAATACTTATTGTTCAAGTATATAATATAATCATATGCTGATTGATAATTTGGTGTCCATTCGATGATTTTCTTTGCCCAATACATTCGCATATAATTGTGCATATATCCTGTATACGCCATTTCATCCATTGCTGCATTAAAATAATGATCATGTGTTTTACTATTTTCAAGTTGTTCTAAACTATACAAGTATTCCCTAAAATCGTTTTCATGTTCTTTCATTGTAAAGTAAGCCCATGGCTCTGTCATTTCATCAAAATGATCATATCCTTGATTATAGTAGACAAAATTAAAAGCTAGTTCTCTTCTAACTAGCAATTGCTCAATAAAAGCATCAAAAGCTTTGCCATCTATATTTCCGTACTCTAACTCTAAAAACATTCTGTCTAGTATTTCTAGTGCTGATATTTGTCCGAAGTGTAAATACATCGAAAGTTTCGATGTATAATCATTACTTGGATCGTTGCTTTCCAAATAATGATTAGCCTTATCTTGAATGAACGTAAAAACCATTTTTGAAGCCTCAACATAACCACCATGATAAAAAATGCTTAAAGATACACTTTGATTCAAGTTAAGCTTCTTAATCGTTAACGCTAAATCTGATAAATCATCATCACCTTCTAACTTTAGTTTGGTTTGATTTTTTATACTACTTATTCTATTAAAGTCTCTAAACTCCAAGTATAACCTCTTAATTTTAGGTCTTAATGTATATGCTCCATATTCAGCTTTATCAGATGCAATATGAACAGGAACAATTAAGTCAGTGTCAACAATATCTATATGAATGTCTAAATGATGTATTTTAACATACTCAATAACACTTTGTCTCCATTGTCTTTGGAGTTTTAAGTATCCTTGATCCATAATAAGTGCTTCAGCATCTTCTAAATAAGGTTTGATACCTTCTTCAGGTGATTCCAATCTTAAAACAAACGAAATATGAAATTTAACCAAAATATCTTTGACTTCCCTTAATCCCTCTAACATAAACTGATAATGTCTTTGATTGGCTTCTGGATAGTTTGCTGTTAATCCAAAGTAAACCAATAACGGCAAATCATGATGATTCGCGAGTTGAATAGCATGCTCAAGAGCATGGTTATAGTGGACGCGTTGTGATTGTTGCATCCAATAAACGACATAACTTTTCTTGTGACCAGATTCTTTTTCTCTCACGCGGATGATTCGTTTTTTATTCATAAACTCCTCGTTTTTGTAAAAGTATTTTTATTTGCAAAATGTTTATACACAAATTATAACATCTTTAGCAAAATCAGACATTTAATATTACAAAAAATGTTAGTGCATATTGATACTCAACAATTCAATATATGTTATAATTAAACTAATCTTAAATAAGAAAAGGGGAATTTTATATGACAAATAATGAAACATTACTTAAACTAAAGAAATTTAACATGTTGATGGGTGGACTGCATTTAGTCCAAGGGATTTTGATGCTATTTTTAGCAACATCTGTTATCCAAAATATTGCCGAGTTTAAACCAACAATTACACAATTTTACTTAACTTACAATCCAATGACACAATCGCTTGAAGTCGCAAGCCGTACATTGTTCGATTTACCTTTTGGTATCTTTGTTGCTTTATTTTTATTAATATCAGCTGGAGCACATGCATTAATTTCATTTCCAAAAAAATTAAATGCTGTCTACAATAAAGATTTAGAACAAGGTATTAATAAATTCAGATGGTTTGAATATGCGCTAAGTTCATCAGTTATGATCGTATTAATCGCAACTCTATTTGGAATCTACGACATTGCATCATTAATCTTAATTTTTGCAGTTAATGCAAGTATGAACTTATTCGGTCTTGTTATGGAGCAATTAAATGCGAAACGCGGAAATAACGAAAAAGTTATTTGGGGTCCATTTATTTGGGGTTCTATTGCAGGTATCGCACCATGGATTGCAATATTGATTTATATGTTTGGTACAGGTAATTTTGATATGGTACCATGGTTTGTTTGGGCAATTGTGGGAACATATTTTGTTGCATTCAATACATTCCCAGTAAATATGATTCTTCAATATAAAAAAATTGGTAAGTGGAAGAACTATTTATATGGAGAGCGCACTTATATCGTATTAAGCTTAGTAGCTAAATCAATTTTAGCTTGGTTAGTTCTTTTTGGAGCAATGCAACCATAAAAGTTAAAAAGCTAGTCAACTAGCTTTTTTAATAGGAGTTTGTATGTGTTTTAAGAAACTCATTCATCCTGAGTATTTTCAAGGAGAGAAAAAGAAAAATAGATATTTCGAAGGTTGGTACTATAAACTCGTTAGTAAAGATGACTTATATACACTAGCTTTCATTCCAGGCGTGAGCATCAATGAAATTGATCCTCATGCTTTTATCCAAGTCTTTTTATCTAAAAACGATCCTCGAAAAACAAAATTGAGTAGCCATTATTTAAGATTTGATTTGGATGCTTTTGATTATGGAAATAAAGAGTTTTGGATTCGAATCGATAAGAACTACTTCTCAAAAGAGAAAATATTCATTGATATGAAAAACGATAAAATGAGTATTATAGGTACACTTAAATTATCTGGTTTGACGCCTTTGAAGAAAAATATGTTTTCTCCTAATATTATGGGCATATTTGGTTATTTAAGCTTTATGGAATGTTACCATGGCGTTATCAGTATGACACATCAGTTAGATGGAGCATTTAAGATTAACGATGAAATCATATCTTTTGAAAGTAGCAAAGGTTATATTGAAAAAGACTGGGGTAGATCATTTCCGAGATCTTATGTTTGGATACAATCCAATCATTTTAAAAATCCAGAAACATCACTTATGTTTTCATATGCAGATATTCCGTTTATTGGGTTTTATTTTAAAGGTTTAATTGCCAACTTAATTTATGAAGGCAAAGAGTATAGGTTTGCTACATACAATTTTACAAAAGTACAAAAAGAAGAAATAAAGGATAACTATGTCTTCTATAAATTAATCAAAGGTAAATACCGTCTTGAGATCGAAGCTTTATCAACTTCTCAAATTGGATTAGCATCTCCAAAAGATGGTATGATGACAGATCAAATTAAAGAGGGACTATCTGGTCATGTTAATGTAAGGTTATACATTAAAAATAAACTCATTTATGAAGATATTGGTAAACATGCAGGAATCGAAGTCATGAAACAAGTTGAATAATCCAAAAGAAAAAGCTCAAGTGAGCTTTTTTTATGCAATAATGATTGTTCCACTTTTTTGTTCTAAAGCTTCTTTGGCTTGATCTAGTGATGCAATAATTGAAGGTCTTCCTGTTGCTTTAGTAAAAGCCATACACGCCTCAATCTTAGGCAACATAGAACCTTTTTTGAAATGACCTTTCTTTAAGTAATCTTCAAGTTCAGCTATGGAAACTTTTTTTAATGCTTTTTGATGAGGTGTGTTGAAATCAAGATACACATACTCAACTGCGGTTAAAATAATCAGTTCATCTGCTTCTGTTATTTCAGCCATTTTCGCACTTGCATGATCTTTATCAATAACAGCATCAACACCTATTAATTCATTATCTTGACTGATTACTGGGATACCCCCACCACCTGCAGCAATCACGATATGTTTATCCTTAAGTAAAGCCTTAATACTTTCTTTTTCAATAATGTCTAATGGTTTCGGGCTTGCTACAACGCGTCTATATCCTCTACCAGAGTCTTCAACCATTGTATATCCTTGTTCCTTAGATAATTGATCTGCCTCTACTTTACTATAAAAGCTTCCAATAGGTTTACTTGGATCTTTGAATGCTTGATCGTTGGCATCAACTAAGACTTGAGAAACAATGGTTGTAATCGGACGTTCATGGTTTTCAAGCTTCATTTTATTATATATTGCATTTTGAATATGATAACCTATATAACCTTGGCTCATAGCTCCACATTCTGCAAAAGGCATTAAAGGTGTTGATTTAGACTCATTAAATGCTAAATTAATCATCCCAACTTGAGGACCATTTCCGTGAACGATAATAATATCATGATCATCTTCAATTAATGGAAAAATAGCTTTAGCTACATCTTTTAGTAATTGTTTTTGCTCGTTTGCATTATTCCCTAATGCATTCCCACCAAGTGATATAACATACCTAGACATAAAGATCACTCAGTGTCGCAAGCATAACTGCCTTAATGGTGTGCAAACGATTTTCTGCTTCTTCAAACACGACACTTTGTGGTGACTCCAAAACTGCATCAGTAACTTCTAATTCTCCACGTTTTACGGCTTCAAACATTTGTCCAAAATCATGTGCAATTTGGGCACCCATTTCAGTATCTATGCCATGAAAAGCAGGTAGACAATGCATGAAAATCGCTTCAGCCTTAGCATTGCTCATCACTTTTGAGTTTACCTGATATGGATGTAAATCTTGAATTCTTGCGTACCATACATCCTTAGGTTCACCCATAGAAACCCAAACATCAGTATATATAACATCTGCGTCTTTAGAACCTTTCATTGCATCTTCAGTGAATTGCAATGTTGCACCAGTTTCTTTTGCTATGGTTTGACATATATCGATTAACTCTTGATTTGGCCATAATGCTTTTGGTGCAACAGCTGTAAAATGCATGCCCATTTTCGCACAACCAATCATTAATGAATTCCCCATATTGTTTCTTGCATCTCCAAAATATGAAAACTTAATATCTTTAAGTGCTCCAAATTTTTCTTGAATTGTTAAGAAATCAGCAAGAATCTGTGTTGGGTGATATTGGTCAGTCAATCCATTCCAAACTGGAACTCCTGAATACTCAGCAAGCGTTTCTACATCATTTTGCAAATACCCTCTAAATTCAATACCATCATACATATGTCCTAAAACACGTGCAGTATCCTTGACGGATTCTTTTTTTCCCATTTGAGAACCGGTGGGTCCAATATAAGTGACACCCATACCTAAATCAAATCCAGCAACTTCAAAAGCACATCTTGTTCTTGTTGAATCTTTTTGAAACAACAAAACAATGTTTTTATCAGTTAAATGCTTATGACTGATGCCTTCTTTCTTTTCATGTTTTAGCCTTTGTGCTAAATCAATAAGATTTTGGATTTCTTCGGTTGTAAAATCCAATAATGTTAATAAATGTCTTCCCTTTAAGTTCATCATATTTCTCCCTATTCTATGTCTTCTCTTTCTAATGGCATACTCATACACCTTGGACCACCTCGTCCACGAGATAATTCACTTGACTCAATTTCTAATACTTCAATACCTGCATCTACCAACATTTGATTGGTCACATGATTACGATCATAAACAATGACCTTACCTGGTGCGATTGCTAATGTGTTTGCTCCGTCATTCCATTGTTCTCTAACACTCGTAATCACATCTTTACCACCGCATCTAATCAGCTTAATCGGACGTTTAAGGTGCTTCTCTAAAACATCTTCTAATGATCCGACAACCTTAACCACATCAAATCTTGTATCATTTTTAGTGATTTCAAAGACAGTAAGCTTGTTTTCAATGCCTGGATGGATGGTAAACATGCCGTAATCGATCTGTGTAAATACAGTATCTAAATGCATAAATGCTCTACTTTTTGGAATATTAAAAGCTAGCACTGTTTCAAAATCTGTATTTTCTTTAAAAAGTTGTTCTGCAAAAAATTCAATGGCTCTTGGATCTGTTCTATTTGATATCCCAATAGCAATAATATTTTTATTTAATACAAGAATATCTCCACCTTCTAATGGATATCTATTTAACCTATGATAATACTTAATAGGTGGATTTTTATGAAAACGTGGGTGATATGTCAATATATACTCTGCAAATATGGTTTCTCTTTGTCTTGCATGAGTAAACATTTTTCCAATCGCTACACCATGTCCTACACTTGAAAATGGATCTCTTTGGAACAAGATGTTAGGAATTGGATCTGTAAAGAATGGATATTCGTCTTCTAACATATCCATAATAGATTTATGCTTTCCAACAGTAATCTCATGTGTTCTTATACCTTCAATCATTTTGTGAATCATATCTGTTATAGATAGATTGACCAAATACTTATAAAGTGCGTTTTTAATCGTTTGAGATTTAATCTTAGATTCTTCAATAAATGCATTAATAAAGTTAGAAACAACCTCTGGATGAGCTTCCAAAGCCTCAGTCAACATATCTGTTAGATATAAGACTTCAACACCATGCGCTCTTAACGTGTTTGCAAATATATCATGTTCTTCTTGTGCAACTTTCAAGTATGGAATATCATCAAATAACAGTTTTTCTAAGACATCAGGTGTTAAATTTTCAAGTTCTTTACCTGGCCTGTGTAATAATACAGATTTGAGTTTACCGATTTCAGAGTGTACTTTAATCATTTTTTTTATCTCCTTTAATCATGATTCGTGGGACACGATATGATACTTGTGTTACCACTTCATAATTGATTGTATTTAAACGTTTGGCGATATCATCGATTGAAACTAAATCACCAAACAGTATAGCCGTGTCGTTAACATGAACGGACTCATCTATTTTAACAAAGCACGCATCCATGCAAATGATACCAACAATTTTATATTTCTTGTCATGGAATTGCACGTGACCAGTTTTATTTTTTCTAATCCATCCATCAGCATATCCAATAGGTAGAATCGCGATTCTTTCTTTCTCTGTAGCACAATAAGTTGCACCATAGCCTACACAATCACCTGGATTCAATTCTTTGACTTGGACAACTCTAGACTTCAAAGACATAACAGGTTTCAAGTTAGGTTTTTTCTCATCTAAAGATAAACCATAAAGTGATATGCCTAAGCGAACATGTGTTGTGAACTCTATTTTTGATTCATATTTAAAGGTTGATGATGAGTTTGATACATGTACCATGGGTGGAACCTTCTTAAGACTTGATAGTATCAAGCGCATTTGTTCCAATTGTTTTTGATAAAACATTTCATCATGATCAGCAGTAGCAAAATGCGTAAATATACCTTTTAAGTTAATATGTTTTTGCTTTTGAAGGTTTGAAACGACTTTTGAAATATTCTCAACACCTCTAAAACCGTATCTTGACATTCCAGTATCCACCTTCAGGTGGCAAGTTATATGATGTCCAAGCTTTAAGACAGAATCATAGATATGTTCATCATAAACTGAAAGTTCAATGCGATTTAATGAGCAAATCAAAATATCGCTTTCCATCACTGGACCAAGCATTAAAATATCTATATCATCAAAATGCGCTCTTATTTCCAATGCTTCTTCTAATAGTGAAACAGCGCATAAACGAACACCTTGATCATATAAATGCTTCATGACCTCGATTGCTCCATGTCCATAAGCATTTGCTTTTATGACCGGAATAACTTTTTTAGTTAAATTTTGTTTTTGAGCTTCTTCAAAATTATGCCATAAATGATCTAGATTGACTTCTGCCCAAGTTGGTCGATAAATATTACTCATAACTTTTCTCCACATATGGTGATGTCATTAACGATAGAATGCCACCATAAGTCATTTTAAATGTAATGGTATCTCCTAGTTGATAATCCAATTTAGATATTTGTACAATTAAATGATCACTACTACATCCTAAAATAGCAACACCTTTTGGTGGTATTAAATCATGTGCATCAACATCTTGTTTGCCAATTGATAAAATTGCTCGTGTTGTTACACCTCGATCTTCAAACTTAACAGGCTTTCCAAATGCATCCATACCCAAAACACCTTCAGGCATTGATGGTTTATCTTTAATCTCAATAATTTCAGCTTCTAATGTAAAGATATCATCAAACATGTAATACAGAGATTTACCATAAGCAGTTTCTCTACCTAAAACGAGTGCTTCACCAATTCTTAAGTTATTAATAAACTTAGGGAGTTTTTGATTTAACGCTAAGAATAAGGAAGATGAGTTCCCACCACTTATTAAATTCAACTTAATGTTTAAGCGGCTTTCAATACTATTTTTTATACTGTATAGTTTATCATAAGTTTGCTCTTCTGGGATAACCCCGCCATAACATGTTAAGTTTGTACCTATACCTTCAAGTCTAACATGTTTGAGTTGATATATCTCTTCAACAACACTCATATAATCTTCTTTATAATAAATACCTTCTCGTAAATCTCCAATATCAAACATTAAAACAATTCCATGAACACAATCCATTTTTTCTGCAGATTGATTTAATTTTCGAATTGTACCAATCTCGGAGTTTAAAGATATGTTTGCATGCATAACAACATCATCTGTTTCAGATAACTTAGGTATTCTTAATAGAACTCTTGGTTTGGTTGTCTTCATGTTTTGCAAATTTTGAATTCTTGAATCTGCAATATAATCAACATCGGATGCATTTAATACATTAACGATATTTTGATCACCATGATAAACTTTTGAAACCGCCATAACAGTAATGTTACGTTCATGCAGCTCTTGAGTTAAGTGATTTACATTGTGTGCGTATTTCTTGAGATCCACATGAATCTTAGGCAACATCTTTT
>NZ_JASCXW010000019.1 GCF_030012175.1 Peloplasma aerotolerans
AAAGATGAGACATTATCGTACAAAAAAAGATTCAAACGAAAGACTATCTATTGTTGATATCAAACTTAAATCCAAAAACGATATCCAAACAATAAAAATTGATCCCAATGATTTAAAACAAGAAATCATCGGATTTGGTGGTGCATTTACAGAAGCATCTACGTATAATTTATCAAGAATAAGCAAAGAGCAAAGAGAAAAAGCGATTCAATTGTATTTTGATCCTGTTGATGGATTGGGATATAATATAGGACGTGTTTCTATTCATGGTTGCGATTTTAGTTTAGGGAGTTATTTATATATTGATGATTATGACAATACTTTAGAATCTTTTGATATTTCAAGAGATCAACCAATCATTGATACCATTAAAGATGCAGAAAAATATGCTCAACAAAAAATCAAAATATTAGGCTCGCCTTGGACCCCTCCGTTTTGGATGAAAGACAATCAATCACCAATTCGTGGAGGAAAGCTACTAAAAAAATATTATCAAACATGGGCTAACTATTTTGCTAAGTTTATTGAAGCATATGAAGATAGAGGTGTAGAAGTAGCATGGGTTTCTATCCAAAATGAACCAGCAGCTGTTCAAAGATGGGACTCTTGTATCTATACAGGGGAAGAAGAAAGAGATTTTGTTAAGGTTTTAGGTCCTACTCTTGAAAAAGCAGGATATCAGGATAAAGGAATTTTAATATGGGACCACAATAGAGATATTATGGTTGAACGTGCACAAGCTGTTCTAGAGGACCCTGAAGCATACAAGTATGTTTGGGGAACGGCATTTCATTGGTATGACAACGAACAGTTTGATAATGTTCGTAAAGTTCATGAAATGTATCCTAATAAACATTTGATGTTTACAGAAGGTTGTCAAGAAGGTGGACCGCATTTCGGGGAATATGAAGTTGGAGAGCGTTATGGCAGAAATATTTTAAATGATTTAAGGAATTATAATGAAGGTTATATTGATTGGAACTTATTTTTAGATGATACCGGAGGTCCTAATCATGTAAACAATCTATGTTCAGCACCAATCATGATTAAAATTTTTCACGAAGAAATCGTGAAAATGCCATCGTATTATTACATTGGACATTTTTCTAAGTTTATTAAACCAAAAGCTGTTCAAATAGCATCATCTGGTACTGATCAGCTCATGTATGTTTCATTTAGAAATGAAGATGGATCTTATGTTGTTGTTATTCAAAATCAAAACGATAAGGATATCAACACTCAAATCGAAGGGTTAAAAGAAAATATAGAAGTGACGGTTGAAGCACGAAGTATTTCAACAATAATTATATAAGTGAGAAAAACAGGGTGTGACGCGGTCATACCCTTTTCTTTTAAGAAACCGATTTCACTTTTTTTATGAAAGCCCTTTACAAAAAAAAAAAAATCTATTATAATATTATTAGGAAACCGATTTCCACGAGGTGAAACATGACAACAAAAAAAACACTACAACTCAAATCTAACGATGGATATTACTTTCCACTTTTTAACTTAAATGGGTTAAGATCTTCGATAACACCATTTTTTGGTGGAGATCTTAAACTTGATCAACATCATTATGCATTAGAACCTACGACAGAAGTTGACTTATATAGCAATATTTTTTCAAGAAATGTTATTTTTAAAATTAATGATCAACAGTACTTCTTAAATGGTCAATCGAGCATTCAACAAAATGATGAGTTAATTTATGAAACTGATTTACTATATCAACGTGTTACTAGAACAAATTCATTAATCAAACTTGATACGACATCTTATATTCCGGTTGATGCAGATATTGAACTCCATGAAATTAGAGTGACAAACCAATCGGATGCACCATTTCAACTTGACATAACAACAGCAATCCCTATTTATGGAAGAAGTGCAGATAATTTAAGAGATCACAGACATGTTACATCACTGTTGAATCAGACAGAAGTTGTTGATCATGGTATTTTTGTTCAACCAACCTTATCTTTTGATGAAAGAGGTCATCAGATTAATGATACAGTCTATAGTGTATTTGCTGAATCAAATGACTTAAAAATTAAAGGCTATATTACAGTTTTAGATGATTTTATTAATGGAGGATCACTTCATTTTCCTAAAGGATTAGATGCTTTATCTCCAGTAGGAACGAAAATTAATGGTTATGAAGCGATTGGAGCTATTGCATTTCATGAAGTTACAGTATTACCATTCCAAAGTATAACCTTATATGTTTCAATTGGTATTCATCAATCAAAAAAATCCGCATTCAAAGACCATAAAAAATATTTGAGTCATGAGACATTTTCTAAAGGTTTAGAATTAACTTCTAAGTTTTTTCTAAATTACATAAAAGGACTTTCATTTAATTTTCATGATCTGGACACGAATAAGCAATTAAGTTGGGTTGTTTTACAACCAATGTTAAGAAGATATTTTGGAAACTCATTTTTACCACATCATGATTACGGACACGGTGGGCGTGGTTGGCGAGATTTATGGCAAGATTTACTATCACTGATTATGATGAATGATGACAGCGTCATCGATTTATTGTATGATAACTTTCAAGGTGTTCGTATTGATGGCTCTAATGCAACCATTATTGGTGATCAACCTGGTGAGTTTAAAGCAGATCGTAATTTAATTACTAGAGTATGGTCTGATCATGGTGCTTGGCCATTATTAACGACAAAAATGTATTTAGATGAAACCGGAAATATTGATTTTTTGCTTAAAAAACAAGCTTATTTTATGGATCAGTTCACTCATTATACAAAAAAAACAAGAGCAAAAACTACACAAAATTTGCAATTAACTGCAAAACAAGAAATTTATCAAGGAACTATTTTAGAACACTTGTTACTACAAAATCTTGTAGGTCATCATAATATAGGAAAACATGGATTTGTAAGATTAGAAGATGCTGATTGGAATGATGGGCTTGATATGGCACATCAGCATGGTGAAACGATTGCATTTACACACATGTATGCAAATAATCTTCGTGAGATTGCAAAATTAATAAAAAAATTAAATGTTAATGAAATAGAAGTTTTTAAAGAGATGAACAGTTTATTGACCTTAACACCTGATTTAAATGATTATTTTGATCGTGTTGCACAGTTTTCAGGAGATGTTGTAAAAATCTCTAGTGAAGCATTAGTTAAGATACTATTTGAGTTAGCTGAAAATAGAATTAACAAGTTACATCAAGATGCATTTGATCAAGATCGATTCCAAAGTTATTTTGATAACGAGGGCATTAATCCAGATACACAAGAAACGATTGCATTAACTGGACAAACCATGGCATTACTTTCAAAAACTGCAACTAATCAACAAGCATCATTGGTTGCAAGCACAGTTAGAAACATGCTTTTTGATCAATCACTCGGCGGGTATAAATTAAACACAAATTATCAAAAACTTTTAACCAACATGGGTAGAGCTTATGGATTTGCTTATGGACATAAAGAAAATGGAGCTGTCTTTGCTCACATGGCTGTCATGTATGCATACGGTTTATATCAATATGACTTAGTATCATATGGCCATGAAGCGATTGTTTCATTGTTAAAGCGAGCACAAAATCCAAAGAGCAAAGTTCTTCATGGCATTCCAGAATACTTTAATGATCGCGGTATCGGCATGTATCCATATCTAACTGGTTCTGCAAGTTGGTTATTAAAACTTCTTAGAACTGAAATCTTTGGAATTCAATTTGATTTAGGTGTACTTACACTAAAACCAAAACTAAAGACAGAAGATTTTATCAACGGACAAGCAAGTATTACGACTTATTTATTCAATAAATTAAGAAAAGTGACATATCACAATCCTAAAAATTTGGATTTTGGATTTTATAAAATCTCAAAAATACTAATCAAAGGAAACGAAATAGATAATCATA
The DNA here is from genome assembly GCF_030012175.1 of Peloplasma aerotolerans. Classification (GTDB taxonomy): domain Bacteria; phylum Bacillota_I; class Bacilli_A; order Acholeplasmatales; family Acholeplasmataceae; genus Peloplasma; species Peloplasma aerotolerans. The sequence continues at coordinate 3,908 of NZ_JASCXW010000019.1, forward strand.
TAAAAAATATAGATGATGACATAGAGGTGTATTTAGATGAAATTTTATGATATATACGATTTTGAAGGCGTTGGTTATGAAAAGTTATTTCATCATCAAGACTGGAGAGTCGCAATTCTCAATTATATTGAAGAACTTGAAGTTGAACACATTAACTATTTTGAAGCACACACTTTAACCGATGAAGTTTTCGTGTTATTGAGTGGTAAGTGTCATATGTTTTTTATCGAAGAAAAAAATCAAGTGATCAAGGATATGTCGAGTATTTCACTAGAACCAAATAAAGTTTATCGTATACCAAAAGGTGTTTATCATGCACATACTTTGAGCAAGGAAGCGAAATTACTTATTGTTGAAGAAGAGAATACGTGTTATGACAATTCGCCTAGAATTTATCTAGATGAAGCAGACAGAAAGTTACTTATGAATAAATTTAAGGAGATGTGTCGTGAAGTATAAATTATTATGGGAAGACCAGTTTTCTATAGATGGAAAACCTGATGAAAAGATTTGGAATGTAGAAGTTGGTGGAACAGGTTTTGGTAATAATGAGAGCCAGTTTTATGTTGATGATTCAAAAAATGTGTTTGTTAAAGATGGTGTGTTAAATATTGTTGCATACAAAGAAAAACATGAACACCGCGAATATACATCAGCAAAATTAACAACTTTAAACAAAAAGTCGATTCAATATGGTAGAGTCGAAATTATGGCCAAAATTCCTGAAGGTAAAGGTACATGGCCAGCGATTTGGTTTTTAGGTGAGAACAAAAAAGAATCAGGATGGCCATTATGTGGAGAGATTGATTTGATGGAACATGTGGGCAAAGATCCTAAACATATTCATTTCTCACTTCACTCTAAAGCGTATAATCATCGTTTACATAATCATCCAACTTTTATAGCTTATCAAGAAGACATCTTTAATGGTTTCCATGAGTATGCAATGGAATGGACAGAAAATGATATTACATTCTATATTGATCAAGCTAAATATGTAACATTTACAAAGCAAGAAAACGCAACCATCGAGCAATGGCCTTTTAATCAAAATTTTTATTTAATTCTTAATCTAGCGATTGGTGGCAACTGGGGTGGAGCGATTGATGATTTGATATTTCCCGTATCCATGCAAATCAAATACGTTAAAATATATGAAAAGAGTGAATAGCCTTGACTAAAAAAAGAACGATTTATACGATTGCGAAAGAACTTAATCTTGCACCAGGGACAATTTCTAAAGTTTTGAATCACACAGGTAATGTGAGTGAATCAACTAGAGAACGGGTTTTAGCATATATAAAAGAAGTGGGATATGTTCCTGCTTCAAGTGCACGTATGTTGAAATCAAAGAGAACTTATACTGTAGGTATCGTTTTTACAGAAGAATCTGATGTTGGATTAGAACATTCATTTTTTTCTAGTATTCTTCAACATTTCAAAACTTGTTTGGAAAAAGAAGGATACGAATTATCTTTCATTGTGAAAAAGTTAGGACAACATGAACTCTCATACTATGAATGGTGCATGAATAAAAGAGTTGATGGTGTATATATCGTTGTGGGCAATTATAATGATCAAGGTTTATATGAGTTGGTAAAAAGCGGTATCCCATGTGTTTCAACAGATATGCTTTTACCTGGTTTACACACAGTGATTAGTGATAATGATCAAGGGATTAGAATCACTTTGGAATATATCAAAAATGAATTGAAGAAGCAAAAAGTAGCTGTAATTTCAGGTCCGCTTTCCTCCAAAGCTTTCAACGAAAGATTGATTGCTTATCATCATTACATGTCCAAATTATCCTTGACAACATATGAGGACTATATCGTTTATGCAGAAAGCTTTGGTTTTACAAGCGGATACAATGCAGTTCATCAACTGATGGGACAAGTCAAAATCCAACCCGAAGTTATTTTAGTAGCAAGTGATGATATTGCTTTAGGGGTCTTAAAGGGTTTAAGAGAACTTAACTTTAATGTTCCAAATGATATTCAAGTCATCGGTTTTGATGATATTGCATTTGCTAAACACTTTACACCATCATTAACAACCATCTCACAGGATCGAAAATTATTAGGTGAAACTGCAGCAAAGCTGCTCATTCAATTAATGGAAAATCCAGATCATCATGTTCAAGAAGTTGTGAAATTACCAGTTGAACTCATCAAGAGAGAATCAACTAAAGCATAAGAAAATATATTATTTGAAAACGGTTCCACATTGTGATATGATATTTATATATCAATTTAAAGAAACCGATTTCCTCGGAGGATATTATGAGTCAATCAAGTATGGTGGATTACACCATTGAAAACTATCAAAAGCAAAAACCTTTCTCAAGCTTCTTGAGTGGAATAGCAGGGAAAATGGGCATCCCGTTATGGGCATTCTATGTCAATAGAGGTCAATTGATATCTTCATTTGGCGTTAGAGACAAGAATGGTGCGATTATGGAGTTTTTTCCCGCAAACAGTGCATATCACTATGTTTCAAGAACCGGATTTAGAACATTTGTTAAAATAGAAAATCAAGTTTATGAATTCTTCAAAGAACAAAATGAAAATCAGAATATGACAATCAGACAAGATAGTATTTCGATAGAAGAAACAAATACAAAAATCGGAATAAAACTCAAAGTCACATATTATACACTTCCTAATGAAAATATTTCAGCGTTAGTTCGCAAAGTTGAAATAACGAATTTGAAAGATAGAAAAATTGATGTTGAAGTCATTGATGGATTAGCACAAATCTTACCATCGGGTATCGATTATGGCGGATATAAAGCCATATCTAACTTACTTCAAAGCTGGATGTCGAGTGTTCAAGAGACTAATTATGTTTTCTATAAGCTCAGAGCATCTACGGATGACTCAGCGGAAGTTAATTTAGTTGTTGATGGGAATTTCTATTTCACGTCAGCAAATGAAAAACCGCTTTATATTAGTGATTATAAATTGATATTCGATGAAGATACATCACTAGAAACACCATACCAATTTATCAATCACTCAATTAAAGAGTTATCTAGGATTCAACAAGCACATGTTAATCAAGTACCTTGTGCAATGAGTGGTTTTCATTTTAAAAACTTATCAAAAGAAGTATTTGCTAGCGTTATTGGGTATGCATCAAATAAAGACAAGTTAGATGATTTAAGTCAAAAAATGAATATTACATATCTATTAGCTAAAGAAACAGAAAATCAAGTGATTCATCATGAATTGATGGATGCAGTAGAGACTAAAACATCATTTCCAATATTAGACGCATATTATAAGCAGTGTTATCTAGATAATGTGCTTAGAGGTGGAACACCACTCATTTTTGAAACACTAGATGGAAATATTGGTTACCATATATATTCAAGAAAACATGGTGATTTAGAACGTGACTATAACTTCTTTAGTTTGGAACCTGCTTTCTATTCTCAAGGTAATGGTAACTTTAGAGATGTTTTGCAAAATAGAAGAAATGACTTGTTTTTCTATCCCGAATTAAAGGATTCCAATATTTATCAGTTTGCTTCACTAATACAAGCTGATGGATACAATCCATTATCTATCGAAGGTGTAAAGTTCACTTTCGAAGGAGATATAGAAAAACAACCTAAAGTACTTCATCAATTACTAAAAGAAGAATTTACTCCAGGCAGCGTAGCAACTAAGTTATTCGAAGCTGATTTAGAAGTCGATCAGCATTTACAAGAAATACTTAAACAGAGTCATGTTGTTATAAAAGCATCATTTGGAGAAGGGTATTGGGAAGATCATTTCACCTACCTTTATGACTTGTTAGACTCATACTTATCTATATATCCTGATGATTTACAGACACTCATGTTTGAAAAAACGTATCCATTCTTTGTATCGCCAGTTATGGTTTTACCAAGAAGCCAAAAGTATGTGCTCACGAAAGACAATAAAGTTCGTCAATATGGAGCAATCAAACATTTTCATGACAAAAAATCAACCTGGTTAAAAAATAAAAATGGGCAAGTCAAGATTAATCTATTTGGTAAATTATTAACACTTATATTAAATAAATATGGACATTTAGATCCATTTGGAATTGGTTTATCTTATGAAGGTAATAAACCTGGATGGAATGATGCAATGAATGGGGTTCCTGGTCTGTTTGGTTCAGGGGTATCTGAAACCATTGAACTTCAGAAACTGGTTCAATTTTTAATAAGCATTTTAAAAACCCACCCAGATCAAACAGTATCATTACTTAAATCTACAGAACAGCTTGCCAAAGCATATGAACATTTAGAAACTTCAGATGCATATCAACTATGGGATCAAAGAATGACGCATTTAGAAACATATCGGAATGAATTGTTAAATGAACAAGAAGTCATTGTTAATCAAGCAAGTCACTATCAAAAAGTGCTGGAAAGCATAGAAAAAAACTTAAATGAAGCCCTTGATAAAGCAAAAGCAATTGATAAAGTTTATCCAACATATATTACATATGAAGCAACTGATTATGAACAAATATTAGATAACAACAAAAATCCAGTTATTGGAGAATATGGGCTTCCAGTCGTTAAAGTTAAAGCATTTGAAATGAAGCCGCTACCTATTTTCTTAGAAGCTCCAGCTAGATACTTAAAATCGTTGTCTAGCAAAGAAGAAGCAAAACAGATTTACAACAATGTTAAACAAACCGGTTTATATGATCGGAAACTCAAGTTTTATCAAACTAGTGTTTCATTAGAAGATTATGATCATGAAATCGGACGCATTAGAGCATTTACTCAAGGATGGCTTGAAAGAGAATCGAATTTCTTGCATATGACTTATAAATACTTGCTTGGTTTGCTTAAGTCAGAGTTGTATGAAGAATTTTTTGAAGAAATCAAGACCAACTACACATGTTTTATGGATCCAAAAGTATATGGAAGATCACCGATTGAAAACTCATCATTCTTAGCAACATCTTCTAATCCAGATCCAAAAAAACACGGGCAAGGATTTGTCTCTAGACTTACTGGTTCTACAGCGGAAGTGCTATCAATGTGGCGTTACATGTTTTTTGGAAAACAGTTATTCACCTTAGAAAATGGTGCATTATGCTTTACACTGACACCAAAACTTCCAAAAACATTCTTTGAGGGAGGTAAGATCGAAGTCAAATTATTCAATAAGACAACGATTATCTATCATTTGCTTGACGATATCGATACATATGAGCCAAAAGCTTATGTAGAGAAAATGACACTTCACAAAGACAACGAAGTTTGTGAGGTTCAAGGTAGTAAAGTTATTGGAAAGTGGACAAAAGACATCCGGGAAGGCAATGTCTTTAAAATAAATGTCTATATTAGAGGAGGAAAATAAATGAAAAAAAGATTTTTACTTTTGACACTCGTATTATTGTTTGCAGTGTTCTTGGTATCATGTAAAAATGATCCAACACCTACGCCAACGCCTACGTTGACTGCAATTACATTTAGCGGTGTCGCTGACGCTACACTTGAATTCCAAGAAGAATTCAATGTTTTAACAGGCGTTACTGCATTGGGAAATGATGGTGTTGACTACACAAGTGAAATTACTTACACTTCAACATCTACAATTTCAGCTAGTCACATGCTAGATACATCTCAAACAGGTAATCACGCAATTCGTTATGAAGTTGAAGTGGGAACTGTTAAACAACAAAGTTGGAGATATATCACAGTTAAATCACCAACAGCTGGTGAAGGTGAATATTTAGTTAACCCAGATTTTGAAGATGGTACTGCAGGTTGGGTTGATCCTAATGTTAACTATATTGCTGATGGTGCAGCTATGACAATTACAGCAGAAGATGGCACTTTAAGAGTTGACGTTGTTGCAGGATCAAATATGTGGACTCCAAGATTTGGACAAATGAATGTTCCATTTGAAGAGGACACAACTTATGAAATATCATTCAAAGCTAAATCAAGTGTAAACAAAACAATTAACCTACAAGTTGGTGAGTTACTAACTTCTGATCCATGGTTTACAGATTTCAAACCAAACCAATCAGAACAAAGACTTATTACAACTGAATGGGCAACTTATTCTTACAAATTTACTCACACACAAGATAACAAACGTGGTGGTATCTTATTTGAATTAGGTACTGTTGGTGGCCAAGCTATCGATGCTACATTATGGTTCGATGATATTGTTATTGTTGAGTCAACACCAGATGATGATGTTGATGGACCAGTCCTAAGTGGTGTTCAAGAAGTTGTCAACGTAACTGTAGGATCTACTTATGATCCAGCTGCTGGCGTTACAGCTTATGACTTAACTGATGGCGATGTTACAGACCAAATCGTTATTACAATTAAAGATAGTTTGGATGAAGTTGTAACTTCTATTGATACTTCAGAAGAAGCTACTTTCACAGTTACATACTATGTTAAAGATTCACTTGACAATGAAACTGAATTTATTGCAACTGTTAATGTTGTATCTATGTTATTTAGTGATACTAATTTAGTTGTTAATCCTTCATTTGAAGAAGATTTAGATGAAACAACTCCAGAGTGGTTTATATGGTCAGAAGGTTTTACAGTTGTTGCTGATATCGACACAACAGAAGGTGTTTATACTGTTGATATTTCCGGAACTGGACCAAATCCATATTCTGTTCAATTAGTTCAAGAAAATCAATTTGAACTCGTTGAAGGTGCTACTTATAGATTAATGTTTACAGCTAAAGCATCAGTTGCTCGTTCAATTAATGTGACTGCAGGTATTGGTTTAGATGCTGATCCTTGGTATATCACTTACATGAGAAAAGATGCTATCGCATTAACTACAGATTTTGAAACTTATGAAGTATTATTTACGGTTACACAACCTACAGCTGAAGTTAAAATTGTATTCGAAATGGGTATGATGACAGGATTTGCCGAAGGTATCGTTACATTTGATGAAGTTGCTATACAACAAGCTGAACTTCCAGAATATATTGCAAATAGTGATTTTTCAGACGTTGGATTCTATTTATGGCATGCTGATGGTATAACATCTACATTAGATATGTCAGGTGGCAATTTTGCAATCACTACAGATTTACCTGGTGAAGCTGGATGGACTACGCAGTTCAATCAATACCTTGACCTAGAAGCTAACAAGACATATGAACTTAAATTTGATGCTATGGCAAGTGTTGCTAGAGACATTAATGTAAAAGTATTCAAACCAGGTGTTTGGGTATTCCATGTTGAAGAACTAGATTATATGTTAACAACTGAAATCGTAACTTATACAATAGAGTTTACTACTGGTGCAGACAATGTTGATGGTTTAACTGTAAGTTTTGAAATGGGATTAACTGAAAACTTTGCTGCCGGAACAGTTGCACTTGATAATATATCACTAAAAGAAAAAGTAGCTGAAGCTCCTGAACTTATTGTTAATGGCAATACAGAAACAGTTGTTGGTGGACATATGTATGACAACTCTGGTGAAGCAGCTACAGGCCAAATAGTTTGGACTGTGGATGGTGCTGAAATTACAGTACTTACTGTCGGACCAGATGCTTGGACACCTCACTACTACTATATGGTAGAAGAAATGCTTCCAGGAGAATACACAATTGTCTTAAGATTAACTGCTGACGTTGTTAGAGACTTAAGAGTTAATATCGTATTACCAGATTCTGGTTATGCTTCAATTTTCCATGATGAGTTTGAAACTGTTGAAGATGAAATGGTTTATGTTGTATTTAACTTTACAGTTGCAAATCCATTAACTAACATTAAGATTGAGTTAGATTTTGGTACACTTGGTGAAGGTTTTACTTCACTTCCAGGAGTATTTACACTACACGAAATATTTATCTATCAAAACCTTAACTAATAGGAGGTACAAATGAAAAAAATATTTGTTTTATTTATGGTGATTGTCCTAGGTTTTGGATTGGCTGCCTGCAAAGGTACACCAACTGACCCAGGAACAGATCCAACGAGTCCAACCGGGACAATCGAATTAACGTACGCTGACTGGGGTGATCAAGAATTTAACAAACGTCTTATTGATGCATTTATGGTTAAATACCCAAATATCCGTGTTACATTACGTTCAGATATTTCTGGTAGTGGTGCAACATTTACTGGGAACTTGATTACGGCTGCACAAGCAGGATTATTACCAGACGTGTTTGCGATTGATAACGTTCCTGTTGGGATTAATAATGGTTTAGCGCTTGATGTTGCATCTTTATGGGATGCAGATCCAGACACTGCACTTGTCTATGACAATATTGCGTTTACAGGTGTCTATAATGGCAAGCGTTATGCAGTTCCTTCATTCCAGTTTTTAAAGGGGATTATGATTAACCTTGATATATTTGAAAGTGCTAACTTAAATACAGTACCTGGACAATATAGAATTGATAATGATGGTTATCCTGTTAAAGATTGGACACATGAAGAGTTTGTCAATATTGCAAAAGCAATAAAGAATTTTGATCTAGATAACACAGAAAATCTAGTTGTTGGTTTAGATACTTGGTATGGATCTCCAGATTTCCAACAAGTTTGGCCAATGATGAATGATGCAGATGTTCAATATGATACATGGGATGGCACACAATTTAATTACACATCTGCTGATTGGATTTATGCAATGCAAGAAAAAGTTGCTCTTCACCAATTGACTGATGGAACAACAACAAGAGTTACTCCTGAAGTCTATGAAAATAACCCAGTATTACAACAATATTTAATTAATGCTGGTTATGGTGCGATGGACATCGAAGGGTCATGGCAATTTTGGGTAGTTAATGATGCTGCTAGTCGTGATATTAATATCGGCTTTTGGCCATATCCAAGTGGTAGTGCAGGGTTATTCCCTCCTACAATCTTAGATTACCAAATGGTCTCATCTCAAACTGATCATCCAGCTGAAGCATTCTTACTAGCTAAATGGATGACATTTGGTAAAGATGGATGGAATGCAAGACTAGATATGCTTGAAGCAGATCGTAATGCTGCATTAGCAGAAGGTGAAATTCCAAGATTCCTTGATAGATTCCCAGTTGCTAATTATCCTGGTGTTTGGGATAGAGTTTACGCTTTGGTTGATGGTATTGAAGGTATCGAGTATACACTAAATCGTATTGAGCATTCTAAACCAGACCTTGATAAATGGTTACCAGGATATAATTTATTCTGGGATTGGGTATATAATCCAGAAAACCAATATAATTGGGATAATTTGGTCGAAGCAGGACCAACCGCTGTTGCTACATATGCTGTTCAATGGCAAAATGCTGCAAACGGATTTGTTCAAGATGAGTTAGAAAATCTTGGCAGTGATAATTAATAAATAAGTTATAATATGGTTGAGAGGGGAAAAATTTTCCCCTCTTGTATCCATGTTAAATTGGAGGAAACATGAAGAAGGCAATCATATTTTTTAAAAAAGGAATGAATGCAATTAAATCTTTTTTCACGCATATGTCACCAAAAAGAATAACAATTGTTGTTTTGGCGACACTTTTTGTCTTGATAATAAGTCTTTCTTTCTTTAAAAAATCATCGATTGACACATATTTTGATGCATCAGATTTAATGTATGGATATAGTAATACGTATTTATCTGAAGCATTTAACACAAAATTGTACACCGCTGTTAAACAAGACTATGCTGATGCAAATTTGATTGAAGTAGATGAGCAAAAAACGATTTTAACTGGTGATATGAATGGACAGACTGTCGGTAAAAATCACCCGGATTATGGCGACATCGTTGCACTATATGAAACGATTACAACTGTTGATCAAGATGTTTTCCTATTAGATTCAACTCATCCTGTGACATTTACAAATACAAGTAGTACAAGTGGTTTATATTATTTAGCAATCGATTATTATGAAATAGAAAAAAGCATTAATAATGCACAGATCAATATAACAATTAACGGTCAAAGCCCATTTTATGAAAGTCAAACATTAGTTTTACCATCGAAATGGCAATTAACAACAACTGAGTTTTCATTAGATCGTTATCAAAACGAAATTCAACCAAGTTCAGAAAAGATTCATTTTTGGAGAACACATAAGATTAATGATTATAGAGGAATGCATCCAGGATTATTTGCATTTGAATTACACCCAAATGATACTGTCGAGATTAATTATGTTAATGCTCAACTCCTAATTGGTCAAGCATATTATGTAATGGAAGATCGTATACCAACATATGCAGAATATTTGCAAACACATGGTGTATCAGACGTTGTGAGTGACAAAATAACTAGATCAGCACGTGAGTTTTATTATAGAAATGATCCATCAATCCGTTTAAGACCAGAACAAGATGCATCCAATTTATATTACAATACTCAATTCTTAAGATTGAATGTTATTTTTGGTGACTCATGGCAAAATAGTGGTCAAGCTGTAACATATGAGATTGATGTGGAAACAGAAGGATACTATTATCTTACTTTCAAATATCGCCAATATATGATAAAAGATATGCCAGTATTTAGAAAGATAAAAATCAATGATGAGGTACCATATAAAGAATTAGAAAGTTACGCATTTCCATATACAACGTCATTTGTTAATAGAACATTAAGAGACGAAAATAATGAAAACATTAAAGTATATTTGAATGCAGGTAAAAATACATTAACGATGGAAGCAGTCAATTATCCTTACCGTCAAACGATTGAGACAATACAATATGTAATGAGCCAAATTCAACGTTTATCATTAAATGTCAAACGTTATACCAGTGGTGGTACAGATCGCTATCGTGACTGGGACATTGAAACATATTTTCCAGATGCATCATCTGATATTTTATCTTGGGCAGATTTACTCAACGAACTCTACGATCGACTTGTACAACTAAGCGATGTCAATCAACCATCAGAGATTGGTAATTTAAATGTTGCTGCTTCAAGATTAAGAAATATCGGAAATGATGTTAATAAACTACCAAGCCTTATGGTTCAATTTTCTGATGGAGATTCATCAGTCAACCAAATTTTGGGTAACATGATGCAAAATTTAATGCGTTCTAATCTTGAATTAGAGCGAAGTATTTTTCATGGTGATGTGCAAATACCTAAACCTTATGCAAGTTTACCTGTCAGATTTTGGGAAGGATCTAAGCGGTTGGTTTTATCGTTTATTAACAATCCTTATTCAGCATCAAGAAGAAGAGATGATGAATTGACAGTTTGGGTAAATCATCCAAGACAATATATTGAAATTATGCAGATTTTAATTGATCAAAAATATGACGGACCCATGAAAGTTACACTTTCACAAATGCCTGATCAAAATAAACTTGTTTTAGCAAATGCTAGTGGGCAAGCACCTGATGTTGCAGTCGGTGTAAACCACTGGATACCATATGATTTCGCTGTACGAAATTCAGCATATGATTTGCGCCAATTTAGTGGATACGAAGATCTAGTCAAGCACTTTACAAAAGGTGCAATGATTCCTTATGTCTTTGAGGAAGGTGTTTATGCCTTACCTGAGACACAAAACTTTTGGGTAACTTATTATCGTAAAGATATTTTAGAAAGTATAGGCATCACAGAAATACCACAAACGTGGGATGAAATTATTGCTATTTTACCGTTATTACAAAGTTATGGCATGAACTATTTTGTTCCATTAGCTCAATATAGCGGACTAAAGCCATTTGTTGCAACATTACCATTTATATATCAATATGGTGGCGACTTATATTCACCAGATGGTATGCAAACTGCAATTAATAGTGAACAAACATTAGAAGGTATTAAATTAATGTCTGAGTTGTTTACTTTATATAATGTCCCTAAGTTTGTTGGATCATTTTATAATCACTTTAGATATGGAATGTTACCGATAGGTATTTCAGATTTATCAACTTACATCTTATTAGAAACAGCAGCAGTTGAACTTGATGGATTATGGGGTATGGATCTCCATCCAGGTGTTTATAATGCAGAAAAAGATGAAATCGTTAGATATTCTGCAGTTGGTGCTCAAGCTTCTATGATTATGGGTCAAACCAAATTTCCTGAAGAATCTTGGGATTTCCTCAAGTGGTGGATGTCTACAGACATTCAAAGTGAATTTGCATTCCTAGTACAAAGCACATATGGACAAGCATATTTTTGGAACACAGCAAATGTTGATGCATTTAAAACACTTTCAATGCCGCAAGAGTATAAAGACATTGTATTAGAAGCGTGGGAATATGGTATTGAAGCATCAAGAATTCCTGGTGCTTATATGGTTGAAAGAGAAATTAGTAATGCATGGACGAAAATTGTATTTAATGGTGTCAATCCAAGACAAGCTTTAGATGAAGCTGTTCGTATATCGAATCGTGAGATTTTATATAAGATGGCTGAATTTGGCTATACATATCGAGGAGAGATTATTAAAGAGTATATTGTACCAAGCATTTACAATATTGATTATTGGTTAACGGAGGTGGGTCATGACTAGTAAAATGAACCACCCAGCATGGTTTATTGTTCCATATTGGACTTTATTCTTCTTTTTCGTTGTCATTCCTGTTTTAGCAGCTGTCTTTTTATCGTTTACATATTTTAATGCGATTCAAGCTCCTCAATTTATTGGTATAACGAATTATATTGAATTAATAACCATGGATTCAGTCTTTATGCAATTTGTTTTATCCAACACATTAAAGTTTGCATTATTAGTTGGACCTATAGGATACTTATTATCATTTATGCTTGCATGGATTTTATCACAAATTCCTGCAAGATCAAGAACTATTTTTGCAATTATCTTATATTCGCCTTCGCTTACAATGGGGGTTGCTTTAGCAGCTATGTGGCGCATTATTTTTTCAGATGATTCGCAAGGATACTTAAATAGTTTATTGTTAAATTGGGGTGTTATTTTAGAACCAATTCAATTTTTACAATCACCTCAATATTTAATGACCATCATGATTATTGTCTCCCTATGGAGCAGTATGGGGGTTGGATTTTTAGCCATGCTTGCTGGGGTATTAAATATTGATCAAACTTTATATGAAGCAGCTTATATGGATGGTATTCGTAATCGTGCTCAAGAAATTTTTTACATTACGATACCCTCAATGAAACCGCAAATGTTATTTGGAGCCGTCATGGCTGTTGTAACAACTTTCCAAGCTGGTGGGATTGGTGTGGCATTATCTGGGACCAATCCAACACCGCAGTATGCTGGTCAGTTAATTGTTAATCATATCGAAGATTTCGGATTTATTCGTTACATGATGGGCTATGCAGCAGCAGTCAGTGTTGTATTATTACTCATGGTTTATTTCATTTCTAAAATTACATGGCGAATACTTGGGGAAAGGGAGTGATGAACAATGGGAAAAAGTAATTTTCAAGGGACTAAAATCAATCCAACACGTTTTCATAAGAGTCAAATTCCATTCTTTGCGTTCTTAATTCCGTTTTCAACATTAATGTTATTACCAATTGCATTTATTGTGAATCATGCGTTTAAACCACAAAGTGAGTTATTCGCTTACCCTCCAAGATTCTTCGTTAGAAGACCTACCTTAGATAACTTCTTGGAATTAGCAAGAGTAACATCAGCATCTGGTGTACCATTCTCTAGATATGTTGTTAATAGTTTAATTGTTACAGTGATTGGTGTTTTCTTAGCGATTTTCATCACTGCATTTTCAGCATATGCTTTATCTAAATTGAAATTTAGAGGTAAAAAATTCTTATTTGAGTTAAACACATTAGCGTTGATGTTTGTGCCGATTGCCGTACAAATACCAAGATACTTAATTATTGCTCAATCAGGATTAATTGATACTTATGCAGCGCATATTTTGCCTATTATTGTCATGCCTGTTGCGATGTTCTTAATTAAACAGTTTATCGATCAAACACCTAACGAGTTAATCGAATCTGCTAAAATAGATGGCGCTTCAGAAATGCAAATTTTCTTAAAAATTGTCTTTCCAGTTATTGCGCCTGCGATTGCAACCGTAGGTATTCTTGCTTTTCAAGCGATATGGAATGATTTATCAACTTCGGTTTTATATATTAATGATGAAAGTAAAAGAACATTGGCTTTTTATATGAATACATTAACATCTATGCAAGGTAACACAGTTGCTGGTCAAGGGATGGCAGCTGCTGCAGGTTTAATAATGTTTATACCAAATCTTGTGCTATTCATCACATTGCAAAGTAAAGTCATGAACACAATGGCACATTCGGGGATCAAGTAATGAAAAAATATATTATATTATTATTTATTTTACTCACGGTTTTGATTCCATCCCTAGAAGTCAAAGCCAACGGGTTACCTTACACAACATTTACGTATAGCAGTTCTACAGGTAGACTTGTTCCAACACAAGATGCTTATTTACCGTTGTCTATTCAAGATAACCTTGGTGGACTGACTTTAAATGGTCCAAGAGATTTAACAATTGACCGAGATGATAATATTTATATTGCGGACTATGGAAATTCAAGAGTTGTTAAGTATAGCCTGCAAACAGATATTGTTTCTATCATTGGCGAAGGTATATTAAACCAACCATCAGGTGTTCACGTTGGATTTGATGGTAATCTTTATGTAGCAGATTTCGGGAATAAGGAAGCATATCAATTTATATATGATCAAGATACTGATACTTACACGTTAGGTACTATTTATAGTAAACCAATTAACACACCATTTTTTAGAGATACTGATGCTTTTGATCCAACCAAAATTATTACCGATCGTGGGCATAATGTTTACATATTATTAGCTGGTAACATTAATGGTTTAGCAGAGTATGAAAATAATGGAAACTTCTTTGGATTCTTTGGTGGAAACCAAATTCCAAACACTTGGGATAACGTCTTAAAGTCGATACTATTTGATGAGCAACAACGTAGACAGTGGTTCCAAATGATTCCTAAACCTGTTTATAATATCGCAATTGATCGCGATGGACTGATTTTAACAACAACAAAAGGTGAGATGGGGTATCTTAAACTTAATATTGCAAACCTTGTATATAATCAATCTGTTTGGGGTCTTGAAAATACTGAAGACTTATTCGTTGGCCCTTATAACACGATTTTTACGATTAGTTCTGATGGATATATTATTGAGTATGGTCCAGAAGGTTCAGTATTGTTTGCATTTAGTGGACCAGATACCAATAACCAAAAAGGTTTATTTAAAACTGCATCCGGTATTGCTGTAGATTCAAAAAGCAATATTTATGCCATTGACCAAACATCTAACTCACTACAAGTATTTATACCTACAGAGTTTGCTAAACTTGTTCATTATGCAATTGATTTATATCAAGATGGTAAATACTTAGAATCACTCGAACCATGGCAAGAAGTTTTAAAAATGAATAATTTATTTGACCTTGCAAATAAAGGAATTGGTGATGCACACTTTTCTAATATGGATTATGAAAGTGCAATGATTTATTATGAAGTTGCTAGAGACACTCAAGGATATTCAAACGCATTTTGGGAAGTTAGAAATACAGCATTGCTTAATAGTGGTGAAATCATCGTTGGTTTCCTATTAGGATTTATTCTATTGTTTATAATCAATAACGTCATCCATTTTATGGATTTCGTTAAAAAACCAATTAGAAAATTAAAAACTTATTTATCGCAGTTTAAACTATATAATGAGTTAGTTTTCCCGTTTTACATCTTTAAGCATCCAGGTGATGGTTATTATGGAATAAAGAGAGAAGCTAAAACATCTAATCTATCTGCAACTATATATTTATTGTTATTCTTTGTGGCATATGTTTACTGGATTTTTGAAACAAACTTCTTGTTTAATAACCATATTCCAGCTGAAATCAATATGTTCCAGCAAATGACAACTATATTCTTACCATTCTTCTTATGGGTAGTTGCCAATTATCTAGTATGTAGCATTAGAGATGGTGAAGGTAAATTAAGTGATGTCTATCAGGCATCAGCATCTACCTTACTTCCGATGATTATTGCATTCCCAATTTTAACCATCGTCTCCAAAGGTTTGACATACAATGAAGCATTTATTTATTCAACATTGCTGTTCATAGCAGTAGCGATAACCGTCATCTATATGATTATAATGGTTAAGGAAATTCATTTCTATGATATGAAACCTACCATTGGAAATATATTCATTAGTATCTTTACAGCATTGATGATTTTAGCTGTTCTTTTCATTGTGTATTTATTATTAAATGAGGTTTGGGTACTCATAACAGATGTTATAAGGGAGTTGATGATCCGTGGTTAAATTCATGAAATATGTCATTGTAATCGTTATATTTACAATGTTAACTGCTGGTATCGTTTATGGTAGTAGTGGTTCATTCGATGTGGCAAATGAAATTGATGTAGAAGAAAACTATCCATACATTAATCAAATGCTACTTGAAAGTTCTAGATATACTCAAAAAGAGGAAGAAGACCCACAAGTTCTATCTAATTATCACGATAATTTTACCCTTTTTTACACACCACAAGAATTAGATACTTTAGGTTTTGATTTAATGTTTGATACAACAGAACTTGCAGTATATTTTGAACTAGATTCATTTTCAATGATTGTTCACAATAAAATAACCAATTATTTCTGGTCATCTAGACCGGAGTTTCAAGGTGTATCAGGAACGAGAGAAGATAATACAAGAAACCGTAATATGATGAATTCTGGAATTTGGGTTGAATATGTTAGAGCACTTAATGTTTCTACAGCAACTATTCAAACTGAATCCATTTACTCACTTGCCAATGTTAGTTATGCAAATGCAGGTGATGTCACAGAAGATGAGCCAGATCGTTTAAGACCTTACTATTTAGTAGATCAAAGCTATAATTATCTTCGTGTAAGAAATGATATCGTTAACCAAACAGCAAATTCATTTACTGTTAATGTTGATATTAAAGCATTAGATTTCAACTTTGATGTTGAAATCAGTTTAAATCAAGGTTCACTAGAAGTTTATATTCCAGTAGATCGAATTGAAGAATCAGGTGATATTTTCCGTCTACTTGGAATTCAAGTATTCCCATATTTTGGTGCAGCAAGAGAAAATAATTTTCCTGGCTATATTGTCATACCTGATGGTGTTGGTGCGTTAGTTAGAACAAACGCAAGACATAATACATATTTCCAAGCACGTTTTTATGGTAGTGATATTGGATATGGCACGATGACCATACCCAACTTAACAGTTCCTATTTTTGGTATCATTCATGAATCTGGTGCAAACGGATATTTTGTAAACGTCCTAGAAGGATCTGAAAATGCACAATTACTCGCTAATTTCTGGGGTAGTAATACTAGATATCATCGTATCGGTACGAGATATAATGTTAGACATATTTATCGATACATCATTAACAAAGCAGGTGATGGTAATGATACCATTGCTGAGCATATGACGACTCAAGATTTAAGATTGTCTTATCAATTTTTATCAAACGATGAAGCATCTTATGTAGGTATGGCAAATGGATATAGAGATTATTTAATCGAAGAGGGTATTTTGACACAAAGAGAAAAAGTTGTTGATGGCAATATTCCAATTCAGCTAGATTACTTAATGTCAGATCATGAACCATCGTTTATTGGTACAACTCGAGTCACAATGACAACATCTTCACAAGTCTTAAATGCCTATGAATTCTTTAAGTCTGAAGGTATCAATAATCAACAACTCACTTTAATGGGATGGAGTAGAGATGGATTTATTAATCAAAGTCCATATCGTACAAACAGTTGGGATAAGAAAGGCATTGAGCAATTATCAGAGTATGTGATTGCTGATGGAAATGCAGTGTATTTAAATAATGATTATGTCGTTTCTTCTGAATTATCAAGACGTGTTCTATATAATAGAGATGTCGCTAGAGCACTCAATCGATTAAAAATTGTACGAAATAGAAGGAACCTAAATGGTCAAGTTACACAAATTTATCACTTATATCCAGAGCAAAGTCTTGCAATGGCAAAAAATGATTTAGCATTCTTTAATGATTTGGGAGTTTCAGGATTGTCTATGAATCAATTAGGTTCAACGTTATTCAGTTATTATGATCAAGGGAATTATGGTAGAAGTTTTGGTATTGCTTATTATCAAGAAATTGCTGAATTATATGATCAACTTGTATTGTCTAGCTCAAATGCATATATGTATCAGTATTTAGATGGTTATACCAACATGGCAATAACAAACAGTCAGTATGATTACTATACAGATCTTGTGCCTTTGATACCGATTATTTTAAAAGGAAGTATTTCTTACTATACACCATATTTAAACTTTAATGCATTAGCTGAAGATCGTTATTTAACCATGGTTGATTTTGCAATCAATCCAAGTTATATCCTCACACATGAAAACACATATAAAATGCGATATACAGCATCGAATATTTTCTACACAACAACACTATCTGATTATGAAGATGATATCGTTACTGCATATCATTATGTTAACAACGCACTAAAACATGTTACACATGCATATATTGTTGACCGTGAAGTATTGGATACAGGTCTCGTTAAGGTGAGTTATTCTAATCAAGTATCAATTATTGTTAACTATAACTATACATCAAGAAATGTAGATGCTTTAACGATCGCTGCAAGAAGTTATGAGGTGATATTACCATGAAGAAATTCTTAGGAACTATCAACGACTTATTTGCAAGAGTGTTTAAAAAAATATCAGTATACTGGACAAAAGTATCTGATTTCTATCTAGTTAAAGTTACACCTATTTTCGATAAAATAAAATACGCATTAACTCATAACTTTATTATTCGAAAAAAAGGTTTAAAACTTATTATCTTTTCATTTATAAAAATTAAGATTACCAGAAAAAAAAGAGAAGGGTTTTATGGATATTTATTTGTCTCACTTTGGATTATAGGGTTTTTAATATTTACACTGTATCCGATGTTCTATTCTTTCTATTTAAGTCTTCATGAAGCATACTTCAATTTGGAGCAAGGTATTACGATGACATATGTTGGCATTGCTAACTATCTAAGTATATTTAGAAGTCAAACATTGTTACCACTTTTTGGAACTTATATTGGAAAAATGATTATTTCTGTACCGCTTGTTGTTGTCTTTTCGATTATGATTGCGGTACTGATTAATAACCCTATTAAGCTGAAAGGCTTATGGAGAACTATTTTCTTTCTTCCTGTCGTTATCGCGACAGGACCCGTTATTAATGAACTAGCGAATCAAGATGCTACATCATTACCTGCTCTACAAGATAGCGCTGTTCTTAACTATATTTCAGAAAATTTAGGATCTTGGATAGCAAACCCATTAGAAGCATTACTCACTTCCATGTTACTCATCTTATGGTATGCCGGTATTCCTATTCTCATTTTCTTGGCAGGACTTCAAAAGATCGATACTTCAATCTATGAAGCTGCATCAATTGATGGAGCTTCTCCATGGGATCGTTTTTGGAAGATTACATTGCCATCAATTAGCCCACTGATCAGTGTTAGTATTATTTATATCGTTGTATCTATGTCGCTTTTTGTTGAACCAGATGGTATACTTGCTATTGCAAGGAATCATATGATTGGTGGCACACCAACGAACTCATTTTTAAATGGTTATGGTTATGCTGCAGCAATCGCTTGGATCTATTTCTTGTTGATGGTCGTCATCATGAGCATTTTCGTCGGCGTTCTTTCCGCTCGCAGAAGGGAGAGATAAACCATGAAAAAATTTGACATGAAACATTTTAAAATTAAAGCAAAGAAAATAATGTTTGGTATGAATTTCGTTGATGGACTCATTTATAAAATCGTTATTTATACATTGTTAATTAGTTTCAGTTATATTTATTTGTACCCAGTATTATTTATGCTTGTTAATAGCTTTATGAGTGTTGATGACTTAATTAATCCAGGTGTTAAGTGGATTCCAACCATATTGCAGTACTCTAACTATAGTCGAGCTATTGAGGTCTTGCAGTTACCTGCAGCGATATGGTCAACAACAGCCTATGTTTTAAAGGTAAGTTTATCAGTTACAATTTCTTCAGCAATAATTGGATATGGTTTTGCTAAATTTGATTTCCCATTAAAGAAGACAATGTTTGTACTGATGCTTGCTACATTTATATTGCCATCTCAAGTGACTATGGCAGCAAATATGTTAATATTTAGAAATTTAGGATTAATGAGCACACAAAATTCAATGATATTACCAGCTATATTTGGACAAGGGATTAATGCAGCTATTTATATTTTAATATTCTATCAATTCTTTAAAACGATTCCAGGAGTATTAATGGAATCAGCAGAAATTGATGGAGCATCGCAATCAAGAATTTTCTTAAAAATAGCCATTCCATTAGCCATTCCATCGTTTATTATTGTTTTCTTATTTAGCTTTGTTTGGTATTGGAATGAAACATTTATTACAGCATTATACGTTGGTGGACAAGCAACACTTCCACTAAGGTTACAAGGATTTAGGTCAAGTTATGAACTGTTGTTTCCTCCGGGAAGTCCAGGTTCTGAACTTAATGAAGCCATTTCATTAGCTGGGAACATGTTAACCATTTTACCGCTGCTCGTCTTGTATTTTATTGCACAAAGATACTTTGTTGAAAGTATCGATAGAACCGGTATTACTGGTGAATAAGGAGGAATTATGAAAAAAATTATTATAATAGTATTATTATTGTTTATCTTAGTAGGTTGCGAGACTACCCCAACAGATTCTGGAGAGCCCACACCTTCAGTTCCTAATGGTCTTGAACCACTAACAGCAGTTGATGATTGCGATGTCCCAACACTTGAAGGTGGATGGGTATGTATATGGGCAGATGAGTTTGAAGGTCCAGATATTGATGAAGATAAATGGAACTTTGAGATTGATGGTGGTGGTGGAGGTAACAATGAACTTCAGTATTACCGTAAAGAAAATGCATCAATTGAAAATGGTAATTTAATCATTACTGCCAATAGAGAATCTTTTGGTGGTAGACAATATACATCAGCTAGAATGACAACGAAGTATAAAGGCACTTTTGAGTATGTTAGAATCGTTGTAAGTGCGAAGATGCCAACAGGTAGAGGTACTTGGCCAGCAATTTGGATGATGCCTTTAATGAATAGTTATGGTGGATGGCCAAATAGTGGTGAGATAGATATTGTTGAATATGTTGGTTATGATCCAACAAGAATTCATTCTACAATTCATACGAAAAGATTTAATCATATACTTGGCACTCAGATAGGTTTTAATAAAGTTGTTGAAAATTTGGATACTGAATTTCATGAATATGAAATGATCTGGTCACCAGGAAATATTCAAAGCTTCCATAATGGTGAAAAATATGCTGAATTCAATTATGTTGCTCAGTTTACACAAGATGCACCTTATCATGAAGCATTCCCATTTGATCAACCATTCTACTTAATTCTAAACTTAGCAATAGGTGGAAACTGGGGTGGTGTTCAAGGTGTCGATGATTCAATATTCCCAGCAACATTTGAGATTGAACATGTCAGAGTCTATAAACAAGATTATGCAGTACTAGATAATGAAGCACCAACAACTCCTGAAGATTTACAGTTAGCACAGTTAAAAAATACAATTTTCTGGAAAAGATCAACTGATGACTACGGTGTTGAAGAGTATGCTGTCTACTTGGATGGAGCTTTCCATCGCTATGCCAGTTTGAATCAAATTACATTTAACGGATTAATTGCAGGTGAGACTTATCAGGTTCAAATACAAGCAGTTGATTTTGTTGGTAGAACATCTGAACTTAGTGACGTCTTATTATTTACCTATTCAGGCTAATATTTTAGGGATATGTTGACGCATATCCTTTTTATTTTTGTTTTGTAAAAATGCGAAATTTGAGTTTAAATACTAAAAAGAGGTATAATGGAAGTGCCAGATGTGTGTTTTAATCATAATTGGATACTTATCTTTTTCGTAGGTTTTCATGGATTAAAAAACCTCTGGAAAGCTCTGGTGACGACATTCCCCCCCGTGTCGCCAGAGCGCTTTTTTATTATATTTCTACTACATTTTTGTTTGATACCTATGGTATAATGAAGTAAACAAGACATAATTTTGTTCTCAGGTGAAAGGAGTTATCCTAATTGATTGATATTAGGGTTAAATGTAGCAATGGGTCAAAAAATCTTATTAGTTGAAGATAATGTTTTAATCAGTAGAAGTATTGAAACGAAATTAAAAGAAGAAAATTTCGATGTCAAGGCTGTTTTTAATGGTGAAGAAGCAATCAATACCTTCAATACTGTCAAATATGATGCTGTTCTTTTAGATTTGATGTTACCAATCAAAAGTGGCGAGGATGTATTAAAGTTTATCAGATCTAAAGGTGATGTTCCAGTTATTATTATTTCAACAAAAGACACGGATGTTGAAAAAGCTATTAATCTAGGTTTAGGTGCCGATGATTATTTATCAAAACCGTTTTCAATGCTTGAACTAGTCGCAAGAGTTAAAGCAGTTTTAAGACGTTCTAATAAAACGAAGGATACTGAAATCAAAGAAAAATATACGATATCAAATCTTGAAATCAATTTTAACAATTATGAAGTCAAGAAGAATGACAAACTTGTTGACCTTACCTTAAAAGAGTATGAAATATTAAAACTATTAGTTACGCATCCTGAACAAACTTTCTCAAAACAGCAAATGTATAGAAGTGTATGGGGTGAAGAGTATTATTATAATGATAACGTTATTAACGTCCATATTAGACGCTTAAGAGAAAAAATAGAAGATGATCCCTCTAATCCGAAAATTGTAATTACGATGTGGGGATTTGGATATAAACTTGGAGAATTCAAAAATTGATGAAAAGGGAAAATTTCCCTTTTTTTCTTAATCAAAACTTAATATCTAGTTAATTTTTAGGAAAGTATTAAGTGTTATAATTTTACTGTAGACCACGAAAGGGAGGGTATGAATGGACGCATATTCACTGCCATGGGCATTTTACATGAAGTATAACAATCGATTAAAAGAAATGACATTGTACCTTTCTAAAGGGTTTAAGGAAAAAACCGAATTATCACTTTCCCAGATGACATTAAATAAAAGTGACATAGAAGAATTCATACATCGCTATGATTATCGTAAGTTGTCATATTTTTCTGGTATTCAATTAAATGGAACTTTTGATACAATACTAAGATTTAAAATGTCACATGGAAAGTCTTACTTAAAAACATATGCTGTTTGTCAAACAGATCAAACAGGATTTCGATGTATACACATTGAAGAAAAGTATATTTTTAAAATTCATAAAAATGTTCGTTCATCTGAGTTGTTCGCAAGCCGTTTAAATATAGATATTGAAGATTTTGAGTCAATCAGCGAGTTTGAGTCAACTCAAAACTTAATGAAAATCAAAGGACATCTGCATAATATTATCCTAAGAATGTCGAATTAAGAAAGAATTAATAATCTCATCACATTTCCGTAATATAAAAAAGATATACTAGCAGTATAAAAGCAATAAATTGGAGATGAAATGATGAAACTATTAATCATGACACTTACAATTTTATTAGCAGCTTCTGTCTATTTCCTTCAAGTTACTGAAACACAGGCGACAAGTATCAATATACATGTCCTAGTTTTTGAAGGTCATGATGGAAATATCGTTGAAAAAACATATTTTGCTCATGGTGCAGATCTTAGTGAGTATGAATTACCTGAAGCTCCTGAAAGACAAGGTTATGTGTTTGTTAGTTGGAGTGGAGAACTTCCAAAGGAAATGCCTGATGCTGATTTATATTTTGTAGCAGTTTATATGCAACAAGAACTAAAAATTAGAGCTACTATGTAATTCAATAAATAAAAAAAGATAAGGTCGGTTCATCATGTGAGCTGACCTTTTATTATATGATTTTCTTAAGTTCTACAGCGATGAGTGAAGCGATTAATTTGGCTCCATAAGGACTCAGATGTGTATCATCTTGAATGCCATCTGGATAGTTTTCGTGTTCGTTAGGTTCTAGATATAGAAACAACTTTTTTGACAATTCATCCCCTAAATCTTCATAGAGTTTTTGAGTAATAGAAAACATGTCGATAAGTTCAACTTGATGTTTTATTGCAAATGCCTTCATGGCTTTTGGATACTCTCCAACTGCAAGAGGATCTAAGGTTTTTTTATCGATAAATCGTCTTCTACTAATTGGTGTAACTAGAATTGGAATTGCTTGGTTTTTCTTAGCAATCAAAACAAATTTTAACAAGTTTTCTTGATAAGTTGTTTGGGGGTGAGTATATCTAGATTGATCGTCAATTTTCTCATCGTTATGTCCAAATTGAATTAGCATATAATCAGATTCATCAATTTCACGTTCTATATGATCAAGCAAACCGTCATCAATAAATGACTTTGTTGATTTACCGTTTTGTGCGAAATTTCTTACTTCTAGATTAGGAGTAATAAATTCATCTAAGAGTTCGCCCCATCCAGTTTCAGGCCTTTTACTGTGCAATTTTGTAGCAGCTGTAGAATCACCAGCAATAAATAGTTTTGGCATATTTCACTCCCTTTATCTACACCTATTTTAGCATCATTCAATTTAAAATTTAATTGATAATGATATAATATTGTAAAGGAGTTGATATTGTGAAATTAAATATTTGTAGTTTCAATATTAGAATCGATGTTGAGAGTGACGGAAATAACGCTTGGGAATTTCGAAAAAACAAAGTTGCTAATTTTATCTTGAAAAATGATTTTGATGTCATCGGGTTTCAAGAAGTCAATCCGTCAATGCATCAATCTTTAATCGATGAACTAAAAAATTATGAAACATTTGGAACTCCTAGATCAGAAAATAATGAGTTAAATCCTATATTCATAAAAAAGAATATATTCAAGGTTATAGATTCAAATACATATTGGTTAACTAGAACACCTCATACACCATCGGTCATTGAAGGTTCACATTACCCAAGAATAGCAACTTATGTTGTTGTAGAAGACAAAAATGGAGACATGCTAACTTTTTTTAACACGCATTTTGATTATGCTAATGATAAGATAGGGCTAAAACAAGCTAAATATTTTTACAAAGAACTAAAGAAAGTTGAAAAAGAATATAAATCATCGATTATCGTTACCGGTGATTTTAATCAAATTCCAGATTCAAAAACCATGAGATATTTAAATAAAAAATTGAATTGGGTATATGACATTCGAGAGCATGTCGGTTTAACTTTCCATGGCTTTACAGACGAAGTTGAAGGGTTTCCTATCGATTATATTTTATTTTCCAAAGATTTTATTTTAAGGTCATTTGTGATTGGACAACACTCAGGGAAAAACGATTTTCTATCTGACCACTATCCGATTTTTGCACATTTAGAGAAAGAAAAATAACGATTAATATGATTTGATGACAAATAAAAAAACCACTCGATTTTGAGTGGTTTTGATGTCTACATGGTACCCCCTGTAGGGTTCGAACCTACGACCCAATGATTAAGAGTCATTTGCTCTACCAACTGAGCTAAGGAGGCATAAATCTTCATGCATTGATAATTATAGCATATCATTTATAAATTGCAAGCAAAAAAAGGAAAAACTATCAAAAGAAATTTGTGCTTTATTACATAAAAATAAGATAAACTTAAACACGTTGTTAATAAGAAAAAAGTTATATCTTTGCTTTTTAATGTCAAAAAATACAAATGGTCATGTTATAATTTATAGTAGTTCAGTAAGAAGAAGGTAAAACATGTATAAATACACGCTAGGGTTTATTAAAAGAAAAGACGAAGTCTTAATGCTCAATAGAGAAAAAAATCCCTGGAAGGGTTGCTGGAATGGTTTAGGGGGCAAAGTAGATGCCCATGAATCAATGATTGATTGCATTCAAAGAGAGATTATGGAAGAAACAAGTATTGATTTATCAGTTTCTCAATTTCAAGATAAAGGTGTCTTAACTTGGAACACATTTGATGCTCTTGGTCAAGGACTACATATCTATTTAATTGAAGTCGCTGATGACTTTATCTATCCAACACCACAAGTAGTATCAGAAGGTATCCTTGATTGGAAGAAAATTGAATGGTTAAGTGATACTGAAAACTATGGTGTTGCACACAACATCCCTTATTTTTTACCGACTGTTATTCATGATCAAAATCGTTACCATTATCACTGCACATTTAATGAACGTATTTTAATATCTGTAACTAAAGAACGGATGATCTAAATGTTTTTTGAAATATTGGGTGGTGCACTTGCAGTAGTTATCATTATCTTCGCTGCTGTTAAGCTACATCACAAAAAAACAACTGAAGATGTAAAAGCAAAAGTTAGACACCAACTCGGATCTTATGGTGAATTATTCCATGAAGGCAACAAATGGTTTCTAAAAACAAAAAACCATACCTACTTGGTTCTGTTTTTCTATGTGCCTTTAAATAGTGAGTTGACGGTTAATAGTAGAACAATTTGGGAAATAAAAGATGCTACAAAAACAAGATTAATAGATCAATCAGTATTCCTTTCAAGTAAATTGACCAAGCTGATTATTATTTTTCCTACGACAGTCACAATTAAAAGATATATTAATGAAAATGAATTGGAGTTCGTCAAATATAATAAGAGTTTTTATGATATGTATTTAATTAGACATTTTGAACTTGACAAAATACTTGAAGAAAATATTTTATGAAAAAAGTTTTCTATAGCATTATTTCAATCATCTTATTGATCTTTTTATCTGCATGTCAAAACACATATGAAGTAGAATATTCTGATAATCAACCTTTTCAAATCGAAATGAAAGGTGATTCTTTGAAGATCCTACAACTTACAGATTTACATCTATCTTATGGTATTGATTATCGAGATCGAAAGACTTTTCAATTAATAACAAAATTATCTAAATACGATGATTATGATTTAATTGTAATCACTGGTGATTTAACCATGTCTCCACAGGCACCCATGTTATTTAACAAATTAATTAACCATATGGAATCTTTAGCGATACCTTGGACATTTGTTTTTGGTAATCACGAAACTGATTTTAACAACTATGGAGACTTTTTAAAACTTATAAATAATACAGAGTATTTATATTTTAAAGTTGGCCCAAAAATCACTGATGGTGGATATGGAAACTTCAAAATCGAATTCACTAAAGATGGTTTACCTTTCTATAATGCTTACTTTCTTGATTCAAAAGCAGAAAGAGACACTTATACCGAAGAAGAAGGCGTTTATGACTATTTAAGTTATGAACAAGTAGCGTGGTATGAAGAACATGTTTCTCTTGATGCAGTGGATTCACTTGTGTTTATGCACATACCATTAAGACAGTATATCAATCCGATTCAATATACAGGTATATTTGAAGAGAAAATGGTCTATGCACAAGGTGTAGATACAGGATTTTTTGATGCCATGGTGACTTTTGGTAAATCAAAAGCTGTTTTTGTAGGACATGACCATTTAAATGATTTTTCATTTGTTTTAAACGATATTTATCTTGCATACGGTAGAGCAACTGGTTTTAATGGATATGGTTATCTTGAAAGAGGTGGCAGACATATTGAAATGAATGCATCTAGTGAACTCGATTCCTACATTCTTTTAGAAAGTGAGATGATACCATGAAGTTAAAAGATCGTTTGCTTGTTTTTATGTCTTCTTATTTTTGGGCAATTCTTGGACTGTTTCTCACAGGATCATTTTGGTTTTTTCTAATACCATTAGTAGCACTAACATATCTCTTTATTGGAGGTAGGAAACATGTTTGAGTTAATTGTAGCTTTATCGATTTATGCATTTTGGTTTTCTTTAATTATTGGTAGCTTAACACTATTTCTAATTAGATTATATATTGTTATCATAAAGAAATTAGATTTTAAAAAAGCATCCATGATTTTGTGGATACCATGTTCTATTGGGTTTTATCTCAACATAAAAGAAGAAAGTCAATTAACAAAAATATATAAAAGCTTAGTTATCATATTTTTTGTATCAACCTTTATTGCAAGTTTATTTATACTATACATACATTTGGAGCTAAATATTATATGACCTATAAAGTAGTTAGAAAACAAAATAATTCTCATATGTGTTTCGTTTGCGGTTTAGCAAACGATGCTGGATTGCATACATCTTTTTATGAACTAGAAAATAAACGATTACTTGCTATTTTCAAAGGACATGAGATACATCAAAGTTATCCTCAAAGAATGCATGGTGGTATCGTTTCAGCATTACTCGATGAAACCATTGGTCGCGCAATCTTAATGGATAACGAAAACTTATGGGGTGTAACGATTGATATGAACATCAGGTTTCATAAACCTGTACCATTAGATCAAGAACTTAAAGTTGTAGGTTACATAACAAATCTCAGAAGTCGAACTTTTGAAGGTGAAGGTTATCTATGTGACAAAAACAACCAAATACTTGCTACATGTAAGGCAAAATATATTAAACAGTCTGTTGATACAATCGTCAATGGAGAAAAATTTGTAGAGGAGCAATGGATCTATGTGGAGGATGAAGAACCACCACTTAGTTTCGATTTACCACAATGAGCATCTTAGAAGTAGAGAACATAACGTTTAGTTATGGTGGGGAAAAATTATATCAAAAAGCATCAATGCGTTTATTTGAAGGAGAACATGCTGTTTTAGTCGGTCCTAATGGAACAGGTAAAACAACACTACTTAAACTTCTAGATAAATCGATAAGTCCTGACCAAGGAACAATCTCTTGGATCCCCAATAAAAAAATAGGATATCTTGATCAATATGCTAAGATCAATCCCAATCTATTAGTAAAGACGTATTTATACGACGCTTTTTTACCCTTGTTTGAAAAAGAAAAGGAAATGGAAAGGTTATACGAGAGTCTTGTTATAGCCCCCGAAAAAGAACATGAACGCATTTTAAATTGGGCATCTACACTAGGCGATCAGTTAATCGAATCCGATTTTTATGCAATCAAATCAAAAGTTGGAAATATCATTCATGGACTTGGTTTGACTATGGACTTATTAGAAGAACCTATTAAACACTTATCTGGTGGTATGCGTGCGAAAATTATCTTAGGAAAGCTTTTACTTGAAGAATCAGACATTTTATTATTAGATGAACCAACTAACTTTTTAGATGTTAGACATATTGAATGGTTGACTAAATTTTTAATCAATTACCCAAAAGCATTTTTAGTTGTTTCACATCATGAAGAATTTTTAATGGATATTGCAAATACTGTTTTTGCTTTGGAGAATGGAACGATTACAAGATATAAAGGTGATTATGAATACTATTTAAAAGAAAGAGAACTTAGAATTGAACAGCAACAAAAAGCTTTCGTTTCTCAGCAAAAATTTATTCAAAAAACCGAGGAGTTCATCCAAAAGAACATTACAAGAGCAAAAACAACAAAGCGTGCTCAAAGTAGAAGAAAGATGTTAGCCAAAATTGACAAAATAGTTGCACCAAAACATGATAAAACATATCACTTTCATTTTCCGTTAAGTTCGACTACTGGTAAAGACGTATTATCTATAGAAAACCTCGAAATAGGTTATTTAGAGCCTTTGCTTGAACCACTTAACATTGACATCCTGAAACAAGAAAAAGCTGTTATAACAGGAAAAAACGGGATTGGCAAATCGACGTTTATTAAAACTATTTTGGGAATTGTCCCAGAGCTTGGAGGATCTTATCGTTGGATTGATACAGCAAAGATTGCATACTTTGCTCAAGATAGTAAATTTGAAGATGGGTTAACCCCATTTCAAATTGTTCATCATAGATATCAACATTTCACTAAAAAAGAAGTGATGTCACTATTAGGAAATCACGGAATTAATTTTGATATGGCAAATCGAGACATCAATACTTTATCTGGTGGAGAACAAACTAAAGTAAGGCTTGCTTTGCTAAGACATCAAAAAGGTAATGTGTTAATTCTGGATGAGCCAACGAATCACCTAGATGTTAATGCCAAAGAAGCTTTGAAAGAAGCATTGATGAGTTATGAAGGAACTTTAATCTTAGTGTCACACGAGAAAGAATTTTATCAAGACATTTGTGATTATGAAATTTCATTGTATGATGTTTAGACAAAAAAGGGAACTGTAGAATTATTCTTCTACGGTTCCTCTATTTTTAGAATCATCAAAGTTATTTATTTCTTCAACTAAGACATCATATACTTCAGATTCCTTAATCTTTTTAATGACTTTTCCGTGTCTAAATAGAAGTGCTTCACCTTTACCACCAGCAATACCGATATCAGCATGGCTTGCTTCACCAGGTCCATTAACTGCACAACCCATAATCGCAACATTAATCGTCTTATTGACTTTTAGTAAATAAGTCTCAATTCTTTTTGCGATTTCAATCATGTCATATTGAATACGTCCACATGTTGGACATGAAATTAAATTAGGCACTTTATCTTTTAAACCAAGATTTTTTAGTATTTCTTTTGCTGCTTGTATCTCTAATACAGGATTATCTGTTAAAGATACTCTAATCGTATTTCCAATGCCTTCAGCAAGCAATATACCGATACCCATTGCACTTTTTATCGCTCCACTAAAAGCTGTACCAGCTTCAGTTACACCTAAGTGTAGTGGGTAAGGGAAAGTCTTTGCAGCTAAACGATACGCTTCAACCATCAAGTTCATATCGGTCGCTTTTAGCGACAATGCGATATCATAAAAACCCATTGATTCTAATATCTCAACATGATGTCTAGCTGTTTCAACCATATTTTCAGCTGTGGGTACCATTCTATTTGGTAGTGATCCACTATTAACACCAATACGAATTGGTATGTTTTTCTTTTTACATGCTTCAACAACTTCTTGAACATGCTCAGTTTTTG